>NZ_JBCIVK010000005.1:0-578978 GCF_039409795.1 Kosakonia sp. PSU_27 | reverse complement strand
CGCCAAAACGCCAAAACGCCAAAACGCCAAAACGCCAAAACGCCAAAACGCCAAAACGCCAAAACGCCAAATCGCCAAATCGCCAAATCGCCAACTTCTATCCTTAAACTTCTAACCCTTTCTGGGTATATCTGGTGGCAATTTTCTTCCACGCTTATTAATTCAATGATTAATGCAGGAAACTCGTGCTGTGCAAGGCGCTAGCCTCCATGTTTTAGCAAAGGCTGGTTAAAGGACAAGTCAGGAGGCACATTAAAAACATATTAATCTTATAAATCATCGGCATATATCACCTCAAAAATAGCAATTACTGGTCTGAGGAGTGAAATTGATCAAGATTCGGTTTTTAATAATTTATTAATCTGCATGTGTTCGGTTGCTTTAATTTCGAGGCGTGATTATCGTTGCCTCGTTTTTAGCGTTGTCTGGATACTGAATATGTGTTGCGTTTCCTTATTAAGAAAGATTTCATCTGTTTCTCTGGCTCTTATATTCGGACTTAAGATGTCTGCGGCCTTCGCTCTCCCTGAAATAGGGATTGGAAGCATGTATGACACACTGACGCCTGATAAGCAGTCTATTTCTAAACGTATTTATAATACCGGGACATCCACGGCTTTTGTCCGCATCGATCTACTGGAAGTAAATATTGATAAAAGCGGGAAAGTTAAAGAAGCACCGGTAAAAGAGATTGCGGGTAATTCTTTACAGAAAGACAGACTTATTGTCACCCCGCTCAGAATGATTATCCCGCCTGGCGGATTCCAGGCCGCAAGATTTATGTGGCCAGGCGATCGCTCGGTTGAAAAATATTATCGAGTAAGGTTTGTTCCGGTTCTGCCAAAAACTGATGATGGCTTCGGATTAAATAATAAAGAAGTCGATGAATATCGTAAAAAAGCATTGAACGCAGGTCTGAATGTTTTATCTGGCTACGGCACATTAGTGATCGTTTTGCCTACAAAGCCTGTTTTTAATACGCAAATTGAATCGTCTTCACCGGCGGGAATTAAAGTAACAAACAAAGGCACCGCCACGATTGTTCTGGAGAATATCCGCAATTGCACCTCGTCTGGTACAGGGTGTAATAGCGCTACGCGTCTTTTCATCCTGCCTGGTAAAACGAAGGTAGTAGATAAACAGAAAGGGCGCAGTACTCTTTTCACCCTTATTGAAGGGGAAAACCAAAAGAAACTACGTTTCTAGTATTAAGAAGTAAGTTGCAAATAAGCAGTGTTGTATTCTTTAAATTGAAAGGATTTTCCATGTTGACTAATAAAATTGCAAAAGCTTGTCTCTTTGGTGGTGTTCTGTCTTTATCTGTATTAGGCAGCACAACGGCGATGGCCGCAAACCAACAAAGTTACAATATCGATGTTTTCGCTCATGTTCCTAGCGATGACTTTCAGGTTGAACCTGTAGAAAGCGGATGGATTAATCAGGCTCAAGAAATTGAGTATGATATTACAACGTCCAAATTAAAAGCATTTGAAAAACAGTTCCAGTATAAGAACGTTTCTGGCGGAATTCAGGCAACATTGATGAATACCGATTCTAATGGTGACGCTATTCTGTCAAACGGTACCGATATTATTCCTCTGAAAGTTGAATTTAACGGTGTTGAACTGAGCGATACGGCGAAAACCGTTGTTGACGATACCACAGCAAAAGCTGGCGGCCGTACTACTTTGCGCATTAGCCAGTCTGACTCTAAAGCTCTTACTGTGCAGGGTGATTTTACCGGCCAGGTAGCGATGATGTTTGAGGAAGCGCTAGTTAATCCGTAACGTTTATTTCCGTTTATACCCTATAAGTTCATTATAAAAATATTATGAAAATATCATTAATACTTCTTGTTGCTGTTCCATTCGTTGTTTCGGCTGGTGATATGCAACTTGCTGCAAATATGAAAGGGCTGCCAGAAGATTTTAAGCGGTATTTTTATAATTCTGAAGTTGTCGTTCAGGTATATCTGAACGACAACTATATTTTCGATGCCAGTATTTCTCTGCGGGAAAATGGAGATATTAAACTCCTGCGAGTTATTGATGAGCAGCCAAATAGTGATCCCGCAACAAATGCAGTCTGGTCTGATTTTCTTCAGAAGGGTGTTGCCATAGGTAAATGCACAGAGTCTTGCCCGTCCGGACTCATGCAGGTTGTTTATTCTCTTGATAACTCCGCGTTAAAACTTTACACCGCTAATTATGAAACCAGCCAGGTCGTCAGCCGTTATTTGTCAGTGCCAGATGACGCACCGACCGGGTTGATTATGAATAACAGCCTCTCAATCACCGACACGGCTTCAATGCGCAGTTGGGGGATTAACTCATCTTTAACCTCTTCACTGGGCGGCTGGAGTCAACAAGCGGCGTTCCAGTCTTCAGGCACTGACGGTGAGTATCAGTACAGGAATTACAGCCTCTATCAGCTTTTCACCCAAAAAGAGTTTAAAGGCAGCTTTTTGCGTCTGGGTGTGTTTACTCCTGACAGCGATAACGGCAACGTCCAGACCGCGGGGTTTGGCAATGATACTGTTATTGGCGGCATGTGGGGAACATCGGACGCCTTGCTCGCAACCACCGACAGTGTAAGCGCGTGGCCTGTCTATGTGACGGGGCGCAATCAGTCCGTTGCTGAAGTCTGGCGCAATGGCCAAATGATCCGTACCCAGCAATTACAGGCGGGCGTACAGGCGCTGGATACCCGCCCTCTGCCGCTTGGTATTTATGATATTACGATCAAAATTATCGAAAATGGCCAGGTAGTTGATACTCAGGAAGCGCAGATTTTTAAGGCGCAGGGTTGGAATAACCCTGACAAACGCTGGCGTATGAATCTCTGGGGCGGCCAACGTCGCGCGCTGGCAAGTGGCGATGTGAGCGCGGAGGATAAGAATCCCTTTGCGGCTGGCGCGGGTATGGAATGGCTGGTCAATCCCCTGGCGACCGTTGGACTTTCCGGCGCGATGTCTCTTAAAGAGCGTCGTCTGCGGATGCGCACCAACATTACGCTTTCGCAAGACGATCGCTTTTTTGCGCAGTACACGCTGGGTAATTCGCAATATCAAGCGAATCAGGACACAGATCTCCGCTATTACCGCAACTTATATGCGGGCGGTTCCGCCAGCCTTTACTGGCGTTCTACGCTTAGCGATGTTTATGGAAGGCGCGTTCGTACCCGTCAGGCAGGTCAAACGTGGGGTGCCTCTTTGTCGTCCCGATTGCCGGGAGGCTCTTCGCTGATTCTCAATACGCAATATATTGATACCCCCTGGCGTAAAGGAACCGCGGCGGATGTTTCGTGGAGTACGCAAACACGCCTCTTTGATCGCAGTACCACTTTCCGCATGAGCGCTTATGACCGTCCGGGCTTTGATAATGATCGCCGCGATCGGGGTGTCTCTTTTAGCGTGTCGATCGCCTTGTCTCCCTCCGAAGAACATTCGGTATCTTTGAGCACCGGCCTGGAACAGGATCAGAGTTATTCCAGCCTGCAGTATCAATGGGAACCAAAAGATAAAGGGACGTTGCGCAACTTAGGCGGCGGTGTTTCCTTGAGTGCTGCGGATACTACGTTGAATGGCAATGGCGCAGTGGATACCCCCTGGATAAACGGTAACTTCTACGCGCAGCACAGTATGCGGAGCAAAACGAATATTGCAGGCGCGAACCTAAGCCAGGTGCTGGTTATGGGCGGCGGTAAGGTCGCGTCCGTCAATGGCAACAACAGTGGCATGCAGTCTGCGGTGATTGTGGATATGGATGCTGACGATAAAAACACCCGTATCCTCGCAACGGGCAATATGAGCGAACTGCGTCTGAAACCAGGCCGCAATATTTTGCCGGCGGAGCTCTGGAAAAGAAGCGATATCCAGTTTAGCGCCCCCGGTGGCGACAGTGTGCAGGTGTTCCCGGAGCGCCAGACTATCCAGATGAACCGCGGTAGCGTTCAGTATGTGAACATCAAAACAGTGAAGACCTTAACCCTGATTAGTATGCTGCAGAATGCACAAGGCCAGCTGATTAAAAACCGCTACGTCAAAAGCGATGTCGCGCAGGCCATGGTGAATGCGGAAGGGGTATTGACGCTGGACTCCGGTGTTACAAATCGCCAGTTAACGGTTCCGGCAGAAAATGGCGAGCCAGAACTGCACTGCGAAATTCCAGCCGGGTTGGATCCCAATAAGAGAGTGCAGTTTATCAGCGCGCTTAAATGCCAGCAGGTCGGTTCAGGTGCAACGAAATGAAACAGATTGCACTGAGCTTATTTACGGGGATGGCGCTACTTGCCGGTAGCGCAACGGTGATGGCTGCCACGATGGAGATTACCGCGTCATTTACGCCATCGCTGGAAAATCCGGAAAATAACACTTTCACTAACACCACGCCCGCGGGTGGGTACTGTACGATTTATCCGGGCCAATGCGTTGATCTAAAAACATTCAGTATTTCCATGGGCGGGATAACCGCGTCGCTGGCAACGGCTGGCTTCACGGTCGATTCGGATCCCCGAATGGGCGTCTATTTCAAAATGCCGGGCGCATGGCGGAATACCACGTTAATCAACCGCGAGGATGGTTCCGAAACCTCTGTCCGCTTCAGGGTGAGGGGATTCGGTGCAACGTTAAATACGCATAATGACTGGACGTTAGAAGATCATAATACCGCCTGGTCAGGAAGCCCCACAGGATGGGGAAACTTTGTTTATGCCCCTGCACCGTGCTCCTATTCCGGTGTAGGGGTTTATTCAACCAGATATTTTCGTTTTATGTGGCAATGGCCAGCCGAAAATGTGGCCTGTTATAAAGTGGCAAAAATACCGCTGACGGGTGAGCCTTACTTAATTAATGACACCAGCATCATGTATGAGCTGCAAACACCGGAGCCGCTGAAATTAACTTCAGGGCTTTATGAAGGCACCTTATCCCTGACGGTGGGCCCCGGCGGCGATATTGATTTCGGTGATAACTTTCAGGCTTCCGACAATCAGTTAAACCTTCACTTTTCCCTGAGCGTAAACCACGAGCTGAAGCTCACCACCACCCCGGAAAACCAGTCAGTCTCTCTGCAGCCCTGTGCGGCCGGAAAAATTTGTACCGCTGACGAAGGGGAGGCCAACTGGGAACGCTGGATGGTTACCCGCATCACGCCCCAGCTGACCGGCAGGAGCAATTTTAACCTGACAAGCTCGGGGAGCTTTACGGTTTTCCTCGACTGCGCCGATCAGACAGGTAAAGAGTGCGCGCTCACCAGCGATAACAGCGGGCAACAGGTGCCGATGAAAGTGATGATAAATCTGCCGGAAAAGGTGGTGGATATGCAGACCGGTTCAAGGGTAAGCGGCAGGCCACTTTTGATTGGCAAAAGCGCAGGGCAGAACTATTTCACTGCAAAAACCTACGGCACAAATGAGCCCGGCAGTATCGATTTTCTGGTGCGCCAGAAAGATGTGGACACCATGCTGTCGACGCGTCCGGATACCTATCGCGGTGCGGTGAGCGTGATTTTTGATCCGAATATCTTTTGAATTCACTGAGCCACTTCTTCGCGGAACAAGTGACGCTGCCATTCAGGACGAAAGCGGCTGCGGCGGGGCGCGGAAAATAGGCGCGGTAACGCATCTGGTGGTGATGGTGTGCAGGGATCCCCGGCGCAAAAGCGTATCCGGACGCGTCGCACTGCCTTTCAGGGCCGGGAAAGCAAAACCGTGAACCTGAATTACCTGGCGCATTTTCGCCAGACTTGAATTGCATAAAAAAGTGCCATTTATCAGCGCCTTCTGTTATGCGTTTTGATGTTTACAGAGAAATATGATGTCCCTACTACGCCACATTACGCGAGCAGCCTTATCCGTTTCGCTATGCGTGATAAGTTTCTGCGCTGTCGCGGCGGAAATGAATATCAGCGCCAGTTTTACTCCGTCAGCAACGAATCCGGAAAACGGCGCATTCACCAATACCACACCGCTTTCGGGGTATTGTGCGACCTGGCCTGTGTATTGCCCGCCGGGTGCATTTGGTATTGCGTTGCCGTTAGAGCTGACGTTGAAAAAGCCGATTATGGCTAATGACATACCAAGAAATAACCCCTACTTCGGGTTAAGTAATAAGGCCAGAACGCTACCTGTTGTTAACGAAACGACCGGCGAAATTGCGCAAGTGACCTTCCGAATCAGTGGCTTCAGTGCAAGATATTCCCCACCCACCCCCAGTACAACATGGGTTGGCGGATCATTTATGTACCCCAACCCCCCTTGCCAGTATGGCGGACCCAGTGTAGGGGACAACGTTTATTATAGCTTTATATGGAAGGTAACCTCTGCGGATGGAGCTTGTTATAAAATCAGTAACATAGACAGAACCGAGCCGTCCCGCTTTTACAACATGAGTATTGCCTACGAACTGGATACGCCGGATCCGCTGAAGATGAGTTCAGGTATCTATAAAGGCACCGCATCGCTCACTGTTGGCCCCGGTGGCAACATCGATTTTGGCGATGTGTATGAAGCTAACGATACCGTGCTGAATATCAACTTTGCGCTGACAGTGACCCATGAACTGAAACTCACGCCAGCCGCTGGTGCGCAGACGGTTGCCCTGCAACCCTGTCCATCGGGAAAGATCTGCTCAGAGGATGAGGGGAAGGCCAACTGGGAACGCTGGATGGTTTCCCGCGTAACGCCGCAACTGACCGGGCGAAGCGCGTTTACGCTCTCCAGTTCCGGTGGGTTCACCGTGTTCCTGGACTGCGCCGATCAGATAGGTAAGGAGTGTGCGCTTACCAGCGATAACAGCGGGCAACAGGTGCCGATGAAGGTGACGATCAACATGCCGGATAATGTGGTGGATATGCAGACCGGCTCCACGGTGACCGGCAGACCGCTTTTCATTGGCAAAACTGCGAACCAAAACGAGTTCACCGCCAAAGTCTATGGGGCAGATAAACCCGGCAGTATCGATTTCCTGGTGCGCCAGAAAGATGTGGACACCATGCTGTCGACGCGCCCGGACACCTATCGCGCTGCGGTCAGCGTGATTTTTGATCCGAATATCTTTTGAATTTACGCGACGGCGCAGATCGAGTGAAAAAAATGAATCTTCCATTTACACGCGTGCTTTCACAGTTGCTGGCTGCATGCCTGCTTCTTGTGAGCTTCGCCTTATCGGCGGCGACAATGCACATTACGGCAGAGTTTGTGCCATCGCTGGAAAACCCGGAAAAAAACACCTTCACGAATACCACGTCACAGAGTGGATATTGTTCAATTTTGCCTGGGGAATGTGCCGGTACCGGAATGGTCAGTATCTCAATGGGCGGCATAACGGCCTCTCTGGCGACGGCCGGGTTTACGGCTAATTCTGATCCCAGAATGGGAATGTACTTTAAAATGCCGGGCGCAATGCGCAATATCACGGTGGTGAATCAGCAAACGGGCTCGTCGGTGACGCTTGGTTTCAGGGTTAACGCTTTTTCTGCAAGATACCATACGCGAGCAGACTGGCCCGTCAGCCAGCATCAATCTACGTGGAACGGCAGTAGTTTTGTATATGCTCCCGCACCCTGCGGTTATTCGGGCGTGGGCTGGATTAGCTATACCGCTTATCTATTTATGTGGAAATGGCCAGCCAGTGATTCTGCCTGCTATAAAACAGCCAGGATCAACCTGACGGACGAGCCTTATTATATTGACTTGACCAGCTTAGGGTATGAGTTAGTCACACCTGATCCGCTGAAAATGGCATCCGGCACCTATACAGGAACCCTATCTCTTAGCGTGGGTTCCGGTGGAGATATTGATTTCGGTGATAATTTTAAGACTTCCGACAATCAGTTAGATCTCAACTTTACCCTCTCTGTAAACCATGAACTGAAACTGACTCCGGCCACCGGTGCGCAGACGGTCGCCCTGCAACCCTGTCCATCGGGAAAGATCTGCTCAGAGGATGAGGGGAAGGCCAACTGGGAACGCTGGATGGTTTCCCGCGTGACGCCGCAACTGACCGGGCGAAGCGCGTTTACGCTCTCCAGTTCCGGTGGGTTCACCGTGTTCCTGGACTGCGCCGATCAGATAGGTAAGGAGTGTGCGCTTACCAGCGATAACAGCGGGCAACAGGTGCCGATGAAGGTGACGATCAACATGCCGGAGAATGTGGTGGATATGCAGACCGGCTCCACGGTAAGCGGCAGACCGCTTTTCATTGGCAAAACTGCGAACCAAAACGAGTTCACCGCCAAAGTCTATGGGGCAGATAAACCCGGCAGTATCGATTTCCTGGTGCGCCAGAAAGATGTGGACACCATGCTGTCGACGCGCCCGGACACCTACCGCGGTGCGGTCAGCGTGATTTTTGACCCGAATATCTTTTGAATTCACTGAGCCACGTCTTCGCGGAACAAGTGACGCTGCCATTCAGGACGAAAGCGGCTGCGGCGGGGGGCGGGAAATAAGCGCAATATCGCATCTGGTGGTGATGGTGCGCAGGGCTTCCCGGCGCAAAAGCGTATCCGGACGCGTCGCACTACCTTTCAGTGCCGGGAAAGCAAAACCGTGAACCTGAATTACCTGGCGCATTTCTGCCAGGCTGGAATTGCTTAAGAAAGTGCCATTTATCAGCGCCTTCTGTTATGCGTTTTGATGTTTACAGAGAAATATTATGTCCCTACTACGCCACATTACGCGAGCAGCCTTATCCGTTTCGCTATGCGTGATAAGTTTCTGCGCTGTCGCGGCGGAAATGAATATCAGCGCCAGTTTTACTCCGTCGGCAACGAATCCGGAAAACGGCGCATTCACTAATACCACACCGGTTTCTGGGTATTGTGCGACCTGGCCTGCGTATTGCCCTGCGGGCTCCTTTGGTATTGCGTTGCCGTTAGAGCTGCGCTTAAAACAGCCGATTGTTGCCAATGACGTACCGAGAAATAACCCCTACTTCGGATTAAGTAATAAAGCCAGAACGCTACCTGTCGTTAACGAAACGACCGGCGAAGTTGCGCAAGTAACCTTCCGGATCAGTGGCTTCAGTGGGCGATACTCATTGGCCGGGAATGATTACGCCTGGGTTGGGGGATCGTATTCCTCGCCAAACTCACCTTGCCAGAACAGTGGCCCCCTTGTGGGAAACTCCAACTGGACGGCTTTTGTATGGAGAGTCACCACAGCAGAGGGCGCTTGTTATAAAGTCAGTACCATAGACAGAACAGAGCCCTCGCGCTTCTACGAAATGAGTATTGCCTACGAACTGGATACGCCAGATCCGCTGAAGATGAGTTCCGGTATCTATAAAGGTACTGCGCCACTCACCATTGGCCCCGGGGGTAACATTGATTTTGGCGATGTGTATGTAGCCAGCGATACCATGCTGAATATTAACTTTGCGCTGACGGTGACCCATGAACTGAAACTCACGCCGGCCGCCGGTGCGCAGACGGTTGCCCTGCAACCCTGCCCATCGGGAAAAATCTGCTCAGAGGATGAGGGGAAGGCCAACTGGGAACGCTGGATGGTTTCCCGCGTGACGCCGCAACTGACGGGGCGAAGCGCGTTTACGCTCTCCAGTTCCGGTGGGTTCACCGTTTTCCTGGACTGCGCCGATCAGATAGATAAGGAGTGCGCGCTTACCAGCGATAACAGCGGGCAACAGGTGCCGATGAAGGTGACGATCAACATGCCGGATAATGTGGTGGATATGCAGACCGGCTCCACGGTGACCGGCAGACCGCTTTTCATTGGCAAAACTGCGAACCAAAACGAGTTCACCGCCAAAGTCTATGGCGCAGATAAACCCGGCAGTATTGATTTTCTGGTGCGCCAGAAAGACGTGGACACCATGCTGTCGACGCGTCCGGACACCTATCGCGGTGCGGTGAGCGTGATTTTTGATCCGAATATCTATTGAGGATATGGAACGCCCATCCTGGCGGGAGAAAGCGAACCGGCTTGATAAATGTTGTTAAGCTGAAGCGATAACTTAAAGCAGAGAATCGTGCCTGCAAGGCAGGCACGAAGATGCAGAGAGACTTATTTCTTCTCGCTGTTTTCCTGGTTTTCTACCTGAGGCAGGCCATTCCCGGCCGTGGTGGAAAGCAGACCGGTTTGCACGTAGTTGAACAGTTTCTCACGGGTATCGGTGATATCCAGATTGCGCATCGTCAGTTGACCGATACGGTCATCCGGGGAGAACACGGACTCGCCTTTTTCCATCGTCAGACGCTCTGCTTTGTAGGTCAGATTGTCGGAAACGGTATTCAGAATCGAATAATCATTGCCGCGACGCAGCTCCAGCGTGACTTCACCCGTGATGGCGCTTGCTACCCAGCGTTGCAGGGAGTCACGCAGCATCAATGCTTGCGGATCGAACCAGCGGCCCTGGTACAGCAAGCGACCAAGCTGGCGGCCATGGGCGTGATATTGCTCAATAGTGTCTTCGTTGTGGATACCGGTCAGCAGACGTTCGTAAGCGATATGCAGCAACGCCATCCCCGGGGCTTCGTAAATACCGCGGCTTTTCGCTTCGATAATACGGTTCTCAATCTGATCGCTCATTCCCAGACCGTGACGGCCACCGATGCGATTGGCTTCCAGCATCAGTTCAACATCGTCAGTGAAGGTTTTGCCGTTCAGCGCAACCGGATGACCGCGCTCAAAACGTACGGTAACTTCTTCCGCCGGGATTTTGACATTCTCATCCCAGAATTTAACCCCCATGATTGGGTTAACAATCTTCACGCTGGAATTGAGGAACTCTAAATCTTTCGCTTCGTGCGTAGCGCCCAGCATGTTGGAGTCAGTCGAGTAGGCTTTTTCTGCCGACATTTTGTAGTCGAAACCAGAGGCAACCATGAATTCGGACATTTCCTGACGGCCGCCGAGTTCATCAATAAAGTCGGTATCCAGCCACGGCTTATAGATTTGCAACTCGGCGTTAGTCAGCAGGCCGTAGCGATAGAAACGCTCAATATCGTTGCCTTTATAGGTGCTGCCGTCGCCCCAGATATTCACACCATCTTCTTTCATTGCCGCAACCAGCATCGTGCCGGTTACCGCGCGGCCCAGCGGCGTGGTGTTAAAATAAGTCAGACCACCTGTCGTATTATGAAAAGCGCCGCACTGGATGGCGGCAATGCCTTCGGCGACCAGCTGTTTACGGCAGTCGATTAGGCGAGCATTTTCCGCACCGTACTCCTTTGCGCGACGGGGAATGGCGTCATAGTCATCCTCGTCCGGTTGACCCAGGTTCGCAGTGTATGCATAAGGAACCGCGCCTTTTTGGCGCATCCACAGCAGCGCTGCGCTGGTGTCCAGTCCGCCGGAGAAAGCGATGCCGATACGTTGACCTGCGGGAAGATGCTTGAGAATCGTCGTCATAAAAAAATCCCTGCTTGATAGACCGATGGTGAGAGACTTAACAGCCACGCCATACTCTTTGTGCCATCCGACCAGAACAATTAGTGAATGGTTATGCAAAATAAGTGAGTTTTCATTTAATCATCTTTTGACGATGACCGGAAGAGAAGAGTGCAATTTTCATTGCGATAGTGGTGAACACTGCTGTTTACATGCTTAAAAATAATACGCAACAAAATTGCATACGTCAGGGGCACAGGATGCTAACGCGCCACGGTTGACAGAACGGCATGTATATCAATATACTGCAGCCCGGTTTTACGTCCCGTCTTCGGTACCAAATCCCAGCATTATTTGCAAATTTGCACTCAAGCGAGTAGAATTTGCCACGTTTCAGGCGCGGGGTGGAGCAGCCTGGTAGCTCGTCGGGCTCATAACCCGAAGGTCGTCGGTTCAAATCCGGCCCCCGCAACCACTTTCCCTAAGTGTTCTTTTTCAAATATACTATGAAGACTTAACGCCTTCGCAGCTGGATTTGAAAAAAATACTCACGGAAGGTTCTCCAGGCCGCAGTTGCGGCTATAGGGTTCAGTTATTTAAAGCCCCGATTTATCGGGGTTTTTTGTTATCTGAGTACGAAATAACTGGGCTATACGCCCTTTTTTTATGTCTTGGGGGTGGACTTGTCCACATTAGAGCAAAAATTAACAGAGATGATTACGGCGCCGGTTGAAGCACTGGGCTATGAACTGGTCGGTATCGAGTTTGTGCGCGGGCGCACATCTACACTGCGCATCTATATTGATAGTGAAGATGGCATCAATGTTGATGATTGCGCTGATGTCAGCCACCAGGTCAGTGCGGTACTGGATGTTGAAGATCCGATTACCGTGGCTTACAACCTGGAGGTTTCCTCACCAGGTCTTGAGCGTCCTTTGTTTACGGCTGAGCACTATGCGCGCTTTAAGGGCGACGAAGTCTCGCTGGTTCTGCGTATGGCGGTTCAAAACCGTCGTAAGTGGCAGGGCATCATTAAAGATGTCGATGGCGAGATGATCACCGTTACGGTCGAAGGTAAAGATGAAGTGTTCGCATTGAGCAATATTCAAAAAGCGAACCTGGTCCCCCACTTTTAACAGTCTGGATTTGAGGTGAAAGGCCCCCGATGAACAAAGAAATTTTGGCTGTTGTTGAAGCTGTTTCTAACGAAAAGTCGCTTCCGCGTGAAAAAATCTTTGAAGCGCTGGAAAGTGCTCTGGCTACAGCAACCAAGAAAAAATACGAACAAGAGATCGATGTTCGCGTAAGCATTGATCGTAAAAGCGGTGATTTCGACACGTTCCGTCGCTGGCTGATCGTTGAAGAAGTGACGCAGCCGACACGTGAGATCACCCTCGAAGCAGCGCGTTACGAAGATGAGAGCCTGAACCTCGACGACTATGTTGAAGATCAGATTGAATCCGTCACGTTTGACCGCATCACCACCCAGACCGCAAAACAGGTCATCGTACAGAAAGTACGTGAAGCTGAGCGCGCAATGGTGGTCGATCAGTTCCGCGAGCACGAAGGCGAAATCATCACCGGCGTGGTGAAGAAAGTGAACCGCGACAACATCACGCTGGATCTCGGCAACAACGCTGAAGCCGTTATCCTGCGCGAAGATATGCTGCCGCGTGAAAACTTCCGTCCGGGCGACCGCATCCGCGGTGTGCTGTACGCTGTGCGCCCTGAAGCGCGTGGTGCGCAGCTGTTCGTGACCCGTTCCAAACCGGAAATGCTGGTTGAACTGTTCCGCATTGAAGTGCCGGAAATCGGTGAAGAAGTTATCGAGATTAAAGCCGCAGCCCGCGATCCGGGTTCTCGCGCCAAAATCGCCGTGAAGACGAACGACAAGCGTATCGATCCGGTCGGCGCCTGTGTGGGTATGCGCGGTGCGCGTGTGCAAGCGGTTTCGACGGAACTTGGCGGTGAGCGTATTGATATCGTGCTGTGGGACGATAACCCGGCGCAGTTCGTTATCAACGCAATGGCACCGGCTGACGTTGCTTCTATCGTGGTGGATGAAGATAAACACACCATGGATATCGCCGTTGAGGCGGGCAACCTGGCGCAGGCTATCGGCCGTAATGGTCAGAACGTGCGCCTCGCGTCTCAGCTGAGCGGCTGGGAACTCAACGTCATGACCGTTGAGGATCTGCAGTCCAAGCATCAGGCTGAGGCTCATGCCGCGATTGATACCTTCACCCGCTACCTGGACATTGACGAAGATTTCGCCACCGTTCTGGTCGAAGAAGGTTTCTCTACGCTGGAAGAACTGGCCTATGTGCCAATCAAAGAGCTGCTGGAAATCGATGGTCTGGATGAAGACACCGTCGAAGCCCTGCGTGATCGTGCGAAAAACGCGCTGACCACTCTGGCACTGGCGCAGGAAGAAAGCCTCGGTAATAAAGAACCGGCTGAAGACCTGCTTAACCTGGAAGGTCTGGATCGCGCACTGGCTTTCAAACTGGCTGCTCGTGGTGTTTGTACGCTGGAAGACCTCGCTGAACAAGGTGTGGATGACCTGAGCGATATCGAAGGGTTAACCGATGAGAAAGCAGGTGAGCTCATCATGGCCGCACGTAATATTTGCTGGTTTGGCGACGAAGCGTAATAAACTGTAGCAGGAAGGAACAGCATGACAGATGTAACCGTAAAAACGCTGGCCGCTGAGATTCAAACCTCTGTGGACCGCCTGGTACAGCAATTTGCTGACGCAGGGATCCGCAAGTCCGCTGAAGACTCAGTGACGGCACAAGAAAAGCAGACGCTGTTAGCGCATTTGAACCGTGAGCACGGTTCTTCGCCTGACAAGCTGACTCTGCAGCGCAAGACGCGCAGTACATTAAGTATTCAGGGCACCGGTGGGAAAAGTAAATCGGTGCAGATCGAAGTCCGTAAAAAACGCACCTTTGTAAAACGCGATCCACAAGAGGCTGAACGTCTCGCTGCGGAAGAAGAGGCGATGCGTGAAGCGGAAGAGAAGGCCCGTCGTGAAGCAGAGGAAGCCGCTGAGCGCGAAGCCGAGGAAAAAGCCAAACGTGATGCCGAAGCTCGTGCGAAACGTGAAGCTGATGAAAAGGCTAAACGCGAAAATGCTGAAAATGCAAAACGCGAAGCTGCGGAAAATAGCAAAGTGAGCAACCAACAATCTGACGAAATGACCAGGACAGCCCAGGCGGAAAAAGCCCGCCGTGAATCCGAAGCGCAAGAACTTAAGCGCAAAGCGGAAGAAGAGGCTCGTCGTAAACTGGAAGAAAATGCGCGTCGCGTAGCGGAAGAAGCTCGTCGTATGGCTGAACAAAATGAAGCGAACTGGGCAGCTCCGGCAAGCGAAGAAGAAGAGACTACTGGTGACTACCATGTAACCACTTCCCAGCATGCCCGCCAGGCGGAAGATGATAACGACCGTGAAGTTGAAGGCGGTCGTGGTCGCAGCCGCACAGCGAAAGCAGCGCGTCCGAAGAAAGGCAACAAACACGCTGAAAGCAAAGCTGATCGTGAAGAAGCACGTGCGGCAGTTCGTGGTGGTAAAGGCGGCCGTCAGCGTAAAGGTTCTGCTCTGCAGCAGGGCTTCCAGAAGCCAGCTCAAGCGGTTAACCGTGACGTCGTGATCGGCGAGACCCTCACCGTTGGCGAACTGGCTAACAAGATGGCGGTTAAAGGCTCTCAGGTCATCAAAGCGATGATGAAACTGGGCGCGATGGCGACCATCAACCAGGTTATTGACCAGGAAACTGCGCAACTGGTTGCTGAAGAGATGGGCCATAAAGTTATCCTGCGTCGTGAAAACGAGCTGGAAGAAGCGGTAATGAGCGACCGTGACACAGGTGCTGCAGCAGAACCGCGCGCACCGGTTGTGACCATTATGGGTCACGTTGACCACGGTAAAACCTCTCTGCTGGACTACATTCGTTCAACGAAAGTGGCCTCTGGCGAAGCGGGCGGCATTACTCAGCACATTGGTGCTTACCACGTTGAAACCGACAACGGCATGATCACCTTCCTGGATACCCCAGGCCACGCCGCGTTTACCGCAATGCGTGCCCGTGGTGCTCAGGCGACGGATATCGTGGTTCTGGTTGTTGCTGCCGATGACGGCGTGATGCCGCAAACTATCGAAGCTATCCAGCACGCGAAAGCGGCGCAGGTGCCGGTAGTGGTTGCCGTGAACAAGATCGATAAGCCTGAAGCCGATCCGGATCGCGTTAAAAACGAACTCTCTCAGTACGGCATCATTCCGGAAGAGTGGGGCGGCGAAAGCCAGTTCGTACACGTTTCCGCGAAAGCTGGTACCGGTATCGACGAACTGCTGGATGCGATCTTGTTGCAGGCCGAAGTTCTTGAGCTGAAAGCCGTACGTAAAGGTATGGCGAGCGGTGTGGTTATCGAATCCTTCCTCGATAAAGGTCGTGGTCCGGTGGCATCCGTGCTGGTGCGCGAAGGTACGCTGCATAAAGGCGATATCGTGCTGTGTGGCTTCGAATATGGCCGCGTGCGTGCGATGCGTGACGAATTGGGTCGCGAAGTCACCGAAGCTGGTCCGTCCATTCCGGTAGAAATCCTCGGTCTGTCCGGTGTTCCGGCTGCGGGTGATGAAGCGACTGTTGTGCGTGACGAGAAGAAAGCGCGTGAAGTGGCACTGTACCGTCAGGGCAAATTCCGCGAAGTTAAACTGGCGCGTCAGCAGAAATCCAAACTGGAAAACATGTTTGCCAACATGACCGAAGGCGAAGTTCACGAAGTGAACATCGTTCTGAAGGCTGATGTTCAGGGTTCTGTCGAAGCTATCTCCGATTCTCTGCTGAAACTGTCTACCGACGAAGTGAAAGTGAAGATCGTAGGTTCTGGCGTAGGTGGTATCACCGAAACCGACGCGACGCTGGCTGCTGCATCCAACGCGATTCTGGTTGGCTTTAACGTTCGTGCCGACGCTTCTGCGCGTCGCGTGATCGAAGCGGAAGGTCTGGATCTGCGTTACTACTCCGTCATCTATAACCTGATCGACGAAGTGAAAGCGGCAATGAGCGGTATGCTCTCTCCGGAGCTGAAACAGCAGATCATCGGTCTGGCGGAAGTTCGCGATGTGTTCAAATCGCCGAAATTCGGTGCGATCGCGGGCTGTATGGTTACCGAAGGTGTGGTTAAACGTCACAACCCGATCCGCGTTCTGCGCGACAACGTGGTTATCTATGAAGGCGAGCTGGAATCCCTGCGTCGCTTCAAAGATGACGTCAACGAAGTCCGTAACGGCATGGAATGTGGTATCGGCGTTAAGAACTACAATGATGTACGTACCGGCGATATGATCGAAGTGTTCGAGATCATTGAGATCCAACGTACTATTGAGTAATTCGCTTCGCTTTTCGGCTGCTAGCCAGCCGAAATGAAAAGTGGATGAACATTGCTGGCCGGGTAAGCGAAGCGCCTCCCGGCAAGAAATATTAAAAGGGGCTACGGCCCCTTTTTAGTCTGGAGAATTATTATGGCGAAAGAATTTGGTCGCCCGCAGCGCGTGGCTCAGGAACTGCAAAAAGAGATTGCGATTATCCTGCAGCGCGAAATTAAAGATCCGCGTCTGGGTATGATGACCACCGTTTCTGGTGTCGAAGTTTCCCGCGATCTGGCTTATGCCAAAGTGTTTGTCACCTTCCTCAACGATAAAGACGAAGCATCCGTGAAAGCGGGTATCAAAGCGTTGCAGGATGCCTCTGGCTTTATTCGTTCCCTGTTGGGTAAAGCGATGCGTTTGCGTATCGTGCCGGAACTGACGTTCTTCTACGACAACTCGTTGGTGGAAGGGATGCGCATGTCCAATCTGGTGACCAGTGTGGTGAAACACGATGACGAACGTCGTGTGAACCCGGACGACAGCAAGGAGGACTGATGAGTCGTCCTCGTCGTCGCGGTCGCGACGTGCATGGCGTTCTGCTGCTGGATAAACAGCAGGGCGCTTCCAGCAATGATGTGCTGCAAAAAGTAAAGCGTCTTTATAACGCCAACCGTGCCGGACACACCGGAGCGCTTGATCCGCTGGCGACCGGTATGCTGCCGATTTGCCTGGGAGAAGCGACAAAGTTTTCCCAATATCTGCTGGATTCGGACAAACGTTATCGGGTGATTGCCCGCCTTGGGCAGCGTACCGATACGTCCGATGCGGATGGGCAAATCGTTGAAGAGCGTCCGTTGACCTTCAGTGCCGAACAACTGGCTACTGCGCTGGAGAGTTTTCGCGGTGATACGCAGCAAGTCCCGTCGATGTACTCTGCCCTGAAATATCAGGGAAAGAAGCTCTACGAGTATGCGCGTCAGGGCATTGAGGTTCCGCGTGAAGCGCGCCCAATTACGGTTTACGAGCTGTTATTTATCCGCCACGAAGGCAATGAACTTGAGCTGGAAATTCACTGCTCGAAAGGGACTTACATCCGTACCATCATTGATGATTTGGGTGAGAAACTGGGCTGCGGCGCACATGTTATCTATCTGCGTCGCCTGGCGGTGAGTAAGTATCCTGTTGAACGTATGGTGACGCTCGACAAGCTGCGCGAGCTGGTGGATCAAGCCGAGCAGCAGGGTATCCCGGCAGCACAACTGCTGGATCCGTTACTGATGCCAATGGACAGCCCGGCGTCAGATTTCCCGGCGGTTAACATTCCGTCAGTGGTCGCGGCATACTTCAAAAACGGTCAGCCGGTTCGGGCATCCGCTGCGCCAAAAGCGGGGCTGGTGCGCGTCACAGAAGGCGATGACGCAAAATTCATTGGCATGGGCGAAATGGACGACGAAGGCCGTGTTGCGCCGCGTCGTCTGGTGGTCGAGTATCCTGCACAATGACGGGCTTACCTTGCGGGAAACCGTGACTACGAGTAGAATATTGCCGCTTAACGCCGGGCTATGTATTTAACATCACCCGGCGTTAATCCTGAGGCCGCTGAATTAGAGATCGGCGCCTTTTCATTTTTTTATCACTGGAGTTTAAAATGTCTCTAAGCGTTGAAGCTAAAGCAAAAATCGTTTCCGAGTTTGGTCGTGGTTCTAACGACAGCGGTTCTACCGAAGTTCAGGTTGCACTGCTGACTGCTCAGATCAACCACCTGCAGGGTCACTTTGCAGAGCACAAAAAAGATCACCACAGCCGTCGTGGTCTGCTGCGTATGGTTTCTCAGCGTCGTAAACTGCTCGACTATCTGAAACGTAAAGACGTTGCACGCTACACCGCGCTGATCGAGCGTCTGGGTCTGCGTCGCTAAGTCTGGCGAGTTTCAAGAAGGGGCCTACAAGGCCCCTTTTTTCAACCAGGCGGCAGCAATTGGCAGTAAACTAATGTATTGTTGCCAGGTATGATCTTCACTGCAGAGGTTCGCGCGGCTAATGAGAGGCTTTATCCGCAATGGGCGGGTTAGGGTTGTCATTAGTCGCGAGGATGCATGAAGATTCGGTTAAATTGTCAGCATGCCAAAGGTGTGCTGACTTTCATTAAGAAAGGACAGAACTTTGCTGAATCCGATCGTTCGTAAATTCCAGTATGGTCAACATACCGTCACGCTGGAAACCGGCATGATGGCGCGTCAGGCGACTGCTGCCGTTATGGTAAGCATGGATGACACCGCAGTATTCGTGACCGTTGTTGGCCAGAAAAAAGCAAAACCAGGTCAGGATTTCTTCCCGCTGACCGTTAACTATCAAGAGCGTACGTACGCTGCAGGTAAAATCCCTGGCGGTTTCTTCCGTCGTGAAGGCCGTCCGAGCGAAGGCGAAACGCTGATCGCGCGTCTGATTGACCGCCCGGTTCGCCCGCTGTTCCCGGAAGGGTTCGTGAACGAAGTGCAGGTTATCGCTACCGTGGTTTCCGTTAACCCGCAGGTTAACCCGGATATCGTAGCCATGATCGGTGCTTCCGCCGCGCTTTCACTGTCTGGTATCCCGTTCAATGGCCCGATTGGCGCCGCGCGTGTTGGTTATATCAACGACCAGTACGTTCTGAACCCAACTCAGGAAGAGCTGAAAGCAAGTAAGCTGGACCTGGTCGTAGCCGGTACTGAAGCCGCGGTTCTGATGGTTGAATCTGAAGCGGAATTGCTGAGCGAAGATCAGATGCTGGGCGCTGTGGTGTTTGGCCACGACCAGCAGCAGATTGTTATCCAGAACATCAACGAGCTGGTAAAAGAAGCAGGCAAACCGCGTTGGGACTGGCAGCCGGAAGCGGTGAACGAAGCGCTGAACGCGCGCGTTGCTGCACTGGCAGAATCACGTTTGAGCGATGCGTATCGCATCACTGACAAACAAGAGCGTTATGCTCAGGTTGACGTGATCAAATCCGAAACCATCGCAACGCTGGTGGCAGAAGATGAAACCCTGGATGCCAATGAGCTGGGTGAAATCCTGCACGCTATCGAGAAAAACGTTGTTCGTAGCCGCGTACTGGCAGGCGAACCGCGTATCGATGGCCGCGAAAAAGATATGATCCGTGGTCTGGACGTTCGTACCGGTGTTCTGCCTCGCACCCATGGTTCCGCACTGTTTACCCGTGGCGAAACTCAGGCGCTGGTTACTGCAACTCTGGGTACCGCGCGTGACGCGCAGATCATCGACGAGCTGATGGGCGAGCGCACTGACTCTTTCCTGTTCCATTACAACTTCCCTCCGTACTCCGTAGGGGAAACCGGGATGGTTGGTTCGCCGAAACGTCGTGAAATTGGTCACGGCCGTCTGGCTAAACGCGGCGTGCTGGCAGTAATGCCGGATGCTGATAAATTCCCGTACACCGTACGTGTGGTTTCTGAAATCACCGAATCGAACGGCTCTTCTTCTATGGCTTCCGTTTGTGGCGCATCTCTGGCGCTGATGGACGCAGGCGTACCGGTGAAAGCCGCCGTTGCGGGTATCGCAATGGGTCTGGTGAAAGAAGGCGACAACTTTGTTGTTCTGTCCGACATCCTGGGCGACGAAGATCACCTGGGCGATATGGACTTCAAAGTAGCGGGTTCCCGCGACGGTATCTCTGCGCTGCAGATGGATATCAAAATTGAAGGTATCACCAAAGAGATCATGCAGGTTGCGCTGAACCAGGCGAAAGGTGCTCGTCTGCATATTCTGGGTGTAATGGAGCAGGCGATTAACGCGCCGCGTGGTGATATCTCTGAATTTGCGCCGCGTATCCATACCATCAAAATTAATCCAGATAAGATCAAAGACGTGATCGGTAAAGGCGGCTCCGTCATTCGTGCACTGACCGAAGAAACCGGCACCACCATCGAAATCGAAGATGATGGTACCGTGAAAATCGCAGCTACTGACGGCGACAAAGCGAAACATGCTATTCGCCGTATTGAAGAGATCACGGCTGAGATCGAAGTGGGCCGTGTCTATAGCGGTAAAGTGACCCGCATCGTTGACTTTGGCGCATTTGTTGCCATCGGCGGCGGTAAAGAAGGTCTGGTTCATATTTCTCAGATCGCGGACAAACGCGTTGAGAAAGTGACCGATTATCTGCAGATGGGCCAGGAAGTGCCGGTTAAAGTTCTGGAAGTTGACCGTCAGGGCCGTATTCGTCTGAGCATTAAAGAAGCGACTGAGCAGACTCAGCCTGTAGAAGCGTCGGAAGCGCCGCAAGCAGAGCAGGGCGAGTAAGGTTGTTTTTGCCCTCCGCGATAGCGGAGGGCTTATTAGCAGGCAGGACGCCATGTTTGCAGCCGGGGGACAGGACGTTCATCCAATTGTTGTCTTCGGGAGTGGGAAATGAAGCCTTTTTTGCGCTGGTGTTTCGTTGCGACAGCTTTAACGCTGGCAGGATGCAGCAACTCTGCCTGGCGTAAAAGTGAAGTCCTCGCGGTGCCATTGCAACCGACTTTGCAGCAAGAAGTGATTCTGGCACGCATGGAACAAATTCTTGCCAGTCGGGCTTTAACCGATGACGAACGCGCACAGCTTTTATATGAGCGCGGAGTGTTGTATGATAGCCTCGGTTTGAGAGCCTTAGCGCGAAATGATTTCTCGCAAGCGCTGGCAATCCGACCCGATATGCCGGAAGTATTCAATTACTTAGGCATTTATTTAACGCAGGCAGGCAATTTTGATGCTGCCTATGAAGCGTTTGATTCTGTACTTGAGCTTGATCCAACTTACAACTACGCGCACTTGAATCGCGGGATCGCACTGCATTACGGCGGTCGCGACAAGTTAGCGCAAGATGATCTGCTGGCGTTTTATCAAGACGATCCTAATGATCCTTTCCGGAGTCTGTGGCTTTACATCGTTGAGCGGAAGCTTAATGAGAAGCAGGCTAAAGAAGCACTGAAGCAGCGCTTCGAAAAATCGGACAAGGAACAGTGGGGATGGAACATTGTCGAGTTCTACCTCGGCGACATTAGCGAAGCAACGCTAATGGATCGCCTGAAGGCAGACGCAACGGATAACACCTCGCTCGCTGAGCATCTCAGTGAAACCAACTTCTATTTAGGTAAGTACTACCTAAGTCTGGGGGATAAGGACAGCGCCACGGCACTGTTCAAACTAGCGGTTGCCAACAACGTCCATAATTTTGTTGAGCATCGTTACGCATTGTTGGAATTAGCGCTCTTGGGCCAGGAGCATGACGACCTGGCAGAATCGGACCAGCAATAGCTGACGAACATATCAGCCCGTAATCTTTTTTGATTGCCATCACCTTCGCGGGTGAGGGCTTCATTGTTCGTTAATTAACCTACTTTGAGCCGGTTCACACTTTTCAATGAAAATTGCTAATTTTTTTCACGATGAGTTATGTAGACTGGCCGCCAATGACATAGAGGCACTTGTACTACATGGCTGAATTCGAAACCACTTTTGCAGATCTGGGCCTGAAGGCTCCCATCCTTGAAGCCCTTAACGATCTCGGTTACGAAAAACCATCTCCGATCCAGGCTGAGTGCATCCCGCACCTGCTGAACGGTCGTGACGTGCTGGGCATGGCCCAGACTGGTAGCGGTAAAACTGCAGCGTTTTCTCTGCCGCTGCTGAACAACATCGATCCGGACCTGCGTGCGCCGCAGATCCTTGTGCTCGCTCCGACCCGCGAACTGGCGGTTCAGGTTGCTGAAGCAATGACCGATTTCTCTAAACATATGCGCGGTGTAAGCGTGGTAGCCCTGTACGGCGGCCAGCGTTATGACGTGCAATTACGCGCTCTTCGCCAGGGGCCACAGATCGTCGTCGGTACGCCGGGTCGTCTGTTGGATCACCTGAAACGCGGCACGCTGGATCTCTCTAAACTGAGCGGTCTGGTGCTGGATGAAGCCGACGAAATGCTGCGCATGGGCTTTATCGAAGACGTAGAAACCATCATGGCGCAGATCCCGGAAGGTCATCAGACCGCTCTGTTCTCTGCCACCATGCCGGAAGCAATCCGTCGCATTACTCGCCGCTTTATGAAAGAGCCGCAGGAAGTGCGCATTCAATCCAGCGTGACGACTCGTCCGGACATCAGCCAGAGCTACTGGACTGCATACGGCATGCGTAAAAACGAAGCGCTGGTTCGCTTCCTGGAAGCGGAAGATTTTGATGCGGCGATCATCTTCGTTCGTACCAAAAACGCAACGCTGGAAGTGGCTGAAGCGCTGGAACGCAGTGGCTATAACAGCGCCGCACTGAACGGTGACATGAACCAGGCACTGCGTGAGCAGACACTGGAGCGCCTGAAAGACGGTCGTCTGGATATCCTGATTGCAACTGACGTTGCAGCACGTGGTCTGGACGTTGAGCGCATCAGCCTGGTTGTTAACTACGACATTCCGATGGATTCTGAATCCTACGTTCACCGTATCGGTCGTACCGGTCGTGCGGGTCGTGCGGGCCGTGCACTGCTGTTCGTTGAGAACCGCGAGCGTCGTCTGCTGCGTAACATCGAACGTACGATGAAACTGACCATTCCGGAAGTGGAACTGCCGAACGCAGAGCTGCTGGGCAAACGCCGTCTGGAAAAATTCGCCGCTAAAGTTCAGCAGCAGCTGGAAAGCAGCGATCTGGATCAGTACCGCGCGCTGCTGGCAAAAATCCAGCCTTCTGCTGAAGAAGAGATGGATATTGAAACGCTGGCCGCTGCACTGCTGAAAATGGCTCAGGGCGAACGTCCGCTGATCCTGCCGCCGGATGCACCGATGCGTCCTAAGCGTGAGTTCCGCGATCGTGATGACCGTTTCGAACGCCGTGGCGATCGTAACGATCGTGGTCCGCGTGGCGAACGTGGTGGCGAAGATCGTCCGCGTCGTGAACGTCGGGATGTTGGTGAAATGGAACTGTATCGTATCGAAGTGGGCCGCGATGATGGTGTTGAAGTACGCCATATCGTTGGTGCTATCGCGAACGAAGGTGATATCAGCAGCCGTTACATTGGTAACATCAAACTGTTTGGTACTCACTCTACCATTGAGCTGCCGAAAGGCATGCCGGGCGAAGTTCTGCAGCACTTCACTCGCACGCGTATTCTGAACAAGCCGATGAATATGCAGCTGCTGGGCGATGCACAGCCGCGTGAGCGTAGCGAACGTCGTGGTGGCGGTGAGCGTCGCGGCGGTTTCGGTGGTGAACGCCGTGAAGGTGGTCGTGGTGAAGGCCGTCGTTTCAGCGGTGAGCGTCAGGAAGGTCGTAGTTTCGGTGGCGAACGTCGTGCACCGCGCCGCGATCGTGACGATAGCGCTCCGCGTCGCCGTAACGACGCATAGTTTGCGTTACAGTCTGTAAAGAAATAGATACAGCCCCGATCGAAAAGATTGGGGCTTTTTTTATCCGTAATGTACTCCTGTACTGGTACAATGCAGCAGCCTGAACTACTGGCATTGCTCACCACAGGAGAATCATTCAGATGTCGACACTGACAACCACACAAGCTTCCCCTTCGCTGTTCGGCGGGGTAGTGATTATTGGCGGCACGATCATTGGCGCAGGCATGTTTTCACTGCCGGTGGTGATGTCCGGCGCGTGGTTTTTCTGGTCATTGCTGGCGCTCGTTTTTACCTGGTTTTGCATGTTGCACTCCGGGCTGATGATCCTTGAAGCCAACCTGAATTACCGGAGCGGCGCGAGCTTCGATACCATCACCAAAGATTTGCTGGGAAAAGGCTGGAACCTGGTTAACGGTATCTCGATTGCTTTCGTGCTCTATATCCTGACTTACGCCTACATTTCGGCAAGCGGCTCTATCTTGCACCACACCTTTGCGGAAATGTCGCTGGATGTTCCGCCGCGTCTGGCCGGGCTTGCCTTTGCGCTGTTGGTGGCATTTATCGTCTGGCTCTCGACACACGCTGTCAGCCGAATGACGGCGATTGTACTGGGTGCGAAGGTCATCACCTTCTTTCTCACTTTTGGCAGCCTGTTGGGGCATGTCGAGCCAGCAACCTTATTTAACGTTGCTCAGAGCGATGCTTCGTACACGCCTTATCTGTTGATGACGCTGCCCTTCTGTCTGGCCTCGTTTGGCTACCACGGCAATGTGCCGAGCCTGATGAAATACTACGGCAAAGATCCGCGTACCATTATTCGTTGCCTGGTCTACGGCACGCTGCTGGCGCTGGGGTTATATGTGATTTGGTTGCTGGTTACCATGGGCAACATCCCGCGTCCGGCGTTTATTGAGATCGCGGCCAAAGGCGGGAATATCGATGTGCTGGTGCAGGCGCTGAGCGGCGTGCTGAATAGCCGCAGTCTGGATCTGTTGCTGGTTGTCTTCTCAAACTTTGCAGTCGCCAGTTCCTTCCTCGGCGTGACGTTGGGGCTGTTTGACTACCTGGCGGACTTGTTCAAGTTTGATGATTCCCCGCTGGGACGTTTTAAAACCGCACTGCTGACCTTTTTGCCGCCGATTGTGGGTGGCTTACTGTGGCCGAACGGCTTTTTGTATGCAATTGGTTATGCGGGTCTGGCAGCAACGATATGGGCGGCGATTGTTCCGGCATTGCTGGCAAATGCGTCGCGTAAGCGCTTTGGCAGTCCGGCATTTCGCGTGTGGGGTGGCAAGCCGATGATCGTATTGATCCTGCTGTTTGGCATCGGCAACGCGGTCGTGCATCTGCTTTCCAGCTTTAATTTGCTACCTGTTTACCAGTAATTATTTCTCTCCTCTCCCTTATGGGAGAGGAGAATCTCTGCGCTAGCCGAGCAGTTCTTCTTTCACCTGCATCGCCAGCTCAAACGAGTAGAGCCGCGCCTGGTGATCAAAAATCTGCCCGTTGACCATAATTTCATCGGCGTCCGTTTCCCGCAGAATCGACTCCAGCCCGTGGCGCACTTTCGCTTTATCACCCACCAGCGACATACTCAACGCCTGCTGTACGCCGTATTGTTCCGACGGTGACCAGAACTGATCCATATTGGGGATCGGTGGTGGCAACTGCGCGCTTTCACCACGGCGCAATTTCACAAATGCCTGCTGCATAGAGGTAAACAGGAATTCCGCATCGCGATTGCTGTCGGCTGCGACAATATTGATGCACACCATCGCGTACGGTTTTTCCAGCCGCGCCGAAGGCGTAAAGTTGGTGCGATAAAGATGTAACGCCTGGAACAACATATCCGGCGCGAAGTGCGAAGCAAAGGCAAACGGTAAGCCCAGCTTTGCGGCCAGTTGCGCGCTATACAGGCTTGAGCCCAGCAGCCAGACGGGGATTTTTTCACCGTAGCCCGGGACCGGTCGTACGTGCGGGTTTGGATCGCGGGCATCAAACCAGTCCACCAGTTCAGCGACATCTCGCGGGAAATTGTCGATATCACCGCTCATATGGCGGCGCAGCGCCATCATGGTGCGCTGGTCGCTGCCTGGCGCGCGGCCAAGCCCGAGATCGATACGCCCGGGGTAGAGCGTATTCAATGTGCCGAACTGCTCGGCAATCACCAGCGGTGAATGGTTTGGCAGCATCACGCCGCCGGAACCCAAATGCAGAGTTTGCGTATTCGCCGCCAGATAGCCAATCAATACGGAGGTCGCCGCGCTGGCGATACCGGTCATATTGTGGTGTTCTGCCAGCCAGTAGCGATGATAACCGCGCTGTTCGGCCCGTTTCGCCAGATCCAGCGAATGAGCGAACGCCTCGCGGGCGCTGGAGTTTTGCGGGATCGGCGCAAGATCAAGCACCGAAAAAGGGATCGTTTTATCAGACATACACACTCACTTTGCTACAGCATTGTCATCAGATTGAAGGTCTTCTTCCAGCCTGGCGCAATGTGCCGCTCCCGGCCAGAAAAGCTGCAACTTTCATACTGCATTAACTTGTGACAATTCTTGTTAACAAAGTGAGCTTTTATTACTGCTGTAAAGCCAGACCCGGCAGCCTGCGCCAGTAGCCGTTGCAATCGCTATTAGAGGCCAGTGATAGCGGCGCATTACCCGTTTCATTAGCCTTAAACGCGTCAAGCATGGCAAACGTCTCGTTACCCATCGGCGACAGGCGCACCATATCCACAAGGCCATTCATTGAGACCAGTTCATTGCCAAGGTTGTAAACATAGCCGCTCATCGTCTGGATACCGTTGAGCACAAAGACTTGCTGATTCTCTTGCGAAAGGATGCTGCGTCCGTTCGGGTATTTAATGCAGCAGGTTTCGCACTCATCTTTGGGTCTGTCTTCGGAGCGGGCGGTAAAGCAGCGCGCGGAGTAAGCCAGTGGCAGATGACCGTAGCTCAGCACTTCCACTTCAAATTGCTGACGAATACCGAGGGAATCACACTGATCGAGTAAGTTTTTCAGCCAGTCGCGTGAAAGCTCAACCGGCATGCACCAGCGCACCATGCCTTGCTTGAGCAGTAAACGCAGCGCCACCGCGTTGTAGCAGTTGAGCGCATGCCCGGCGACAAACGGCAGCTTGCGCTCGGCGCACATATTCACCACGCCCAGGTCGCTGGCTTCGAGTAAAAACTCGCCGTTATCAACGTAACGTTTTAGTTCGTTTAATTCGGAAGAGGCCTGCACCAGCGCCAGCGTGGAAAGCACAACCTGCTTGCCGCTGCCCGCCAGTTGTTTGGCCATATCCAGCCAGTCGCCCACTTTGGTGGCGCGGCGCTTGCTGCAGACGGCTTCGCCAAGGTAAATCACATCGGCGTGGCTGGTGGCGGCCTGGCGGTAAAAATCTTCCAGCGTCTCTTTTGGCCAGTAGTAAAGCACCGGCCCTAATGAATATTTCATGGTTTTCCTACTGCCATTTGCGGTGATACGCGCCGAGGGTGGTTTGGGTGCCTTCCGACATCGACCCCAGCGTTTCCATCCAGGCCGATTGCGGCACAAAATCTTGCGGCGAGGCCATACAACGGTCGATTGCCTGACGCCATACTTTTGCCACCTGGCTGACATAGGCGGGGCTACGCTGACGCCCCTCGATTTTTACCGAGGCAATATTGGCGGCCAGCAGCTCTGGCAGCAGCTCCAGCGTGTTGAGGCTGGTGGGTTCTTCCAGCGCGTGATAGCGCTCGCCATCCACCAGATAGCGGCCTTTGCATAAGGTCGGATAACCGGCGTTTTCGCCATCCTGATAGCGATCAATCAGCACTTCGTTAAGACGGGACTCCAGCCCCTGCGGTGTTTGCTGCCAGCGCACAAAACGCGCCGGAGAACAGGCGCCCACGGTATTGGGCGATTCGCCAGTCAGGTAAGAAGAGAGATAGCAGCGACCTTCCGCCATAATGCACAGGCTGCCAAAAGCGAACACTTCCAGCGGCACCGGCGTGACGCGCGCCAGTTGCTTGACCTGGTGAATCGATAACACGCGCGGCAGCACCACGCGCGCCACGTCAAAGTGGCGATGGTAAAAACGAATCGCCTCTTCGTTGGTCGCGGAAGCCTGGACGGAGACGTGGCGCTCAATATGCGGATAGCGCTCGGCTGCATATTCCAGCATCGCTAAATCCGCCAGGATCAGCGCGTCAGCGCCAATCTGCGCCGCCATATCAACGGCGCGCTCCCAGCGTTGATAACCATCAGGATGCGCAAATGTGTTAATGGCGATATGCAGCTTGCGGCGGTGTTGATGAACAAAGCTGACCGCTTCCTGCAGCTTCTTCTCGGTAAAATTAAGACCGGCGAAATGGCGGGCGTTGGTATCATCTTTCAGGCCGATATACACAGCGTCGGCGCCGTTTTCGATGGCCGCCTTCAGCGCCGGAAGGTTTCCGGCAGGGCAGAGCAACTCCATAGTGTATCCTGCAATCAGGGGCGCTATGGCCCGGATGTACCCCGTGGGGTCGCTAAGTTGTTAATGAACTGGGATTTTAGTTAACCTGTCAGCGACAATTTTTGATTTGAGGCAGTTAAATGCGTATTGATGGCGCCAATAATCCCCGGCTGTTTATTCGTAATTGTTGATTTGTGCCGCTATGCCATTTGGCGATTGTGGCAAAATAGCAGTCATTATCATTTCAGGGAGTAAAGCTCGTGTTGGATAAATTGCGCTCACGTCTTGTTCACGTTGGCCCGTCGTTACTGAGCGTGCCGGTTAAGCTGACGCCTTTTGCCATCAAACGTCAGGTGCTGGAGCAGGTGCTGCGTTGGCAATTCCAACAGGCGCTGGCGGACGGAGAACTTGAGTTTCTGGAAGGCCGCTGGTTAAGTATCCAGGTTCGGGATATTGGCCTGACGTGGTATACCTCTGTTGCAGATGGGCAGATGATTGTACGTGAATCTGCCGATGCGGATGTCAGCTTCAGCGCGGACGCCAGCGATTTGCTGATGATTGCTGCGCGTAAGCAGGATCCCGATACGCTGTTTTTCCAGCGCCGTCTGGTGATTGAAGGCGATACGGAACTTGGGCTGTACGTGAAAAACCTGATGGACGCCATTGAGCTGGAGCAGATGCCAAAACCCCTGCGGGTGATGCTGCTGCAGCTGGCGGAATTTGTTGAGGCTGGCCTGCAAGCGCCGCCTGCAACGACACAACCTTCTGTAGGTGAGCCATGCTGATTAGAGTTGAAATTCCCATTGATGCTCCCGGTATCGACGCGCTGCTGCGCCGTAGTTTTGACGGCGAAGCGGAAGCGACGCTGGTGCACGATCTGCGCGAAGACGGGCTGATCACGCTGGGATTTGTTGCGACCGATGACGAAGGTCAGGTCATTGGCTACGTGGCGTTTAGCCCGGTTTCGGTCGCCGGTGAAGAGCTGCAATGGGTCGGGCTTGCGCCGCTGGCCGTTGATGAGCAGTACCGCGGGCAGGGTATTGCGCGTCAGTTAGTGTATGAAGGGCTGGATTCACTCAACGAGTTTGGTTATGCGGCGGTGGTCACTTTAGGTGATCCCGTGTTTTATAGCCGTCTCGGGTTTGAGAAGGCGGCGCAGTATGATTTGCGCTGCCGCTGGCCAGAAAGCCATGACGCGTTTTTAGTTCATCGTCTGGCGGATGACGCGTTCAATGGCGTCAGTGGTCTGGTCGAATACAGCGATCATTTCAATCGTTTTTAACGGACACAGATAACAGGCTTTCCCGCAGCGCCTCGAACGAGCCATCCCCGGCGACGAGGCGCTCTTTCTGGCGCTTGGTTAACTGCTTAATGCGGTACTCCAGCCGCAGTGCCAGCGACCTTTCCCCCACCTCGGCTGAAAAAGCCAGTGCCAGCGCGCCTTTTCCCCGTAACGCTTTTGCGCCTTTCCCGGATTGATGCTGGGTAAAACGCCGTGCGACATCGGTGGTAATACCGGTGTAGAGCATGTTGTCAGCGGTGCGAATAAGGTAAAGAAACCAGGGCGTCATGACGATGTTCAGTATGTTAATGTGAAAGAAAAATAACATGGGGAAGGGAAAAAATGGAGACTCTAGCAGCCATTAATCGCTGGCTAGCGAAGCAGCATGTTGTCACGTGGTGTGTGGCGAATCGGGGAGAGTTATGGTGTGCGAACGCGTTCTATTTTTATGATCCGCAAGCGGTCGCGTTTTATATCCTGAGCGAGGATCAAACCCGCCATTCACAGATGACGGGTTTGAAAGCGCAGGTAGCAGGCACGGTAAACGGCCAGCCAAAAACCGTGGCGCTGATTCGCGGCGTGCAGTTCACCGGCGAGATCCGCCGCCTCGACAGCGAAGAGAGTGCGACGTTGCGTGCGAAGTACAATCGTCGCTTTCCGGTCGCCCGCGTATTATCTGCCCCGATGTGGGAAATTCGTCTTCACGAACTGAAGTTCACCGATAACACGCTGGGTTTTGGTAAAAAACTGCACTGGATCCGCGACTCAGGCACCCAATAAGCGCAGCGCTTCACGATTAAATGCGGGCAAATCATCGGGAGTACGGCTGGTAACCAGCTGATCTTTATCGACCACCACTTCCTGGTCGTAGAACTCACCCCCGGCGTTTTTCACATCCACCACAATCGGTTTCACCGCCGTGAGCTTACGCCCGCGTATCGCATCGGCGCTGATCAGCAACTGCGGACCGTGGCAAATGGCGAAGACCGGCTTGCCAGTGCTGATGAAATCGCGCGTGAAGGTGACAAAACGATCGTCGCCGCGCAGATAGTCAGGCGAGTGTCCCCCCGGCAGCAGCAGCGCGTCAAAGTCTGCCGGGCGCACTTCATCAATGGCTTTATCAATTACCACTTCCGCTTCGCCCTTTTTGCCGTGAATGGTTTTCCCGGCCTGTTTCTCAATCGTAATAACCTCATGACCGGCCTTGCGGAATTCATGGGCCGGAGAGGTGAATTCTGAATCTTCAAACTCGTCGGTGATCAAGACAGCAATTTTCTTGCTCATACTTCCTCCGTTGTTTTGGCTTCAGAAAGGGAGTTATGCATACTGATAACTCACCAGCACACTAAGCCTGGTTCAGCAGGCTGACATTGCAACACAGATTCATCTGCAAAGGGGGAAGCGATGCAACGTGTATTAATCACCGGTGCCACCGGTCTGGTTGGCGGGCATCTGTTGCGGTTGCTGAACAGCGACCCGCGCATTGACGCGATCACGGCGCCGACTCGCCGACCGTTGCAGGGCATCTCTGGTGTTGCGAACCCGCACGATCCTCAGCTCAGTGACGCGCTGGCACTGGTCACGGAACCGGTCGATACGGTTTTTTGTTGCCTCGGTACAACCCGGCGTGAGGCGGGTAGCAAAGAGGCATTTGTGCTTGCTGATTACACGCTGGTGGTGGACACGGCAATCACCGGCCTGCGCCTTGGCGCCACGCAAATGCTGGTGGTCAGTTCAATGGGAGCAAACGCGCGCTCGCCGTTTTTCTACAATCACGTAAAAGGTGAGATGGAAAACGCGTTGATGGCGCAACAGTGGCCGTCGCTGACCATCGTCCGCCCGTCAATGCTGCTGGGGGATCGGGAGAAAAAACGGGTCAATGAATCGTTGCTGGCACCGCTTTTCCGCCTGTTGCCGGGCAACTGGAAGTCGATTTCCGCCCACGACGTTGCCCGCGCAATGCTGGCGCTGGCATTTTTGCCTGCGAGCCAGCCTGTCCGGGTAGTGAAATCCGCGCAGCTACGGGCGATCGCAGCGGATAGCACATTGGCAAAATAGTTATCACGGCGTACTATTCTCGGGCTTATAAATATATCCCCGGGGAATGTTATGACTGGTCAGTCTTCACCTCAGGCGGCAACACCTGTTCAATGGTGGAAACCCGCTCTGTTCTTTCTTGTTGTTATCATTGGTCTTTGGTACGTGAAATGGCAGCCTTATTACGGCAAAGCATTCACCGCCGCCGAGACACACAGCATCGGTAAATCCATTCTTTCCCAGGCCGACTCCAGCCCGTTTCAGGCGGCGCTTGATTATGCCATGGTCTATTTTCTCGCCGTCTGGAAAGCCGCCGTACTCGGCGTGCTGCTCGGTTCGTTGATTCAGGTGCTTATCCCGCGCGACTGGTTGCTGCGCACGCTGGGGCAAAAACGCTTTAGCGGCACCCTGTTTGGTACGTTATTTTCTCTGCCTGGCATGATGTGCTCCTGCTGTGCGGCGCCGGTGGCGGCGGGCATGCGGCGTCAGCGCGTTTCGATGGGCGGTGCGCTGGCGTTCTGGATGGGCAACCCGCTGCTGAACCCGGCAACGCTGGTGTTTATGGGGTTTGTGCTTGGCTGGCATTTCGCCGCAATCCGCCTGGTTGCCGGTCTGGTCACCGTGCTCGGCGTGGCAACGCTGGTACAGATGCTGGTGAAAGATAGCCCGCAACAGGCTGAGCCGGTGGAGATCACCTTGCCAGAGCCGCAGGGCAGCTTTATGGCGCGCTGGGGCAAAGCGTTATGGCAACTGTTCTGGAGCACCATTCCGGTCTATATCCTCGCGGTGCTGGTTCTCGGTGCGGCGCGCGTCTGGCTGTTCCCGCATGCAGATGGCGCGGTGGATAACACATTGCTGTGGGTGATTGCGATGGCGATTGTCGGTTGCCTGTTTGTTATCCCCACGGCGGCAGAAATTCCCATTGTACAAACCATGATGCTGGCGGGGATGGGCATGGCGCCTGCCCTGGCGCTGCTGATTACGCTGCCGGCGGTTAGCCTGCCATCGCTCGTTATGCTGCGTAAATCTTTCCCGGCGAAAGCCCTGTGGCTGACCGGCGGCCTGGTGGCACTGTGCGGGATGATAACCGGAACTATTGCGCTGCTGTAAGCCTACTACTGCGCGAAAAAAAGCCCGGTTTTGACCGGGCTTTTTCATGACTGCGGTTTTATTTAAGCAGGGTAAAGGCGGTGGTCACGTGTTTCACCCCGCTTACGCGGCTGGCGATATCTGCGGCGGCGCGGCCTTCACGCTCGGTGACCAGCCCCATCAGGAACACTTCGCCGTTTTCCGTCGTCACTTTCACGTTTGACGATTTCACTTGGTCGCTGCTCAGCAACTGCGAGCGCACTTTGGTGGTGATCCAGGTATCGGAAGAGGCCGTACCCAGACCAATCGGCTGACCCTGGCGGATCTCGTTGAAGACTTCGGTTGTCCCTTCCACACCAACGGCAATCTGTTTTGCCCGCGAAGAGAGATCGGTATTCGGCGCCTGGCCTGTCAGCAGCACTTTCCCCTGGTAGGCGGTGACGTTAACACGCGCTTCTTTCTTAATTTGTTCGTCTTTCGACAGCGCGCTATTCACGCGTAGTTCCAGCGTGCTGTCATCCACCTGGGTGCCAACGGTTCGCGGATCCGTCGCGGCTTTTGTGCCCACGGCTGCGGAACCTACCACCACTGCGCCAACACAACCCTGTAACAGCAGCGCGGAAATAAGGACTGCGAGGGGCGTAAATGCCTTCATGTGTACTCCTTAATCATCCTGGTGAGGAAAAAGCGTGTTATCAATCAGATCGCATAAGCAATTTACCGTTAGCATGTGCATTTCCTGGATGCGCGCGCTGCGGTGGGAAGGAATACGAATTTCGACATCCTGCGGCCCCAGCAGACCCGCCAGCTCGCCACCGTCGTAGCCCGTCAACGCAATGATCGACATATCGCGCGTCACCGCCGCTTCGACGGCTTTAACGATATCGCGACTGTTACCACGCGTTGAGATGGCTAATAAAATATCGCCGGTATGGCCGAGCGCCCGAACCTGCTTGGCATAAATTTCATCATGCAGACGGTCATTTGCTATCGCGGTTAAGACCACATTATCGGTATTAAGTGCAATGGCAGGTAAACTAGGACGTTCTGTTTCAAAACGGTTGATCATGCTGGCAGCAAAATGCTGTGCGTTGGCGGCAGATGTCCCGTTGCCACAACAGAGGATTTTGTTGCCATTCAGCAGGGAGTGAACCATCGTCATGGCTGCTCGGGAAATGGCATCAGGTAGCGCTTCCGCCGCCGCAATTTGGGTTTGAATGCTTTCCGTAAAGCAGACTTTAATTCGTTCGAGCACGGTAATCCCTATCATTGAGCCAATCATGAGTGGTCGTTAAAGGCGTTGGCTATCCACTCAACATCATTTTCGGTGAAGGCTACCACATCAAACCGGCAATCCACAGTGTCAAAACTCCCATTGTGCCGGGCCAGCCATAAACGCGCGGTATGCAGCAGTTTGGCTTGCTTGGCGCGGGTGACGCTGCTTGCCGCACCGCCAAAACGCGCCGATTTTCGGTAGCGCACTTCAATAAACACGGTGGTCTTGCCGTGTCGCATTATCAGATCGATTTCGCCGCCGCGCTCGCGCACATTGGCGGCGATAAAATGCAGTCCTTTGCTTTCCAGCAGACGACGCGCTTTCGCTTCCCACACGTCGCCGGTCTGCTTACGGCTTAATTCGCCGGGACGATTTGCCCCTGTTGGTATTTGAGCCATGACAACTTCCTGTTGATCACGCAGTCCTGTGTAGCAGTTAAATCGCCGGTATTGCCGTTCAGCTCAAAACCCGGCACCTGACGCATTTGCGAGAAGTTATTCGCCAGCGACCAGGCATCCGCGCCCATCGCGTACAGACGCGCCAGCGAGTAGTCGTTATTCACGCTTTTCAGCGCTTGCTGCATCAGCGACGGATTTGCGCCGGCAAGCATCGGGATTTCGTTGAATTGCAGGCCTTCCATTTCAAGCCGGAAATCCGGGCCTGCGCCGCCCTGCGCACTGCGTGAGCTGGCGTACAGCATCACACCGCTCTGGCTGCCGGTACGCAGAGTAATCATCGGTTTAATCAGTGCGATTTCATCCTGCGTGGCGACGATATACACCGCGTCAACGCTGCCGCTACCGCTAATTTGCGCATCCGTCGGCGGCGCCGGAATATTCAGACCGCCAACCGTCACGCCTGGCTGCTGTGGCAGGCTGGAAGCAACCGGGCTACCGGTCAGCGCGATGCCAGAGCGACCGTTCAGCCCCATGCGCAGTTCAGCGGTGGAACCAAATTTTTGCGCTAACACAACGCCGCCGCCCAGTTTTTTCCACTCATCGGCAAACGCGGTGCTGACGCGTTCACCCAATGCGCTGCGTGGCACCAGCAGCAGCGGCGCATGACGACCCTGCTCAAAGATATGGCGTGCGGCATCGTGGGCTTCATCCTCTGGCGAGAGGGCGAAGTAGCAAATGTTGGCGCGGTTTTCGACATGCTCCGGCTGGTTGAGCGCCAGCACGTTCAGCGACGTGTTGCTGCGCATCAGCTCTTCAACATTGTTTTTGAGCAGCGGGCCGACCACGATGCTGGCGCCATCCTGCTGAACCTGGTTGAGGATCTGATCCATCGGTTGCGCACTGGTATCGTAAACTTTCAGCTCAGCGCCAGGATTCGCCGGTGTGCCTGCCACGGCAGGTGCAGCGACCGGTTGAGTTGCATTAGCGTCGGTCGGCTGAGCGGGCGTTGTGGCTGCCGGATCTTGCTGAGCAGTGGCGGCGGAATTCGTTGTTGCTGCGTCACTTTGTGCTGCGCTATCCGGTGCTTGCGCTTGTTGAGCATTCGGTGCAGCTGCATTTTGCTGCGCCGGGGCGTTGGTCAGGTCATTCACATTCGCGTCTGCCGGGCTGACAACGGCTGCGGTCGCGGCCTGGGCAACTTGCTGCGGAACAGCCGGGCCGGAAACCGGGGCAATGCCGTTTTTCGCCGCTTCAAAACCCTGCTGAATAGCGCGGCTAAACACAGCCGCCTGGCCATTTAACGGCAACAGCAGCGCGATTTTGTTGGTTGCTGCTGGTTTAAAGTTTTGCAAGTTCGACAACTGGCCAGGCAACATTTTCGCCGCCGGGTTTTGCGGGTAGCGCGTTTGCCAGTCGGTAATGCCAGCTTTCAGCATATTAGGGTCGTTGCGGTTGTCGAACCACATGCGTTGCAGGTCGAGCCAGCCTTGCAGCGTCACTTCATCGGCGTTGATCACCAGCGCTCTGGCCTGATCTTGCGTCATAGAGGCCAGCGCTTGCCAGGTGGCGTCGATGTTTTTCTGCTTCTCTTCCGGTTTACTCAACAGCGGCTGCTGGGCAATGAGCGCGCGCAGCAGCGTCAGAGAAGGCTTGCCTTGCGAGGCGGAAATGCCAATTTGCCAGTAACGCGCTTGCTGGTTCTGCTCAAGATCGGCGGGATCGAGTTCGTTGAGTTGCGCTTTCGCACCGGCAAAATCCTTCTGCGCCAGTTTCATTTCGGCAGCGAGCAACGTGCGTTCTTTGCGCTGATTATCGCTCAGATCCTGCGGCAACTGGGCAAGCAGTTCGCCGGCCTGCTGGGTTTTTCCCTCTTTCAGCAGTGCACGAATGGCGAGTAATTGCCAGTTGGTCTTGCTATCATCTGTGCTTTGCTGCATCTGCTGCAGGTAATAGCCAGAATCGGCCTGCGCTTCGCCCTGCATATGCGAGGCGCTCTGGTCTGTCGATTGCGTGCCGCAGCCTGCAAACAGCAGGGCGGCGAGCACCACAGGCAGGCAGCGCGTGGCTTTCGAACGTAGAAATCTTGACGGTAGCATACTGTATCCAGTGATAATTTTTACGCAATGCTCAATATTAAATCGGCAATACGGATGAAACAATGAAACAACACGAATCGGCGGAGAATTCTCAAGGTCAGCTCTATATTGTACCTACTCCTATCGGGAATTTGGCTGATATTACGCAGCGCGCGCTTAACGTGTTACAAGCCGTTGATTTAATTGCCGCTGAAGATACCCGCCACACCGGTTTACTGCTCCAGCACTTCGCCATTAATGCCCGTTTGTTTGCGCTGCACGACCATAATGAGCAGCAAAAAGCCGAAACGCTGGTGGCGAAATTAAAAGAGGGGCAGAACATTGCGCTGGTTTCCGACGCCGGAACGCCGCTGATTAACGATCCGGGCTACCATCTGGTGCGTACCTGCCGCGAGGCCGGTATCCGCGTGGTGCCGTTGCCGGGGCCGTGTGCGGCCATCGCCGCGTTAAGCGCCGCCGGGCTGCCATCGGATCGTTTCTGTTACGAAGGTTTTCTGCCCGCCAAATCGAAAGGGCGTCGCGATACGCTCAAAGGGCTGGAAACCGAAAGCCGTACGCTCATTTTTTATGAATCCACTCACCGTCTGCTGGAAAGCCTGGAAGATATGGTCGCCGTATGGGGGGAATCCCGCTATGTGGTACTGGCGCGCGAGCTGACCAAAACCTGGGAAACCATTCACGGGGCGCCGGTGGGCGAGCTGCTGGCATGGGTTAAAGAGGATGAGAACCGCCGCAAAGGCGAGATGGTACTGATCGTCGAAGGGCACAAGGCGCAGGAAGATGAGTTACCCGCCGATGCGTTACGCACGCTGGTGTTACTGCAAACCGAGCTGCCGCTGAAAAAAGCGGCCGCGCTGGCGGCGGAAATCCACGGCGTGAAGAAAAACGCGTTGTATAAATACGCGCTGGAACAGCAGAACGGCTGAGCGACAAACCGAACGAAAAAAAAGCATGGCCTGCGCCATGCTTAAAAAGTGAGGTTTACTTTTCTTATAAAAATCAGGTCACCGGAGCCGGGTTAAACACCGCCAGTTGGTTGTGCAGGCCCCATTGATCCGAGAAGGTTTTCTTACGGCCGCTGGCGACATCCAGGATGAAGTGGAACAGTTTCCAGCCCACATCTTCAATCGTCTCTTCGCCCGTGGCGATCGTCCCGGCGTTGATATCCATTAAGTCATACCAGCGGTTCGCCAGCTCGGTACGTGTTGCCATCTTAATCACCGGCACCGCAACCAGGCCGTAAGGCGTACCGCGACCGGTGGTAAAGACCTGTACGGTAATCCCGGAAGAGACCTGCTGCGTACCGCAGACGAAGTCGCTCGCCGGCGTTGCTGCGTAAATCAGGCCGCGTTTGGTCGGGCGTTGGCCGGGAGAGAGCACTTCAGAAATGGCGCTCTTACCGGATTTCGCAATTGACCCCAGCGCTTTCTCGACCACGTTCGCCAGGCCGCCTTTTTTGTTCCCCGGAGAGGGGTTGGCGCTGCGGTCGGTTTTGCCCATATCGAGATAGTTATCGTACCAGGCCATCTCTTCCAGCAGACGTTTGCCCACTTCTTCGTTAATGGCGCGCGGGGTCAGTAAGTGGATCGCGTCGCGCACTTCGGTCACTTCCGAGAACATTACCGTGCCGCCGCAGCGAATAATCAGGTCAGATGCAAAGCCAACCGCCGGGTTAGCGGTAACGCCGGAGAACGCATCGCTGCCGCCGCACTGCATGCCGACAACCAGTTCGGAGGCCGGGCAGGTTTCACGTTTGCGCTGATTCAGCTTCACCAGGTGGCGTTCAGCCACCTGCAGAATGTCGTCCACCATTGAGCGGAAACCCACGTGATGCTCATCCTGCAAACGCACAATGCTGGCGCTGTCGACCGCAATGGCCTGCACATCTTCAGTGCCCTGCAGCAGACGTTCCGGCTGTAATTTTTCGCAACCGAGACCAATCACCATCACTTCACCGCCAAAGTTCGGGTTCAGCGCGAGGTTATGGATAGTACGAATGGGGATCACCGCAGCCGGTGCGTTAATCGCCACGCCGCAGCCATAGAGATGGTTCAGACCGACGACGCCGTCCACATTCGGGTACTTCGGCAGCAGATCGCGTTCGATAATCTTCACGACATAATCGACAACGCCCGCCACGCAATGCACGCTGGTGGTGATGCCCAGCAGATTTTTAGTGCCGACGCTGCCGTCCGCATTGCGGTAGCCTTCAAAGGTGTAACCTTCCAGCGGCGGCAGCGGCTCAGGGACTTTGGTCGCCAGCGGCAGCGTATTCAGCGGCGGCGCTTTTGGTAGTTCAACGGTGGATTCATCAATCCAGCTACCGCGTGCAATGTCGCGTACAGCGTAACCAATCACTTCGCCGTAACGCACAATCTCACCGTGATGGGGAATATCCACCAGTGCCACTTTATGGCCTTGCGGAATATGCTCAATCAGCTCAAGTCCATCCGGAAAACGGGTTCCCGCTTTTAAGCCATTGTCATTAACGATGATCGCGACATTATCCGTGTCGTGTACCTTAATATAAAACGCCCCTGGCGGTTGCTGTCTAATTTCAATGTCGGACATTGTTAAGTAATCTCCAGCTAACTGTACGATGCATTACTCAATAAAAAGAGGAACCATTCTTTATTCTGTAATTAATATCAGAAATAAAAATCTCATTTGCTGAAATAAGGATGTCAGGAGTTTAAATAATAAAATGTGATCTGCATCACTTATTATTGTGATCTCCCGTCTGGTGCGGCTGTCTATTGCAAGAACTGTGCATTAGCGCCCAGGCGTATGTGCATATGCTCAAATTATTCTTTTTGAGCAAGGTTAAAATTGAGCAACCCTCCAGTGTGTGACATGATGACGCTGATTATACTGAGCGCTAATAAAATCGACGTGCCAATTATCTGATATAAGTTCGGGTGCTTAAATTAAATCAGATAAGAAACATCACAATAATTATATTTTAAATTTGGCGGTGCCCAAGGAAATTAAAATGACTGTTGAACATGCCGTTGAAACAAAACGGGGCTTACCAACCCGTTATTTAATTTTGCTGATTATATTTATTGTTACTGCTGTTAACTATGCAGACCGCGCTACGCTGTCCATTGCCGGGACAGAGGTTGCGAAAGAGCTGCAACTTGATTCTGTCTCAATGGGCTACATTTTTTCTGCATTCGGTTGGGCTTACCTGCTGATGCAAATCCCTGGCGGTTGGTTGCTTGACCGCTTCGGTTCGAAAAAGGTTTACACCTGGAGTCTGTTTTTCTGGTCGCTCTTCACTTTCTTGCAGGGTTTTGTTGATGTTTTCCCGATCGCCTGGGCCGGGATTTCGATGTTTTTCATGCGTTTTATGCTCGGCTTCTCAGAAGCGCCATCATTTCCGGCGAACGCCCGCATCGTTGCGGCCTGGTTCCCGGCAAAAGAGCGCGGTACAGCTTCTGCGATTTTTAACTCTGCGCAGTATTTCTCTCTGGCGCTGTTCTCACCGCTGCTGGGCTGGCTGACTTTCGCCTGGGGCTGGGAGCATGTGTTTACCGTGATGGGCGCGATCGGTTTTGTGCTGACCTTCGCCTGGGTGAAATTTGTCCACAACCCAACTGACCACCCTCGTATGTCCCGCGAAGAGCTGGAGTACATCGCGCAGAATGGCGCGGTCGTGGATATGGACCACAAAAAAACGGACGACAGTAAAAACGCCGGTCCTAAAATGGATTACATCAAGCAACTGCTGTGCAACCGTATGATGCTTGGCGTGTTTTTTGGTCAGTACTTCCTTAATACCATTACCTGGTTCTTCCTGACCTGGTTCCCGATTTATCTGGTGCAGGAAAAAGGCATGTCGATTCTCAAAGTCGGGTTTGTTGCCTCCATTCCGGCGCTGTGCGGTTTTGCCGGTGGCGTGCTCGGCGGATTTTTCTCTGATTACCTGATTAAGCGCGGTTCCTCGCTGACCGTGGCACGTAAATTCCCTATCGTGGTCGGGATGTTACTGGCTTCAAGCATCATTCTGTGTAACTACACCGATAACACCGCACTGGTTATTGCCCTGATGGCGCTCGCATTCTTTGGTAAAGGCTTTGGCGCGCTGGGCTGGCCGGTTATTTCTGATGTCGCGCCGAAAGAGATTGTCGGTCTGTGCGGTGGCGTCTTCAACGTGTTCGGTAATGTGGCCTCTATCGTGACGCCGCTGGTTATCGGATACATGGTTAAAGAGTTGCATTCTTTCAACGGTGCGTTGGTGTTCGTAGGCTGTTCAGCGCTGATGATGATGGTCTGCTACCTGTTCGTGGTTGGCGACATCAAACGTATGGAACTGAAGAAATAAGCAACAACTCATTAAGGTACAAAAGATGAATAACGATATCTTCCCCAACAAATTCAAGGCCGCGCTGGCGGCGCAACAGATTCAAATCGGTTGTTGGTCTGCGCTGGGTAGTCATATCAGCACTGAAGTTCTGGGCCTGGCGGGTTTTGACTGGCTGTTACTGGACGGCGAACACGCCCCAAACGACGTGCTCACTTTTGTACCGCAATTAATGGCATTAAAGGGCAGCGTTAGCGCGCCGGTGGTGCGGGTTCCGACCAACGATCCGGTGATTATCAAACGCCTGCTGGATATCGGTTTCTATAACTTCCTGATCCCGTTTGTCGAAACCGAAGAAGAAGCGGTAAACGCCGTGGCAGCGACCCGCTATCCGCCGGAAGGCATTCGCGGTGTCTCTGTTTCGCACCGCGCCAATATGTTCGGCACCGTGCCGGATTACTTCCGCCAGTCCAACGCCAATATCACGATTCTGGTGCAGATCGAAAGCCAGGCGGGGGTGGATAACCTCGATGCCATTCTGGCAACCGACGGCGTAGACGGCGTGTTTGTTGGCCCGAGCGATCTGGCCGCCACGCTGGGTTACATCGGCAATGCCGCGCACCCGGAAGTACAGCGCACCATTCAACACATTTTTGCGCGCGCCAAAGCGCACAACAAACCGAGCGGCATTCTGGCGCCGGTTGAAGCCGACGCACGCCGCTACCTCGAATGGGGCGCGACCGTGGTGGCCGTTGGCAGCGACCTTGGCGTGTTCCGCTCAGCCACGCAGAAGCTGGCCGACACCTTTAAGAAATAATCAAACCACCATTAAAGAGAGAGACGCAATTATGACGATGAAAGTTGGTTTCATTGGCCTGGGTATCATGGGTAAACCAATGAGTAAAAACCTCATTAAAGCCGGTTACTCACTGGTGGTCGTGGATCGTAACCAGGACGCCGTGGCTGAAGTGATTGCCGCAGGCGCTGAAGCCGTAACCAGCGCGAAAGCCGTTGCTGAGCAGTGCGATGTGATTATCACCATGCTGCCGAACTCCCCGCACGTAAAAGAAGTGGCGCTGGGCGAAGGCGGCATCATCGAAGGCGCGAAGCCTGGTACTGTGCTTATCGACATGAGCTCCATCGCACCGCTGGCCAGCCGTGAAATCAGCGAGGCGCTGAAAGCGAAAGGCATTGACATGCTGGACGCGCCGGTCAGCGGCGGCGAGCCGAAAGCCATCGACGGCACGCTGTCGGTGATGGTGGGCGGGGACAAAGCGATTTTCGACAAATATTACGATCTGCTGAAAGCGATGGCGGGTTCTGTGGTGCACACCGGTGATATCGGCGCGGGCAACGTGACCAAACTGGCGAACCAGGTGATCGTGGCGTTGAATATTGCCGCGATGTCTGAAGCGCTGACGCTGGCGACTAAAGCGGGCGTTAACCCGGATCTGGTCTACCAGGCGATTCGTGGCGGGCTGGCGGGCAGCACCGTGCTGGACGCGAAAGCGCCGATGGTGATGGATCGCAACTTCAAACCGGGCTTCCGTATTGATCTGCATATCAAAGATCTCTCCAACGCGCTGGATACTTCGCACGGCGTTGGCGCGCAGTTGCCGCTGACAGCCGCAGTGATGGAGATGATGCAGGCGCTGCGTGCAGACGGTCTGGGCAATGCCGACCACAGCGCGCTGGCATGCTATTACGAGAAACTGGCGAAGATCGAAGTGACTCGTTAATCAAAAGGGCGCGGCGCTGCGCCCTTGACTCCTTATTTATCCACCTCTTCAGGCCGTTGTTGGCCTGAAGGGTGAAGTGCGCAGCACTATCAGGCTCACAACTATGAAAATCGTAATCGCCCCAGACTCTTACAAAGAAAGCCTTTCAGCTACTGAAGTAGCGCAGGCGATAGAAAAAGGATTTCGGGAGATTTTCCCGGATGCTCAATATGTTTCCGTTCCGGTTGCGGATGGTGGCGAAGGTACGGTTGAAGCCATGATTGCCGCCACGAATGGCACAGTGCATACCGCGCGCGTCACTGGACCGCTGGGTAAACATGTTGAAGCCTGCTGGGGGATGTCGGGCGACGGAAAAACCGCGTTTATTGAAATGGCGGCGGCGAGCGGGCTGGCGCTGGTTCCACCTGAATTACGTAACCCTTTGATTACCACTTCGCGCGGCACCGGGGAACTTATTTTGCACGCGCTGGAACAGGGGGCGACCACTATTATTATCGGCATTGGCGGTAGCGCAACTAACGACGGCGGCGCGGGTATGGTGCAGGCGCTGGGCGCGAAACTGACCGATGCTAACGGGACGGAAATCGGCTACGGCGGCGGTAGCCTGATAAGCCTGAACGGCATTGATATTTCCGGGCTCGATCCGCGTTTGCAGCACTGTACGCTGCGTGTCGCCTGCGATGTCACTAACCCTTTGATCGGCGAGCAGGGCGCATCACGCATTTTTGGCCCGCAAAAAGGGGCGACGGAAGCGTTGATTGTCGAGCTGGATCGCAACCTGAGTCATTTCGCCGATGTTATTAAAAAATCGCTGCGCGTTGATGTGAAAAACGTGCCGGGCTCCGGCGCAGCAGGCGGGATGGGCGCGGCATTGATGGCTTTTCTCGGCGCGGAATTGCGCAGCGGCATTGAGATCGTGACGCAGGCGCTCAATCTTGAAGAGCATATTCACGATTGCACACTGGTAGTGACCGGCGAAGGGCGCATCGACAGCCAGAGTATCCACGGCAAAGTGCCGGTGGGCGTGGCGCATGTCGCCAAAAAATACCACAAGCCGGTGATCGGTATCGCCGGGAGTTTGACCAGCGACGTGGGCGTGGTTCACCAGTACGGCATTGACGCTGTATTTAGCGTGCTGACCAGCATCGGTACGCTGGAAGAGGCGTTTCGTGGCGCGTTTGACAATATTTATCGCGCATCGCGCAATATTGCCGCCACCTTGCAAGTGGGAATGTTGACGGAAGGGTGACAGGCGCAAGCAAACCCTCTATACTGCGCGCCGAAGCTGACCAGACAGTCGCCGCTTCGTCGTCGTCCTCTTCGGGGGAGACGGGCGGAGGGGAGGAAAGTCCGGGCTCCATAGGGCAGGGTGCCAGGTAACGCCTGGGAGGCGCAAGCCTACGACCAGTGCAACAGAGAGCAAACCGCCGATGGCCCACGCAAGTGGGATCAGGTAAGGGTGAAAGGGTGCGGTAAGAGCGCACCGCGCGTCTGGCAACAGTTCGCGGCACGGTAAACTCCACCCGGAGCAAGGCCAAATAGGGGTTCACAAGGTACGGCCCGTACTGAACCCGGGTAGGCTGCTTGAGCCAGTGAGCGATTGCTGGCCTAGATGAATGACTGTCCACGACAGAACCCGGCTTATCGGTCAGTTTCGACTATTAATAAAACCCCGCTTCGGCGGGGTTTTTGCTTTCTGGCGGCTAAAGCTGAATGGCTGTCCACTTCGTTTTCTATGGAAGAACGCGGCTTACCGGCCAGTTTCGACTATTGATAAAACCCCGCTTCGGCGGGGTTTTTGCTTTCTGGCGGCTAAAGCTGAATGACTGTCCGCTCCGTTTTCGATGAAAGAACGCGGCTGACTGGTCAGTTTCGACTGTTCAGATAAGAACCCGCTTCGGCGGGATTTTTGCTTTCTGGCGGCTAAAGCGGAATGACTGTCCACTCCGCTTTCGATGAAAGAACGCGGCTTACCGGTCAGTGTCGACTGTTCAGGTAAGAACCCGCTTCGGCGGGATTTTTGCTTTCTGGCGGCTAAAGCTGAATGACTGTCCACTCCGCTTTCGATGAAAGAACGCGGCTGACTGGTCAGTTTCGACTGTGCAGGTAAGATCCCGCTTCGGTGGGGGGTTGCTTTTTTGATAGAGGTAGTTTGCAGGCTTTTTGCTGTTGCGCGCGCCGTACCGTTAAGCACCGGCACTTCTAACCTTATAAATAAATATCCCGTCGGAAGGCTGTCGAAAAGCGCTAACATGTTCTTAAACGGTTTTGAAACTAGCATCGCGGGAGTCGCTGCCGTCATGGAACAAAAATCATTGATCATTATTCAGATGGGGGATGCCCCGAAGCCTTTACGTGACGCCCACGGGGATGTTGCGCATTGGTTTTGCCGGGCTATCGGGTGTGCTCCTGAAGAGGTGGACGTGGTTCGCGTTTTTGAAGGCGAAACGCTGCCAGCCCCGGATGCGCGCCGGGCAGCGATCATTACCGGTTCATGGGCGATGGTTTCCGACAGGCTGCCGTGGAGCGAGAAGACCGCAGAATGGATCCGCGAAGCCATTGCGGTTGAGATGCCGCTCTTTGGCGTTTGCTATGGTCATCAACTGATGTCCTGGGCCCTGGGCGGGAATGTTGAATACCATCCGCAGGGCCGTGAAGCGGGGACAAAAACCGTTTATTTGAACGCCTCGGCGCACAACGATCCGCTACTCAGCCACCTGTCTGAAAGTTTCCCTGCGCACCTGACGCACCGGCAAACGGTAACGCGGCTGCCTGAAGGCGCATCGGTGCTGGCCTCTTCCGCCCATGATAATCATCAGATCGTTCGCTACGGGCCACGGGCCATTTCGGTGCAGTTCCACCCGGAAATGACTCCGGAAATCGCGACCGATCTGCTGCGTTTGAACCGTGCGCATATCGAAAAAGAGGGCACCGATGCCGACAGCTTAGTCGCCAGCGTGCTGCCCGCACCGGGCGCGGCGGAGATCCTGCGCCGTTTCGTGCAGGAAGTGACCGAGCGCAACAAGACGCAATTATCTAACGCTGCCCAGTGAACGGTCTTGCGCCGTGCCACGCACCAGCCGGGTTAACTCCTCGCAGCGGGTGATTAGCCCGTTCTCCAGCGTGAAATGCGCAAACACGTCAATGTGCGCCTGAGAGCCATCTTTCTTACTCACCGCCACAAGATGGTGCGTCAATACGTCATTGTTTTGCCCGGCAATGGCGACCACCGTCACGTCAATGGCGTGCGTCAGATGTTTGAGCTTCGCCATATGTGCGACAAATCCCGTGAAATCAAGCGACTGCCCGTCGACAACTTGTTGATAATCCGGCGAGAAGAATTGGCGAATTTCCGCTTCGTTATGGTCAGGGTGGCAAACAACGCGTTGTAAAGCCAGGGTGATATGTTGGGTGATGTCCATCATAGTTATCCTCATTTGAGCCTGTTGGAGAGGATATCGCTACACCGCGTTGGTATATTAACCGTATCAGGACATCAAATACGGTTTATCAGCCATGTTGATCGTACAAAAGCAGCGACTCACGCATCAAAACAAGCACACCACCGCGTGGCACCAGCATGCCAGCGGGCAGCTGTTTTGCATTCAGCGGGGGATGATGATTGTGAAAACGGAGCAGGCGCAATGGGCGCTAACGCCCGCCACTGTCGGCTGGTTTCCTGCACAGATGCGCCACTGCGCCTGGAGCGTGGGCGAGGTAGAAGGACATAGCCTGCAACTCAACCATGATGATGCCCCCGCTTTCGCGGGAGTGTGGCCTGCCGATCCGTTTATGATGTTGTTGATGGAACGCATAACGCAGTGCGACCCGTCTCGCCAGGCATCGCTTCTGGCGGTGATGATGGATGAGATTCGCGTAGCACCAGGCGCCCCGTTGCAGTTAACCCTGCCGCAGGATCGTCGGGCGAAACGGGTGGCTGAACTGCTGTTGTCGGAGCCACACCATGCGGCAAATCAGGCGCAACTGGCTAAGCTCTTTGGCTTGAGCGTCAGAACATTAAGCCGCTTGTTCAGCGAACAAACCGGGCTGAGTTTTAGCCAGTGGCGGCAGCAGGCAAAAGTCCTGGCATCGATGGCGCATTTGCTGCGCGGGGTGTCGGTAAGTGAGACGGCAGAACGCTGCGGGTACGATAATGTCAGTGCTTTTATCGCCGCATTTAAGCTGCGCTTTGGCAGCACGCCGGGGCAATTTCAGGCACGAAACCGGGCGTGCTAAGTTCGCGAAGAACGACAATAGGGTTCAGTAGAGATTTGCCCCGGTCTGATGCGCCGGGGCTTATGGGTCAGGCGGTGGCTTCTTCTTCCGCCAGTCGGACAACGGCTTCTGCGACGATTGCTTCCAGCTCTGTCAGCATCTCTTCATAACCGAATCCAGCCAGGGCGGGGAGTGGGGTTTGCTGTGTAGGGTCTGTCATAAAATTCATTGTGCTGCTCATTTCATTTACTCACTTACGTAACGCAACTATCACACGGGTAAATCTATCAGCAAAGCGCGCAACGGCGTATCCGCAACCAGGGTTATGTTAGCCTCGTCACGAATAAACGCACCGTCACCACAGGTGAGCGCTTCTTTTGCTTCGCAATGTGTCACGGCGTGTACCGTACCGTGAATCGATTGCAAATAGGCGCGCGGGCCATGCAGTTGAATCTGTAACTCTTCGCCTTTGGCAAGCTCGATATGATGCAGCCACACTTGCTGGCGGAGCTGCAAACTTCCCTGGCTGCCATCGGGGGAAGCCAGCAGTTGCTGCGCCACATCGGCAATGGTCATTTTTTGCACCGGCGGGTTTTCACGCTCGGGGCAGGCATCCAGCCATAACTGCATGCGCGTTAACGATTTGTCTTTGCTCAGGTTATGTTCGCTGTAGCTGATGCCGGGCTGGGTGGCAATTAACAACGCTTCACCGGCTTTCGCCTGGACATGGTTGCCCTCGCTGTCGCGATACTCCGCTTCGCCTTCCAGAATCAGATTTAAAATATCCACTTTCGGGTAGGTGCGTGGCTGGAACGATGCGCCAGGGGCGAGCACTTCCTGGTTCAACACACGCAGGGAGGCATAGCCCAGTAATTTCGGGTCGAAGTAATGTCCAAAAGAAAAAGTGTAGCGGGCCTGAAGCCAGCCGAAGTCAGCTTGTCCGCATTGTTTCGCAGTACGGGTAGTAATCATAATTGTCGACCTCTCTTTACTTAAAACAATGTTAAAGGTATGGACGCTGCATTGTTAGCCAGATATTCTGCCCGGTATGTTCAAATTTCCTGAATGAGAACACTCATGGCCAAAGAAAGGGCGCTGACGCTCGAAGCGTTACGCGTGATGGATGCGATTGACCGGCGTGGAAGCTTTGCCGCGGCGGCGGATGAGTTGGGACGCGTGCCTTCTGCGCTCAGCTATACCATGCAAAAACTTGAAGAAGAGCTGGATGTCGTGCTGTTTGACCGCTCCGGGCACCGAACAAAATTCACCAATGTCGGGCGAATGCTGCTGGAGCGCGGTCGCGTATTGCTGGAAGCCGCCGATAAACTGACAACCGACGCAGAAGCGCTGGCGCGCGGCTGGGAAACGCATCTGACGCTGGTCACTGAAGCGCTGGTGCCGACGGTCGAGCTGTTTCCGCTGGTCGACCGGCTGGCGGCAAAAGCCAATACGCAGTTATCGATCATTACTGAAGTGCTGGCCGGGGCGTGGGAGCGGCTGGAGCAGGGGCGTGCCGATATTGTCGTCGCTCCGGATATGCATTTTCGCTCCTCGTCGGAAATCAACTCACGCAAGCTCTACTCGGTGATGAACGTCTACGTTGCTGCGCCGGATCATCCGATCCACCAGGAAGCGGAACCGCTCTCGGAAGTGACGCGCGTCAAATACCGCGGTGTGGCCGTTGCCGATACCGCCCGCGAGCGTCCGGTGCTGACGGTACAGCTTTTGGATAAGCAGCCAAGGCTGACGGTGAGTACCATCGAGGATAAACGCCAGGCGCTGCTGTCCGGCCTGGGCGTGGCGACGATGCCTTATCCACTGGTGGAACAGGATATCGCCGAAGGTCGCTTACGTGTTGTGAGCCCGGAATATACCAGCCAGGTAGATATTATTATGGCCTGGCGTCGCGACAGTATGGGCGAAGCGAAAGCCTGGTGTCTGCGGGAAATTCCCAAGCTGTTTGCCGGTAAATAAGTCATTGCTCCACATTGGTGGAGCAATGCCATTCAGGGGAACGCTTTCGGTACGGGGCCAAAGGGGTTTTCTACCGGCGTGCCGCGCTGGCTGTAAAACGCCAGCAGCATCAACCAGCCAATCACCGGAAACAGCAGCAGCAACAGCCAGCGCCAGCTCCGGTTGGTATCATGCAGGCGGCGTACCTGAACCGCCAGGTTTGGCACCAGCACCAGCAGGGCGTAAATCTGGCTTAACAGGTGCCAGCCGATGATCCTGTCGACCACATACAGCACGCCAAAGAGGATAAGGTTGACCAGTGTGAACATCCAGAATTCGCGGCGGTGCGCGCGTCCATGAAATGTCGCGTAGTTGCTCAGTACCCTAAAATACCAGTCCATTTCCCACCTCGATCAACGGTCAATCCGTTGTTTTCTCAACGATCCCTGTAAGAATAGACGGCAAAAATACAAAGCGAAAACCCGGCGAGAAATAATTTGGGCGCGATGAAACGCGCCCGGAAGATCAGGAGAAACGCAGGTCGCGTCCGTGTGGCTCATCCAGATCCTGCCACGGCCCGATAGAGATAATTCCGGTCGGGTTAATGGTTTTGTGGCTGCGGTAATAGTGGTTGCGGATATGGGCGAAATCGACCGTTTCCGCAACGCCCGGCATCTGATAAATGTCGCGCAGAAAGCCGTGCAGATTCAGATAGTCGCTGATGCGGTGCTTATCGCATTTGAAGTGAGTGACATAGACCGGATCGAAACGCACCAGCGTTGTCCACAGGCGGATATCCGCTTCCGTAAGCCGGTCACCGGTCAGGTAACGATGCTGTCCGAGGATCTGCTCAAGGCGTTCCAGCGCATTGAAAACATTGACCACCGCTTCGTCATACGCCTGCTGGCTGGTGGCGAAACCGGCTTTATAGACACCGTTATTCACGTTGTCGTAGATCCAGCCATTCAATTCATCGATCTGGTCGCGTAATTCTGGCGGGTAGTAATCGCCCGCTTTTGCGCCCAGACCGTCAAAAGCGGTATTGAACATGCGGATGATTTCCGCCGATTCATTGCTGACAATCGTGTGATTCTTTTTATCCCACAGCACAGGCACCGTGACGCGCCCGGTGTAGTGCGGGTCGGCGTGCAGGTAGAGCTGATAAAGGAATTCGTGTTGATACAGCGTGTCGCCAGTTGCCGCCGGAAAGTCATCGTCAAATGTCCAGCCGTTCTCCAGCATCAACGGGTTGACCACGGAAACAGAGATAAACGGCTCAAGGCCTTTGAGTTTACGCAGGATCAGCGTGCGATGCGCCCACGGGCAGGCGAGTGAAACATATAAGTGGTAGCGGTCTTTCTCGGCGGCAAAGCCACCTTCGCCAGAAGGACCTGGTGCGCCATCTGCGGTAAGCCAGTTGCGAAATGCGGATACCGAGCGCTGGAAACGTCCGCCGGTGGATTTGGTGTCATACCAGTTGTCGTGCCAGACGCCGTCAATCAGTTGTCCCATTTTGTCTCCTCCTTCTGAATAGCAAAAGCGAGGAGTGGTCTCCTCGCTTTGATCTCTTCACTCAGTATAGAGCGCTTACCATTTTTTATTCAGGACGCGGTCGATACTGATGGCGCCCGGACCAGTAATACCCAGCAGCAGGTAACCGCCAGCGATGGTCAGGTTTTTCATGAACATCAGCGAGTTCACGCCTTCTGCAAAGTTGCTGTGGAAGATGAATGCGGTCAGCAGCGTAAAACCTGCGGTGAACAGCGCTGTGGTACGGGTCAGGAAGCCGAACAGGATCGCCAGACCGCCGCCAAACTCAAGAAGAATGGTCAGTGGCAGGAAGAACCCCGGCACGCCCATCGCTTCCATATATTGCTGAGTGCCTGCATAACCGGTGATTTTGCCCCAGCCTGCCGTAATAAACAGAATCGGCATCAGGATACGAGCAACCAGGAAACCAACATCTTCTAATTTTTTCATCTTTCTCTCCAGGGAACCACAATAGCGGCTTTCAGTAAAAGGTCTGCAATTACGGGCGTGTGCCGCGTGCTTGCTGTCGATGGAGAGGATAGTAATCGTGACGGGAAAAGATTGTTAGCAAGGAAAACTGTCGAATTTTTTCAAAAAAACTGAGCAAGCACCAAAGCAAACGGGCGATGGATAACCATCGCCCGCGTAAGCCGTGCTGTGATTGTGTTTCAGTGCGTTGCGTTGAGCGTTGACTTGACCAGCCGCCATAAGCTCCATGCGCCTAAACCGCGTTTAGCCCAGCGCACAAGCATATTGGGGTGGCGCACGGACCATATCGCCATCGCGCTGCTGCCCACCAGAGCCCAGGAGCGCAAGCTGAGCAGCGTATTCCAGCCTCGATCGTAGGCTCCTGTGGCCTCCAGCCACTCACGGCGGCCGGTGGTGAGATCCAGGCGTTGTTGTTGGATCTCACTGAGCAAACGTGCTTTGCGCTTCAGACGTTCCGCTTTGCCGCTCACTTATCCTCCTCCAGCAAGGCACGGTCGTTTGCCAGCTCCTGGCGAGTATGACGCAGCAGCGTCGAGGCCCGCGCTTTACGCAATGTCCAGATGCCGCCTATCAACGCCAGCACCAGCAACACGACGGTGGTTGCAATCATCGCGTTGAGGCGATATTGCGGATCGATGGCCCAGATAATCAGCACCATCAGACTCATCAGGCCAAATGCGGCGAAAAGCATGGTTAGCCCTACCATAAGCAGCAGCTGGAATAAGTTCGCTTTCTCTTCTTCCAGCTCGACAACCGCCAGCCGCAGGCGGGTCTCAACCATTTCAACAAGAATGGTCACAATGCGTTGACCAATCCCCAGTACGCTTTTGCCCGGCCCTTGCGCGTTTCGCAAATCCGTCATCTTAGCGACGCGACAGCAGTACGCCCAGCACCACACCGACGGCGGCGCCGATACCTACGCTGGCCCACGGGTTGTCACGCACATACTCATCGGTACGCGCCGCCGCTTCACGGGTTTGGCGGGCGAGCGCATCGCCGGTTTCGCCCAAACGGTGACGGCTGTCGCGCAGCGCCTGTTCCGCTTTGGTGCGTAATTTACTCAGCTCTTCTTTCGACTTATCACTGGAATTGCTCAGCACTTCTTCCAGCGTATCCGCCAGGGATTTCAACTCTGCGCGCAAATTGTCAGCATTATCTTTCGACATAATTCTCTCCAGGTGAGTGAGTGGTTATTTCCATTAAATCAGTAGTCACGCGCTTCCAGGGCTTTCAGTTCGGCCTGCGCCTCTTTCAGCTTGTGCTCGCGTTTGCTTATTTTCTCCGCATCGCCTTTTTGCTTTGCCTCATTTAGATCGTGGCGGCGCCCGGCTACTTCTTCTTTCATCTCAGCGATTTTTTTCTGATGGGCGGCGCGCAGCTTGCTGTCAGAGCAATTGGCTCGTACTTCTCGCAGCGCCTTGTTCAGGCCGTTAATTCGGCTCTGATTGTTATGCTTTTCGGCATAGCTGATTTCACGCTGGATCTCATGTTCCTTTTCCTGACAGGGCGAAGCCGCCTGGGAAAATGCGCTCAGCGAAAAAAGGGCCAGCGCCAGTGCGATGCGGTTTTTCATAATCGAGAACCTTCCATTGTTGGCCAGCGAAACGATGGTTACGCCAGCGTCCAGTGACATAAAGCGAACTCTGGTTCCGTGTACTCAAGCATAGTAAGTAAACGGCCAAACACCAAAGTGAGTGAAAAGATTCAGAATCCTGGAAAGGTTAACCGAATCGATGTGTGCTGTTGCGCAGGCGGGTCAGCCACGCGGAAGTTTGGCTGTTATCATCGTCCTGAGCGGCAATGATGTAACCATGAGGTAAGGTGCGATCGAGCACGATTTTCGCCGCCGCGCTCTGCTCACTGGATTCGAATTTAATTAACAGCGTGTCGTCCTGCGGCGTAATACTTTTAAAATGAATGCCGTTGGCATCCAGATGGTGCCAGACAGAGAAACCATCCGGCACGCTGACATTTTGCGTGAGCGGGCGAATCGCCAGCGTTGATTCACGGTTTTGCAGCGTCGTCCAGGCGAAAAACATCACGCTGAAAACGGTCATCGCCGCGACACCCATCAGTAACCAGCGTAAAAAGGGACGTTGCAATTCCATGGTCTTAACCCCGATTGCGGTATTTTTTCTTCCACAGCACCACCAGTGAGCCGGCAAGGCCAATCACCAGCAATACTACCGGAAGCAACATCAGGCAGGACATCAGCGCATCTTCGTATTTACGAAACACCGGCGTCTTGCCCAGCAGATAACCCAGCGTGGTCAGTATCAGCACCCACAGCAGGCCGCTCATCCAGTTGAAAAACTGGAAGCGGGCATTACTCAGACCAGAAAGTCCGGCAATAGTTGGTAACAGGGTGCGAACAAATGCAATAAAACGACCAATCAACAGGGCAGAAAGGCCATGTTTGTGGAAAAGATGGTGCGCGCGCTGGTGATAATGTGCGGGAAGATGCGATAACCAGTTTTGCACGATGCGCGTATTACCCAGCCAGCGTCCCTGAATGTAACTGAGCCAGCACCCCAGGCTTGCCGCCACTGTCAGTAATAAAATGGTTTGTGGGTATCCAAGCGCGCCTTTTGCAATCAGTACGCCAATCAGTACCAGCAGGCTATCGCCAGGAAGAAACGCTGCCGGAAGCAGGCCGTTTTCAAGAAATAAAATGACAAATAAAACAAAATAAAGCATGCCGATCATACCGGGCTGCGAGAGTGTCGCGAAATCCTGGCTCCAGAGGGCATGGAGTAATTGGCTTAAAAGTTCCATTCAGTATTCCTGGTACATCGGTTTACGTCACGCCCAGAACAGCACGGCGATTATCTTTAATACATTATGGTCGCTCGTGGCACACTCGATACGGCATATTCAGGTAACAGACGTTGTGAGCAAGCACTAACTTATATGATGACAAATGCATCCAATTGTAACAAATGCCGACGTTATGAGTCAGTCAGAAAAATGAGTTTCGGTGATGATTTTGCTTGTCGCGGCAGGGGGAGGCGAGGCTATTTACAAAGGCTGACACTCTAGACGGTTTACTTACCTTAAAACCGGGCAGGCGCAGCGTAAGTGTGCGCCTTACAGGACATTTTTTATTTGCTGCCGGTTGCGGCGGTATCGAGATGCACCACCGGGTTTTCCGCAAACAAATAGCGATCGGCGTTGAACTCGAAATCATCGCTGGTTTCGTTAAACAGCATCTGTTTGGTGTTTTCCAGATGTTGCCACATCGCCAGTTTCGCCGCGTGCGGGTCTTTGCGAATCAGCGCGCGCAGGATCTGGTCATGATCATCACACCAGTTATCCACGGTGCGTAAGTCGATGTGATCGTGAAGTTTTTTCCAGTATGGGTTATGAACACGCTGTGTCCACATTTTCTCGACGATGGCCGCCAGCGCCGTGTTTTGTGTGGCCAGCGCAACCTGCACATGGAACTGCAAATCCCACTCAGAATCGCGGAAACACTTCTCTTTACGCGCGTTATCCTGAATTTCCATCAGCTTCATAATGTCCTGTTTCGTCACCTGGGTGGCGGCGAATTCAGCAATATTACTTTCGATAAGCTGACGAGCCTGCAGCAGCTCAAACGGGCCGTAATTGGCGAACTCAAGGTTTTCATCCGGCGCCTGGGTGTGGCGTGCCACGTTGGAGATCACATGAATGCCGGAGCCTTTGCGAACTTCAACATACCCTTCTACTTCAAGCATGATAATGGCTTCACGAACCACGGTCCGGCTGACGCTTTTCTCATCGGCGATAAAGCGCTCGGCGGGCAGTTTGTCTCCCACCAGATAGACGCCTTGCTCAATACGGCTTTTAAGCTCCGCGGCAAGCTGCTGGTACAAACGTCGTGACTCGGAGATTTCCATATGTGAGCTCCAGGAAAAAGAAGGGTAATAATAGATTTGTTATACCACTTTTACTGCTTTCTCACCATCGCAGATAGTAAAAAAGCCGCACCAGGCGGCTTTTTTAAGTATCAAAATTGAGGTTTAACTTTGTGCTGCCGGGCCACCAAGCGAATGCTCTTTCACCACCTCTTCGGCTGATTTGTTTTTCAGCACCGTCCAGATAACCACGGCACCCATCAGGTCGAACAGAGCCAGCACAGCGAACAGCGGGCTAAAGCCGATGGTATCCGCCAGCGCACCAACTACCAGGGCAAACAGGGTACTTGCTGTCCACGCCGCCATACCGGTCAGACCGTTCGCGGTTGCCACTTCGTTACGACCGAATACGTCAGAAGAGAGTGTAATCAGCGCACCGGACAGAGACTGGTGAGCAAAACCACCAATACACAGCAGGCCGATTGCCACATACGGGCTGGTGAACAGGCCGATCATGCCAGGGCCAATCATCAGTACCGCACCCATGGTCACTACCATTTTACGGGAAACAATCAGGTTCACACCGAAGACACGCTGGAACAGCGGCGGCAGGTAACCACCGACGATGCAACCCAGGTCAGCGAACAGCATCGGCATCCAGGCGAACATGGCGATTTCTTTCAGGTTAAAACCGTAAACCTTGAACATGAACAGCGGGATCCAGGCGTTAAACGTACCCCAGGCTGGTTCTGCCAGGAAACGCGGCAGCGCGATGCCCCAGAACTGACGGGTGCCCAGAATCTGCCAGACGGACATTTTTTTGCCGTTGTTGGTCTGGTGTTGTGCTTCCTGACCGCCAATGATGTACTCGCGTTCTTCTTCGCTCAGTTTTTTCTGATCGCGCGGGTGTTTATAGAAAACCAGCCAGGCCATCGCCCAGGCAAAGCTCAGCACACCAGAGATGATGAAGGCCATTTCCCAGCTGTGCATCACGATTGCCCACACTACCAGCGGCGGCGCAATCATCGCACCAATAGAAGAACCGACGTTGAAGTAACCCACCGCGATAGAACGTTCTTTCGCCGGGAACCATTCGGACGCCGCTTTCAGACCTGCCGGGATCATCGCTGCTTCAGCGGCACCCACCGCGCCACGCGCCAGTGCCAGACCACCCCAGCTGCCTGCCAGCGCAGTCGCGCCGCAGAATACCGCCCAGGTAATCGCAAAGAAGGCATAACCAATTTTGGTGCCCAGAACGTCCAGTACGTAGCCTGCAACAGGCTGCATAACAGTATAAGCCGCGGAATAAGCCGCAATGATGTAAGAGTATTGCTGAGTAGAAATGTGCAGCTCTTCCATCAAGGTTGGAGCGGCAGCCGCTACGGTGTTACGTGTCAGGTAGCCCAGCACGGTGCCGACCGTCACCAGTGCTATCATGTACCAACGTAATCCTTTGATTTTACGCATGTAAACCTCATCGTTATGTTATTACCGCCTGCGCGGCCATCCTTCGATCGCGTCCGGAGGATGAAACGGGGAGGACGTACCCGGGAGAACTCCCGGTACGGCCCAAACCTTGCCATAAGTAAGCGTGTTTAAGTCGGTATCCGTACCCAAAAAATCCGATTAACTTTTTATCGGGAATGCATTCCGTCGGCTTATGTGTTCGACGGCAGGAAAGATAACTTGTCATACAACTTGAAAAGGTGAGTGACATCACAAAAGTGTTTTTCTTTGTGTGGTCTTTAACTTTGCCGGGATAAGCCAGAAACGGCGCGGGTTAGCGGGATATTCAGGCGCCTGGATTGTCAGTTTTTGTCTGCTTTTATTGATCCAACTCACGAAAATATCTTCGGTCTATAGAAATTGGTGTGATAACTTTGTCAGCATTAAAGGTAAGCATCAGACGCACTCGTTTAGAGGAAGACGATAATGACCCCGTTTATGACCGAAGATTTTCTGTTAGATACCGAATTTGCTCGCCGTCTGTACCACGACTACGCAAAAGACCAGCCGATTTTTGACTACCATTGCCACTTGCCGCCGCAACAGATCGCTGACAACTACCGCTTTAAAAACCTGTATGACATCTGGTTAAAAGGTGATCACTACAAATGGCGCGCCATGCGTACCAACGGCGTACCTGAGCGCCTGTGTACCGGTGACGCCTCCGATCGTGAGAAGTTTGACGCCTGGGCCGCAACCGTGCCGCACACCATTGGTAACCCGTTATACCACTGGACGCATCTGGAACTGCGTCGTCCATTTGGTATTACAGGTAAGGTGTTGTCGCCATCTACCGCCGACGAAATCTGGAATCGGGGTAATGAACTGCTGGCGCAGGATAAGTTCTCCGCGCGCGGCATCATGCAGCAGATGAACGTGAAAATGGTGGGTACCACCGACGATCCGATTGACTCGCTGGAACACCACGCTTCGATCGCCAAAGATGGCACCTTCCATATCAAAGTGCTGCCGAGCTGGCGCCCGGACAAAGCGTTCAACATTGAACAAGCCACTTTCAACGATTACATGGCGAAGCTGGGCGAAGTCTCTGATACCGACATTCGTCGTTTTGCCGATCTGCAGACGGCGCTGAGCAAACGCCTGGATCACTTCGCGGCGCATGGCTGTAAAGTTTCTGACCATGCGCTGGACGTGGTGCTCTTCGCTGAAGCCAGCGAAGCCGAACTGGATAGCATCCTGGCGCGTCGCCTGGCGGGTGAGACGCTCGGCGAAAAAGAAGTCGCACAGTTCAAAACGGCGGTGCTGGTCTGGCTGGGTGCGGAATACGCCCGTCGCGGTTGGGTGCAGCAGTACCACATTGGCGCGCTGCGTAATAACAACCTGCGTCAGTTCAAACTGCTGGGGCCAGACGTCGGTTTCGACTCCATCAACGACCGTCCGCTGGCGGAAGAGCTCTCCAGACTGCTGAGCAAGCAGAATGAAGAGAACCTGCTGCCGAAAACCATTCTGTACTGCCTGAACCCGCGCGATAACGAAGTGCTCGGCACCATGATCGGCAACTTCCAGGGCGAAGGTATGCCAGGCAAAATGCAGTTCGGTTCCGGCTGGTGGTTTAACGACCAGAAAGATGGCATGGAACGTCAGATGACGCAGCTGGCGCAACTGGGTCTGCTGAGCCGCTTTGTCGGCATGCTGACCGACAGCCGCAGTTTCCTCTCTTACACCCGCCACGAATATTTCCGTCGCATCCTGTGCCAGATGATTGGCCGCTGGGTCGAAGCGGGCGAAGCCCCGGCGGATATCCAGCTGCTGGGCGAAATGGTGAAAAACATCTGCTTTAACAATGCGCGTGATTACTTCGCGATTGAACTGAACTAAGGCCGTTTGAGGTTGATATGCAATACATCAAGATCCATTCACTGGATAACGTTGCGGTAGCACTGGCGGATCTCGCTGAAGGCGCGGAAGTCGTTATCGACAACCAAACCGTTCGGCTGCGCCAGGCGGTGGTTCGCGGGCATAAGTTTGCCCTGCAACCCATCGCCAAAGGTGAAAATGTTGTCAAGTATGGTCTGCCAATTGGTCATGCGACAGCAGATATCGCGTCGGGCGAATACATCCATTCCCATAATGCCCGTACCAATCTGAGCGATGTGGACGAGTATAGCTATCAACCTGATTTTCAGGAGGAAGGCGCACAGGCGGCGGATCGTGACATTCAGATCTACCGCCGCGCTAACGGCGAAGTCGGGATCCGCAACGAGTTGTGGATCCTGCCGACGGTCGGCTGTGTGAACGGCATTGCCCGTCAGATCCAGAGCCGTTTCCTGAAAGAGACGCAGGACGCCGAAGATATCGACGGCGTTTACCTGTTCAGCCACACCTACGGTTGTTCCCAACTGGGTGACGACCACATTAACACCCGCACTATGTTGCAAAATATGGTGCGTCACCCGAACGCGGGTGCGGTGCTGGTGATTGGTCTGGGCTGTGAAAACAACCAGGTCGACGCCTTCCGTCAGACGCTCGGTGAATTCGATCCGGAACGCGTCCACTTTATGGTCTGCCAACACCAGGATGACGAAGTGGAAGCCGGTCTTGAGCATTTGCATGAGCTTTATCAGGCGATGCGCAACGACAAGCGTGAACCGGGCAAACTGAGCGAGCTGAAATTCGGCCTTGAGTGCGGCGGTTCTGATGGCCTTTCTGGCATCACCGCCAATCCAATGCTGGGCCGTTTCTCGGACTACGTAATCGGCAACGGTGGCACTACCGTGTTAACCGAAGTACCGGAGATGTTCGGTGCGGAACGTATCCTGATGAGCCACTGCCGCGACGAAAGTACCTTCGAGAAGACCGTCACCATGGTCAACGACTTCAAACAATACTTTATCGCGCATAATCAGCCGATTTACGAAAACCCATCGCCGGGTAATAAAGCGGGCGGTATCACTACACTGGAAGAGAAATCACTGGGCTGCACGCAAAAAGCGGGTGCCAGCCAGGTGGTGGACGTGCTGCGTTACGGTGAGCGTCTGAAAACCCACGGTCTGAACCTGCTGAGCGCACCGGGTAACGATGCGGTTGCTACCAGCGCGCTGGCCGGGGCAGGCTGCCATATGGTGCTGTTCAGTACCGGTCGCGGTACGCCATACGGCGGTTTTGTTCCGACGGTGAAAATTGCTACCAACAGCGAACTGGCGGCGAAGAAGAAACACTGGATCGACTTCGATGCCGGTCAGCTGATTCACGGCAAAGCGATGCCGCAACTGCTGAGCGAGTTCGTGGATGTGATCGTCGATATCGCCAACGGCAAAAAGACCTGTAACGAGAAAAACGATTTCCGCGAACTGGCTATCTTCAAAAGCGGCGTAACGCTTTAATTTAGCTTTATCTTTCGCGCCATGACTGTGTTGGCTGCGCTCATTCACCCCGGTCACTTACTTGTGTAAGCTCCCGGGGATTTGTGAGCTTGCCGCCTTGCCCTGGCGCGAAATTTTTGGGTCAGGCCTGCTCGCAGGCTTTCAGTGATGTGTCGCCTTCCCCAAAATCCTACAAGGAATTTCCATGACCACGTATTGGCTTGCCCAGGGCGTTGGTGTGATTGCTTTTCTGATTGGTATTACCACGTTTATCAACCGTGATGAACGGCGCTTCAAAAAGCAACTCTCAGTCTATAGCGCCATTATCGGCGTACATTTCTTTCTGATGGGCGCGTTCCCGGCGGGCTCCAGCGCCATGCTTAACGCCATCCGCACCCTGATTACTCTGCGTACCCGTAGCCTGTGGGCCATGGCACTGTTTATTGTGCTTACCGGCGGGTTAGGGCTGGCGAAATTTCACCATCCCATGGAGTTGTTACCGGTTGCCGGGACGATCGTCAGCACCTGGGCGCTGTTTCGTTTTAAAGGCTTGCCGATGCGCTGCGTGATTTGGTGCTCAACCGGCTGCTGGGTGATCCACAACATCTGGCTCGGATCGATTGGCGGTTCGCTGATCGAAGGCAGCTTTTTAGTGATGAATGGCCTGAACATTATTCGCTTCTGGCGCATGCAAAAACGCGGTATCGACCCGTTTAAAGTCGAAACCGCGCGGCAAGAGAAACCAGCTGCCCGGTGAAGGCAGCCAAAAAGATCAGTTACGCAGGGCGTTATTCACCAGGCGCTCATCTTCCGCCTGGCACACCGCTGCGGTAAACAGCACATCGGTGGAGGAGTTAAGCGCCGTTTCGCAGGAATCCTGCAAGACGCCAATAATAAAGCCGACTGCCACCACCTGCATGGCCACATCGTTGGAAATACCAAACATATTACAGGCCAGCGGGATCAGCAGCAGGGAACCGCCCGCCACGCCAGACGCGCCACAAGCACAGAGCGATGCCACCACGCTCAGCAGCAGCGCCGTTGGCACATCAACCGTAATGCCCAGCGTATGCACTGCCGCCAGTGCCAGCACGGTAATGGTGATTGCCGCGCCCGCCATGTTAATGGTGGCACCCAGCGGGATAGAAACCGAATAGGTATCGCGGTCAAGATTCAGCTTCTCACACAGCGCCATGTTCACGGGAATATTCGCCGCTGAGCTGCGGGTGAAAAAGGCGGTGACGCCGCTTTCACGCAGGCAGGTAAAGACCAGCGGGAACGGGTTGCGGCGGATTTTCCAGTACACCAGCAGCGGGTTAACCACCAGCGCGACAAACGCCATGCAGCCCACCAGCACCACCAGCAGTTGCGCGTAACCTAACAGCGCGCCAAAACCGGATGTCGCAAGGGTAGAAGAGACAAGGCCGAAAATGCCGATCGGCGCGAAGCGGATAACGATCCGCACCATAAAGGTGACGGCGCCTGCCATATCCTGCACCAGATTTTTGGTGCTCTCATTGCTGTGGCGCAACGCAAAGCCCAGCCCGACAGCCCACACCAGAATGCCGATGTAGTTCGCGTTCATGATTGCCGTCACCGGATTGGCGATCATGCTGGTCAGTAAACCGCGCAGCACTTCCACAATGCCGGATGGCGGCGTGACATCATTGGCGCCCGGCACAAGCTGGAGCGTCGAAGGGAAGAGAAAGCTGGCCAGCACGGCGGTCAGCGCGGCAGTGAACGTGCCTAACAGATACAGCACCAGCACCGGACGCAGACGCGTCTTTTGCCCTTGTTGATGACCAGCGATGGAGGCCATCACCAGCATCAGCACCAGTACTGGTGCCACCGCTTTTAACGCGCTGACGAACAGCGTACCCAGAATGCCGGTCGCAATAGCGGCGGGCGTCGAAATCCACGCCAGTAAAATACCCAGAATTAAACCAATAAGAATCTGTTTCACCAGGCTGCCATCAATCAAGCGTTGCAGTAACCCGGTGGAGCGGTGCGTTGTCATGCCATGTTCCTTTCGTGTTGTGGAGTTGCATCCCGCATGCCTTTTTGGGTGACATTTGTCAGGATGTAACATTTGCTTGCAGAAAGGAGTATATGGACTCTGCGGCAACAAGAAAGGGGAGAAGAGTAACTTTTCCAGCCAGGCGCGGCTTTTTGATTTTTTGTGTTAACGTTTTGTGATAAAGGCGACAAGGCTGATGAAATGGCCGCTCTGCGCACTGGCAGAGCGGTCATTTACTGCTTACGCACTGTTTTTCTTGTCGTGCTGGTGGTTAACCCACGCGTTGAGCAGCATGGTCAGCACGAGGATGCCGCCTACCACGCCAAGCGAGACGGCGATCGGAATATGGAAGAAATCGACAATCAGCATCTTGATGCCGATAAACACCAGAATGACCGACAAACCATATTTGAGCATTGAGAAGCGCTCCGCCACGCCCGCCAGCAGGAAGTACATCGCACGCAGGCCCAGAATCGCAAACAGGTTTGAGGTCAGCACGATAAACGGATCGGTGGTCACGGCAAAAATAGCCGGGATACTGTCGACCGCAAAAATCACATCGCTCAATTCGACCAGAATCAGCACCAGCAATAATGGCGTCGCGAACAGCAGGCCATTTTTGCGCACGAAAAAGTGCTCATTTTCGATGGTATCGGTCATGCGTAAATGGCTGCGCAGCCAGCGCACCAGCGGCTTGTCGCCGATGCCGGTTTCATCCTCTTTCGCCAGCGCCATTTTCACGCCGGTAAACAGCAGGAACGCGCCAAAAACATACAACAGCCACGAGAACTGGGTGATAAGCCAGCTGCCAGCGAAAATCATAATCGTGCGCAGCACAATCGCGCCGAGCACGCCGTAAACCAGCACCCGGCGCTGCAACGCGGCAGGCACGGAGAAGTAGCTAAACAGCATCAGCCAGACGAAGACGTTATCGACCGCCAGCGCTTTTTCAATCAGATAACCGGTGAGGAACGCCAGCGCCTGCGTGTCGGCAACAGCGCGTCCTTCGGTTTGCGTGAGATACCACCAGAAGGCGGCGTTGAACAGCAGGGAGAGGCTGACCCAAACCACAGACCAGGCGGCCGCCTGCTTCATGGTCATCGTATGGACGCCGCGACGCCCCTGAAGCAGAAGGTCGACGGCCAGCATAATCACGACCACAATCGCGAAGCCGCCCCATAACATCGGTGTACCGACAGTATTCATTGTGTGAATCCTTACCTAAAAACAAAAACGGCTAACGTCGGAAGAGGTTAGCCGTTTGCTTTAGGTGCAATGGATCCTCGCCTTCCGGCAAGGTCTCACTTACGTCTGTGAAGACGCCCGGCGACCGGATGCATATACGCATCGTAATGGCGATCCACCGGCAATGAAGTTACTCCCCTTTGCAGGTAACAAAATATGTCAGCATATTGATTCCGTCAATGTGAAGCCATCTATGCTTTACGAACCTTTACGCCGGCAGCTGTTCGCCGATGTCATCCGCCGGGAAAACGACGCCGATCTGGCGGCGAATTTCGGTCAGCAGTTTTGCCGTGACCCGGCTTACGTCCAGCCCAGGGTGGTTGACTTCGTTCTCTTCCACCAGGCGGGCAAAGGTTTCCGCTTCATATAGCATGGTATTGATGTGCTGCGGCTGTGTCAGTTCCTGCGCTTTGCCGCCGCGCGGCACGAACGAGACTTTCTGGCATTCGGAGATTTTCTCGATCACCAGCGATCCGGCCTCGCCCTGAATTTCGCTCGGCAGCACGGAATCACTCACTTTCGAGTGTTGCAGCGTGACGCTGAAATCACCGTAATCCATCACCACCACGCCGTGGGCATCCACGCCGCTTTCCAGCAGGCTGGCGGTGGCCTGAACGCTGTGCGGCTCGCCCCACAGCGCCACGGCGGACGCCAGGCAGTAGAAGCCAATGTCCATAATCGAGCCGTTGGAAAACGCAGGATTAAAGGTATTCGGGTTTTCTCCGTCCAGGTAACGCTGGTAGCGCGACGAATACTGGCAGTAGTTGATAAAGGCTTTACGGAGCTTGCCCGCTTTGGCCAGCGTTTGTTTCAGCAAAATAAAATTCGGCAGGCTGGCGGTTTTGAACGCTTCAAACAGCACCACCTGATTTTCCCGCGCGCAGGCGATGGCCGCTTCCACTTCACGCAGGTTGGAGGCCAGCGGTTTTTCGCAGATCACATGCTTTTTGTGACGCAGAAAAAGCTGCGTCTGTGGGAAATGCAGGGAATTCGGGCTGGCAATATAAACCGCGTCAATCGCATCGCTTTGTGCCATATCTTCAAGCGAGGTAAACAGATGTTCGACCGGGTAGTCGTTGGCGAACGTTTGCGCCTGTTCAAGGCTGCGGGAAAAAACGGCGGTGAGTTTATATTTGCCCGTTTCATGGGCGGCATCGACGAACTGGCGGGTGATCCAGTTCGTACCTATGACAGCGAAACGTATCATACAGGCGCTAATTCTCCGTAGGGGGGTCTTCGATCACTCTAGCACGACGAGATGACAAAACCAGTGCACTGCCCCGCACAAGCACAAAAGGTGATGGCGAAAATCTCACCCGTTACGATCCAGCGTCAGATGCGTTAGCCACAACCGCGTATCAAACTCGAGCTGGTGGTACTGCGGCTCCATATAGCAGCACAGCTGGTAGAACGCTTTGTTGTGATCTTTCTCTTTCAGATGCGCAAGTTCGTGAACCACGATCATCCGCAAGAAGGCTTCTGGCGCGTCGCGAAACACCGTGGCGACGCGGATTTCCGCTTTGGCTTTTAACTTGCCGCCCTGGACGCGGGAGACCGCCGTATGTAAGCCGAGTGCATTGTTTAACACATGGATTTTACTGTCATACATCACCTTATTCACCGGCGCGGCGTTACGCAGATACTGATTTTTCAGCGCTTGCGTATAGTGATAAAGCGCTTTATCGGTGGTGATGTCGTGGCTTTCCGGATAGCGCTTTTTCAGCACCTCGCCCAGCCGGTTCTGTTCAATCAGGGCGGTAACCTGCGTCAGCAGGGATTCAGGGTAGCCCTGAAGATAGGTCAGCTTGTTCATGGCGAAATGTGTTTACATCTCCGGATAATTAAGCGATAAAACGCGCGAATTTTAGCATTGCGGAGGGGCGATGAGCCAGGTTGAGTTAAACGGACAATCATTCACTTTAGACAGATTCCCTGTCGGCGTGGAAGAGGCGTCGCTACAGGCGTGGGACGCGGCGGATGAATATCTGCTGCAACAGGTGAATGAGGTCGATGGCCCGGTTCTGATTTTTAACGACAGCTTCGGCGCGCTGGCCTGTGCGCTGGCGTCGCATCGCCCGGTTTCCGTCAACGACTCCTATATAGCAGAGCTGGCGACACAGCATAACCTGCGCATTAACGATCTGGACGAAACCGCCGTCACGCTGCAAGACAGCCTGCACCCGCTGCCTGCAAACCCGGCGTTAGTGCTGATTAAAGTGCCAAAACAGCTGGCGCTGCTCGAGCAGCAACTGCGCGCGCTACGCGAGGTTGTCACGCCGAGCACGCGGATTATCGCCGGGGCGAAAGCGCGCGATGTCCACAACTCGACGTTAGCGCTGTTTGAAAAAATTCTCGGGCCGACCACCACCACGCTGGCATGGAAAAAAGCCCGGCTCATCAACTGCACGTTTAACGCGCCTGCGCTTGAGGAGAGTTCTGTGCTCGCCAGCTGGAAGCTGGACGGCACGAACTGGACTATTCATAACCATGCCAATGTCTTTTCCCGCAGCGGGCTGGATATTGGCGCGCGATTTTTTCTGCAACATCTTCCCGAAAACGTGGAAGGTGAGATGGTTGATTTAGGCTGCGGCAACGGTGTGATTGGTTTAAAACTGCTGGCGCAAAACCCGAACAGCCGTGTGCTGTTCGCCGATGAGTCGGCGATGGCGGTGGCTTCCGCGCGGCTGAATGTGGAAGCGAACCTGCCACAAGCCGTTGAACGCAGCGAGTTTATGATCAACAACTCGTTGTCCGGCGTGGAGCCGGACAGGTTTGACGCAATCGTGTGTAACCCGCCATTCCATCAGCAGAGCGCGATTACCGATCATATTGCCTGGCAGATGTTCAACGATGCGCGTTTCTGCCTGAAATATGGCGGCGAACTGCGCATTGTCGGCAACCGCCACCTCGACTATTTCCGCAAGCTAAAACGCGTATTTGGCAACTGCGAAACCCTCGCCACTAACAACAAGTTCGTGGTGCTGAAAGCGGTGAAAGTGCGTAAGAAACGCTAATGGAAAGTGGCCCGCTTTGCGGGCCACTTTGTTATCCATAGAAAACTTTCAGCCAGGCTGGGGGGCCGGAAAGCGTTAAGCCAGTTATTTTAAATCGCCAGCGCCAGTTTTGTCCCTTGCGCAATCGCCCGGCGGGCATCCAGCTCCAGCGCCACATCGCATCCACCTATCAAATGAACTGTTTTGCCCGCTTCACGCAGCGGTTCCGCCAGCTCGCGTTTTGGCTCCTGGCCTGCGCAGATCACCACATGATCAACAGCCAATAGCTGAGGTTCACCGCCGATCAACAGATGTAAACCGGCATCGTCGATCTTTTGATAACTGACCGCCGGGATCATTTTCACGCCACGCGACAGCAACGTGGCGCGGTGGATCCAGCCGGTGGTTTTCCCCAGACCTTCACCAGGCTTGCTGGCTTTACGCTGCAACATCACAATGCGGCGCGGGCTTTTCGGCAACTGCGGTCCTTCCGGGCGCAGACCGCCCACTTCATTCAGGCTGGTATCAATTCCCCATTCCACACAAAATTCGGCGATGTTCTGGCTGGTTGGTTCGCCCGGCTGGCTTAAATACATTGCGGTATCAAAGCCGATCCCGCCGCAGCCAATAATGGCCACACTTTCACCCACCGGTGCTTTATCGCGCAGCACATCGAGGTAGTTCAGCACTTTCGGATGGTCGATCCCGTCGATTGGCGGCATCCGCGGTTCAATACCGCTGGCAAGGATCACCTCGTCAAACCCCAGTAGGGTGGCCGGATCGACGCGTTGATTCAGGCATAACGTAACGCCGGTCAGATCGATCATCCGCCGGTAGTAACGCAGCGTTTCGTAGAACTCTTCTTTGCCGGGGATCTGTTTGGCGACATTAAACTGCCCGCCGATCTCCGCCTGGGCATCAAACAGCGTTACGCCATGCCCGCGTGCCGCGGCATTAATGGCGAACGCCAGCCCGGCAGGGCCTGCGCCGACCACCGCCAGGTTTTTCTTTTGCACAGTCGGAAGTACCGGCATCAGCGTTTCATGGCAGGCGCGGGGGTTAACAAGGCAGGAGGTGACTTTACCGGCGAAGATCTGATCCAGGCAGGCCTGGTTACAACCGATGCAGGTATTGATCTCATCCGCGCGACCATTTTGTGCTTTCGACACAAACCCGGCATCGGCCAGAAACGGGCGCGCCATCGATACCATATCGGCATCACCACGCGCGAGGATCTCGTCGGCCACCCCAGGATCGTTAATGCGGTTGGTGGTAATAAGCGGCACCTTCACTTTGCCTTTCAGCTTGCGCGTTACCCAACTGAATGCGCCGCGCGGCACCGGCGTGGCAATGGTCGGGATGCGCGCTTCGTGCCAGCCAATACCGGTATTAATCAGCGTTGCGCCTGCGGCTTCCACCGCCTGCGCCAGCGCGATGGTTTCTTCCAGCGTGCCGCCGCCTTCGACAAGATCCAGCATCGACAGGCGGTAGATAATAATAAAATCGCTGCCGACGCGCTCGCGCACGGCGCGCACCACTTCCACGGCAAAGCGCATACGCCGGGCATAATCGCCGCCCCATTCGTCCTCACGGTGATTAGTGCGCGCGGCGAGAAATTCGTTAATCAGGTAGCCCTCAGAACCCATCACTTCAACGCCGTCGTAACCGGCCTGCTGTGCCAGCGCAGCGCAGCGGGCGAAATCATCAATCAGCGTGAGAATTTCATCATGGCTCAATTCATGCGGCGTAAAGCGGTTGATCGGCGCCTGTAACGCCGATGGCGCGACCAGCTGCGGCTGATAGCTGTAGCGTCCGGTGTGCAGAATTTGCAGGGCGATCTTGCCACCTTCCTGATGCACCGCTTCAGTGATTTGCCGGTGATGGGGAAGCTGGCTGGTATCGTTCAGCACCGCGCCGCCCTCCATGGTGACGCCGGAAAGTGCGGGCGCAACCCCGCCGGTGACTATCAGCGCGACGCCATGACGGGCGCGTTCAGCATAGAATGCCGCCAGCCGCTCTGCGCCGTCCGGGCGCTCCTCCAGCCCGGTGTGCATCGAACCCATCAGCACACGGTTTTTTAGCGTGGTAAAGCCCAGATCGAGTGGGGTAAACAGCGACGGGTAATGGCTCATGCTCTCTTCCAGTGTAAAATTATTGTTATGTGGTCGGATGAGTTCTACTTTAGCCGTCGCGGCAGAAAAGGGAAAAGGCGGAGCGAATGATTGTGATGGGATTCAAATATCCCTCTCCCGTAACGGGAGAGGGAAAAGCGCGTCAGGCGCCGGTTGTCAGGCCGGGTGCCTGCCACAGGGATGTGGTTAAACCGCTGTCGACGAGGCCGAGTTGTTCTGCGTAGATTTTCTGCCACTTCAGCATCATGGTGTCGTACAGCTCGCGATGTTCCGGGTTCGGCGTAAATTCCCGGCTCCAGCGCACCAGCCGCTCGCTGGTGGCTGCCATATCGTCATACAACCCGGCACCCACACCCGCGGCGATAGCACAGCCCAGCGCGGTGGCCTCTTTCACTTCCGGCACACGTACCGGCAGGCCCGTGACATCGCTTAAAATCTGGCTCCACAGCGCGCCTTTCGCACCGCCACCGGCGAAGACCAGGCTGTCAAACTGCACGCCGGAAAAGCGTGAAATCTGCGCCAGATTGCAGGCGGAAACAATGGCGGCGTTCTCTTCCAGCGCGCGGAACAGCGTGGCTTTGTTGCATTTTTCCGGGTCGATGGAGAGGTTAATAAACGACGGTGCAGCGTGATACCACTGCTTGAAGTGCATGGCGTCGGAGAAAATGGGCATCACGCCCCATGAACCCGCCGGTACCCGGCCTGCCATCTCTTCCAGTAAGGTGTAGGCGTCAATGCCCATCCGCTCGGCAATCAACTTTTCTTCGGCGCAAAACGCGTCGCGGAACCAGCGCATGGTCAGGCCGGTGAAAAAGCTTATCGACTCCGCTTGTACCATGCCAGGAATGACATGCGGATTGACGCGGATATTCATTTCGGGGTCGGTGCGCACTTGCGGCAGGTTCACCACTTGCTGCCAGAATGTACCGCCGAGCACGGCGGTTTGTCCGGCGCGCACCACGCCAAGGCCAAGGCTGCCGAGCTGTACATCACCGCCGCCCATCACTACCGGCGTGCCTTCGCGCAGACCGCACTCTTGCGCCGCCTGGTGAGTGACTTCGCCCAACAGGCTGCCGGTCTCTTTCACCGGTGATAACAGATCCGGGCGTAACCCGGCCATATCCAGTAAGTCGGGTCGCCAGTCACGCGTGAAAAGATCGAGCATACCGGTGGTGCCGGCATTGGAAGGATCCACCGCTAACCAGCCGGAGAGGCGCGAGGCCAGCCAGTCGCTGATCATGGTGATGGTGGCGGTATCGCGGTAAATGTCGGGGCGATGGTGCGCCAGCCACAGCAGACGCGGCATGGCGCTGAGCGCCAGCGTCTGCCCGGAAACGCTGTAGACTTCGGCTTCAAACTGCCAGTCATGGATCTCTTTTAACTCGGCGACTTCATGGCTGGCGCGGGAATCCACGTTGGCGCACGCCCAGATGGCGTCGCCATTATTGTTATACAGCACAATGCCTTCACGCATGGAGCAGCAGGCGACTGACTGGATATCCGCGCCGCTAAGACCGGCGGTTTTCAGCGCCTGGCGGATGCACTGGCAGGCCAGTTGCCAGTTGGTGTTGAGGTCGAACTCCATTGAGCCGGGGACGTTTTCCACGCTGAGGTGTTTCCACTCGGCCTGGCCGACGGCAATTTGCCGCCCGCTTAAGTCGAAGATCACTGCCCGAATGCTGCCAGTCCCTGCATCTAACGCTAAAAGGTAACTCATGGGTTTTGCCCCCTCGCAAGCATCATAGATAAAACTGTGATCCTCGTACGGTCGTAAATATAGTTCAGCGCCTACGCTTTTGAACATTCATCAGTCACAAAATCACTTGTTCTATCACAGCTTTTTGCGGGAGGCAGGATGGCGGATGTAGATGACATCAAAGATGGCAAAGACTTTGGCCTGGGCACCGCGCAGCAAAATGTGCCTTTCACCCTGAAGGGCTGCGGTGCGCTGGACTGGGGCATGCAATCGCGGCTGGCAAGGATCTTTAACCCACAGAGTAACCGCACGGTGATGCTGGCCTTCGATCACGGCTATTTTCAGGGACCGACGACCGGGCTTGAGCGTATTGATCTATCGATTGCGCCGCTGTTCGCACAAACCGATGTGCTGATGTGTACGCGTGGCATTTTGCGCAGTGTGGTGCCGCCCGCCACCAATAAACCGGTGGTGCTGCGCGCCTCTGGCGGCAACTCAATCCTCGCCGAACTCTCTAACGAATGCGTGGCGGTGGCGATGGAAGACGCGCTGCGGCTCAACGTCTGTGCGGTGGCGGCGCAAATCTATATCGGCAGTGAACATGAACACCAGTCGATTAATAACATCATCAAGCTGGTGGACGCGGGCAACCGCTACGGTGTGCCGACGATGGCAGTGACCGGTGTAGGTAAAGAGATGACGCGCGATGCGCGTTATTTTTCGCTGGCCAGCCGTATCGCCGCCGAAATGGGCGCGCAGTTTGTGAAAACCTACTTTGTAGAAGAGGGGTTCGAAAAGGTCACCGCCAGTTGCCCGGTGCCGATCGTGATTGCTGGCGGGAAAAAGTTACCCGAGCAGGAGGCGCTGGAGATGTGCTTCCGCGCCATTGATCAGGGCGCGTCGGGCGTGGATATGGGGCGCAACATTTTCCAGTCCAGCGCGCCGCTCGCCATGCTCAAGGCGGTGAAAAAAGTGGTACACGAGCACATGCACGCCCGTGAGGCGTACCAGTTCTGGCTGGAGGAAAAACAAGGAGAGCAACCATGAATGTGACGCTGGTGGAAATCAATATCAAACCGGACAGAGTAGATGAGTTTTTACAGGTCTTTCGTGCCAATCACGAAGGCGCTATCCGCGAGCCGGGGAATCTGCGTTTTGATGTATTACAGGATCCAAAAGTGAAAACCCGCTTTTTTATTTATGAAGCGTATCAGGATGACGCCGCCGTCCAGGCGCACAAGGAGACACCGCACTACCTGGCGTGCGTGGAGAAGCTGGAAGAACTGATGTCGGAGCCGCGCAAAAAACGCAGCTTTATTGGTTTACTGCCGAAGTAAACATCCGCTTTCATGGCAGCATTGATTGCGCCTGAAAGCGCATACCGCACCTGCAAAAGACATTTCTGCGAGAGTGTGAAATTGCAAGACAGCAGGGCAGAAAACCAGAGCGTGTTGATGATCCCGGATTTTCTGTGAGCAATAAAAAACCCTCTCCCGCCGGGAGAGGGTTTTATGCGTCTGTTTACGCCAGTTCTTCAGAAACACGCAGTGCCGCCAGCGCATTAGCTGCTGCTTTTAGCACCTGCTCACACTGTTCAATCGTCAGCGTCAGCGGCGGTTCGATACGAATGGTTTTCGCGTTATTGAGCGTTCCGGCAACCAGCACGCGCTGGCGGAACATCTCACTGGCAAAGTTGTAGCCCGTTTCGTTATCGACAAACTCAATCGCCATCAGCATCCCGCGACCACGCGCATCCTGCACCAGATCCGGATATTGACGCACCAGCGCGCGGAAACCGTCCAGCAACATGTCGCCTTTCTGCTCCGCCTGAGCGGGCAGGTTCTCTTCCAGCAGCACATTGATGGTCGCCAGCGCGGCCGCACAAGCCAGCGGGTTGCCGCCAAAGGTGGTGGTGTGCAGGAATGGGTTATCAAACAGCACCGAGAACACCTCTTCGGTAGCGACAGTCGCGCCAATCGGCATCACGCCGCCGCCCAGCGCTTTCGCCAGGCACAAGATGTCTGGCTGCACGTTTTCGTGTTCGCAGGCGAACATTTTGCCCGTACGCCCCATGCCGGTTTGCACTTCGTCAAAAATCAGCAGCGCGCCAAACTCATCGCACAGCTTGCGTACCGCTGGCAGATAACCGGCTGGCGGTAAGATCACGCCACCTTCCCCCTGGATCGGCTCCAGGATCACGGCGGCGACATCATCACCGGTTTTCCGGCATTCGCTAAGCAGCGTACGCATCGCGTCGATGTCGCCAAACGGTACATGACGAAAGCCCGGCAGCAGCGGCATAAACGGTTTGCGGAAGGTCGATTTTGCCGTTGCCGACAACGCGCCCAGCGATTTACCGTGGAACGCGCCGCTGGTGGCGACAAAGGTGAATTTACCGCGCGGTGACTGGTAGGCTTTCGCCAGTTTTAGCGCCGCTTCGACGGACTCCGTGCCGCTGTTGCTAAAGAAGCTGTATTTCAGTTTGCCAGGCGTCAGTGCCGCCAGTGTTTTCGCCAGCATGGCGCGTAACGGGTCGAGCAATTCCTGGCTATGCAGAGGTTGTTTTGCGAGTTGATTCTGTACGGCGGAAACCACAACTGGATTACGGTGCCCCACATTGAAAATTCCAAACCCACCCAGACAATCTAAAAACTCCTGCCCCTGGGTGTCGACAAGCGTGTTCAAACTGCCAGCTTGCCACTCTACGGCTCCGTAATCCCCGCCGGCGGTAACAGATTTTCGATACTCTAAAAACCCCGGATTGACATGCTCTTTAAAGTAATCCACCACCTCTCGGTTTAATGCTTTCATCTCCTCATGGTCGAGCGTTCGCTTTTCAATGAGATTCAGTGCGTGAGCGCTGCACGCTAATGCCGATGCGCTGGAAGGTAACCTGTTCAAAATGGGCTCCAGGGACTCGCGTATCACATGATACCGATTTAAGTATTGCAGGGATTACGCCACTTCGGTGCGGGGAGCATAAATCGGGATAAATGCCAGGGGAAAATGAAGGCGCACAAAATTTAATCATGCCGTCCCGTTAATATTTTGTATCTTTTGTGGTTAAAAATCATTCATTGCGGACGGAGAGATGGCTAAGTTGCGCCAATATAGTGCAATAAATGCGCGATAATGATGCATTCTCATGAGGTAATCGTGATGGTAACGCTACGAAATTATTAAAATCATAGGGTTAACGAGCCCACGAAAAACAGGGTTTTATTGCAAATTGCGATCTAAATCAAATTTAACAACTAAAGATAAACCCATTATCGCCGAAATAACATTCGCAGTAATTTTTAACAGCAATATAACCTGCATAGGACGCAATCATGTCTTCTCCTCCTTATGTCAGCCAACAGCGCTTTATGCTGGAGGATGACACCACGCTGATGTCGACAACTGACCAGCAAAGTTACATCACCCACGCCAACGACGCGTTTATCCATGCCAGTGGCTACTCCCACAGCGAATTGCTCGGCCAGCCCCATAATCTTGTTCGCCACCCGGATATGCCAAAAGCGGCTTTTGCCGATATGTGGTACACCCTGAAACAGGGCGAGCCGTGGAGCGGCATCGTCAAAAACCGGCGTAAAAATGGCGATCATTACTGGGTGCGAGCCAATGCTGTGCCGATGGTGCGCAACGGTAAAGTCACCGGCTACATGTCGATTCGCACCGAGGCGAAAGATGAGGAGATCGCCGCCGTTGAGCCGCTGTACAAAGCGTTAAATGAAGGGCGCTGCAACAAACGTGTCTATAAAGGCCTGGTCATTAGCAAGCACTGGTGGGGAAAACTGGCGGGCATGCCGCTACGCTGGCGTGCCCGTAGCGTCATGACGTTGTTGTGGGCTGCGCAATTTGCTGGCTTATGGTTCACCGGTGCAGGCGGCCTGGCGCTGGCGGTGAGCACGCTGGCAATGTTGCTGGGCTGCCTGACATTTGAGTGGCAAATCGTTCGCCCGGCGGAAAACGTGGCGCGTCAGGCGCTGAGTGTGGCCACCGGGGAACGCAATAGCGTGCAACCGTTGAACCGCAGCGATGAACTGGGGCTGACATTGCGGGCGATCGGGCAACTGGGGCTGATGTGCCGTTGGTTGATCAATGACGTTTCAACCCAGGTTCACAGTGTGCGTAGCGGCAGTGAAACGCTGGCGAAAGGTAATGAAGATCTTAATGAACGCACGCGCCAGACGGTGGTGAATGTGCAGCAGACGGTTGCCACCATGAGCCAGATGGCGGCATCGGTACAAAACAACTCGCAAACAGCATCGGCGGCAGACGAGCTCTCCAGCTCCGCCAGTAGCGCCGCCACGCACGGCGGTAAGGCGATGGAGACGGTGGTGAAAACCATGGACGAGATTGCCGACAGCACCGGGCGTATCGGCTCCATTACCAAGCTGATTAATGACATCGCTTTCCAGACCAATATCCTGGCGCTGAATGCCGCGGTAGAAGCGGCCAGGGCAGGCGAGCAGGGCAAAGGGTTTGCGGTCGTGGCGGGTGAAGTTCGCCACCTGGCGAGCCGCAGCGCCAGCGCGGCGAATGATATTCGTAAGCTGATCGATGCCAGTGCCAGTAAAGTGCAGTCTGGTTATGACCAGGTGCATGCCGCAGGCCGCACGATGGAAGATATTGTTAATCAGGTACAAAACGTCACTGCGCTGATCGGCCAGATTAGCCAGTCGACATCGGAGCAGGCTACCGGGCTTTCTGAACTGACGCGCGCAGTGGCGGAACTGGATGCCATCACGCAGAAAAACGCTGGTTTGGTAGAGGAGAGCGCGGCGGTTTCGGCAATGGTTAAACATCGCGCCGCCCGCCTGCAGGATGCCGTCGCCGTTTTGCACTAACAGCTTACCTTGCTCTTAAAAAACCACTGGCCGCGCGCTGGTGGTTTTTTATTGGTAAGCGCTTGATTTCTGCCATTTCATGTAAGTGCGATATATATATTTTGTTAATTTTATATTAAGCACAGTTCGCATTGTGAAGTATTAATATATTTTCGCGCCTCTTATTTTATGCAGAGTTAAATCTGATGTAGCGATATTAATATGCCCTGCGCTAATCTTTATTTTCGTATATATAACGATCGATTGATCATTATTAATAGTTGATTGCTATCAGAAAGTTCATTAAGTAACTAAAAAAACGATCAAACTCATAAAGTTAGCGCTAACGTTACCGATAACGGCTAGTGGCTGCATTCTTTTAATTTGCGCCAGGGACTTAAGCGCGCCATTAGGGTGAGGGCGCGGAACTTTCGTCAATAAAATAATCAAACCCATGGAGAATATATGTTTTTACATGATGTAAAAATCGGCACGAAATTATTTCTGGCGTTCGGCTTTTTTATTGCGTTAATGGTAGTGAGTTCCTGTCTGTCTCTCTTCAGCCTGAACCGCGCGAATAACGGAATGCAAGAGATTGTGCACGAGGATTACCCAACCACGGTAAAAGCGAATCAGCTTATTGATAATTTCCAGACCTTTGTCAGCACCCAGCAACTGATGCTGCTGGATAGCGACGGCAAATGGACCGGTGAGTCGCAAAAGCAGCTTGCTGAGATAAGCTCCCACATTACCGCTCTGCTGGAGGATTTATCTAAAAACCTGCGTGATGATAAATCGCAGAAAATCCTCGCCGACATCCGCACCGTGCGCCAGCAGTACCTCGACTCACGTTTCCGCATTCTCGATGCCGTTAAAAATAATGACCGCGCGGGTGCGATTCAGGAGATGATGACCAAAACCATTAACATCCAGAATGCTTATAAAGAGCGGGTGCTGGCGCTGATCGCCATTCAGGATGGGCAAATGCGTGCGGCGGGCGAGCAGGTGCAGAACGATTTCAGTTCTAACCGCCTGATGCTGATTCTGCTGGCGATTGCTAGCATCGGCATGGGCAGCCTGATTGGCTGGTATATCGTACGGATGATCACGCGCCCGCTGAGTGAGGCGGTTGCCTTTGCTGAAGCGATTGCCGATGGCGATTTGACGCGTACCATCGATTCTCGCCACCGCGATGAAACCGGCGTACTGCTGCGTGCGCTGATGGAGATGAAAAACCGTCTTGTTGAGATCGTTCATCAGGTGCAAAACGGCTCAGAGAGTATTTCCAGCGCGGCGGCGCAGATTGTGGCCGGTAACCAGGATCTGGCGGCGCGTACCGAAGAGCAGGCCAGCTCCGTCGAGCAGACGGCGGCGTCTATGGAGCAGATCACCGCGACGGTGAAAAACACTGCCGATCACACCTCCGAAGCGACCCACCTTTCTGCCGATGCGGCGACGGTCGTGAAGAACAACGGCGAGATGATGAAGCAGGTCACCGAAAAGATGCGCGTGATTAACGACACGTCCAACCGTATGTCCGACATTATCAACCTGATTGACGCAATTGCCTTCCAGACAAACATTCTGGCGCTGAACGCGGCGGTCGAAGCGGCGCGCGCCGGTGAACACGGTCGTGGTTTTGCGGTTGTGGCGGGTGAAGTTCGTCAGTTAGCCCAGAAGAGCGCTTCCTCTGCCAACGATATTCGCCATCTGATTGAAAGCTCTACCAGCCAGACTCGTGAAGGCATGGCGCTGGTCGAAAAAGCCAGTGCGCTGATTAACGGTATGGTCAGTAATGTGGAAGAGATGGATGTTATCCTGCGCGAAATTGGTCAGGCGAGCCGCGAGCAGACCGATGGTATTTCGCAGATTAACAGTGCGATTGGCCTGATTGACTCCACCACCCAGCAGAACTCCAGCCTGGTGGAAGAGTCGGTGGCAGCAGCAGCGGCGCTGAACGATCAGGCGTTACATCTGCGCGAGCTGGTGCAGGTGTTCCGCCTGCGCGACGTGCCACAGGCAGTTTAATCGAGTTGTGAAATCTCCAGCGCTGCGCGGTCGATAATGCCAATTATCTGTTTAAGCTGCGTGGCGCTGACTTCCCCCTGATTCACCCGTAAATCCAGTACCGCTTTAAAGTTCTCCAGCGCCCGTTTCATCTGTGGGTTTTTGCGCAGTTGATAGCCAACGTTGCGTGCTTTAATCCGCTCTTCAATCTGTGCCAGCGATGGCGCATTTTCCGCCAGCCACTGCATACCCTGCGGCGTAATGGCGATCATTCGGCGTCCGTTTTCTTCATCGCTAACGCTAATTAACTGCTGCGCTTGCAGAGCATCCAGAGTGGGGTAAATCACACCAGGGCTGGGTGTGTAGTTGCCCTGCGTCAGCGCTTCAATGGCTTTGATCAGCTCATAGCCGTGGCTGGCGTTTTGGCTGAGCAAATGCAGGATCACCAGACGTAATTCGCCGTGACCGAAAAAGCGCTGGCGTCGGCCGCCGTGTCCGTGGTGGTGCTCCCTGTCGGTATTGCCGTGATGATGACGCATAGCTGCTTACTCATTTAATTTGATATATCTAATTTATATCTAAAATAACCCGCTTGAACAACACTGACGGCGTTTTTTATTTAATAGAATGATTTTTAATGACTTTATTTCCTGGTTTAGCAACCGGTGCGCTTTCGTGTGGCTATATCTTAAAAAGATCTTGCCTTCTGCCTAATCAACAATCATTATCATTTGCACAACATTTAGATATATCGTATTCACGTTCACGAAGGCCGATTATGACAACCCACTCTCAACGCTATCCCCAGCGCGTGCGCAATGAGCTGCGCTTTCGCGAGTTAACTGTTTTGCGCGTCGAACACCCAGGTGCGGGCTTCCAGCGCATTGTGCTCGGCGGCGAGCAACTGGATGGCTTCACCTCTCGCGGCTTTGACGATCACAGTAAAGTCTTCTTCCCGCAGCCGGGTACGCACTTTGTACCGCCAGTCGTGACCGATGAAGGTATCGTCTGGGGCGATGGCCCGCGCCCGGCTTCCCGCGACTATACGCCGCTGTACGATGCCAGCCGCCACGAACTGGCGCTGGATTTCTATATTCACGACGGCGGCGTAGCGAGTAGCTGGGCGATGCAGGCGCAGGTGGGCGATAGATTGACTATTGGCGGGCCGCGCGGTTCGCTGGTGGTGCCGGAAGATTACGCCTGGCAGTTATATGTGTGCGATGAATCCGGTATGCCGGCGCTGCGCCGCCGCCTTGAAGCGCTCAGCCAGCTTGCTGTACGCCCGCAGGTCACAGCGGTGGTGAGCATTGCGGATGTTGCTTATCAAGATTATTTCGCGGATATAAACGGCTTTGATATTCAGTGGGTGCCGGGGCATCACCCGCAGGCCGTTGCCGACAAACTGGCGGCGATAAGCGTGCCGGCAAACGACTATTTTATCTGGCTGACCGGGGAAGGGGAGGTAGTGAAATCGCTGATGGATCGCTTTGAATCTGCCGACATCGATCAACAACTGGTGCGTGCGCAAGCCTACTGGCACAAGAAATAAACGCAAAGCCCGGCACGATTACCGGGCTCGTTGCGCTCAGGCCACTTCGTCGTACTCGGCTTCGCTGACCTGCTGCTCCAGCGTCTGGCGGATCTCGGCCAGCGCTTTCTCCTGCTGGCGGAAGTAGGTTTCCCTGTCGCCAAGCGTGGAGATCAACTGCCAGGATTCCTCTTTTTCCAGCGTCGCCAGCTCTTCAATCAGGCTGGCAATATGCTGTTTGACTTCAACAATGCGCTGGCGCAGACGCTGCAGATCGTTGAGACGATCGCTTGCCATTAATGGCTCCAGCCCTTTTTGCAGACGGGTCAAAATCGAGCGGATGGCGCTCAGATCGCCGCGCTGGCGCGCCTGGTTAAGCTGCACCATCATGCTGTGAGCGTCATTTTTCAGTTCGTTATCCACCAGGTCCGGGTGGCAGAGCTTACTGGCCTGGCGCCACAGGCGTTTCAGCTCATGCCGTTCGTCTTCGCTCATCTTCTGCTCGAAGCTAAAGCGTTTTTCCGCGTCGTGCTGCTGCTCCTGGTAGCTTTCATACTCCTGACGCGCTTCGTCGCGCGCCTGGCGAGTGGGCTCTTCCTCCCGCGTGAGGCCGCGCTCCAGCTCCTGCGCTTCGGCGAGCAGCGAGGCAATCAGCTCGCTTTGTTGTTGCAGATGCTTGCGCGCTTCCGCCGCCTGTAATGAGTGCGGTGGCATGCTCTGCCAGCGTTGCGTCAAGGTCACTAAAACGTCCACGGCTTGCGACAGGTATTTCTGGCAGCGCAGATAATCCGCCTCGCGACGGCGCGCTTCCGCTTCCTGGCGGCGCACCGCGGCTTCGGCCAGCGTTTTACGCAGCCGCAAAATTTGCGACATCAGTGGCCCAAGGCGAGTTAAGTAGAGATCGTTGAATTCATCCAGCAGCTGGATACGCGCATTGCGTTTATCAATGAGTTCGCGCATTTGCTCTTCCAGCGCTTTCAGTTCCAGCTTGCTGGCGGCCACTTGCGGATCCTGCCAGCTGACCACTGAGCGCTGGTTTTGCAGCCAGACGGTGATGGCGCGCATCGCTTCGCTGTAATTTTTCTCTTCAAGTGCGTGAACGATAAACGCTAACTCCGGGTCCGTAACTTCATTTTTGAGTAAAGGAAGCTGGCTGAGGATGATGCCGTCATCCTCCAGTTCAATGGCGTATTTGATGATTTCAAGCCGTTTTATAGGTTTGTTCATGGCGTTTCGTCAAAGCGCGTTGAGTGTGTTAAAGGGAGTTGTTAATTCATCAAATCTGGACCATGGATGCAAATCTCGCAATAGCCCGGAGCCATATTACATGGGACATATTTCAATGCGTTAGTCTTTCTGTGAAAATTGCGTTTATGGCGCCTTTTTGCCGCGAAATGAGCAAAAAATTGCTTTATGGCGGGGTGTTTGCCCCGCCTGCAACGATTTACCTCTCTGCAACATAACGACGCGATGACTCTCCCAATCGCGTACCGATCATGCCGATGCGGTGCTGTCTGGCAGCCCGCGAACCCGGATGGGTTCCTCAATGGCATTAGCCGCGAGCAAGCGTTGTAATGCCGAGATCGCCGTGTCGGTCAATTCGTGCCCTTTGGTCAGCACCATCAAGCCATTAGTGGTGCGGATATCTTCGTCTACCACCCAACCCGGCATCAGCTCGCGAATACGCGCAGAGCGCACGCCGGTCACATTGGAGCGGAAATCTGACAGGGATTTAATGATGTATTCAGGTAACGGTGGGTGCGCCGCCCGTAAAATTTCCCATGGCCGCTCCAGGCTCCATCCCCGCGCCGCATGTCGCTCCAGCTCAAGGGCTGCGCGCAGCAGATGGGCACCGCGTAAAACCTCAAGCGGCACATTCGGCGCCGGCTCTTTTGCCTGGTGGCGAATGATCCCGGCGACCAGTTCAAGACGGGGAATATTTTCCACCAGCTTTCCCGCGACGTCGGGATGCCCCAGCAGCAGTTTTTTCTCCTCCTCGGAGAGTTTGCGCTGAGCGGCGTCGGCCTGAACGATATCGGCGGGAATACCAACGCAGCCAATTTGGCTTAATGACGCGGCAATCGTGTAAATCCACTCATCTGGCCACTCCAGCTTCGGCAGCGCGTGGCGAACGCAAGATTGGGCGAACGCCGCCCGCTGAAACGCCCACGGTGCGACCATGGCAAGCACTTCCGTCAGCGTTTTGACCGAAGCGGTAAGGGTGGTTGCCAGCAGCTCTTTTTCTGCGCAGACGAGACGATACTGGCGCACAGCGTCATTAAGCGCCGCGACCAGTTCTTCTTTCGGACACGGTTTGCAGAGATAGCGGAAAATGGCGCCTTTATTGATGGCGGCGATAGAGGACTCCACATCGGCCTGCCCGGTAAGCAGGATCCGCACGCTATCGGGCGAGAGTTCCCGCGCTTTCGCCAGAAAAGTGGCGCCATCCATGCCGGGCATGCGCATGTCGGACATGATTACCGCAAAGCGCTCTCCCCAACGAACAGCGTCCAGAGCGGCTTCGCCGCCTGGTGCCACCACCACATCAAATTCGCCAAACAGGTTTCGTTCCATCGCGGCGAGCACGTTAGGTTCATCATCTACGCACAGCACCCTGGGCAAGGCGGTATCAGTCATGAAGTGTGTCCTGTAGGTTAGCGAGCATCTGTTGCCATAAGGGGAGCTGGTCAAGCACGCCTGCTTTTTCAAGATAATCGCGATCGGGGGGGCTGTTGTTGGCCAGCGCCACAGCGACATGCACCACACCAGACGCTCCGAATGCATCATGTGCGAAACGTGAGGGCTGAGCCTGCTCCGCCACTATTTCGACAATCTCCAGCGGTAATCCCCACACTGCCAGCAGGTAAGCGCCCACTGCTGAATGCATGGGAATAGCATTACATGTGGTTGTTTCGCTACCGATCTCGCTCATTTCGGGGATCAGCTTCGCAATATTCGCGAGTAGCGCGGCGGTGGATTCCAGCCCCTGATGGCCCGTCATACGGGCGGCGAGTGAAGAGGCAAGATGAGAGACCCGGCGTAATTCGCTGACCAAAGGATCCCTTTTCGCATCGGTAAAACAGTGTGACGCCAACACCAGCAATTTCACCTGATCCATGCCGAGAAGCGTAATAGCGCTACCGATATCATGGATCGGCGAACCTCTGTTGAACCAGGCTGAGTTCGCAAGCTGCATGATTTTGGCGCTCAGCGCCGGGTCGCTGCCCAGCAATTCGGCAATCTGCCGGGTATCGCTCTCTGGGTTATTGAGAAGGTGCTGAACTGCAATGAACACCTTCGGTGCGGGGGGCAACTGATTGATTCGACCGACCATGTCGAGCACCGTCGGATCGTTGAACATGGTGCGCAGAGAAAGCGCGCTTTCAATTATCGCTATTAACGTCGCGCTGTCGCAGGGTTTCGAGACAAATCGATGTGCAACTTCCAGCATACGCTGGGTGGCACCGGGTTCTGAGTAGCCGGATAAAATGATACGTATCGTACCCGGCCAGCGGTTGCGCACCTGCGCCAGTAACTCTGCGCCATCCATAAAGGGCATACGCATATCAGAGACCACGACATCCGCCGGTGTGTCTTCCAGCATGGTCAGCGCTTCAGGGCCGCTGTTGGCGAAGCGGCACTCCCAGTCGATATCTTGCAACATGATGGCGCGCTCAATGCCTGAAAGCACCCGGCTTTCGTCATCAACGAACATCACTTGCATGCAGGCTCATCCTCGTTGCGGCAATGGAGCGGAAATTGCAGGATAAACGTGGAACCCACGCCTTCTTCTGACTCGCAGCGAATCTTTCCATTATGTTTGTCCACCACGGTGGAGTAGACAATCGCTAAGCCTTGTCCAGTCCCTTTACCCACCGCTTTAGTAGTGAAGAACGGATCGAAAATGCGGTCGCGGATCGCTGCGGGTATGCCACTGCCATCATCCTGGACGTGGATTTCTAGATAGTCGCCGTTCTGTAATGCTGAAATAACGATGCGGCCTTTCTCTTTCACTCCTTCCTGCAGGGTATCCGCAATGGCGTGGGCGGCATTAACCACCAGGTTGAGAATGGCCTGGCCGACCATGTCACGCAGGCAGGGGAGCTGCGGCAAGTTGTCGGCGATGTTAGTTTCGAGCTCCGCCACATATTTCCACTCGTTGCGGGCCACCGTGACCGTGGTATTAATCACATCGCGCACATCTATCCGCTCTTTCACATTCTTCGAAGGGTGGGAAAACTCCTTCATCGCGGCGACAATCCGCGCAATATGCTCAAGCCCCTCCAGAGACTCGTCCAGCGCGCCTGGAATTTGTCGACGCAGAAAATCAATTTTTGTGCGTTTGAGCGTCGTATCGAACTCTGCCATCGCCGGATCATCGGCCATTTTTTCGCGTGCAACGTCCGCGAGCGCGAGGGCGGCATTCAGCAGTTTTAGCAGCGAGTCCGTAGCACCTTTGATGAAGCCGACATTATCGGCAACATACTGCGTCGGGGTGTTGATTTCGTGGGCGATACCGGCGGCGAGCTGACCGATAGACTCCATTTTTTGCGCCTGAAGTAGCTGGGTCTGCGCCAGACGCAGCTCGGCCAGCGCCTTTTCCAGCTCATGCCGTTCGTTTTCGAGTTCCATTGTCTTACGCGCGACCACTTTCTCAAGCCCGACATTTTGTTCGAGAATGGCAAATGGTGTGGCGTGACTGTGCCGGGCTTCCTGGGCGATGCGGCGTTTCAGCACATCAATGGTTTTATCCCTGGCTGCGAGTTTGCGCTCGTAGTCAGCAGGGGAAAGAGGCGGGGTAGAGGCTTCGGAAAAGAGCGACATGATATTTACCCTCCAATGGCGACACCGGTAAATGTCTGGTTGACATGCAACCCGTTGTACTGCTCACCGTAGGTTGAAAACCCTACCACCCGGTTCTGCACCATGATTTCGCCGATCTGCTGTTCCAGCCCCTCTTTTTCGAACTGGAGACGGCGCAGGATACAATCGCAGCCGATGATCACGGCAGGATTTGGGATCGTCTCGTGCACTTTTTCAAATGCCTGGCTAAACGTCTGGATCGGATCTTCCGCTTTGCCGATCGAGACGATCAACCCCTCTTCGATAGCGCAATAACAGGTAAGCGAGAGATCGTCGTTCATTTTCTGAATGGAACGGACGTAAGGCTCATCGCCGAAAGAGAGCACCAGCGGGTTGCGGGAAAAGACAGTTGGTGTCAATTCATCGACGGTAAGACCAAGGGATTCGGCATAGATCTGCGCGGCGGGTTCACCGTTGATCTCCATAATGAGCCGTTTTTCCGCGTCCGCCTCGGTGATAACCAGCTCAACATCGCTGGGTACAAAATGCTGGATCTTAAACGTGGCGACCGGTGAACTGGTTTCGATAACTGCGAAAACGGCAGCGTCAGAGATAAAATGACCATCGCCATCATATATAAAGCTTTTTTCGAAACGCAGATCGTCACCGGCAGAGCCGCCAATGAGGGGCACATTACCAATCTGTTGATAAAGGTTTGCCACCAGCCGCTCTTCGGCCATCGACAGACCATCCACCAGCAGCAGACCAAAACGATGCAGGTTTGGTCTCTCTTCGCTGTCGCGGCGAATGGTTTCTGCGATATCCGTAATGACCGAGGTGTATTCAAGCAGAGGATGAATGATAAACGCGCGGGCGTGAAAACCATCGCTCAGCCCGAGACCCAGCAGCCCAGAATGCTGAAAGCCTTCAGTGCCAATATGACCGGAAGAGGTACAACCGATGCAGGGGCAGGAGAAGGTGTTTTTTAATTCGCGGCCTAACACCTCCAGATCGTAATCCGGAGAGCAAAAGAAAAGGATGGTTTCAACATCGTCATGACCGATTTGGGCGGCAAACTGGGCAACGGCTTCGACCGGATCAGGAGATTCACTGCTGGCATATCTGGGCTGGAAACTCACGGCAAATTCTCCCACTCTGTGCAGCGGTTTTCGCCTCTGCGGTAGCATGGCCCAATGCATTGCTCATTGGTCTGATGAAGGAAGATTAGGAGGTGGGTGAGTAAATATCAAATCGGCAGGTTGATAATTTGACAGGCTTTTTACTTCGCTTTTCTTTTTGCATCGGTACGGTAAATTCCGCGCATTTCCGCCGGTACAGACGCGGCTGAAGGATTAACTTTTTTAAGCGCAGAAGTTGCTCGTCGAAGAGATGAGAAACTTGTTGATGAGGTTATTCGGTGCCACGAGTCAGGTCGATATGCTGTGGCGTGCGGGGGCAATTATTCAAAGAAATCAGCGCTTAGCTCATTTCAAACGCCACTATTTCATTCCTCGCTTACTGTGGCGGGATTATTGGCAACGGGCGATCAGATTATTGTGCTGGTCATATGAGGCCGAGCATTTCTGCGCCGTTGCCGGAACCACCAATTCGACAGTTTGCAGCGTATTTTTATACCGGCAAACAACGTAGAGCGATGTTTTATGCTGCCTTGCTTCGTCCTGATAATCTGCCAGGGTCCAGGCAGTGTCTTTATCAGTATCCGGCATGAGTTCGACCTGTTCTTTTGGCGGCCCGACAAACAAGCTGGCATCCGTCAGGGCATGTTGTTTCATCGTCAGGGAGGGGAATTGCGGGCACTGAATGCTGTCTGCCTGCGCAATTCTGGCGAACGACAACACGGCTAAAGTGAAAAGAGTACGTTTATTCCACAACTTCATAATTATCCCCGTTGTTTGCCGTGTGTGATGCATGATGAACACGAATTATACGTTTGCTGACAGGATAAAGTGCAGCCACTTTTTTACCAGAGGGTAAATAAATTTCTTTTTGACAGACCTATGTATGCCCCTGTCTCAGGGATTAGATTTTATTTTTGCTCAGGAAATTGCTAAATGAAAACGTGACGAACTTCCTGTGCCGGATGATGGCTCAAATTATTCACTGTTTAGAAGTTTTTTAACAATAGTAAAAATGCCCCTGACGAAGCATTTTAGCTGTGATAAGTACGGTGCTAATACCAACGGTTATATTTAATATAAAAATAAGAAACGATAATAAACCATAAAAAAGTAAGTGTCCCTGAATAATTAGGGATGAATTGAATAAACAAAAATGCCCCAGCCAGAATAAGTGCTATGGGCACTAGGTGTGAGTGGGCTCCCCAAAGGAATAATAATAATTTCTTCATCTTTTCAACATTTCATATAAAGCGTCACCAATAATCTCCTCATTATTTCCGCCTGATTCGACTTGATATATTACTTTAGACATTTGAGGTTCTATAAGAAAGTAAAGCATTTCTAGCTTTTCACGATAAAGTATTTGGTAATATGTCGCATCCTGAAATTTCAGTTTGTTTGCTGCTAGTGCGGCTATCTGAGCTTTAGCATAGAATACCGCCACTTTCACAAACCAAGTGGACATTTCATTTACTTTTTTAATATATGATTCCTGAAAATCAGCGCTGCTTACAATCAATTTCGCAATCGTCAGTGAAATAGCCAGCTTACTCGAACGATCAGCTGCTTCGTATGCTTTCTCTCCGATTTTCTGCTTTATATATGACACCAGCGTATTGCTTTTCTCATCTCCGAGACGCTTGAAGGTTTTTTGGAAATAGAGTTGAACCATATCAAGAACGACATCATTTCTTTTGTATATTTCCAACAAAGACAAATACAAACGCTTATCTTCACTCCATTGTTCATGGCACGTGCTTCCGTAGTATTCGTCAGGCACTAAGCAGGAGCCATAGTTAATAAGCCGCTGACTGCCAAGTTTAACGTTTTCGATAGTCTCCATATGACTGGCATGGATCTCCCTTAACGCTTTAGTTAAAGCAATCGCCATCCTTCTATCTGACTGCGCTTTCAATTTTAGATAGTTTTCTGCCATTTCCATTTGCCTTGCTGTAACATTAATGTTTAATGATTGATCATGGTCGCTCACAGGGGCAAGGTTGAGAATGAAAAAAAGTCGAAAAATCCTTATTTATGTTATGGCGGCAATTATTTCCTTTCTAATAATTCCTGAGATTATCTTAAGGAAGGTTCCGAATGACATACTTGCCAGACTTAGCGATTTTACAAGTTTGGGTGGTTTAATCAGCCCATTCCTCTCGGCGATGATTTTCATTGGTCTGTCATCCATCTTTGTCGGGATTATTGGCGTGTATGTCGTTGGTAAAGTTTATTGTGCTTTAACTCAGGTTAAGCATGATTGAAATAATCAATGACCATGTACTGACGAGGCAAGGAAGGTTATGAAAAAAAATGGAAAAAAGGCAGTTAGTATTTTGGTCGTGATTATTTGCTTTCTAACTATCCCGGAAATAGTGATACGTGCACTGACGCCTGAGCAGTTCGCACGGCTGAGCGATTTCACAAGCCTCGGGGGGCTCTTCAGCAATATTCTCTCGGTGCTGATTTTTCTTGGTTTGACGTCTGTATTGCTCGGTGTGCTTACCATTTTCTTAACAACAAAAATTTACCGGCGCTTTTCCCGATCCCGCAGTTAATCAAGACCTAATATTCACGCTTCCACTTCATTCATACCCTCGCATGCATCAGGCGCATTACTTTGCATGCGGGAAGTGTTTTTGATTCTGTCTGATGCCAGTGCTGGCAAGGAGCCATTGACCAGGTGCAACTGCATTAAAACCGACCCATAAAGCGGGCAGGCGAGGCGGGAAAAGCATTGCGCGCTTGTTCATCAAATGTTTAATCTAAGTGGCAATAGCGTAATTAACCCAGACCTGAGAAAAGGAAATCACGACGGCAATAGAAGAACATTTGAGAAGCCTTGCACAAACAAATAGTAACTATTTGTTATTATTTTCACTGTGGGAATTTGTTAAAAAACTTCTGCAAAGAGCCCTTAATGCTGTATCAACTACTTTCCCTCACTATAGTCTGCATGACTCATCCCATTCATCAACAATATTATCTGTCCGGGAGCTCAAAAAATGCATGGAACCAAAACAGGTTTATTTACACATTTATCGCGGGATTGCCAAAAAAATGGTACGACACTTTTGCGACGCTCAATGATCTGAAACAAAAAAGCCACCGTGAAAGGTGGCTTAATTATATGATTTTAAATGTAAAATTTGGTGGCCCCTGTTGGGTTTGAACCAACGACCAAGCGATTATGAGTTAGGATGCAACTTCTTACCTAAAAATACTTATCTATAATTTTCAGTTAGTTAATCGATATCAGTTTACTGTATAAATAACCAGAAATACTCTAAAATACTCCCTTGCGGTATCCTATAGGTATCCTGGAGCCTGCAAGCGATTCGCAGGATACCCTAATCGCTTGGTGCGGAGTGTTTGTGGAAACATTCAAATTTACAAAAGCCAAACTCGAAAGCCTACCACCCGCTGATCGTGGGCAGGTCGAGTATGCTGATACCGTTGTTAATGGTCTGCGGCTTCGGGTAGGGATCAGTGGCGCTAAGAGCTTCTGTATTTCGCGTAAGCGTAATGGCAAGTTCATACGTGCTACGCTCGGCCGTTTTCCAGATCTTACTATTGATAATGCCAGGGCAAAGGCACTTGAGCTCCTTGGAGACGTTGCGACAACCGGGAAGAATCCCAATGTGGTTAAACGTGTCAACGAAAAGGCGACTGTTACGCTTGCCGATGCACTGGCTACCTACATTGAGAATCGCGACGAGAGGCTAAGCGCCGATACAGCAAAGCAATATCGTTCCATTCTGCAAAACTTCTCTGGTGACTGGATGAAGCAGCCACTTTCCTCAATAAGCCGCGAGCGTGTAGAAAGCAGACATAAAGCAATCACCGATGGTTCAGTGTGGTTTGGTGCTGACAAATCAACGCTACGAGCTGGAGTTGGAACAGGCAGTAAAGCGCAAGCTGATCTATGGGCGCGAGTGCTGCGGGCTATATACCGTTTCTCTCATGATCATTACCGCGACGAACAGGGTAAAACCCTTCTCCCTGACCCTCCCACGATGGTGCTCAGCACGAAGCGAAAATGGCATGGAACCGTCAGGAAAACTGAGCGTATCCGCACCAATGAACTTAGCCGGTGGTTTAATGCCTTATCTTCCGTGCGTGCTACTGCTGAGTTGGCGCGAGATGATATAGCCGCAGCAGTGTGCGACGCTGTGGAAATGGCTATTTTTACCGGGCTGCGTAAGTCAGAAATTTTAGAACTGAGCTGGGAGCGGGTTAATCTCGGTGGTCGCTATTTTTGGATTGATACTACCAAGAATGGTGATCCGCTTGAATTGCCTGTCACTGAAACTCTTTTAAAACTCTTCCGTCGTCGCGCCAAAATGAAAGCCAGTGATGGCGTATTAGTTTTTCCTGGCGATAAGGGCGTCATTAAAGAATACAGACATATTATTGATCGCATAAGCGCAGCTACCGTCCCAGACCCAAATCCTGATTTGCTCCAGCCTATCCTTTTCAAATGGCATGACGGCCGCCGAACGTTCGGGACCATTGCTGAGCTGGTGGGCGTGGGCAACTACATTCTGAAACGCCTGCTGAATCACCGAACGATGAGAAGCGCTGATGTTACACAGGGCTATTTACATTTTAGCGCTGATGAATTGATGGAACCGGCATCAAAAATAGAATGGGCAATACTTGAGCACGCTGGAAGAGTGGAGTGTAAAAAGGGTGTCGATACACAATTGCTATCTATTATGGAAAATTTAAGTGATGACGAAAAACGTAAACTTTTATTTGATTTGATGAATTCTGGAGGGCGTAATGTCAGGGGTTAGGGCTGAGTTTTCTATTGGTGAAGAAGATTTCAATGATCTTGATATTTTGGTTGATAGAATAAGAAGTGGTGTTTCCTCGATATTCCAGGAAAGGAGTATTTGTGAAATGCTGAACATTAAATACGATAATCTTGATGCATTGGAGAAAATATCTCTCCTCAATAAAATTAATGAAATGAAATTCGGTACTAAATTTGAAAATGAAACTGTTCACCCAGGTAATCCGGCCATGTTACAGACTGAGGAGTCAAGTGAACTAATAAAGGCTTCATGTATGTTTGAAATACTGGGTTTTGAACAATTAGCGAAAAATATGCGACGTTTTTATGCTGAAATGCTGATTGAAACAATGATGAAGGAGGCTAGGCAGCAGGCTAGTGCAAAGAAAATAATTAGCGCTGACAGGAGTAAAGCAAAAAAAGGTAAGACTAATAGACATCAGTCGGCTGCCTTGATTATAGCTTCAAGTACGTGGGGTAAATATCCTAATGCAAGCCTTGCAGGGTTAGCTCAGGAAATATATACGCATCTTCGTACCAAATGGAAGGACGTACCTGTTGTTGGGACTATTGAGAAGTGGTTGAAAGAATCCGGGTTAAACCCTGATGTCAAACCTAAAAATAGATCATTCAAAATAGTGATTCCCGAGGGGGAGTAAATCCAGATATACCCCCCCCTTACTCGATTTTACTACAGTGAACCAGATATCATATGGTATATCTGGTTCCTCTGGCTGCCTGAGTATATTTATCAATTATAAAGTAGCGCCGTTATTAACTGCTAATACACGGTGATAAATATGAAGTTAGTCAATTCATCTCTCTCCTTAGAACGCCTTACCCGCGCAGAGGCGGCTGCTTATCTAGGTGTTAATTCTCAAACCTTAGCTAATTGGGCCCACACCGGAAAAGTGGAAATTCCACACCACAAGGTTGGGCGCAAGGTCATCTATATGAAGACGGACCTCGATTGCTACTTGGCTTCAACACGCCGTGTCCAGACTTCATAAAAACATCTGGTTCATTTGTTGCGTGCCGTTGAGGTAGTAATGATGCAGGATTGCTCATGCTGTCGCGGCGGCTCTCAATATAGCGAATTTGGAGCACTGAAATGGTATCGAAAAAAATTACTGCTTTAACTGGCAGTGGACAGACTCACCCCGGAATCAGCCAGAACGATATTTCCGGCAATAACTTTGCTGTGCAAATCCCTGTAGCCATGAGCAATATCGGCGGGAAAGAAATTCAGTCTGTAAGCGGGCGTAAGCTGCATACGTTTCTGGTTATTGGTCGTGACTTCACCAATTGGATTAAAGGACGTATTCAGCAATATGGATTTGTTGAGGGGCTCGATTATGTGATTGTTGAAAATTTGACCTCGCCAAAACGGGCGAGCGCAAAATCTCGGCAGCAGATGGAACATGATTACCTGATAACCATCGATATGGGTAAAGAGCTGGCAATGGTTGAGCGCAATGAAAAAGGGCGGGAGGTGCGCCGCTACTTCATCAACTGTGAACGACAGTCAAAAGCCGCCGCGAATATTCCCAAGACTTTACCAGAAGCCCTGCGCCTTGCTGCCGATCTGGCAGAAAAGGCAAGCGAACTTGAAAACCGACTAGTGGCCGTTGCCCCAAAAGTTGATTTCGCTGATCGCGTGGCAGATATCAGCAAGGGTATTTCCATTCCTAACTATGCCAAAGCTGTAGGGCTTGGCCCGATCAAACTCTTCGAGTGGATGCGACAGAAGGGGATTCTCATCAATGGCGGCCAGCGCCACAACCTGCCTATGCAGCGCTATATCGACAGCGGTTATTTTGCCGTTCGCCAGGGGACGTATGAAACGAATGGCGAGATAAGAGCCTCATTCACGACAATGCTGACGGGGAAGGGAGAGCAGTGGTTAACGCAAAAGCTGAGCGCAGGTGGTGTATTGCCGGAGGTGCCAAATGCTGACACTAAATAAAACAAAGGCAGCTTTGCCGAGCTGCCAATGTCACTACAAAGAACTAAATCAAATCCAGCATACCAGGCGTTGCGCTGGTGGTCAAAGCCTGACCGTTCCTGCAAATACAGGAGCGCTTAACTTCCCCCAATGGGGTGAGTTGTTGGGCATTGAAATTTCAGCCAATCCTAACGTCCTCCATTGGAGGGAGCTAGCCGCCGCCGAAATCTCAGAGATTATTGACTTACACCGCTGGTGGAAGTTAGTGAGTAACCGTGTTGCAAATCTGCAACTCGCTATTTGCACCCGGCAGGGGTATGCGCCATCGGCGCAGACCTACAAAAATTTTGTAACCCCTGCAATCTCCCCAGATTTGGGGCGACTGATTTTTAACCGAGGGCGGAATTCCGCCTACCGTTATCCGGTTATTGGGTATCACCCCTTCGGTTCAATACCGCGCTGCTGTAGCTCTTTGCGAACAATGCGCTTTATCCATGCAGCCAGCGACTCATCACCATCTTGTTGTTGCGCTCTTTCCATCATGTCGCGGAGTTCAGGATCAAGCCTGAATTGGAAAGGGGGGTTACCTCGGCTTACGTTTTTGTGTGTTGACACGTCAATTACACCCGATGTAATGTGTTTATGTGTAATTACACATTACATACACAAAGTGAAAAAAGCAACGCCCCGGAGTGCGGGAACACTACCGAGGCGTCTCACCAAACCGTTAAGTGAGGTAACAGTTATGGCTGACAATCAGTCTACCCAAACTCGCCCTAAATTTACATGGCGTTTTCTCGCCCTCAACCGCCATGACAAGAAGGCCAAGCCCTGCCGCCTGTCTGTTGAGGCTGCAACTGAACGTGAAGCCCGCAGCATTCTGGCGCCACACTTCATCCTTTCTCTGGCTGCCCGCCTGCCAGCGCCGGAGGTGTTTTCATGATCAGGAAAATTGACGACCTCGATTTTGAAGATGAATTCCGCCGGCTGAGTGCACTTTTGACTGCCAGCGCAGAGTTGCATGGTGCAGACCCCGATGAAAATGAGCTCTCCTTCGAGCTTCTGGATAAGGCACTGTTTCGTGTTCGTGAAATTGACCAGGCCTTCCGTGATGAAGGAGGGCGTAAAAATGCGTGATATTTACCATCAGCTTGTAAAGAGTAGCCCTGATTTTAAGCACTTCTCTGATCAGGATTTAGCTGAATCCAGTGATCTCTATGCCGCTGGCGCATTTGCCATCAACAGTGCGCTCACCCTGATTGGCAATCTGGCGTTCGATGCAACTAATGCAGAAGACTACTCTGATGAAGATGCGCGCCGGGATTTGGTACTTGTCAGCCATGCACTACGTCACCTTCCGAGGATGGCTCAGGCTCTGAATCAAAACAGTGATGCTGCGGACTATGTGCGCACCCAGCGTGACAAGGGGAAAAAGTCATGATCAGCAACGTTAAATTCAATGAACTGGAAAAGCGCGTTGATCTGCTGGTGAACCGCGTGGTTGAGCTGGAACAGCATGTCCGCTCACTTACTAACAGCCAGGGGGGTGAGATCCCCCCGGGCATGACACCTGTTGCCACACTGGCGGCCGAGTTCGGCATATCGACTAAAAAGGCCGAGGAACTGGCGAAAAACACCGGTGTGATGCTGGTCAAAATGAGATCCGGTGGTTTCATCGCGCCTGATGAGAAATTCAGGGAAGCTGCCCGGCTGGTGCTGCGCAGCGCCAAACGTAAATACGGGTCGGCCTACTGGTTTCATCCACTGCTTGGCAAGTTCCAGATGAGCGGAGGTATACCGCAATGACGGCTCAACTCGCAGCAGTAGAGACAGTATCTGATGCCCTGTTTACCTGTTCGTATCTGTGGGCGCATGGCCGGAACTACAGCCGCACGGATGCTGATAAAGCGCTCCACCAGCACAAAGACCCGACAACACGCTACGGCAAGCTGGCGGTTAGGTTAAAGCAGATCGTAGAAATGTCGTATGAGGATCTATGTAATGCCGGTTATCTCGATACCGACCGTAAGCAGATGATTATTGCCCGCCGTTCTGTACTGGCGGAGGAAATAGGCGAGGTTGAAATGAATACCTTGCTGGCGGACACGCAGCGTATTCAGCGTGCTTTTCCTGATGCCACTACTGGTGAGCGACGTTCAAAGTTACCTCTTACCCGCGGCTCTGAGGGCTATAACGTCCGGCAGGACTACGTGATCAAGCATATGCTCCCTGCTCAGTCTCTGTGCAGCATATACGGCCCCAGCGGCTCGTATAAGAGCTTCCTCGCAGTGTCATGGGCTTGCCATATTGCCGCCGGTGCTGCCTGGTCTGGCAAGAAAGTTGAGCAAGGTGCGGTGCTGTACGTTGTTGGTGAGGGTGGTGTGGGTGTTCCACGTCGGATCAGGGCATGGGAGCAGGTGCACGGCCAGCAGGTGGACAATCTCTGGCTGGTGAATCGCCCTGTGTTCCCGGTGCGCGAGTCCGAGGTGTCAGAGGTGATTCTTGCCGCAAGGCAGATTGCTGCGGAATGCGGTATGCCGGTTCGCCTGGTGGTGATCGACACGCTGGCCCGCTGTTTCGGTGGAAATGATGAGAACGATGCCCGAGATATGGGGGCTTTTATTGAGGGCTGTGACGTTATCAAACAGAAAACTGGCGCCACGGTGCTGGTGGTACATCACTCCGGTAAGGATGAGGCAAAAGGTGCGCGGGGTTCCAGTTCTTTCCGCGCCGCGCTTGATGCCGAGTATAACGTTAAGCGCGAGGGGGAAGGCCCGGCGCTGATCCTTTCCTGTACAAAGATGAAGGATGCCGAGGAGCCGGAACGCAGGGCGTATGACTTGCGCGCTGCTGAACTGTATACCGATGAAGATGGGGAAATGGTCTGCTCGCTGGTGGTTCGTGATGTGGCCAGAGATGCCAGAGAAATTGATCCAGAACTGGTGGGCGTGGAAAAGCTCAGTGATAACCACATGGCATTGTGGCAGGCCATACGAAGCCGTATTGCCCGCAATGAACCCTGTAACCGGTCAGTCATTCGTGATGACCTCAAGGCGCTGGGAATTAACACCAAGCATTTTACGCGCTGGGTTCAGAAACTTATCGATGCCGGCCTGGTGATACAGGATGGTGATTTGTTATCAGTGCAGTCACTAAGGGAAGTGGGCAATTAAGTGGGGTGCTGGTGGGGAAGGTGGGGAATGTCTCTCACGTTTCCCCACATAGCGCCCATATACAGGGACGAAGTGGGTAAAAGTCGTGAAACCCGCGTCATTACTGGTCTAAGCGGGTATATTTGCAAATACCGATGGGAAGCAAGTGGGGAGCTTGCTAAGTGGGCCGAAAGTGGGAAACACCTCCTCCTGAATACCAAAAGTAAGGAGGTGTATTTAGCCATTTGCCCGCGAGCTAGATCCTTTTAGCACTGATGCCAGAATTTGGCCCTGCAGGCAAACCAAAGGCACTATCAACGCCTTGGCTGGACCTTAGGTCATTGAGAATGTTTTCTGCCGAAAACCTTTGACCAATAATAGCTATTGATGCGGTTCTTGGGTTTTCTGAATGCCTGGCTCTGTATGCTTCGATTTCTCTGCCTCCTTCCGCTAGGACCCGTGCGCATAATCCTCTTACATAGAGACGATTAAATTCGCCCTCTGCTAATGTCTGCGCGGCGGTCACAGGGACGCGTGCTTGCATTAAAGCTTGGCTATTGGGTTTCCTCTTTGTGTAAAACTGTTCTAACAAACCCAGACGTTGGATTTCTCTTTCTAACCAAGCGTCATCATGCCCGATTGATTCTTCAAGTAATTCTGCCCAAATTTGTTTACCGTGTGCTGTTAAGAAGGAACTTCGGTAAAAATTATCGCTTTCCTTATCCAACTGAATTTCCTGAAACATGAATCGTCGTGTTTCATCATCTAAGTCCAGTAAGTTCAATGCCATTTCAAGTCTCCGACTTAAGAAGAATTTTTAGACAGCATGTAAAACCTACTGCTTTTTTCTTGACCATTAGTTGGGTTAAATCAAACTTATATGAAGATCTTATAAATCTAATATTGTGATAGATTTGAATATATGCACCAATTTAATAGATTAATTATTGTACTTGTGCAATCAATCAAGATAAGGGTAAGAATATGTTAGATAAGAACAAAACGTTATGCGGTTAGTGAAGAGACTAAGGGGGATTTATGCCACTGAGCATGCAAGAAATTAAAGAGCACTATGACCAGTATGGGCTTCATGATATGAGCGTCATGCCTACTGCGGAATACCGACAGGCGCTAGCTGATGGAGCACTATTTTGGGCTGATCATCACGATTTCGTACGCAGTACGCTATCAGGGGAAATTTTTGCAACTAACAAAGAACAGCTTGATGCGATGATTGAACACTTAATGGAGTACCGGGACAGGATGCCGACTCCACCAGAATGGTTGAGCGAGGAAAAATGATGCCACATTTCGTTTTAATGATACGAGATGCATTTAATGAATCAGCAAACTATCTTACCTGGTCATTTTATTCTCTTATTACTGCTTATGTATCTATAGCAATGCTTGAGAAAAGTAATTTTAAAAATAAGTTTGATAATTTTTTTAGTAAACTTCTTTTTTTAATTTCAATGCTAATATTTATTCCGAATATATTGTTTATATCTCAGGTTTTTGGGGATAAGTTAGGAAACTTCGCAGGAGTTGCTTCTTTCGTTATTTGTCTTCTTATGTTGATGCTTAATTCAGTTCCCGCAATAACAGGTCTAGTTGACAAGAAAAAAGATTTGTAAATTATTTGTACCCATACATACCTATTGTTACCCCTGCATCTGACAGGGGTTTTCATTATGTTTTTCATGTATATCTTGAAGAGTGGCACTCAGACGTGAGCCGCCACTGTCCACCTGGTTCTTTCCGTTCTGCGACGGTTTCCTCTCCAGGTGGACATCCCTCCAAGCGCTGGTTTCACGTCTCAACGTTAATTGTTACGGAAACCACTCCATGAAGAAATTACTCGAATTACGCCAGCAGAAAGCCTCACTCAAAACCCAGATGCGTTCCATGCTGGAAAAAGCCGACAGTGAGAAACGCAGCCTGAACGATGAAGAGGGTAAACAGTTCGATGAACTCCGCGCCCGGGCTGATGCGCTTGAAGTTGAAATTACCCGCCTTGAGGCCGTCGCCGATGATCAGCGCAATCTGCCAGGTGCCCCCGTTGAAGGTAAAGGCGTGACCAATGATGAGCTGCGCCACTACATAATGACCGGCGATACCCGTTCTCTTTCCACGCTGGTGCAGGCTGACGGCGGCTATACCGTTATCCCTGAGCTGGACAAAGAGATCATGCGCCAGTTGCAGGATGACAGCGTTATGCGCTCTATCGCCACGGTGAAGACCACCAAAACCAACGAATACCAGAAACTGGTGTCAGTGGGTGGTACTACCGTTAAACGCGGTACCGAAGGCGAAGCGCGTACCGAAACCAGCACACCGAAGATGGAGCGCGTTGATATCAAACTCAACCCGATCTACGCCTACCCGAAAACCACGCAGGAGATCCTCGACTTCTCTGAGGTGGATATTCTGGGCTGGCTGTCTTCCGAAATCACTGACACCTTCACCGCTACCGAAGAGAGCGACTTTGTGAACGGCGACGGTGATAAAAAATCCAGAGGGTTCCTGTCCTATCCGCGCGCAGCCACCAGCGATAAAACCCGTCCGTTCGGCACGCTGGAGAAGATGGAAGCTGCTGCCGTTTCCTCTGATGGTCTGATCGACCTGCTGTACAAGCTGAAAGCCAAATACCGCAAAAATGCCGTATGGGTGATGAACTCCAACACCGCCGCCACGCTGCAAAAGCTGAAAAACGGCAACGGCGATTACATCTGGCGTGATCGTCTTGTCGCTGACTCCCCTGATACCCTGCTGGGCCGTCCGGTTCAGTATCTGGAAACCATGCCTGATGCGGCTGCGGGTGAAGCGTTCCTGGCAGTCGGCGACTTCAAGCGCGGTTACTTCATCGTGGATCACACCACTGGCGTGCGTACCCGTCCCGACAACATCACCGAACCCGGTTTCTACAAGGTGCACACCGATAAATACCTGGGCGGCGGTGTGGTGGACTCCAGTGCCATCAAGGTGCTTGAGCTTTCCGGCTCCGGTTCCTGATCTGACGTTTAAGGGGCTTCGGCCCCTTTTTGCCCTTTGTGGAGTCCAGTAATGAAAACAATCGATTTTGAAATACGCACCTCCGAACTGAGCGCCAGCAACAAAAAGCTGGTGGGGTATGCGGTGCGCTGGAACAGCCTGTCAGAAGTGATCTGGGATGAGTTCCGCGAGCAGTTCGCGCCGGGAGCGTTTAAGGACAGCCTGGCTTCCGGTAGCGATGTGCGTGCGCTGTACGAGCATAACTATACCCAACTGCTGGGGCGTACCAAATCCGGCACGCTGGTACTGTCCGAAGATGATACCGGGCTGCGCTTCGAGCTGACGCCACCAGACACTCAGCTTGGTAATGATGTGCTGGCGCTGGTGGAGCGTGGAGATATTTCCGGCATGAGCTTTGGTTTCCGGGCACTGAAAGATGCGTGGGATGTCGGCCAGTCTCCTTACCTGCGTACCGTGACCGCTGCCGAACTGCGGGAAATCACCGTTACCTCAATGCCTGCTTACCCTGAATCCGGCGTGGAAATCGCGCACCGTTCGCTTTTCTCCCAGCATCCTGAACTTATGCGCACTGGTGATAACCGTCGCCGCTGGGCTGACTTGGCGGGGCTGTGATATGTGGAATATCTGGCCTTTTGGCCGCAAAACAGATCAGCGCAGCCTGACCATTGATGAGTTTCTGGCGATGGCAGGGATTCCAAATACCGGATCAGGCGAATATGTGTCTGCGGGTACTGCGGAATCCCTGCCGGCGGTAATGAATGCCGTGGCGGTTATCAGCGAGGCGGTGGCAACCATGCCCTGCTATCTGTACCGGGTGCGCAACGATAACGGGCGCGAGGCGCGGGAATGGCTGAGCAATCACCCGGTCGATTTTCTCCTGAATGAGCAGCCGAACGACTGCCAGACACCTTACCAGTTCAAGCGCACGATGATGCGCCACTGTCTGCTGAACGGTAACGCCTATGCGGTGATCCAGTGGGGCCGAGACGGCCAGCCGCAGTCCCTGCATCCGTATGCGCCGGGTGCAGTGGTGCCTGAGCGTATCGGCGAGCATAAGTACAAATACACCATCACTGAACCGTTTACCGGGGTAGTACGTACCTACCTGCAGGAAGAGATTCTGCACCTGCGTTACTCGACCGATGATGGTTTTCTGGGGCGCTCGCCGATCACCATCTGCCGTGAGGCGCTGGGGTTAGGTCTGGCCCAGCAGCGCCACGGCGCCAGCATTATGAAAGACGGCATGATGGCGGCGGGTATCGTGAAGGCTAAAGAATGGCTCGACAGCACTAACGGCAAGAAAGCGCTGGATGCGCTGGAGCGTTACAAAGGTGCCAGAAATGCCGGTAAAACGCCGATCCTTGAAGGTGGCATGGAATACGAGCAGCTTGGCATGAGCAATCAGGATGCCGAGTGGCTGGCCTCCCGCCGGTTCTCTATTGAAGACATTGCCCGCATGTTCAACGTGTCGCCCATCTTTCTGCAGGAATACAGCAACAGCACCTACAGCAACTTCAGTGAGGCGAGCCGCGCCTTTCTCACCATGACAATGCGCCCCTGGCTGGCCAACTTCGAGCAGCAGATTAAATCCGCGCTGCTGGTGGCATCACCTGTACCGGGCATCCGCTATCAGGTGGAATTCGACTCTGCCGATCTCCTTCGTGCCACCCCTACCGACCGTTACGCCACTTATGAGCGCGGGATCAAGAACGGGATTATTAACCCGAACGAAGCGCGAGAAAAAGAGGGGATGCCGCCGCGTGAAGGTGGCGACGAATACAGCCAGGCATGGAAACAGGAAGTGAAGATCAGCAATGACAACAAGGAAGGTGACGAATGAGAGCCGGAGGACTGAGAAATCGCGTCACTATCCGCACTTTCACTTCATCGAGAACACCTTCCGGGCAGGTTATTCAGGTATGGGAAGACGGGGAAACTATCTGGGCTGAGGTAAAGGGAATCAGCGGTCGGGAATTAATGGCGTCAGGTGCTGAGCTTGCCGAAGCGACAATCCGCGTGTGGGTGCGTTTTCGCCGTGATATCACGGCCGCCAGTCGTCTGAAAGTACTCACTGGTCCATTTGCTGGCAGCACTCTCAATATTATCGGGCCTCCTGTACCTGATGCGGAAGGTACGCGGCTAGAAATTCTCTGTAAGACAGGAACGGAAAAATGACAGCAGAAATCACACTTGAAGAAGCAAAGCTGCATTGCCGTATTGATGATGATTACGAAGACACTCTGATACAGGCGTATATAGAAGCGGCGCTGGAAGTTTGCCAGAAGCATATCGGCAAGCGATTTGATAACGGTCTGGAGTTTACCCCCGCGATCAGGATTGGCTGCCTGATGTACGTCTCTCAGTTGTATGAGTACCGCACAATGATTGGTGATACCGACGCCAGAGAGATACCGATGGCGGTCTCTGCTTTGTGGTCTGTCTATCGTGATGTGGGGGTGTACTGATGCCGTGGCAACCACTACGCCGGTGCACCGAGCCGGGATGCAATAAGCTGGTGAAGTCCGGCAAATGCGATGAGCACAAGCGGGAAGCGTGGCGGGCAGAGGATGCCCGACGCGGCCACCGTCGCGCCCGCGGTTATTCAGCTTCATGGGAGAAGTACCGCGCTCAGTATCTGAAACGTCATCCCCTGTGCGTTGAGTGCCAGAAGCTGGGCCTCTACGTACCTGCAAAGATTGTCGATCACATCATCCCTGTCGACGGCGGTAATGATGTTCTGTTCTGGCCTGAGTGGAATCACCAGCCGTTATGCCAGACGCATCATAACCAGAAGACCACACAGCAAGACCCCATCACCAAAGTGCAGCGCAAAGCAGGTCTTTACCGCGAGCAGGAAGAGCGTGCAGCACAACGTAATGACTGGATGTATGAGGCACGCGATGAATGAGAAAGACGTGGTGAATCTGTACCGATCATTGATGCGCTGCCGTGATGGCTTCATGAAGGGCCGTGTTAGACGCGATGAGGGACAGCCCGTGAAGCGTATGAGTGAGCGTGATCGGGAGGTGATGGAATGTTTCCGCAACCGCTGAAGGGCCGCGTGGACGGGGTGGGGGAGGTTTTCAGGACAAAACCCCGGGTGCCAGGCACCGCCCGCCCCCTCAAATTTTTACGCACGGTGATTTTTTTGAAAATAAAACGCGATGGAAACGAGAAATTTTTATGGCAAGACCACCAAAACCGCCGACTTACCTTGATGAGTTAGCTGCGCAGCAGTGGAAAGCGAAGGCGAAGCAACTGGCGGAGCGCGGGGATCTGACGCCCGCCGACTGGAACAACCTTGAGCTTTTTTGCGTCAACTATTCGATGTACCGCAAAGCAGTGGAAGACCTTGCCAGCCGTGGATTCAGCATTGTTAACAGCCAGGGCGGCGAGAGCCGGAATCCGGCGCTGAGCGCAAAGGCCGATGCGGAAAAAATCATGATTAAAATGTCGTCGCTGCTGGGCTTTGATCCGGTAAGCCGCCGCCGGAACCCGGTGGAAACGGAAGAGGAAGACGAGCTTGACCGTCTGGAATGAGTACGCAAACGCGATAAGAACGGGTGAAATTCCGGCCTGTAAGCGTGTAAAACAGGCCGCGGAAAGGTACTTTTCAGACCTGAATGACCCTCGTTATGTATTCGATACGGCGACCGTAGAGCGGTTTATTGCGTTCTCGCGGCTCTGTCCACACGTCAAAGGCCCGCTTCGGGGCCAGCCAATCGAGCTGGAGCCGTGGCAGCAGTTCGCCTTTGCTAACCTGCTGGGCTTTAAAGTCAGGGAGTCAGGCCGCCGGAAATACAGCAGCGCTTTTATTGAAGTGCCGCGAAAGAACGCCAAATCCACCGTGGCCGCCATGCTGGCTAACTGGTTTCTGGTTATGGAAAAGGGCCAGCAGGATATCTACACGGCGGCGGTAAGCCGGGATCAGGCCCGTATTGTGTTCGACGATGCCCGCCAGATGTGCCTGCTCTCAAAGCCGCTGAAAAAGCGCGTCAGTATTCAGGCGCACAAGGTCATTTACCCAAAGAGCAACAGCCTGTTAAAGCCGCTGGCGGCAAAAGCGGCCACCATTGAAGGGACTAACCCCAGCCTGGCGATTGTCGATGAGTACCACCTTCACCCGGATAACGGCGTTTATTCCGCGCTTGAGCTGGGTATGGGCGCACGCCCGGAGGCGATTTTGTTCGCCATCACTACCGCCGGGAGTAACGTAGTCTCGGCCTGTAAGCAGCATTATGACTACTGCTGCCAGATTCTGGCCGGGGAAGAGAGCAACGATTCGCTGTTTGTCCTGATCTACGAGCTGGACGACGAAAGCGAGGTTGAGCAGCCGGAAATGTGGATCAAGGCTAACCCCAACCTGCATGTGTCCGTTGATGCGGCGAAACTGGAGTCCACCATCCAGAAAGCGCGGGGCATACCGTCGCAATGGGTGGAAATGCTGACCAAGCGTTTCAATATCTGGTGCCAGGGCTCCACGCCGTGGATGGGTGCCGGTGCATGGGATGCCTGTTCGCTCGACTATACCGAAGACGAGCTGGCCGGAATGGAGTGCTACGCCGGGTTTGACCTGTCCTCAACCAGCGACATTACCAGCGTGAGTTACGCTTTCCCGTTCGACAGGGAGATCCGACTCCTGACCCGCCATTATCTGCCGGAAGCGCAGTTGCTTAACGTCGCCAACAAAAACCGCGCCATCTACCGCCAGTGGGTGAAAGCGGGCTGGATACGCACCACGTCAGGCGACTGCATCGACTATGACCGCATCCGTGACGATATCCTGCGCGACGCTGAAACCTTCAATATCCGGCTGGTGGGATTCGATACGTGGAACGCCACACACCTGCGCACCCAGCTACAGGGAGCGGGCCTCGATGTGGAGCCGTTTCCGCAAACCTATCTCAGGTTCAGCCCGGTAGCGAAATCCTTTGAGGTCTTCGTTAACCGCAGGGTGGTGCGCCATCGCGGCGATCCAGTTCTGGCCTGGGCGATTGGAAATGTGGTGATGGAGTCTGACGCCAACGCCAATATCAAGCCCAACAAAAAAAAATCTTCCAACAAGATCGACCCGGCTGTGTCTGCGCTAATGGCGTTCGGCACATTCCAGGCCGAGCATGAGGATTTTGCATTTGATATGAGTCATCAGCATAAGGAACGGCTCTCGAGATTCATTGGCATCTAGTGATGAGATGCAACGAAAGATGTCGATACGAAACGGTAGATTAACTCTTTTTTTGAAGTTAGTATCATTTCTAACAGGCGAATCAGGCCAATAAGATTTGCTAGACTTCCGTCGTATTAACGTCTAGTATAGGTACAAGAACCCTGACTCCCGAGCTTCATGTTGTACGACATGCGGCGCTCTTAAGGAGGCAGGGTTTTTTTTTGGAGAAAAAAGTGGCCAAATATCAGATATTTGCAGATGAAGCTTGGACTCACAGCACTCCCCCCCCAAATAGGTATCATTGCTTTTTTGGTGGGATCTTAGGATCTGAGTCTGACGTTGATAGATTACAGACAGCCCTTACGAAAATTAAATTGAGACACAACATAACCCAAGAAGTCAAATGGTCGAATGTGTCTTTAAAAAATAAAGACTATTATAAAGAATTAATTGACTGTTTAAAGTTTCATGTTTTAAATCATGACATTAAATATCGCCAAATGTTTCGTGACAGAGCTTATCATCATGATGCTGAACCTGACGAGACCGAACTGGATATACAGTTCAAGCTTTATTATCAATACATAAAATACATGTTTGGTTGTAAACATATTCCTGTAGACACCCAAGGCAGCAGTATTCTTGTCAGGCTTGATGGGCATTCAAGCGAAAAGCATAAAACTAGGCTGAAAGATTTTCTTGAAAATTTGCCAAAAATGTGGGATCGACCTGATATCACGCTCAATGTGACATATGAAAATAGTGCAAATTCTATTCGCTTGCAGGTGTGCGATCTCATGATGGGAGCTGCTGGTTACTATGGTAATAAATTCCATTTGCGTAGGCCAAATGGGAAAAGGGGTATGACTGGCAAGCAAAAGCTAAAATTAGAAATGGCTAAGTATATCTATGAAACAATAAAAGATATTGATGCACAAACAAGAGGGTCTAAAGCATTTAATTGGTTTGAATCAACTGGTATTAGTGGTGATTCGAAAAACCATTTTGCCCATAAGCTGCGCATTTGGAAATTTATTCCTTCTGTACATCGAATCAATAAAGGTTGGCAGAATGACAACTTAGATAAAGAAGGTCGATTTGTTAAGGATCTGTTTGAGTGATTTCATATGGATGGTCGGTTTGACCGGCCTCCTAATTTACCTTTCTAATTTTTTTTCATATTTTTCCATGTTTGGATTAAGAAAATAGAAACGCTACCAGCTAGATTTACAGCTAAAAGCGCATGGCGATCAGATGGCTTGACTGGTTTCTTACCCTGCCCGTGAGAGTCTCCAAACTTATTTCGCAAAGTGCCTAGTCCATTAACTACAGAAGAACAACCTTTAAGAATCTGTTTAAATATTTGCTCTGAATGCTGGTCTGGAGCAAGCTTTAGTTCTTTTGCTACAAGTTTATACAGTTCACTCATATCAAAATTTCTGTCATATGAAACGTTAATGTCATCCAGGATATGTTTACATACAGTCTCTAATAATGTCCGCGATGAGGTAATTGCGCCTTCCGGATCTGTTAGTCGCCTGTCTAATGCTTTAGCCCAAGCTTCATTCACTCCTGCTTCATCATAGCTCCTTAATCCTTCAGTAATAAAGGTATCTGCAGGAAATGTGTTTTTTCCTTCTAGATGATCTAAGAGAGGCTGAAACTCAGCCCATATCATCTCCCGTCTTTGGGCATAACCTTCTATTTTTTTTATATGTTGCCAAAACTGGCTAAGTGATCGGCATGTCCGAATGAATTGGGGAAGGAGGTCAGAAATGGAGGTCAAGTTAAGAAAGTGGTGTCGAAGCTGCTTATAAGCAAACTCATCATCACCCTTACCTGTTGCTCTATCTAAAAGGGTGTTCTGTAAGGCTAGAGCGCGCTCTAAATCATCGCGTAAAGTTTCAAGTAAGCTATCCATGAAGATCACCAAAGCTTAGATTTTCGATCTTGTAGGTAAGGATACCTGTTGGATTTACTCACTAATACTTGACTCAGGTATCCTATAGGTATCCTATAGGTATCCTAGGAAAAGCCAAAAACTACGGATTTAATGTAACTCATTGAAATTTGGTGGCCCCTGTTGGGTTTGAACCAACGACCAAGCGATTATGAGTCGCCTGCTCTAACCACTGAGCTAAGGGGCCGTGGCGGGGAATTATAAAGTAACTTACCCCTGCAATCCAGCAGGAATCACCTGGCTGATGTTTTTATAAACAACGCGTTTTCAATCTCTTATACTGGAGTTTATCGCTTTTGTTCGGGAGTTAAGCATGATCCACGATATTCTGGCGCCGGGACTGCGGGTGGTGTTTTGTGGCATCAATCCGGGTAAATCATCTGCCCATACCGGTTTCCATTTTGCTCATCCGGGGAATCGTTTCTGGAAAGTTATCCATCAGGCCGGTTTTACCGACCAGCAACTGCGCCCCGAAGATGAGCGGCATCTGCTGGATACCCGCTGTGGCATCACTATGCTGGTTGAGCGCCCAACAGTGCAGGCCACGGAAGTCGGGTTGCATGAGCTGCGGAACGGCGGCAGGGAACTGGTCAAGAAAATTGAGGATTATCAGCCCGCCGCGCTGGCGGTGTTAGGAAAGCAAGCCTTTGAGCAGGCGTTTAGCATACGCGGTGCGAACTGGGGTAAGCAAAATATGACGATCGGCGTGACGCAGGTCTGGGTGCTGCCAAACCCCAGTGGGCTTAATCGTGCAACGCTGGATAAGCTGGTGGAAGCGTATCGTGAACTGGACGAGGCACTGGTGACGCGCGGGCTGTAACGGCAACTAGCGGGCAAAAAAAAGCTCCCGTGCGGGAGCTTTTTTTATCGCCTGACGAATTAATCGTCGAGGAAGCTACGCAGCACTTCAGAACGGCTCGGATGGCGCAGTTTACGCAGCGCTTTCGCTTCGATCTGACGGATACGTTCGCGGGTCACGTCAAACTGTTTACCCACTTCTTCCAGCGTGTGGTCGGTGTTCATATCGATACCGAAACGCATACGCAGAACTTTCGCTTCACGGGCGGTCAAGCCAGCCAGAACGTCGTGCGTTGCGGCGCGCAGACTTTCAGTGGTTGCAGAGTCCAGCGGCAGCTCGAGGGTGGTATCCTCAATGAAATCACCCAGATGCGAATCTTCATCATCACCGATTGGTGTTTCCATGGAGATAGGCTCTTTCGCGATTTTCAGCACCTTACGGATCTTATCTTCCGGCATCAGCATACGCTCAGCCAGCTCTTCCGGCGTGGGTTCACGGCCCATTTCCTGCAGCATCTGGCGGGAGATACGGTTGAGCTTGTTGATAGTCTCAATCATATGCACCGGAATACGAATGGTGCGCGCCTGATCCGCGATAGAACGGGTGATCGCCTGACGGATCCACCAGGTTGCGTAGGTGGAGAATTTGTAACCACGGCGGTATTCGAACTTATCAACCGCTTTCATCAGACCGATGTTGCCTTCCTGAATCAGATCGAGGAACTGCAGACCGCGGTTGGTGTATTTCTTGGCGATAGAAATAACCAGACGCAAGTTCGCTTCCACCATCTCTTTCTTCGCACGACGCGCTTTCGCTTCGCCGATAGACATACGACGGTTGATGTCTTTTACCTGCTCAATGGTCAGGCCGGTTTCTTCTTCAATCTGTTGCAGTTTCATCAGGCTGCGTTGAACTTCTTCTGCCACTTCATGCAGTTTTTCCGACCACGGTTTGTTCATGGCCAGCGCAGCGTTGAACCAGGTTTCGTTGGTTTCGTTGCCGGTGAACAGCGTAATGAAGTTTTTCTTCGGCATTTTGCACTGTTCAACACACAGTTTCATGATGATGCGTTCCTGGGTACGTACGCGATCCATCATGACTCGCATGCTGTTGACCAGGTAATCGAACTGTTTTGGCACCAGACGGAACTGTTTGAACACTTCAGACAACTTCAGGATCTCTTCCTGCGCGGCAACGTGGCTGCGTCCTTTGGCTTTGATAGTGTCGCGAGTCAGTTCGTACTGGGTACGTAGCTCAGCGAATTTTTCACGCGCCAGTTCAGGATCGATGCTGTTGTCATCATCGCTGTCGTCGTCTTCTTCATCTTCTTCGTCTTCATCATCATCCATCTCTTCGCTGGAGAGTTCAGAACCGACGTGGGTCGCGGTTGGCGCCATGTCTTCTTCAGCGTTTGGATCGACAAAGCCGGTGATTAAATCAGAGAGGCGAGCCTGTTCAGCTTCAACGCGATCATACTGCTCCAGCAGATAGGTGATCGCTTCCGGGTATTCGGCAACGGAGCACTGAACCTGGTTGATGCCGTCTTCGATGCGTTTAGCGATGTCGATTTCGCCTTCGCGGGTCAGCAGCTCAACGGTGCCCATTTCGCGCATGTACATGCGCACCGGGTCAGTGGTTCGCCCGATTTCAGATTCAACGCTGGAAAGCACTTGTGCGGCGGCTTCTTCCGCATCTTCGTCAGTGTTGTTGGAGTTTTCGGCCAGCAACAGATCATCGGCGTCCGGTGCTTCTTCCATCACCTGGATGCCCATGTCGTTGATCATTTGGATGATGTCTTCGATCTGATCGGAGTCGACGATATCTTCCGGCAGATGGTCATTGACCTCGGCATAGGTCAGATAGCCTTGCTCCTTACCACGGGTGACAAGAAGCTTCAGCTGTGACTGCGGGTTTTGCTCCATAAGACGGTATCCACACTTAATTCATGAGGGTTGGTGTCGGTCGGCGAAATAAACCGCCAACATTTAACGCGAGGGTGTATTTATATTTTTGCCGCTGGCCCTCATCGCGGCTGTCGGGATCTTCCCGATCGGTTATCGGCACTTAAGCCGTTGAATTCACTTTTTTGCCAGTTCCTGGTTCAATTGCCAGAGTTCCCGGCGTTCTTCGCTGCTTAAACCATGTGTGCGGTCACGAGCTATTAACTCTTCTTGCCGCCGTTCAAGCATCGAATCAAACATATGATTGAGCGCGTCGGTGAACGTTTTTTCAGCGATGTCTTTATCTGCTATATCGTCCCACATCGACAGTTTTTCAAGGGTTGTGGCCTCTTTTGTGCCGCGATAGTGCTCAAGTAACTGGCCAGTAGTCAGGCCAGGCTGTGACAAACAAGTGTTGACCAGTTCTGTAAATAAGCCAAGCCCGGCAAGCCTTGAGTGATCCAAACCCTCTAACGGCGGCACCTTCGGAGCCAGTTCCGGGTTCTGGATCAATAACCCTATCAGTATACGCATGGTTGTGCGTTTTAGCTGCGGAGCGGGGCGCGGCGTTGCGCTTTCCACCTGTTTTGGCATTAATCGATCAAGTTGCGCATCGTCGAATATGCCAATTTTATTCCCCAACAGCTGGCGCAACTGGATGCGTAGCGTTTCGCCCGGCACCTGGTTGATTAACGGCAGCGCTAATGCGGCAAGCTGCGTTGTACCATCCGGTGTGGTTAAATCCGCCTGCGGCAACAGGCTGTTGAACAGAAACGTGGAGAGCGGCAGTGCCTGCTCCATCCGCGCTTCGAACGCCTCTTTGCCCTCTTTACGCACCAGCGTGTCCGGATCTTCGCCATCCGGTAAAAACATAAAACGCAGCTGACGGCCATCGCTCATATAAGGCAGCGCGGTTTCCAGCGCTCGCCATGCGGCATCACGGCCAGCACGGTCACCGTCGTAACAACAGATAACATTTTTAGTTACGCGAAAAAGTAACTGAATATGATCCGCCGTTGTTGACGTTCCAAGCGACGCCACCGCATAGTTGATGCCGTATTGCGCCAGCGCCACCACGTCCATATAGCCTTCGACGACTAGCAGTCGCTGAGGCTCGTCATTGTCCTGCTGCGCTTCATAAAGGCCATACAGCTGACGGCCCTTATGGAAAATATCTGTTTCCGGGGAGTTCAGGTACTTAGGCGTATCGTTACCCAGAACGCGCCCACCAAAACCAATCACCCGGCCACGTTTGTCACGAATGGGAAACATGACCCGTTCGCGGAAACGATCGTAACTGCGTCCCTGATCGTTTGTGACCAGCATGCCCGCATCAATCAATGATTTACGGTTTTCGCTATTGCCGCCAAAACGCTTTAATACGTTGTCCCAGCCGGGTGGCGCGTAACCAATGGCGAACCGCTCAATGATTTCGCTGCTCAAACCGCGTCTGGACAGATACTGGCGTGCAGGCTCTGCGGCAGGTTGTGTCAACGATTGCTGATAAAACGCGTTTAGCCCATCCATTAATTGATAGAGCGTTTGCCGTTGATGGCGCTCTATCAGGCTGGGTCCACTGCCTGCTTCAAATGGCACGTCAAGGTTGTGCAATGCCGCCAGTTCTTCGACGCTTTCGACAAACTCGAGCTTGTCGTAGTTCATCAGGAAGTCGAGGGCGTTGCCATGCGCGCCGCAGCCAAAGCAGTGGTAAAACTGTTTTTCACCGTTCACGGTGAAAGAGGGCGTTTTTTCGTTATGGAAAGGACAACACGCGTGATAGTTCTTGCCCTGCTTTTTCAGCTTTACACGCGCGTCGATGAGATCGACGATGTCGGTGCGCGCCAGCAGGTCATTAATAAAGACACGTGGAATTCGTCCAGCCATAAGCCCCGTTTTGATCTTTTATAGCCGTTGTTTTCCGGGCCAACATAATGCGACCGAAATCCGCAGGTTATATCAGGTTATAAACGAAAATAAGCCGCGCATTCCTTTCGGAAGCACGGCCTTACAACTACAACTCGGTCTAAACGAAAGGGCGCTTGCCCTGACAGATTAGTACAGACGAGTACGGCGTGCGTTTTCGCGAGCCAGTTTCTTCGCGTGACGTTTCACTGCGGATGCTTTAGCGCGTTTACGTTCGGTAGTCGGTTTTTCATAGAACTCACGACGACGAACTTCCGCCAGAACACCTGCTTTCTCGCAGGAACGTTTGAAGCGACGCAGAGCTACGTCGAACGGCTCGTTTTCACGTACTTTAATTACCGGCATGTGCCTCTCACCTTTGATTAATTCGGTTTGCCGCTGGCGTTCACGCCAGCTTATTTCAAAATGGTGCGGAATTTTACTGCAAGTGCTGCTGCTTTGTAAAGCACCGCCGCCCTTTTTGAAAGGGGACTTTTGTAAGGGTGAGGAGTATACACGAACTCCGCTGCAGGAGTGAGCAAAGTTTTACTTCGACCCGCATTCGCCCTACACTGCGCGCTATTGCAAAGAGGTAAACAGAGTCATGCGCATACTGGGCATTGAAACATCCTGCGATGAAACCGGCATCGCAATCTATGACGATCAACAAGGGCTGTTAGCCAACCAACTGTATAGTCAGGTAAAACTTCACGCCGATTACGGCGGTGTTGTGCCAGAGCTGGCTTCGCGCGATCACGTGCGTAAAACCGTACCGCTGATTCAGGCCGCGTTGAAAGAGTCCGGATTAACTGCGAAAGATATCGATGCAGTGGCTTACACCGCAGGGCCTGGTCTTGTCGGTGCGCTGCTGGTTGGCGCGACGGTTGGTCGTTCGCTCGCTTTCGCCTGGAACGTTCCCGCCATCCCGGTTCACCATATGGAAGGGCACTTGCTGGCGCCAATGCTGGAAGAGAATCCACCGGCGTTTCCATTCGTTGCGCTGCTGGTTTCCGGTGGGCATACGCAGCTTATCAGCGTAACCGGCATCGGACATTATGAGCTGCTTGGTGAGTCGATTGATGATGCCGCCGGGGAAGCTTTTGATAAAACGGCTAAGCTGCTGGGGCTTGATTACCCGGGCGGGCCGATGCTCTCAAAACTGGCGGCTCAGGGCACGGAAGGCCGTTTTGTTTTCCCGCGTCCGATGACCGATCGTCCGGGGCTGGATTTTAGCTTCTCCGGTCTGAAAACTTTCGCGGCGAACACCATTCGTAACAACGGTTCTGACGATCAAACCCGCGCCGATATTGCGCGTGCGTTTGAAGACGCCGTAGTCGATACGCTGATGATCAAATGCAAGCGTGCGCTGGATCAAACCGGTTTTACGCGTCTGGTTATGGCCGGTGGCGTGAGCGCTAACCGTACGCTGCGCGCGAAACTGGCGGAAATGATGCACAAGCGTCGTGGCGAAGTATTCTATGCACGCCCGGAGTTTTGCACCGATAACGGCGCGATGATCGCCTATGCGGGAATGGTGCGTCTGAAAGCGGGTAATGATGCAGGGCTGGGTGTGACTGTGCGTCCACGCTGGCCACTGGCGGAGTTGCCTGCGGCGTAAACCGTGATGGCCCGGTAGCACACTGTGCGCCGGGCGATATTATGACGCTTTTCCTTTCTCTTCTTTTTTCTTCTTCAGCTTCGACCAGATTTTGCCTTCCTGATGTCGCCACAGGCGCTGAATATTGTCGTGATGGCGTAGCAGGATCAGGCAGGACAGCATCGCGACCGGGAAAGTGAACTGCGGTTTGAACCACCAGACGTAAAATGGCGCGATCAACGCGCTGACAATCGCCCCCAACGATGAATAGCCGCTCAGCAGTACTGTTAACAGCCAGGTTCCCGCCATCACGCCCGTTAAATCCCAGCCGATAGGTGCGATAGCGCCGAATGCCGTCGCCACGCCTTTACCGCCTTGAAACTTAAAGAAAACCGGCCAGATATGACCCAGACAGGCGGCAATCGCGATAAGGCCGAGCCAGAACGGCGTGACGCCAAGCGCATACGCGCCCCACACTGGCAGCATGCCTTTTAAGACATCAAAAATCAGTACCGTTAGCGCGGCACCTTTGCCACCAATGCGTAATACGTTGGTCGCTCCGGGATTACCGGAGCCACTCTCGCGCGGATCGGGCAGACCGGCGATGCGGCAGACCAGAATGGCGCTGGAAATAGAGCCACAAAGGTATGCAAGGAGAATCATCCCAGGCGCGATTGCACTCATAACGCTGTTCCGTTGTGAAAATGTCGTTTTATTCTCTGCATCCATGGATAATACGCATAAATGATGGAAAGTGGTATCCAGGTTTTGCGCAAAATCTGACAGGCAGCCAATAAAGATGCGGCCTGGCGGCGGCAATGGCGGGGCAAATAGCAGGCGAGGTGAAATGGACATTGTATTTATAGAGCAACTTTCGGTTATCACCACCATTGGTGTTTACGACTGGGAACAGACCATTGAGCAGAAGCTGGTGTTCGATATCGAAATGGCCTGGGATAACCGCGTGGCGGCGAAAAGCGACGATGTGAATGATTGTCTGAGCTACGCGGATATCGCTGATGTGATTATCGGCCACGTCGAAGGCGGGCGTTTTGCACTGGTTGAACGCGTTGCGGAGGAAGTCGCTGAGCTGCTGCTGGCTCGTTTTAATTCTCCCTGGGTACGTATCAAATTGAGTAAACCTGGCGCGGTTGTGCGCGCGCTGAATGTGGGTGTGGTTATCGAACGTGGCCTAAATCTGAAAGAAAGTATTTAAATTCATAATAGTTAAACCAAGCGCTAGTATTCAGGTCATAGATCTCGGTCTTTCGCGGCTTCTCCACGGGATAAGCCGTTTTTTATATCTTTTTAGGGGTTTATTTGATGGGCGATATGCATTCATTGCTGGTAGCAGCCATTCTGGGTGTCGTTGAAGGTCTCACAGAATTTCTGCCCGTATCCAGTACCGGTCACATGATCATCGTGGGGCATTTATTAGGCTTTGAAGGTGATACGGCAAAAACGTTCGAGGTGGTGATCCAGTTAGGTTCGATCCTCGCGGTGGTGGTGATGTTCTGGCGACGTTTGTTTGGCCTGATTGGCATTCATTTCGGCAGGCAGCCGCATGAAGGGACTGGCACCGGCCGCCTGACGCTGATTCATATCCTGTTAGGCATGATCCCGGCGGTGGTACTGGGGCTGGTATTCCACGATACCATCAAATCGCTATTTAACCCGCTCAATGTGACCTATGCGCTGGTAGTCGGGGGTTTCTTGCTGATCGCCGCCGAAGTGCTGAAGCCGAAAGTCCCGCGCGCGCAGGGCGTGGATGATATGACCTATCGCCAGGCGTTTATGATTGGTTGTTTCCAGTGTCTGGCGCTGTGGCCGGGTTTTTCCCGCTCCGGGGCGACGATCTCCGGCGGCATGTTGATGGGCGTTAGCCGCTATGCGGCGTCCGAGTTCTCTTTCCTGCTGGCGGTGCCGATGATGATGGGCGCGACGGTACTGGATCTCTACAAGAGCATGGGCTTTCTCACCGTGGGTGATATCCCGATGTTCGCCGTGGGCTTTATCACCGCATTTATCGTTGCGCTGATCGCTATCAAAACCTTCCTGGAGCTGATTAAACACATCTCCTTTATTCCGTTTGCGATTTACCGTTTTGTGGTCGCAGCAGCGGTTTATCTGGTCTTCTTCTAAGACTTGCGCCCTCAGTCTTTCGGCTGAGGGCAACGATGTTCCTTCCAGACCGCCAGCGCTGCAATCCGTCGACGCGTCAGTTCTTCCCGCACTTCTGCTCCCGTAAACCCTGCCTCTATGACTGCTTTCGTTGGCACGGCGCGCGCCACTTCCCAGGCTTCACGCAGTAAACGCCCCTGCGAATAGTCGCAGGCTTCAAAACCGGTGCGCCCACGCACGTCCGCTTCGCTGGTCAGTGCGATTTGCTCGACACGCTGCGGTTTACGCCATGCGTCGATGGAATCGAACAATTTGACGATGGTTTTCGGCTGCAAAATGGGGAAGGTATGGATCAGGTCGTGAAACTCCGCCACCAGTTTGGCTAAATCGCGGATCTCGTTGGGTACGCGCAGCCGCTGGCACAACCCCTCGACCAGTTTAACGCCCGCCGGGCCGTGCCCATGATGGCGCGGCCAGAGCGATTTTGGCGTCAGCGCTTTGCCTAAATCGTGGCACAACGTGGCGAAACGCACATCCACCTGCGGGCTGAGCATCGCCGCCATCGAGAGCGTCATTAACGTGTGCACACCTGTATCGATCTCCGGATGCCATTTCGCCGGTGCCGGTACGCCAAACAGCGCGTCGATCTCCGGGAACAGCACTTTCAGCGCACCGCAATCGCGTAGCACCTGGAAATAAACCTGCGGATTGCGGGTTTGCAGCGCGCTCTCGGTCTCTTTCCACACCCGTTCGGGTGTCAGGTGTTCAAGTTCACCCGCATCGGTCATCGCGCGCATCAGAGCCAGCGTTTCATCGGCGATACGGAAGCTAAGGTGCGCGTAACGGGCGGCAAAGCGCGCGACGCGTAACACGCGCAGCGGATCTTCACCAAAAGCCGGGGAGACGTGGCGCAGAATGCGGTTACGCAGATCCTGCTGGCCGCCATAGGGATCGATAATCTCGCCCTGGCTATCTTGCGCCAGCGCGTTCACGGTTAAATCACGGCGCAGCAGATCCTGCTCCAGCGTCACGTCTGGCGCGGCATAACAGGTGAAACCGGTATAGCCGGAGCCAGATTTGCGCTCGGTACGCGCCAGCGCATACTCTTCGTGGCTTTGCGGGTGGAGGAATACAGGAAAGTCGCGGCCTACCTGCTGGTAGCCCGCGTCGAGCATCTCTTGCGGCGTCGCGCCGACAACAACCCAATCTTTGTCTTTGACCGGCAGGCCCAACAACGTATCACGAACTGCACCACCGACCAGATAACTCTTCACGCCGCCACTCTCCTCTACACATTTGCCGACAGATAATACGTAAGTGTAGAGAAGATGGCGAATCTGCTTAGTTCATCCAGCGATCTTTGCGTTTACGGGTGGGGATCATATGCGGTAACAACAGGCCGAGGATCAGGCCCGCGCCCAGCACGCCGCCGCCATACATAAACCACTGCATAATGATGGTGCGCTGTTTGTCATCGAGTTGCAGGTTCGCGGCATTCACCTTCTTCTGCGCCACAATTAACTCATTTTTGAGCTTTTGATTTTCATCTTTCAGACCGCTAATCACGCCATCGCTCTGGGCGACTTTCTGCTGCATCTCAGCGGTTTTCTGGTTCCAGGTATTATCGATATTGCTCAGTTTATCGGTCAGCGTTTTCACCTGGTTTTCCAGCTCTGGCACGCGGGTGCGCAGACTTGGCTGGCTGTTCAGCTCTTTCAGTGGGATCCACGCGGTACGCCCGGTGCTATCGCGCACCTGGCCGTAATCACTGTTTTCCTGCAACAGCGTGACTTCCTCGCCGGCATTTACCGTGCCGACAAGGCGATAATTATCGCCCGGGCCGCTACGTACCCAGGTATTCAGTTCATCGGAAACATAACGTTTTTCTTCGGCGTGGGTACCAACAGACACGCTAAGTGCAAAAAGGGTTAATCCAATCAGGCGTAATTTTGGCATCAGGCAGTCATTATTTTCATTAAACGTGAGTGATAAACAGTGGCAACAGTCTGACGACACCCGGCTGCTGGCATCAATCGGAATCTTCCAGGTCAAACTGCGCACTTACGCGAACTTTTGCACCCGTCAGATTGCGCATTGCATGGCAATTTGACGCAAAATACTATCTACTGACAAACATCGGGCGCGTTAGTTCGCCGAAATTTTCACTGATGTGACATAACCATAAGTGCAAGGCCATGGCTCAGGAAATCGAATTAAAGTTTATCGTGAAGAGCGATAGCGTGGAAACGCTTCGTCAACTTCTGCACACGCTGACCGAAGAACATATCGCGTCCAGCCAGTTACTCAACATCTATTACGAGACGCCGGATAACTGGCTGCGCGGCCACGATATGGGGCTGCGCATCCGCGGTTTTGACGGTCAGTACGAGATGACGATGAAAATCGCCGGGCGGGTAATTGGCGGTTTGCATCAGCGGCCTGAATACAATATTCCGCTTACCCAGCCGGAACTCGATCTGGCGCGCTTCCCGGCAGAAGTATGGCCTGATGGCGTACTTCCGCAAGATTTACAGGCGCGAGTGCAGCCGCTGTTTAGCACCGATTTCTACCGTGAAAAATGGCTGGTTAACGTTGGCGAGAGCCGCATTGAGATTGGCCTTGATTTAGGCGAAGTCAAAGCGGGTGAATTTGTTGAGCCGATTTGCGAACTGGAGCTGGAACTGCTGAGCGGTTCTCCGGCGGATATCCTCAAGCTGGCGCGCCAGCTGGTGAATGTCTCCGGGCTGCGTCAGGGTAGCCTGAGCAAAGCGGCGCGCGGTTACCACCTGGCGCAGGGCAATGCCGTGCGCGAACGCCGCCCAACGGCGATTCTGCAAACCCCTGCCAAGGCCAGCGTTGAGCAGGCTTTTGCCGCCGCGCTGGAACTGGCGTTGTCGCAATGGCAATACCATGAAGAGCTGTGGGTGCGAGGAAATGAGAAAGCGAAAGCCGATGTTCTGAGCGCCATTGCCTTGCTGCGCCACACGCTGGCGCTGTTTGGCGGTATTGTCCCACGCAAAGCGAGCGCTCACTTACGTGATCTGCTGACCCAGTCTGAAGCGACCATTACGTCTGCCGTTTCAGCGAATACGGCGGTGTGGAGCGCGCAGTCAGCCCTGGCGAAACTGGTGCTCACCGAGTGGTTAGTGACGCAGGGCTGGCGAACCTTCCTTGATGAAAAAGCGCAGGCCAAATTCGCCGACTCCTTTAAACGCTTTGCCGATGTCCATCTGTCACGCTGCGCCGCCGAGCTGAAAAAAGCCTTTGCCCAGCCGCTGGGCGACAGCTATCGCGACCAGTTGCCGCGCCTGGCGCGTGATATCGACAGCGTGTTACTGATGGCCGGGCATTACGATCGCGCACGCGCCGTGGAGTGGCTGGAAAACTGGCAGGGGCTTCAGCACGCCATTGAAACGCGCCAGAGAGTCGAAATCGAACATTTCCGTAATACCGCGATTACCCAGGAGCCGTTCTGGTTGCACAGCGGAAAACGTTAACGAAAGGATATTTCGCATGCCGCACCACGCAGGATTGTCGCAACACTGGCAAACGGTTTTTTCTCGTCTGCCGGAAGCGCTCACCGCGCAGCCACTGAGCGCGCAGGCGCAGTCAGTGCTCACTTTTAGTGATTTTGTTCAGGACAGCATCATCGCGCATCCTGAGTGGCTGGCAGAGCTTGAAAGCGCGCCGCCGCCGGCGAATGAGTGGCAACACTATGCGCAGTGGCTGCAGGCGGCGCTGGAGGGTATCACCGATGAAGCCTCGCTGATGCGCGCGCTGCGGTTGTTTCGCCGTCGCATCATGGTGCGCATCGCCTGGAGCCAGGCGCTCCAGTTGGTGGCGGAAGAGGATATCCTGCAACAGCTCAGCGTGCTGGCGGAAACCCTGATTGTTGCCGCGCGCGACTGGCTCTATGACGCCTGCTGCCGTGAGTGGGGAACGCCGTGCAATCCGCAAGGCGTGCCGCAGCCGATGCTGGTGCTCGGTATGGGCAAACTGGGCGGCGGCGAACTCAATTTCTCATCCGATATCGATTTGATTTTTGCCTGGCCGGAAAATGGCGCAACGCGCGGCGGACGCCGTGAACTGGATAATGCGCAGTTTTTTACCCGCCTTGGTCAACGGCTGATTAAAGTCCTCGACCAGCCAACGCAGGATGGCTTTGTCTACCGCGTCGATATGCGCTTGCGCCCGTTTGGCGACAGCGGCCCGCTGGTGCTGAGCTTTGCCGCGCTGGAAGATTACTACCAGGAGCAGGGGCGCGACTGGGAGCGCTACGCGATGGTGAAAGCGCGCATTATGGGCGACAACGACGGCGACCATGCGCGAGAGTTGCGCGCAATGCTGCGCCCGTTTGTTTTCCGCCGCTATATCGACTTCAGCGTGATCCAGTCCCTGCGCAACATGAAAGGCATGATTGCCCGCGAAGTGCGTCGCCGTGGCCTGAAGGACAACATAAAACTCGGCGCTGGCGGGATCCGCGAAATTGAATTTATCGTCCAGGTTTTCCAGCTGATTCGCGGCGGTCGCGAGCCTGCGCTGCAATCGCGTTCGCTGTTGCCGACGCTTGCGGCCATTGATCAACTGCATCTGCTGCCGGATGGCGACGCAACCCGACTGCGCGAGGCGTATTTGTGGCTGCGACGGCTGGAAAACCTGCTGCAGAGCATCAATGACGAACAGACACAGACGCTGCCGGGCGATGAACTGAATCGCGCGCGCCTCGCCTGGGGAATGGGTAAAGAGAGCTGGGAAGCGCTGAGCGAAACGCTGGAAGCACATATGTCGGCGGTGCGCCGGATCTTTAACGAACTGATTGGCGATGATGAAACGGATTCGCCGGAAGATGCCCTCTCTGAGAGCTGGCGCGAACTGTGGCAGGATGCGCTGCAGGAAGAGGATTCTACGCCTGTGCTGGCGCATCTCGCAGAGGACGATCGCCGCCGCGTAGTGGCGCTGATTGCCGATTTTCGCAAAGAGATGGATAAACGCACTATTGGCCCGCGCGGGCGGCAGGTGCTCGATCACTTAATGCCGCATCTGCTCAGCGATGTATGCTCGCGTGACGATGCGCCAGTGCCGCTGTCGCGCCTGACCCCGCTGCTTACCGGGATTATTACCCGCACCACATACCTTGAGCTGCTGAGTGAATTCCCTGGCGCACTGAAACACCTCATTTCCCTGTGCGCCGCCTCGCCGATGGTTGCCAGCCAACTGGCGCGCTACCCGATCCTGCTCGATGAACTGCTCGACCCGAACACGCTCTATCAACCGACGGCGATGAACGCCTATCGCGATGAGCTGCGCCAATACCTGCTGCGCGTGCCGGAAGAGGATGAAGAGCAACAACTTGAGGCGCTGCGGCAGTTTAAACAGGCGCAGTTGCTGCGCGTGGCGGCGGCGGATATCGCCGGTACGTTACCAGTAATGAAAGTGAGCGATCACTTAACCTGGCTTGCGGAAGCGATTATTGATGCGGTGGTGCAGCAAGCCTGGGGGCAGATGGTGGCGCGTTACGGCCAGCCGACGCATCTGCACGATCGCGAAGGGCGCGGTTTCGCGGTGGTCGGTTATGGCAAACTGGGCGGCTGGGAGCTGGGTTACAGTTCCGATCTGGATCTGGTGTTCCTGCACGACTGCCCGATGGATGTGATGACTGATGGCGAGCGTGAAATCGATGGTCGCCAGTTCTATCTGCGACTTGCACAGCGCGTGATGCATTTGTTCAGCACGCGCACATCGTCCGGCATTCTTTATGAAGTCGACGCGCGTTTGCGCCCATCTGGCGCTGCGGGAATGCTGGTGACCACTGCGGAATCGTTCGCTGATTATCAGAAAAACGAAGCATGGACGTGGGAACATCAGGCGCTGGCCCGCGCGCGCGTGGTGTATGGCGATCCGCAACTGACCGCCGAGTTTGATGCCATTCGCCGCGATATCCTGATGACGCCGCGCGACGCCACTACGCTGCAAACCGAAGTGCGCGAAATGCGCGAGAAAATGCGTGCCCATCTTGGCAACAAGCACAAAGACCGCTTCGATCTGAAAGCCGATGAAGGCGGTATCACCGATATTGAGTTTATCGCCCAATATCTGGTACTGCGTTTTGCCCATGACAAGCCGAAACTGACGCGCTGGTCGGATAACGTGCGCATCCTTGAAGGGCTGGCGCAAAACGGCATCATGGATGAGCAGGAAGCGCAGGCATTGACGCTGGCGTACACCACATTGCGTGATGAGCTGCACCACCTGGCGCTGCAAGAGTTGCCGGGACATGTGGCGCTCTCCTGTTTTGTCGCTGAGCGTGCGCTTATCAAAACCAGCTGGAACAAGTGGCTGGTGGAACCGTGCGCCCCGGCGTAAGTGTGATATCATCGCGCGCAAATTTTGTATCTCTCAGGAGACAGGAATGAAAGTGACGCTGCCAGAGTTTAAGCAAGCCGGTGTAATGGTGGTGGGTGATGTGATGCTGGATCGTTACTGGTACGGTCCAACCAGCCGTATCTCTCCGGAAGCGCCAGTCCCGGTTGTGAAAGTCGATACCATTGAAGAGCGACCGGGCGGTGCGGCAAACGTGGCGATGAACATTGCCTCGCTGGGCGCAACGGCGCGTCTGGTTGGTCTGACTGGCATTGACGATGCGGCGCGCGCGCTGAGCAAAGCGCTGGCGGATGTTAACGTTAAATGTGACTTCGTTTCTGTTCCGACGCATCCAACCATCACTAAGTTGCGCGTGCTGTCGCGCAACCAGCAACTGATTCGCCTGGATTTTGAAGAAGGTTTTGAAGGGGTTGATCCGCAACCGCTGCATGAACGCATCAGCCAGGCACTTGGCAACATTGGCGCACTGGTGCTGTCCGATTACGCCAAAGGGGCGCTGGCAAGTGTTCAGCAGATGATCGCGCTGGCCCGCAAAGCCGGTGTGCCGGTGCTTATCGATCCGAAAGGCACGGATTTTGAACGCTATCGCGGTGCCACGCTGCTGACTCCGAACCTGTCCGAGTTTGAAGCGGTGGCCGGGAAGTGCAAAAGCGAAGATGAGATCGTGGAACGCGGCATGAAATTGATTGCCGATTACGAGCTCTCTGCGCTGCTGGTTACCCGTTCCGAGCAGGGGATGACGCTGTTGCAGCCGGGCAAAGCGCCGCTGCATATGCCGACCCAGGCGCAGGAAGTGTATGACGTCACCGGTGCGGGCGATACGGTGATTGGCGTGCTGGCGGCGACGCTGGCGGCCGGGAATTCGCTGGAAGAGGCGTGCTACTTCGCCAACGCGGCCGCAGGCGTGGTGGTCGGTAAACTCGGTACCTCAACCGTGTCGCCAATCGAGCTTGAAAATGCCGTGCGTGGCCGTGCGGAAACCGGCTTCGGTGTGATGACGGAAGACGAACTGAAAGTCGCTGTCGCGGCGGCGCGTAAGCGCGGCGAGAAAGTGGTGATGACCAACGGCGTGTTCGACATTTTGCATGCCGGGCATGTCTCTTATCTGGCGAATGCGCGCAAACTGGGCGATCGCCTGATTGTTGCGGTTAACAGCGACGCGTCCACCAAACGCCTGAAAGGGGAAACCCGTCCGGTGAACCCGCTGGAGCAGCGCATGATTGTACTGAGCGCGCTGGAGGCGGTGGACTGGGTGGTATCGTTTGAAGAGGATACGCCGCAGCGTCTGATTGCCGGGATCCTGCCGGATCTGCTGGTGAAAGGTGGTGATTACAAACCCGAACAGATCGCGGGCAGCGAAGATGTGTGGGCGAACGGCGGGGAAGTGCTGGTGCTCAACTTTGAAGACGGCTGCTCAACCACCAACATCATCAAAAAGATCCAGAAAGACAGCCAATAACGGCGCTGCTGGTGAATGGTGAAAAGAAAAAGCCCTCTTTATGAGGGCTTTTTACTATTGTTCATCAACCGGTGGAATGGCGGGGGCCGGTTTCACTTCGGTGACGTTGCCGCTGCTGCGGCTTTCCAGCTCGCTGAGGCGCTGTTCCAGCAACGCCAGTTTTTCGCGGGTGCGCAGCAGAACCTGCGTCTGCACGTCAAACTCTTCACGGCTCACCAGATCGAGGCGGGTTAACTGCGATTGCAGCGTCTGACGGATTTTCTTTTCAACGTCTTCCCCAAACTCACGGATCCCTTTCGGCATGGATTCGTGAACCTGTCGCGCAATCTGTTCAATTTTCTTCGGATCAATCATGTTGGGGTCCCTGTTCGGATAGGCTCATAGGGTTATTGTAGTGTGATAACCCCAGGTGATAAACCAGAATTGTTTGAAGCTTATGCATTGCCGAAGATTATCAATGGCGTTATAGTTATCGCGCTTATTCTCAGGGCGGGGCGAAATTCCCCACCGGCGGTAAATCAGCGCATGCTGAAAGCCCGCGAGCGCTTCAGGTTAACGCCTGAAGGTCAGCAGATCCGGTGTAATTCCGGGGCCGACGGTTAAAGTCCGGATGGGAGAGAGTAACGAATCTGTCGGGCAATGACGCCCGCTCGCGTTATTTTTTTGCCGCATTGCGACACTCCTAAGACTGCCCTGATTCTGGTAACCATAACTTTATTGAGGTCTTTTACCATGAATCAGACGCTGCTTTCTTCTTTTGGCACGCCTTTCCAACGTATTGAACACGCGCTTGCCGCGCTGCGCGAAGGCCGCGGTGTGATGGTGCTCGATGACGAGAACCGCGAAAACGAAGGCGACATGATTTTCGCCGCCGAAACCATGACCGTTGAGCAGATGGCACTGACCATTCGCCACGGTAGCGGCATTGTTTGCCTGTGCCTGACCGACGAACGCCGTAAACAACTCGATCTGCCAATGATGGTAGAGAACAACACCAGCGCATTTGGCACCGGTTTTACTGTGACCATTGAAGCGGCGCATGGCGTAACCACCGGCGTTTCGGCGGCTGACCGTATTACTACTGTTCGTGCGGCGATTGCCGATGGCGCAAAACCGTCCGATCTGAACCGTCCTGGTCACGTGTTCCCGCTGCGTGCGCAGCCGGGTGGCGTGCTGACCCGTGGTGGTCACACAGAAGCGACTATCGATTTAGTGACGCTGGCAGGCTTCAAACCGGCGGGTGTGCTATGTGAATTAACCAATGATGATGGTTCAATGGCGCGCGCCCCGGAATGCATCGCGTTTGCGAAACAGCACAATATGGCGGTAGTGACGATTGAAGACCTGGTGGCTTATCGCCAGGAACATGAGCGCAAAGCCAGCTAACAGTTAACCTTCTCCGTAAAAATCCGCAGCCAAGAGCTGCGGATTTTTTTGCCTGTCCTGCATCAAAGTTTGGCGCGCTTCTGGTCATCACGCATTGAAAATGAATTGTTCTACTTATAAAGTGGTAAGCGCTACAGCGAGTATTAAAAGGGATTTGAGATTTTTCTAACTCGTTCCATTTAAGTGGCTTTGTAATTAATTTGTGAAGCAATTTTTGCCGAATATATGACGGAGGCAATGTGTTCATTTCCTGGTATTGGATTGTGGCTGTTGTTGTGATTGTCTTTGGTTATATCCACGTGCTTAAACGTAATTGCAAAGCCTGCCGTCATGATCGGGAAGCGATATATAAAGGTTATTTACGCGTGGTGGAGGAGTTGAAAAAACACCGGCGCGTTGGGCAGGGCGATTAATACACCGCTGCCCGTCATCACTCTGACTTACCCGCCAAACCCCATCGCCTGTAACGCCACCAGGCTTAATCCCATCACCGACATGCCGCACAGCACGCCATAGCTTGGGTTGTTATTGGGATCGATCTCTTTTGCCAGCGGCATCAGCTCATCGACCGACAGCGCTACCATGATCCCGGCGACTGCAGCCATAATCGCCGCCATCACTACCGGTGATACCAGGCTTCCCAGAATCAGCCACGCCAGCACCCCACCAAGGATTTCCGCCATACCTGAAATACCCGCCCAGAAAACCGCACTGCGTTTTGACCCGGTCGCCGCATAGACCGGCCCTGCAACCGCCAGTCCTTCAGGAATATTGTGTAATGCGACCGCAAAAGCGATGCCAAAGCCGAGTTCCAGGTCGTTACTGGCGGTAACGTAAGTGGCGATCCCTTCTGGAAAGTTATGCAGGCTGATACCGAGCGTCAGCAAAATGGCGGTACGGCGAATGCCGCGCGGAAAAGTTTGCTGTGTGCCCTGCATTAAATCTTGCGGATGCGCGTGCGGCAGCAGGCGATCCAGTGCGAAATAGCCCAGCAACCCGACCACAAACATGCCGTAGCCGAGCATGGGCGACATATTTTCCGTTGCCAGCGCGGCGGGCAGCATCTCCATCAGTGAGATAAGCAGCATGATCCCGGCGGCAAAACCGAGCGAAAACGCCAGTACGCGGTTTGAGGGCTTCTGGCCGATAACACCAAGAAGCGCGCCAATAAACGTCGCCGCGCCTGCCAGGATGGTCAGAATCAAAGGTACTGACATAAGTTACTCCTTTATGATAATCATTCTCATTAATCTAAGATTTTGTTGCAAAAAAAGCGAGACGGAGTGGCGGCCTTTACGCATTCCTTACATTCAAAATTACTGATGATCTTCATCATGGTTATCTGAGTTCTTCACCCGCCGAAAAAGCGTAATCTACGTTTATCAAAATAGACACACTCAGTAAGGATATCACCATGTCAGCACCTCGCATGCCTGCACTGTTTTTGGGCCACGGCAGCCCAATGAATGTGCTGGAAGATAACGTTTATACCCGCGCCTGGAGCGCTCTGGGCGAGACGCTGCCACGCCCGAAAGCGATTGTGGTGGTATCCGCGCACTGGTTTACTCGCGGAACCGGCGTGACCGCTATGGAAGCGCCGAAAACTATCCATGATTTCGGCGGTTTCCCGCAGGCGTTATACGATACGCATTACCCTGCTCCGGGCTCGCCGGAACTGGCGCAACGCCTGGTGGAATTACTCTCGCCAGTGCCGGTAACGCTGGATAAAGAAGCCTGGGGTTTTGACCACGGTTCATGGGGCGTGTTGATTAAAATGTACCCGAACGCGGATATTCCGATGGTGCAGCTCAGTATCGACAGCACTAAACCGGCGGCATGGCACTTCGAAATGGGGCGCAAACTGGCGGCACTTCGCGATGAAGGTATTATGCTGGTGGCCAGCGGTAATGTGGTACATAACCTGCGTACTGCGCGCTGGCATGGCGAAAATACGCCGTATCCGTGGGCCATTGCGTTCAATGATTATGTGAAAGAGAACCTGACCTGGCAGGGGCCAGCCGAGCAGCATCCGTTGGTCAATTATCTTGACCATGAAGGTGGTTCGCTCTCTAACCCGACGCCGGATCACTTCCTGCCGTTGCTGTATGTGCTTGGCGCATGGGATGGCAGGGAACCTGTGTCGATACCGGTCGATGGTCTCGAGATGGGATCGCTCAGTATGCTCTCGGTGCAGGTTGGCTAAATGAATGGCGCGTTATGCGCCATTTTTTTGCCTGAAAATGGAAAACTTCGAGGAGGATCGCAAAAAAAAGCACCTGAAATACGGTTTTTTTGAAAATAAAAAGAGCTTCGCTACAAAAATGAAACGCCGTGCTGAATTTCGGCTCTTTTTGTGAACATCATCGTCGCAATAACCCACCTGAGTGACTACGCTTCAGAATGTCTGTTTTTCAGACATACCCATAAAAACAATCCGGTGTAATGCCACGAACATTCTGTTCGCGGTCGGTCTTTTGCGCCTAAAAAATAAACCCTCTGGAGACACGGAAATATGAACTCAGCGAAAACCTTACTGAAAGTCTGTATTAGTTCCGCTCTGCTGTTTATCTCCCACGCCTCTGTCGCCCAAACCTTTCGCGCTGCCGATGTTCACCCCGCCGACTACCCCAATGTGGTGGCGGTAAAACATATGGGGGAAAAGCTCAGTAAGGCGACAGACGGTCGGCTGGATATTAAGACCTTTCCAGGCGGCGTATTAGGCGATGAGAAGCAAGTCATTGAACAGGCACAAATTGGCGCCATTGATATTATTCGTGTCTCTATGACGCCAGTGGCGGCGATATTACCGGAGATAAATGTCTTTACGCTGCCCTATATTTTCCGCGATGAAGACCATATGCACAAAGTGCTGGATGGCATGATTGGCCAGGAAATTGGTAACCGCCTGTCGGAAAGCAGCAAATCACGGCTGATCTTCCTGGGCTGGATGGACGCCGGGACGCGTAACCTGATCACCAAAGCGCCAGTCACTAAGCCGGAAGATCTTAAGGGTATGAAGATCCGCGTGCAGGGCAGCCCAATTGCGCTCGATACCCTTAAAGCGATGGGCGCTAACTCGGTGGCGATGGGGGTTAGTGAAGTGTTCAGCGGAATGCAAACCGGCGTGATCGATGGTACGGAAAATAACCCGCCTACTTTCGTTGCGCATAACTATTTACCGGTCGTCAAAAATTATACCTGGAGTAAGCATTTTATTATTCCCGAGCTGTTTTTGTTCTCAAAAGCCAAATGGGACAAGCTGAAAAAAGAGGATCAGGAATTAATTCTGAAACTGGCGAAAGAGGCCCAAGCTGAGCAGCGAGAATTATGGAAAACCTATAACGAAAAATCGCTGGAAGCGATGAAAACGGGCGGCGTGCAATTCCATGACATCGATACCAAAGCGTTTTTTGAAGCGACACAACCGGTTCGTGATAAATACGGCAAAGAGCATCAGGAGCTGATTACCCGTATTCAACAAGTGCAATAACTTTTGCCGGGCAGGCGCGTTTTGTGTTCTGCCCACTTGCAACTTTCACCGGGAAAACTGCTATGGCTGAACGCTATTCGTTGTTGATGGATATTCTGTACCGGATATCGATGTGGATTGCAGGTCTGGCGCTGTTAATTATGGTGGCGATTATTCCGGTGGGCATTTTCGCCCGCTACGTCATGAACAGCGCGTTATCGTGGCCGGAGCCGGTCGCCATTATTTGCATGGTGACCTTTACCTTTATTGGTGCCGCCGTGAGTTACCGCGCGGGTTCGCATATTGCAGTCAGTATGGTTACCGATCGTTTAAGCGAACCGCTGCGCAAAATCTGCTTTGTGATTGCGGAGGTGATGCTGCTGGCGATCAGCGTTTTTATTCTCTGGTACAGCACTGCGTTATGCGCGGAATTATGGGAACAACCGGTCGCCGAATTCCCGCTCTTTACCGCAGGAGAAAGCTATTTGCCGCTGCCTGTCGGTTCTGCCATTACCATCTTGTTTATTATCGAAAAAATGCTTTTTGGCGCGCAATATCACCGCCTGGTGGTGATGCTGGGTTCGTCGAGCTAATCCCCGATCACATCCCGTAAGGAACGTTTATGGATGCATTTATTCTGCTCTTTACGCTGGCTATTATGCTGGCGGTGGGTGTACCGGTGGCTTACGCCGTGGGCATTAGCGCGGTGCTGGGCGCGTGGTATATCGATATTCCACTGGAAGCGGTGATGATCCAGCTGACGAACGGCGTGAATAAGTTCTCGCTGCTGGCGATCCCGTTTTTTATTCTCGCGGGCGCGATCATGGCCGAAGGGGGGATCGCCCGGAGGTTGGTGAATTTCGCCTATATCTTTGTCGGCTTTATTCGCGGCGGACTGTCGTTGGTAAATATAGTCGCTTCCACATTTTTCGGCGCAATTTCCGGATCGTCCGTGGCAGATACCGCCTCGATCGGTTCGGTGATGATCCCGGAAATGGACAAAAAAGGGTATCCGCGTGATTTTGCCGCCGCGGTCACCGCCAGCGGCTCGGTGCAGGCGATCTTAACGCCGCCGAGCCATAACTCGGTGATCTACTCGCTGGCGACGGGCGGTACGGTTTCTATTGCCGCGCTGTTTATCGCCGGGATCCTGCCGGGGCTGTTGCTCAGTTTTACACTGATGGTGATGTGCGTAGCATTCGCCCATAAACGCGGCTATCCAAAAGGGGAGCGCGTGCCGTTTCGCCAGGCGTTGAAGATCTTCGTGGATACGCTGTGGGGGCTGATGACTGTGGTGATCATCATGGGCGGTATCCTGTCCGGGATTTTCACTGCGACAGAGTCAGCGGCGATCGCCTGCCTGTGGGCCTTTTTCGTCACCATGTTTATTTACCGCGATTACAAATGGTCGGAACTGCCTAAACTGATGTACCGCACCGTTAAAACGGTGACGATCGTGATGATCCTGATTGGCTTTGCGGCCGCGTTCGGGGCGGTAATGACCTATATGCAATTGCCCGCTCGCATTACGGAAGCCTTTACCCAAATTTCGGATAACAAATACGTTATTTTGATGTGCATTAACATCATGCTGCTGTTGCTCGGCACGCTGATGGATATGGCACCGCTGATTTTGATCCTGACGCCGGTGCTGCTGCCGGTGACCAATGCACTGGGCATCGATCCGGTACATTTTGGCATGATCATGCTGGTGAACCTGGGAATTGGATTGATCACCCCGCCTGTCGGATCGGTGCTGTTTGTCGCCAGTGCGGTCAGTAAGCAGAAGATCGAACAGGTGGTAAAAGCGATGTTGCCGTTCTATCTGATCCTGTTCCTTGTATTGCTATTGGTGACCTATATTCCGGCGATCTCGCTGTTCCTGCCGAAGCTGTTTGGCGTGTTGTAAGGCAATAAAAAACCCGGCCTGCGTTGCCGGGTTTTCTCTTATTCCACAAAGATATGCGGATAGAAGCGGGAGAGATCCTGCGTTATCAATGCGCGATCTTCGCGAATGCCGATCCCGGCGGGTTGATCGTTGATAAGCCAGCTGCCAATCAGCGTATAGCTGTCGCCGAATTTGGGGAGCGGGCAGAACTGTTGCACGATCATGCCTTCTTCGCCATACGGCCCTTCAACGGCTTCGACCGTTTTGCCATTTTCAATGATTGACACATTGGCGCCTTCGCGGGAAAAAATAGGTTTAACAACGTATTTTTCCATCTCCGGGTGCGCGTCTTCGGCAAAATAAGCTGGCAACAGGTTCGGATGATCCGGGAACATTTCCCACAACATTGGCAACAGTGCTTTGTTGGAGATAATGCTTTTCCAGGCGGGTTCCAGCCAGCGTACGCCTGCGTCTTCCAGCTTGGTCGAGAACATTTCGCGCAGCATATATTCCCACGGATAGAGCTTAAACAGGTTACCAATCACCTGGTCTTGCAAATCCGTGAACTGGCCTTTTTCCCCGAGACCAATATCTTCGATATAAAGGAATTCGGAGGCCAGCTCTGCTTCTGCCGCACAATCCTGCAAATATTGCACCGTACCGCGATCTTCGACCGTATCGCGGCAGCAGGTGAAATGCAGCAGCTGAAAACCGTGCTGCTCACGCAGCTCGGCAAAGCGCTCAATCAGCTTCTCTTGCAGGCTATTGAACTGATCGCTGCCTTGCGGCAGGTTGCCGGCGTTGAGCTGATCTTCCAGCCAGATCCACTGAAAAAACGCTGCTTCATACAGCGAAGTCGGCGTATCAGCATTGTTTTCCAGCAGCTTAGGTTCGCCCACGCCATCCCAGGCGAGATCGAGGCGCGAATACAAAGAGGGCTGATGCGTGGCCCATGACTGGCGCACAAAACTCCAGGTGTGCTTAGGAATGCGAAACTTCGCCATCAGCTCATCGCTGGCAACGACTTTCTCCACCACCTTCAGGCACATCTGGTGCAATTCTGCGGTGACCTCTTCCAGCTTTTCAACCTGTGCAAGCGTCAGCTTGTAATAGGCATCTTCACACCAGTACGGCTCGCCGTACATGGTGTGAAAGTTGAAGCCGTACTCGGTGGCTTTTTCGCGCCAGTCCGGGCGCTCGGTAATACTGATTCTTTCCATGGCGCTTAGCCGCCCATTGAACGGGTGGTTGTACCGCTGGCGCTACGCTGCATGGTGTTCTGCTTCGCCACAGACTCACCAAAGCCGCCGCGCGTTACCGTGGTAGTGGTCGCCGGTTTCGGTGCCATCGCCGTTTTCGGCACGTTAATGGTACGGCCAGGCTGCGCTGCGCCATAGCCTTTACCGGAAGCATCGGTGTACTGACCGTAAGCCGGGCTGGCCGGGTTACGCGAGCTGAACAGCGGCTGCTGCGCAAAGCCTGCGCCGCCACCCATCATACGGCCCATCATGTAACCGGCCATCAGCGGCATCCAGAAGCTGCCGCTGGACTGCGCCTGTGCCTGGTTTTCCGGCGCTACGCCAGCCTGCACCGGTGCTGCCTGGCACTGACCTTCACCGAACTCGGCAACGCAATCTTCACGCGTGGCATATTTCGGTGCGGTACGCTCGGCTTCTTTCAGCGCGTTGTTATATGCGGCGGTACATTCCGCGCTTTTCCCCGGGTTCGCCGATGAGCAATCATCCGCGTTTTGATAAAGGGAAACTGTCTCGTCACTTTTTTCACAACCCGCCAGCATAAAAACGGCGGTAACCGCCAGCGCGACAGGCGTTAGATGGCGCGCGCTCCAGCTTTTGCGGAACGTCGCATGTTGGATGTTTTTTGTCCGTTTCATTGTAATATTCCTGGACCCCAAAGGCATGAGTAAACGCTCAGGATAGAGGATGAGGGAGGGAAGTTAAAGCAAGGAGGGGAGGCCTTTACGTTGCCTTACGTAAAAACGGGGGCTGGATGCCCCCGTTGTCGAAAAGTACTGCTTAACGTTTCACGCTGGTGCGTGCGGCGGCAGGTTGCGCGTTGCCGTTGAAGTTATCAACGCTGGCTGCCTGCTGCGCATTTTCAGGCGCGACGCTTTCCGGCGAGGTATCGACCGGTTTACCCAGCGTGCTGTTCAGCGCCAGCAGATCCTGCTCGTTCAACGAACCCAGCGCGGCTTTGATGTTCAGCTGGTTGATCAGGTAATTGTAACGTGCGCTGGAGAGCTGCTGCTTGGCGTTATACAGCGTGGTGGTCGCGTCCAGCACATCGACGATAGTACGCGTACCCACGGAGTAACCCGCTTCCATCGCATCCAGAGAGCTCTGGGCAGAAACCACTGCCTGTTTGTAGGCGTTGATGCTGCTGATGGAGGCATTCACGTTGTTAAAGGAGGAGCGCACGGTCTGCACCACGTTGCGGTGCGCGCTTTCCAGTTGCTCGCTTGCGCCAACAAAGTTGTACTGCGCCTGTTTGACCTGCGAACTCACCTGGCCACCCTGATACAGCGGCAGGGAGAAGCTCAGACCCACTTTATTCTGGCCGGCGTCAACATCCGGGTTTTGCGCACTTTTGGAGCCGCTGTAAGAGGTGTTAGAAACACCTGTAGAGGCGGTTAAATTCAGCGTTGGCAAATGACCATCCTGCGCCTGGCGAATTTGCTCGCGCGCCAGATCCTGGCTCAGACGCGCCTGCAACAGCGTCAGGTTACGGTTTTCCGCTTCCTTCAGCAGCGCATTAACGGCTTGCGGTTTATCGGTCTTGAAGTTGTCGACGTTCAGCGAGGCCAGTTGCGGGTAGTAATTCCCGGTGACCTGACGCAGCGCTTCCACCATGTTGTCGAGGTTGTTGCGCGCGGTCACTTCGTTCGCCAGAACGGTATCGTACTGCGAGCGGGCGTTTTGCACGTCGGTGATGGCGACCAGGCCAACGTTAAAGCGTTGGGTCGTTTGATCCAACTGGCGGTAGATAGACTGTTTCTGTGCTTCAGTGTAGGAAAGCGTATCAATGGCGCTCAATACGTTGAAATAGGCGGTGGCCGTATTCAAAATCAACGTTTGCTGATCGGTCTGCCAGGTGACGTCCTGAATACCCGCGGTTTTTTCCTGCAGCGTCAGGGCGCGCCATTTTGACATATCAAAAATGGTTTGCGTTAACTGCAGGGAAGCGCTGGTGACATTCGAATTGACACCTTTGCTGTCACGGTAGCCATTGGAATAGTCATAATCTGCACCCAAACCAAGCTGAGGCAGTAACGGGCTACGCGCTTCGTTAATCTTTTCAAAAGCAGCATCGCGGTCAGCGGCGGATTTACGCAGATCCGGGTTGCTCAAACGCGCCTGCTGATAAACCTGTAACAGGTTTTCTGCCTGGCTCATGGCGCTGAAGCCGGTCAGGCTCAGGCCGATAAGGAGGGGGAGCAATTTCTTCATTTGCATTCCTTGTTGTGAAGCAGTATTAGCGCTGGTCTAAATTAGAAAAAATAATCGCCGATTCTACCAGATAGTGGCACCGCTTCAGCTTGGCGTAACGTGCCATCGGCGTAAATATGCATCAATCTATCACATAGCACTTGAAACGATAGCTATACAGGCTTGAAATCAACTGTTTTGTCATTATTTCAAAAGAGACGCCGCCCATGAGTAAGCCAGTAACATCCGCAGTGACTTTCACAAAAAACGATGTAGAAATTATTGCACGGGAAACACTCTATAGCGGTTTTTTTTCGCTCGATCTATACCGCTTTCGCCACCGTTTATTCAATGGCGAAATGAGCGGTGAAGTCCGCCGTGAAATTTTTGAACGCGGTCATGCCGCAGTCTTGCTACCCTTTGACCCAGTGCGCGACGAAGTTGTGCTGATCGAACAGATCCGCATTGCGGCGTTTGATACCAGCGAAACCCCATGGTTACTCGAAATGGTGGCCGGCATGATTGAAGAGGGCGAAAGCGATGAAGATGTTGTGCGTCGCGAAGCCATCGAAGAGGCCGGTCTGCACGTTGGTCGTGTGAAAAGAATGTTGAGTTATTTGGCAAGCCCTGGCGGCACCAGCGAGCGTTCCGCCGTGTTGGTGGGCGAAGTGGATGCCACGCAGGCCTCGGGTATTCATGGTCTGGTGGATGAAAACGAAGATATTCGTGTTCATGTGGTGAGCCGGGAACAGGCTTACCAGTGGGTAGAAGAGGGGAAAATCGACAACGCAGCGTCTGTCATTGCCCTGCAATGGCTGCAACTGCATCATGAGAGCTTACGAAACGAGTGGAAAAAATGAAGCGTTATACACCTGACTTCCCAGAAATGATGCGCCTGTGCGAAACCAATTTCGCCCAGTTGCGCCGCTTGCTGCCGCGTAATGACGCAGCGGGCGAAACGGTGAGCTATCAGGTGACCAACGCGCAGTACCGGTTAACGATAGTCGAGTCCACCCGCTACACTACGCTTGTGGAAATTGAACAGACCGCGCCATCAATTAGTTACTGGAGCTTGCCGTCAATGACGGTGCGCCTTTATCACGATGCGATGGTGGCTGAAGTGTGTTCGAGTCAGCAGATCTTTCGTTTCAAAGCGCGTTATGATTATCCGAATAAAAAGTTGCATCAACGCGACGAAAAGCATCAAATTAACCAGTTTTTGGCCGATTGGCTGCGTTACTGTTTAGCACATGGAGCAATGGCGATTCCGGTTTGTTAGCGTCGTGAAACCTAAGGACACCATTTGGAAAGCCTGTTAAACCTCTCTCTGGCGGGTGAGCCCAGAGTGAGGGTATTACAAATAACTGATTCTCACCTGTTTGCCGAAAAGCATGAAACGTTGTTAGGGGTGAATACCTGGGAAAGCTATCAGGCGGTACTGGAGGCTATCCGCTCTCAGCAGCGTGAATGCGATCTTATTGTCGCCACCGGCGACCTGGCACAGGACCATACCGCTGCGGCTTATCAGCTTTTCGCTGATGGCATCGCAAGCTTTGACGCGCCTTGTGTTTGGCTGCCGGGTAACCACGATTTCCAGCCCGCCATGTACAGCACGCTGCAGGATGCGGGGATCTCGCCAGCGAAACGCGTTTTTGTCGGCGAGCACTGGCAAATTCTGCTGCTGGACAGCCAGGTGTTTGGCGTACCGCACGGTGAATTGAGCGAGTTCCAGCTTGACTGGCTGGAGAAGAAACTCACCGACAGCCCGCAGCGCCACACCTTATTGCTGCTCCATCATCATCCACTCCCTTCCGGCTGCAGTTGGCTCGATCAACACAGCCTGCGTAACGCGGGTGAACTGGATAACGTGCTACAGCGTTTTCCGCAGGTGCGGTATCTGTTGTGCGGGCATATTCACCAGGAGCTGGATCTCGACTGGAACGGCCGCCGTCTGCTGGCGACGCCATCGACCTGCGTCCAGTTTAAACCGCACTGCGCCAACTTTACGCTTGATACCATCGCGCCCGGCTGGCGCTGGCTGGATCTCTACCCGGACGGAACGTTGCACACAGAAGTTTGCCGTCTGGAAAGCACCCAGTTCAGGCCGGATACCGCTTCAGAAGGTTACTGATGTCCACGCTCCTTTATCTGCACGGGTTTAACAGCTCGCCGCGTTCCGCCAAGGCGACGCTGCTTTCGCAATGGCTGGCGCAGCATCACCCGGAGATCAACGTGATTGTGCCGCAACTGCCACCTTATCCCGCTGCGGCGGCAGAATTGCTGGAATCACTGGTGCTGGCGCAGGGCGGAAAACAGCTCGGTATCGTCGGCTCTTCGCTCGGCGGCTATTACGCCACCTGGCTTTCGCAATGTTTCATGTTGCCTGCGGTGGTGGTGAATCCCGCGGTGCGACCATTTGAATTGCTGGCAGATTATCTTGGCAATAACGAGAACCCCTACACAGGGCAGCAATATGTGCTAGAGTCTCGCCATATTTACGAGCTCAAAGTGATGCAAGTTGACCCGCTCGAAGCGCCGGATTTAATCTGGCTGCTACAACAAACCGGGGACGAAGTGCTGGATTACCGCCAGGCGGTGGCATATTACGATGCCTGCCGTCAGACAGTGGAAGAGGGCGGAAACCATGCCTTTGTGGGCTTTGAGAATCATTTCACACAGATTATCGATTTCCTTGGGCTGCATTGAGCCATCAGGGAAACGATGCGGTCACTATCTACGAACAAACCATGACGCAATCCTACAACGCTGATGCCATAGAGGTACTCACCGGGCTTGAGCCGGTTCGCCGCCGTCCGGGGATGTACACCGATACCACGCGCCCTAACCATCTGGGCCAGGAAGTTATTGATAACAGCGTCGATGAAGCGCTGGCGGGCCACGCTAAGCGCGTGGACGTGATCCTGCACGCCGATCAGTCGCTGGAAGTTATCGATGACGGGCGCGGTATGCCGGTGGATATCCACCCGGAAGAGGGCGTTCCGGCCGTTGAGCTGATCCTCTGTCGTCTGCACGCGGGCGGTAAATTTTCCAATAAAAACTACCAGTTCTCTGGTGGCTTGCACGGCGTCGGCATCTCGGTGGTTAACGCCTTGTCCCGCCGCGTGGAAGTGACCGTCAAGCGTGACGGCCAGGTCTATAGCATCGCGTTTGAAAACGGTGAAAAAGTGCAGGATCTGCAAGTGATCGGCACCTGCGGTAAACGCAATACCGGCACCAGCGTGCATTTCTGGCCGGACGAATCCTTCTTTGATAGCCCGCGTTTTTCCGTGTCCCGTTTGACCCATCTGCTGAAAGCCAAAGCCGTGCTTTGCCCGGGCGTTGAGATCACCTTTAAAGATGAGGTGAACAACGCCGAGCAGCGCTGGTGCTACCAGGATGGCCTGAACGATTATCTGTGCGAAGCGGTAAATGGCCTGCCGACGCTGCCGGAGAAACCGTTTATCGGCAATTTCTCTGCTGAAACGGAAGCGGTGGATTGGGCGCTGCTGTGGCTGCCGGAAGGCGGCGAGCTGCTGACGGAAAGCTACGTCAACCTGATCCCCACCATGCAGGGCGGCACGCACGTTAACGGTCTGCGTCAGGGATTGCTGGACGCGATGCGCGAGTTTTGCGAATACCGCAATATTCTGCCGCGTGGCGTGAAGTTGTCGGCGGAAGATATCTGGGATCGCTGCGCTTATGTGCTGTCAGTGAAGATGCAGGATCCGCAGTTCGCCGGGCAGACCAAAGAGCGATTATCTTCCCGTCAGTGCGCCGCGTTTGTTTCTGGCGTGGTGAAAGACGCATTCAGCCTGTGGTTGAACCAGAATATTCAAACGGCGGAACTGCTGGCGGAGATGGCGATCTCCAGCGCCCAGCGTCGTATGCGCGCCGCCAAAAAAGTGGTGCGTAAAAAGCTGACCAGCGGCCCGGCGTTGCCTGGCAAGCTGGCGGATTGCACCGCGCAGGATCTGAACCGCACCGAACTGTTCCTCGTGGAAGGTGACTCGGCGGGCGGCTCCGCGAAACAGGCGCGCGATCGTGAATACCAGGCGATCATGCCGCTGAAAGGTAAGATCCTGAACACCTGGGAAGTCTCTTCGGATGAAGTGCTGGCCTCGCAGGAGGTGCACGACATTTCGGTGGCGATCGGCATCGATCCAGACAGCGACGATCTGAGCCAGTTGCGTTACGGCAAGATCTGTATTCTCGCGGATGCGGACTCCGATGGTCTGCACATCGCTACTTTACTGTGTGCATTGTTCGTGAAGCACTTCCGCTCCGTGGTGAAAAACGGCCACGTCTACGTGGCGCTGCCGCCGTTGTACCGTATCGACCTTGGCAAAGAGGTTTATTACGCGCTCACGGAAGAAGAAAAAACCGGTGTGCTGGAGCAGTTAAAACGCAAAAAGGGCAAACCGAACGTGCAGCGCTTTAAAGGGCTGGGCGAAATGAACCCGATGCAGTTGCGCGAAACTACGCTTGATCCGAATACCCGTCGCCTGGTGCAACTGGTGATTAACGACGAAGACGAGCAGCAGACCAACGCGATGATGGATATGTTGCTGGCGAAGAAGCGTTCAGAAGATCGCCGCAACTGGCTGCAGGAAAAAGGCGATATGGCGGACATTGAAGCCTGATCCCGTCTGGAAGGCTTGCCCGGCTCGCGAATGCGCGGGTCGGGTAAGTCAGTTAAGTTTGCAACGCAGCCACTTTCACCATCAGTTCAGTTTGGGATAGTAGCTCTTCTCGTAGCGATAGATATTCACCAACGCATGACCGCCGTCCGGGCTGGCGTGGCGCAACCCATCTGGCAGTGCAGTTTTCAACTGCGACAGTTTCATTAACGCTTGCTGAATACGTTGCGGCAATAAGTCGTTGAACTGATTTACCGCTTCGTTAACCCCCCTCGTTACGCCGACAGTCAGCCCGATTTTTCCGGTATTGCAGCGGCGTTTCGCCAATGCCTTTCTTAAACGCGCTGATAAAGTAAGTCACATCGGAAAAGCCCACTTCGCTGGCGATATGATGAATGGCCAGCGCGCTATGCAGTAGCAAGTCGCATGCTTTGCGCAAGCGCAAGGTGTTCAGATACTGGTGGATAGGTTCGCCGGTCTCAAAATGGAAACGGCGCGAGACATAGCTGCGGGATTTTCCTAACTCCTGCGCCAGCTGCGCAAGACTGAATTTCTGCCGGTAATTCTCCTCCAGCCAGAACATCACCGGCGTGGCAATGCCGTTGCGTTCATCCGGCAATTTCTGCTTATCTTCCGGCAACATACTCAACAGATTAAGCAACAAACAGGCGACCTGTTCGCCATTCAGACTGTGGTTTTCGGCAAGCCTCGCGTAGCTGCTAAACAGGTGGTCGATATGCGGGTGAATAGCCGCGACATCCATCACCACCGCCGCGCCACCGCGTAAAGCGAGATGCTGCAAACGCTGGTGATTGTGCGGGAACGCGCGCAGGTTTTGCAGCACGGCATGGTGATCAACGTGAATAATGGTGCGCCGATAAATGGCCTGCGCTTGCTCATCCACCATCACTTTATGGATGGTGAAAGGCGGAAAGAAAAAGAGCCGCCCAGGGCGCATGGTGTACTGGCGGTTATCAACCATCACCACGCCAAAACCCTCTTCAACGTACAGCACCTCCAGACACTGGTGCCAGTGGTGATAACGCACGGTATTGGCGAACAGGCGGCTAAACGACACCACCGCATCGTTTAACGTGATCAATTCAAGCCGTTCGTTCTGCAATGGTGTCGTCATAGTGCAACCCATCTCAATTTTTAACCCGCAGGGTCCATTTATAAACCACGGTTTTAAATTTTTTCAACAGCGGGTTCGGGCAAAGCATGCCGATGTGACAAAGCTAACATTTCCGGCGGTTGTTCATTCACTATCCTTCAGCCACACCATGAAGGAGAGAACGCTATGCAGGCGGCGGAAGTGAAAACATCAAATCCATTGTCATCCCGCGACGATGTGGTCGGCGCGCTGAAGCAGATGCTGGCGGCGCTGGATAAACAGTTTCCTGAAGGAGCGTCGCATTTCTCGCTGGGAGCCACCAGCGCGCATTACAGCGATGCGATTGCTGAAATGGAAGGGCTGTCCCGTGCGTTGTGGGGGCTGTTTCCGTTAATGGCCAGCGGCGACGCAGAACCGTTCAGCCACAAATATCTGGCAGCAATCAAACGCGGTGTCGATCCACACAGCGCGGGCTACTGGGGCGCAACGGAACCCTACGATCAGCGGCTGGTGGAGATGGCGGCTTATGGTCTGGGGCTGGCGCTGTTGGGCGATAAATTCACAACGTTGATGAGCGAAGCTGATGTCCGCAATCTGCACCAGTGGCTGAACCAAATCACCGACGCGCAGATGCCCGACAGCAACTGGAATTTTTTCGCCATCATGGTGCAGCTCGGTTTTAAACGCGCCGGATTACCCTGGGATGCCGCAGCCATCGAACGCCGTTTTCGCATGATGGATGCCTACTACTTGGGTGACGGTTGGTATTCCGATGGCCCGGGCCGACCAAAAGATTACTACATCTCGATGGCATTCCATTTTTACGGGCTGATTTACGCCACGCTGAACGCGGAAGACGATGCAGCGCGCGCGGCGACGCTCCGCGAGCGGGCAACGCTTTTTGCTGAAGATTTTATCTATATGTCAGCGGCGGGGGGCGAATCCGTGCCTTTTGGCCGCAGCCTGACGTACCGTTTCGCAATGGTTGCTTTCTGGAGCGCGGTTGCCTTTTCCGGGCTGGCGGTGTTTTCTCCTGGCGTGGTGAAAGGGATTATCCTGCGCCATTTGCGCTGGTGGTTACAGCAGCCGATTTTCGATCGCGACGGTATTTTAACGCTCGGTTTCGCCTACCCGAACCTGGCGATGTGTGAAGACTACAATTCGCCGGGTTCACCATACTGGGCGCTGAAAGTTTTCCTGATTCTGGCGCTGCCGCAATCAGACGATTTCTGGCAAGCACCAGAACTGCCGCTACCTGCGCTAAACACGCAGCGCACGATTGCGCCTGCCGGACAGATTATTGTCCACAGCGATCGCTCGCGGCATGTCTGGATGCTCACCGCCGGCCAACTGGAGCTGAATAATTACGTCAATACCGAGGCGAAATACACTAAGTTTGCCTACTCAAGCTGTTTTGGTTTCACCATTGAACGCGGGCGCTACGGAATTAAACACGCCGCTTGCGACTCAATGCTTTTGCTCAGCGACGGGGATAACTATTTTCGTGGCCGCCGCGAGTGTGACGACGTCGTTGTGACAGAACAGGCGATTTTCTCGCGCTGGTCGCCATGGTCAGACGTGCATATCGCAAGCTGGCTTATACCGTGCGGCGACTGGCATTTGCGCGTGCATCGCATTGATTCCGCCCGTCATTTGCAAAGCGTGGAGGGTGGGTTTGCGGTGCTGAAAGCGCCGCATCGCAACGAGCAGGGCGGTAGCCTGGTGTGCGCGGAAAACGGTGTCAGCGGCATCTTTGAATTACTTCCCACCGCGCCGCGTGAAGCCGACAGCGTAGTCACACCGCCCAACAGTAGCATTATGTTTTCTCCTTGCGCGTCAATTCCGCTGCTGCGTGGAAATATTGCGCCGGGCAGGCAGTGGCTGGCCTGTGCAGTTCAGGCGGCTATTACCGAGCAGGCTTTTGATTTTGTCTTACCGCAGTTGAATATCGAAGAACAGGCGCTGGTGATTAAAAAACCGGGGCAGAAAAATAATATTGTTATTGCCTTTTAATTCCCGGCTACGGCCGGGCTATAAACTCTGAACCCTACATGCTTTCGTCGAGGATAGTATGGAAAAGATCGCGATAAATAATAAAGCCGAATATTACAAAATCAGTAGCTTTATCTTTCTCTATTTTTTTACCTGGTCGGCAAGTATCGGCTTACTGGCTATCTGGCTAGGGCAAAAAGCCAGTCTTAGCGGCACGGTTATTGGTACGGTGTTTGCCATTAACGGGATCTTTTCCGTTATTTTAAAACCGATTTACGGTTACATTCTGGATAAAATCGGTATGAGCAAATATTTGCTCTATTTTGTAGTGCTGATGTCGGCATTAATGGCACCCTTTTTTATCTACGTTTACCAGCCGTTATTAATTTCAAATACCCTGCTGGGCATTATTGTTGGCGCTATCTATTTAAGTTTTGCCTGGTATGCGGGCGTCGCCGCCTGTGAATCTTATACCGACCGCTACAGCCGCTTAAACGGCATGGAGTTTGGTCAAATCAGGATGTGGGGCTCGCTCGGTTGGGCGGTGGCATCCTCGTTCTCCGGCCTGCTGTTTAACCTCTCACCGGCGTATAACTTCATCATGGGATCGGTCGCGTCGCTTATCATGCTGGCGGTGCTGCTGAGCCTGAAAGTCAACGTTAACGCCGCCAACGCCAGCGAGGTGCTGACCAAAGAGAAAATCGCCCCGGCGGATGTCTACGCCCTGCTGCGTAACCGCAAATTCTGGGCATTCTGTCTCTATGTCGCCGGTGTGGCGTGGATGATGTTTATCGCCGAGCAGCAGTTCTCCCGCTATTTCGTCACCTTCTTTGATGATGTTCATCAGGGCAACGCCGTGTTTGGTTACCTGGGCACGGTGCAATCCGGCATGGAATTCGTCATGTATATGGTGATCCCGCTGTTTGTGAATTTCATCGGCGCGAAACGCGGATTATTGATTGTCGGGCTGGTGGTGGGGGCGCGGTTGATTATTTCCGGACTGTGCGAATCGCATCTGCTTATTTCAGTATTAAAACCGTTATACGGTCTTGAGATTTGTCTGCTGCTGGTGTCAGTCTTTAAATATATTGCTGAGCATTTCGATAAACGCGTTAATGCCACCATGTATTTATTAGGCTACCAGGCAATGTTATATGTCGGTAATGTCGTGGTCTCTTCCCCGGCCGGTATTTTGTATGACCGCATCGGTTTTGAAAATGCCTATATTATTATGGGCTGCGTGGCACTGACCTTCACATTAATTTCGCTGTTTACGTTATCGGCCTGCCAAAGTAAATGGCGTCAGCATCGCGCACTGGATATCGCGGGAAATAACTAGCGCGTTAACGGCTATTTTAAATTACGCACCAAAAAGGAACCGAAATATGTTAAGTAAAATCGTTGAGGAAACGTTACGCGATTATCCCGGCGCACCTGTGGATGCGCAGGTCTTTAAAGATGAACTTGATTCGGCGCGTAGCCATACCCTTGAACTGATTCGCCGTCATTTAACGGAATTCGGTGAACGCTTTCCCGCCGAAACCTGCGTGCAGGGTTATTACCCGTTAACCGACAATATTGAGTGGACTACCAGTTTCTGGACCGGGCAGCTTTGGCTGGCGTGGGAAATGAGTGGTGATGAGCAGTTCCGCGCGCTGGCAGAGCGCCATGTGCGCTCGTTCGGCCTGCGCATTGCCGGGCGCAGCGACACCAACACCCACGATCTCGGTTTCTTATATACGCTTTCGTGCGTGGCAAGCTGGCGGCTGACCGGCAATCGAGATGCGCGCGGTTTCGCCCTGCTGGCGGCAGAAGCGCTGCTGGAACGCTTCCACCACAAAGCGCAGATCATCCAGGCGTGGGGCGATCTGCGCGATCCCGAACAAGCCGGACGGATGATCATCGACTGCAATATGAACCTGCCGCTGCTCTACTGGGCAACTGAACAGACCGGGGATCGGCGCTTTGCCGATGCGGCGCAAGCCCATGTGCGGCAGGCGGCGAAATACCTGATTCGCGAAGATGCCTCCACGTTTCATACGTACTATATGGATATCAACACTGGTGCGCCGCGTTACGGCAATACGCAGCAGGGCTACGCGGATGATTCCTGCTGGTCGCGCGGGCAGGCGTGGGGGATTTACGGTTTTCTGCTGAGCTTTATCTACACCGGCGATCAAACGATGGTAGCGCTGTCGAAACGGCTGGCGAACTACTTTCTCAACCGTTTGCCGGAAGATGCGGTGTGCCACTGGGATCTGGCGCTGGTCGGCACCGACGCGCTGCGCGATTCGTCATCGGCGGCGATTGCTGTCTGCGGGCTACTGGAGCTGGTTAAGCATCTGCCCGTTACCGATCCGGACAGAGAACGCTACCAGCAATGGGCAATGCGCATAATGTCATCGCTTAATAAGCACTATCTGGCGGGGAAAAACGAACCGACTAACGGGCTGCTGAAACATTCCGTATATCATCTGGCGAGCAATAAAGGCGTTGATGAGTGTAGTAGCTGGGGGGATTACTTCTATGTGGAAGCGCTGATGCGCTTTTCGCAGAGCTGGAAACTCTACTGGTAAAAGCAGTGTCCCTCTCTTTAAACGGAGAGGGACAAACGCTTAGAGACCCGCTTCCAGGATGCGGATATGCGTCTCAAGCACGTCGCCTTTTACCGCTTCGCTCCACGCTTTCATATGCGGTGTTTGCAGGTGCGCTTCAAGATGCGCCACGCTTTCCCACTGTTCCACCATCATGATCGAGTCCGGCGCGGTCGCCTGGAAACTCACATTCGCGACGTGATCGACCAGCGGCGCGTAGCCGTGGCAACCCGCTTCCTGCAACACGACCGGCACAATCTTCGCGAACTCATCGAGTACCGCCTGGCGGTGATGCTGTCCTGGACGGGTACGGATTTCTGCAATAACTGTCAACATGATTAACCTACTCCCTATAAGTCCAGCTTCACAGTTAAGCAAAAATCTCACCTAGATGCTTGCGATATTCTGCGATATAGCGCGGCACATCCGGCATTTTAATCACGTCGTTAACGATAAAAGTCGGCAGCGCTTCCATGCCAAGGAACTGGTTCGCTTTATGGAATGGCAGATAAACCCCGTCAACCCCGACGCCGTGGAAGAACTGTTCTTTATCCGTAAACGCTTCCATTGGCGCGTTCCAGGTCAGCGACAGCATATAGGTTTTGCCCTGAATCAAACCGCCGGAACCGTATTTTTTCGAAGCGTCAGAACGTGTGCGACCGTCGCTGGCGTACAGCGAACCGTGGCCTTCAGTAAACACATCGTCCATATATTTCTTAACGGTCCACGGCGCGCCCATCCACCAGCCTGGCATTTGCCAGATAATGGTGTCGGCCCACAGGAAGTTTTCCACTTCCGCTTTGATGTCGTAATCGCCGTCGGTACGTACGGTTTTAACATCATGTCCGGCGTCGCGCAGAAAACTTTCCGCGACCTCGGTCAGGGTGTCATTGAGTTGGCCGTTAGAGTGCGCGAATTTCTTCGCACCGTTGATAATTAAGATATTGCTCATTAGAAATCCTTGGTTAAATGCGTTTGACCGCGATTTTAACCGTATCAACGGTGCGGAAAAATTGGCAAAACGTGCAAAGACTTTTGCTTGAGCCGCAATAAACGCCGCTACCAGCTTACCTGCGCGATAAAACCGCCTGGCGGATGATTGCCAAACGTGACGCGCAGGTGATGCAGGCGGGCAATACGTTGCACAATCGATAACCCCAGCCCACTGCCGGTTTGCGTTTGTCCCGGCGGCCGATAAAAACGCTCGCCAATGCGCGCCAGCGCTTCATCGTCAATACCGGGGCCATTATCGCGAACGCTAAAGTCGGTGGCGTCCAGCGTTACATCGACCACGCTGCCTGGCGGGCTGTAGCGAAGAGCATTATCCAGCAGATTACGCACTAGCAGGCTAAGCAAAAGCGGTTGCGCCTGGCGGCTGACAGCTGGGGCATTGAGATGCAGGCGTATATCGATACCTGCTTGCTGCGCTGTCGGGTAAATCTCCATTACCGCCGATTGCAGTAGCTCCGCCAGAGAAACCGTTTGCAGATCGTCGAGATCATCAAGCGAGTCGAGCCGCGAAAGGGTGAGCAATTGATCCACCAGGCGCGTGGCGCGATCGATACCCACGTGCAACTGGGCAAGGGCTTTTTGCTGTGCGGCGGGATCGTCATCGGAAAGCTGTGCGACCTCGGTTTGCACTTTCAGCGCCGCCAGCGGGCTGCGTAACTCATGCGCGGCATCAGACGTAAAGCGCCGTTCACGCTGCATCATTCTGTGCGTGCGGTCAAAGAGTTGGTTCAGCGCATCCACCAACGGGCGCACTTCATTGGGAACGCCCTCGTTACTGAGCGGATCGGCACGATCCGGCGCCCGTGAGCGCAGCGCCTGCGCCAGTTTTTTCAGCGGCCGCAATTCCAGGCTCAGCAATACGACTAACAGCACCAGCATCAAAGGCAGGGCGATAAGCCACGGTGTGAGCTGCGAGGTGATGATCTCCAGCGCCATCTCGTGGCGATAATCCCACTCCTGGCCGACCACCACACGGAATTTCCCGTTCGGCGCAGTAAGCCACAGAAAACGCCATTGGTCGTCGTCATCACGTAGCTGTCCGTTCTTAAACCCTTCCCGCCGGTAGTTATAGGGGATCGCTTTGCCGTTTTCGCCATCGTTCAGCAGCATGTTGCCGTCGGTTGAGTAGATAGCGAAAGCCAGCGCGTCATCATCCAGATGGCCGTGTTTGATCTTCTTTTTACCGAGCGACGGCGCGGCGTTTTTCAGCGGCTCAAACTCCATCACGCTCAGCCGTTTGGCGAACAGCGTTTGCTGGGTATCAAACAGTTTGTCGAGTTTATCGCGGGTTTGTTGCCAGGCAACGAGACTGGCGCTGAGCCAGGCGACCATCGAGAGCAGTAAAAAGAGCATCGTCAGGCGCAGGCGTAAACTCAGCGGGCGGGTCAGTTTCATGCGTCTCCCAGGGTATAACCGATGCCATGAACGGTGCGGATAAACGTCGTACCGAGCTTGCGGCGTAAATGGTGTACATGCACTTCCACCGCGTTGCTGGTGACCTCGTCGTCCCAGGTATAGAGTTTCTCTTCGATTAATTTACGCGGCAGCACGCGCCCGACATTACGCAGCAGCAATTCCAGCAGGGCGAACTCTTTCGGTTTTAGCGCCAGCGTTTCGCCGTCAAGCGTGGCGACCAGATTACCGGGATCGAGCGTGACATTGCCGTGGCGCAGCACGCTGTGCGTCTGCCCGTGGCGGCGGCGAATAAGCACTTCGAGCCTTGCCGCCACTTCAACCAGCGCGAACGGTTTGCACAGGTAATCATCTGCGCCCAGCCGCAGTCCCTCAACGCGCTGGTCGATGGCATCGCGTGCGGTGAGGATTAACACTGGTTCCACGCGCTTTTGCTCGCGCCAGTCGCGCAGAATATCCAGCCCGTCGATGCCGGGCAGCGTTAAGTCGAGGATCACTGCATCATAAGGCGCGCTAAACAGGGCGGCCTTGCCTTGTTTGCCATCGGTAAACCAGTCGACGCTGAAGCCTTTTTTGCCCAGCCCGGCTTTTAAACCGTCACCGATGAGCGTGTCATCTTCCACCAGTAAAATGCGCATTTTGCCTCCTTTCACTCCGTGTTATTGGCAGTAAAACCGCTGCTGGTCGACAATGTACAGCGGAAAATAATCTTTTTTCCCGTTAAGAAGTCGTTAAGGAGTGACGGGTTAAATGGACGTTAACCATCGTAAGGGAGATAAAACATGAAAAAGATTGCTGCACTTGTCGCTGTTCTCACACTCTGTTCCGCACCCGTTTTCGCGGCGAATACGGGCGGTTTCACCGGGCCGGGCGCAACCTCGCAGAGCGGCGGTTTTACCGGGCCGAACGGCAGCAAAGCCACCGTTGAAAGCGCGAAATCACTGCGCGACGACGCCTGGGTGACGCTGCGCGGTAATATTGTCGAGCGCATCTCTGATGATACCTACCTGTTTAAAGATTCGACCGGCACCATCAATATCGATATCAACCACAAGCGCTGGAACGGCGTGACCGTTGGGCCACAAGATACGGTAGAGATCCAGGGCGAAGTCGATAAAGACTGGAATTCGGTAGAAATAGATGTCAAAGAGATCCGCAAAGTCACTCAGTAAGCGCTAAACGCGCGCGAAAAAATCGCTCATCGCTATGACTCCTCGCCGCAGATAAGGTAGTATCTGCGGCAATATTGCCGCCGCACAGGCGGGCGCATACGTTGAGGAATCACGATTAATGAGCGATATGGCAGAGCGCCTTGCGCTGCATGAATTTACGGAAAACGCATACCTGAACTACTCCATGTACGTCATCATGGATCGTGCGTTGCCGTTTATCGGTGATGGCCTGAAACCCGTTCAGCGTCGCATCGTTTACGCAATGTCAGAACTGGGGCTGAACGCCAGCGCGAAGTTCAAAAAATCCGCCCGTACCGTGGGTGACGTGCTGGGTAAATACCATCCGCACGGCGACAGCGCCTGCTATGAAGCGATGGTGCTGATGGCGCAGCCGTTCTCCTACCGTTACCCGCTGGTCGATGGCCAGGGCAACTGGGGGGCGCCGGACGATCCGAAGTCCTTCGCGGCGATGCGTTACACCGAATCCCGTCTCTCCAAATACGCCGAGCTGCTGCTGAGCGAACTGGGACAAGGCACCGTTGACTGGGTGCCGAACTTCGACGGCACGATGCAGGAGCCGAAAATGCTGCCTGCCCGCCTGCCGAATATCCTGCTCAACGGTACCACCGGTATTGCCGTGGGGATGGCGACGGATATTCCGCCGCATAACCTGCGTGAAGTAGCCAACGCGGCGATTACCCTGATCGAACAACCGAAAACCACGCTCGATGAGCTGCTGGATATCGTGCAGGGCCCGGACTACCCAACCGAAGCGGAAATCATCACCTCCCGCGCTGAGATTCGCAAAATCTACCAGAACGGTCGCGGTTCGGTGCGTATGCGCGCGGTGTGGAAAAAAGAGGATGGCGCAGTGGTCATTACTGCGCTGCCGCACCAGGTTTCCGGCGCGCGCGTACTGGAGCAGATCGCCAGCCAGATGCGCAATAAAAAGCTGCCGATGGTCGATGATTTGCGTGACGAATCGGATCATGAAAACCCGACGCGTCTGGTGATTGTGCCGCGCTCCAACCGCGTGGATATGGAACAGGTGATGAACCACCTGTTCGCCACCACCGATCTGGAAAAAAGTTACCGTATCAACCTGAACATGATCGGCCTGGATGGCCGCCCGGCGGTGAAAAACCTGCTGGAGATCCTCACCGAGTGGCTGGCGTTTCGCCGTGATACCGTGCGCCGTCGCCTGAATCACCGGCTGGATAAAGTGCTCAAACGCCTGCATATCCTCGAAGGTTTGCTGGTGGCGTTTCTCAATATCGACGAAGTGATCGAAATCATCCGTACGGAAGATGAGCCGAAACCGGCGCTGATGTCGCGCTTCGGTCTCAGCGAAACGCAGGCGGAAGCGATCCTTGAGTTAAAACTGCGCCACCTCGCCAAACTGGAAGAGATGAAGATCCGCGGCGAGCAGGACGATCTTGCAAAAGAGCGCGATCAATTGCAGGCGATCCTGGCCTCTGAGCGCAAGATGAACAACCTGCTGAAAAAAGAGCTGCAAGCCGATGCCGACGCATTTGGCGACGATCGTCGTTCACCGCTGCACGAGCGCGAAGAAGCGAAAGCGATGAACGAGCACGATATGCAACCGTCTGAACCGGTGACCATTGTGCTGTCGCAAATGGGCTGGGTGCGCAGCGCCAAAGGCCACGACATTGACGCGCAGGGGCTGAGCTACAAAGCGGGCGATAGCTGGAAGTCTTCCGTGAAAGGCAAGAGCAACCAGCCGGTGGTGTTTATTGATACCACCGGGCGCAGCTACGCCATCGACCCGATTACGCTGCCTTCCGCACGCGGCCAGGGCGAGCCGTTAACCGGTAAGCTGACGCTGCCGCCGGGGGCGACCGTTGAGCATATGATGATGAGCAACGAGGACCAAAAACTGCTGATGGCGTCCGATGCGGGTTATGGCTTCGTTTGTACCTTCAACGACTTAGTGGCGCGTAACCGTGCCGGTAAGACGCTGATCAGCCTGCCGGAAAACGCCAAAGTGATGCCGCCGCTGGAGATCGAGAACGACAGCGATATGCTGCTGGCGATTACAGCTGCGGGCCGCATGTTGATGTTCCCGGTCAACGAGCTGCCGCGGTTGTCGAAAGGTAAAGGCAACAAGATTATCGGTATCCCTTCCGCTGATGCGGCGACAGGGGCAGATAATCTTGCGCATCTCTATTTGCTGCCGCCACAAAGCACGCTGACCATCCACGTGGGCAAACGCAAAATCAAACTGCGTCCGGAAGAGCTGCAAAAAGTGCAGGGCGAGCGCGGACGTCGCGGTACGCTGATGCGCGGCCTGCAAAAAATTGATCGCGTCGAGATTGACGCGCCTTCCCGCCCGGGTGCGGGCGACAGCGAAGAGTAATCTTCGCCGCCAGGCTCCCCACCTTCCCGGTGGGGAGATCTTTCTGAGAAAATTTCCCGTAAAAGCGTTGTTAATTCGTGCATTGCGATTAACAATACGTTTTTTTAAAGGCCGCACACCCTACTGCGGCCTTTAAAAAAATAGCCCAGGCCCGTTGCGGGTCGACGGCGACACAGCCAGTTTCAGCGTGATGGCGCTGGCGTGTATATAATGCTCAAAGGTATGGGCTTCAGAGGTTTGTTATGCTATTCATTTTTCGCGTCATTATTGTCGTCATCTACTCCATTCTGGTGTGCGTATTCGGCTCTCTCTATTGTTTATTCAGTCCGCGTAATCCTAAACACGTTGCTACCTTCGGCCATATGTTCGGTCGCCTTGCGCCGGTCTTTGGTCTGAAAGTCGAAACCCGTCTGCCGGCAGGCGCGGAAAAGTTTGGCAACGCTATCTATATTGCTAACCACCAGAGCAACTACGATATGGTGACCGCCTCCAGCATTGTGCTGCCGCCAACGGTCACTGTCGGTAAGAAAAGCCTGCTCTGGGTGCCGTTCTTCGGTCAGCTTTACTGGCTGACTGGCAACCTGCTCATCGATCGCGATAACCGCGCAAAAGCGCACGGCACCATTGCCGAAGTGGTGAAACAGATCCAGAAACGCAATATTTCCATCTGGATGTTCCCGGAAGGCACCCGCAGCCGCGGTCGCGGTTTACTGCCGTTTAAAACCGGCGCGTTTCATGCGGCGATTGCCGCCGGTGTTCCAATCATTCCGGTGTGTGTTTCCAACAACGCAAACAAAGTTAACCTTAACCGCCTGCGCAACGGGCTGGTGATTGTCGAGATGCTGCCGCCGGTTGATGTTTCGCAATTTGGTAAAGATCAGGTACGCCAGCTGGCGACGCACTGTCGCGAACTGATGGCGGCAAAAATTGCAGAGCTCGATAAAGAAGTTGCAGAACGCGAAGCAACCGGCCGGGTTTAATCTGTTTTATTTCGCAACACCGGAGGAGCGAAAACCTCCGGCGCATTGAGTCAGTTTTACACGGAGCAAATATGTCACTCAGTCGGCGTCAGTTTCTTCAGGCATCCGGGGTTGCGCTTTGTGCAGGCGCGGTGCCGCTGAGGGCAAATGCTGCCGGGCCGCAACCGCCGTTACCCATTCCTCCGCTGCTGGAATCCCGGCGCGGTCAGCCGCTGTTTATGACCTTACAACGCGCGCACTGGTCGTTTGCCACCGGCACTCGGGCGCAGGTTTCCGGCATTAACGGGCGTTATCTCGGGCCGACGATCCGCGTCTGGAACGGCGATGACGTTAAGCTGATTTACAGCAACCGGCTGGCGGAAAACGTGGCAATGACCGTGAGCGGTTTGCAGGTGCCAGGCCCGCTTATCGGCGGCGCGGCGCGTATGATGACCGCCAATAACGACTGGGCGCCGGTACTGCCGATCCGCCAGAGCGCGGGGACGCTGTGGTATCACGCCAATACGCCGAACCGTACCGCGCTGCAGGTGTATAACGGCCTGGCCGGAATGTGGCTGGTCGAAGATGAGATCAGCAAATCGCTACCGATTCCTAAGCACTACGGCGTGGATGATTTCCCGGTCATTATTCAGGACAAACGGCTGGATAATTTCGGCACGCCGGAATACAGCGAGCCGGGCAGCGGTGGATTTGTCGGTGATACGCTGATGGTCAACGGTGCGCAAAGCCCGTATGTCGAAGTCTCTCGCGGCTGGGTGCGTCTGCGTCTGTTAAATGCCTCAAACTCCCGCCGTTATCAATTGCAAATGAGCGATGGTCGTGCGCTGCATGTTATCGCCGGCGATCAGGGTTTTTTACCCGCGCCTGTTTCGGTTAAACAGCTTTCGCTGGCACCGGGTGAGCGGCGCGAAGTGCTGGTGGATATGACCAACGGCGATGAAGTGTCGATCACCTGCGGTGAAGCGGCGAGCATTATGGACCGCCTGCGCGGCTTCTTTGAGCCGTCGAGCATTTTGATCTCCACGCTGGTATTGACGCTGCGACCGACCGGCCTGCTGCCGCTGGTCACCGACACGCTGCCGATGCGCCTGTTGCCGTCCGACATTCAGGCCGGTACGCCAACCCGCAACCGCGACATTACCCTGGGCAGCGATCCGGGCATTAACGGCCAGTTGTGGGATACGCAGCGTATCGATATTACCGCCCAGCAGGGCACCTGGGAGCGCTGGACGGTGCGTGCGGAGATGCCGCAGTCGTTCCATATTGAAGGCGTCATGTTCCTGGTGCGCAACGTGAATGGCGCGATGCCTTTCCCGGAAGATCGGGGCTGGAAAGATACGGTCTGGATTGACGGTCAAGTGGAGTTGCTGGTGTGGTTTGGTCAGCCTTCGTGGCCGCACTTCCCGTTCCAGTATCACAGCCAGACGCTGGAAATGGCCGATCGCGGTTCGATGGGGCAACTGCTGGTGAACCCCGCGCCATAACTGAGCTGGCCTGGTGGCTGCGCGCTTATCAGGCCTTGACAAAATCCTCCTTCATTTCATGCAAGTTTACGGCGTATAATCGCCGCCCTTTGATGATTTTTTTACCACCTTTGGAAGCAAGATGAGCGCAATATCCCTGATCCAACCGGATCGTGACCTTTTCTCATGGCCCCAGTACTGGGCGGCCTGCTTCGGCCCCGCGCCGTTTTTGCCGATGTCGCGCGAAGAGATGGATCAACTTGGCTGGGATAGCTGCGACATCATTCTGGTGACGGGTGATGCTTACGTCGACCACCCGAGTTTCGGTATGGCGATTTGCGGCCGTATGCTGGAAGCGCAGGGCTTTCGCGTTGGCATCATCGCCCAGCCGGACTGGAACAGCAAAGACGACTTTATGCGCCTCGGTAAACCGAACCTGTTTTTCGGCGTGACCGCCGGCAACATGGACTCGATGATCAACCGCTACACCGCCGATCGTAAGCTGCGCCATGACGACGCTTACACGCCGGATAACGTCGCCGGTAAACGTCCGGATCGCGCGACGCTGGTTTATACCCAGCGCTGTAAAGAAGCGTGGAAAGATGTGCCGGTGATCCTCGGCGGCATCGAGGCCAGCCTGCGACGTACCGCGCATTACGATTACTGGTCCGATACCGTGCGTCGATCGGTGCTGATCGATGCCAAAGCTGACATGCTGATGTTTGGTAACGGCGAGCGCCCGCTGGTGGAAGTGGCGCACCGCCTCGCTGCCGGTGAACCGATCGGTGAAATCCGCGACGTGCGTAACACCGCGATCATCGTCAAAGAAGCGCTGCCGGGCTGGAGCGGCGTTGATTCCACGCGCCTTGATACGCCGGGCAAAATCGATCCGATCCCACATCCGTACGGCGACGATCTGCCGTGTGCCGATAACAAACCGGTTGAACCGAAAGCGCAGGAAGCAAAACGTGTTACCGTTCAGCCGCCGCGCCCGAAACCGTGGGAAAAAACCTACGTGCTGCTGCCTTCTTTTGAGAAGGTGAAAGCCGATAAAGTGCTCTACGCGCACGCGTCACGCATTCTGCACCACGAAACGAACCCAGGCTGCGCCCGTGCGCTGATGCAAAAGCACGGCGACCGTTACATCTGGATCAACCCGCCAGCGATTCCGCTCTCAACCGAAGAGATGGACAGCGTTTTTGCGCTGCCTTATAAGCGCGTGCCGCATCCGGCATACGGTAACAGCCGTATCCCGGCTTACGAGATGATCCGCTTCTCGATTAACATCATGCGCGGCTGCTTTGGGGGGTGTTCTTTCTGTTCGATCACCGAGCATGAAGGGCGCATTATCCAGAGCCGTTCCGAAGATTCGATCATCAACGAAATCGAAGCGATTCGCGACACGGTGCCCGGTTTTACCGGCGTTATCTCCGATCTTGGCGGGCCAACCGCCAACATGTATATGCTGCGCTGCAAATCACCGCGCGCCGAGCAGACGTGCCGTCGTCTCTCCTGCGTTTACCCGGATATCTGCCCGCACATGGACACGAACCACCAGCCGACCATCGATCTCTATCGTCGTGCCCGCGATCTGAAAGGTATCAAGAAGATCCTCATTGCTTCCGGCGTGCGTTACGATCTGGCGGTGGAAGATCCGCGCTATGTGAAAGAGCTGGCGACGCATCACGTTGGTGGTTATCTGAAGATTGCCCCGGAGCATACCGAAGAGGGGCCGCTGTCGAAGATGATGAAACCGGGAATGGGCAGCTACGATCGCTTTAAACAGCTGTTCGACACCTATTCTAAAGAGGCGGGTAAAGAGCAGTATCTGATCCCGTACTTTATCTCTGCGCACCCCGGCACGCGCGATGAAGATATGGTGAACCTGGCGCTGTGGCTCAAACGTCACCGCTTCCGCTTAGATCAGGTGCAGAACTTCTATCCGTCGCCGCTGGCTAACTCGACGACCATGTATTACACCGGTAAAAACCCGCTGTCGAAGATCGATTACAAGAGCGAAGAAGTGGTGGTGCCGAAAGGGGATAAACAGCGCCGTCTGCATAAAGCGCTGCTGCGTTATCACGATCCGGCCAACTGGCCGCTGCTGCGCCAGGCACTGGAAGCTATGGGTAAAAAGCACCTGATTGGTTCGCGCCGTGAATGCCTGGTGCCGGCGCCTACGCTTGATGAAATGCGCGAAGCGCGTCGCCAGAATCGCCAGTCGCGCCCGGCACTAACCAAGCACACACCGATTGTGCATCAGCGCAGCAACGGCAAAAACACTGGCGCTGCGCCAGCGAAGAAAAAAGCCTCCCGCGTGCGCTAAGCATATAAAAATCCCGGCGAGATGCCGGGATTTTTATTTTCTTGAAACAAAAAGGCCACAACGACAGCGCTATGGCCTTTTAGAAAAACTTAACCCCCAAACTGATCCGGGTCCGGCCCCAGCCGTTTACCGGCATCCAGTTTGGCGATCTCTGCCAGCTCGTCTTTATCCAGGCGGAAATCCCAGACGTTAAAGTTCTCGGCGATACGTGCAGGTGTAACCGATTTCGGGATCACCACCAGGCCGTTATCAAGATGCCAGCGGATCACCACCTGAGCAGGCGTTTTGCCGTATTTATCCGCCAGATCGCGAATAATTTTCTGATCAAATACCCCTTCGCCGCCCTGCGCCAGCGGGCTCCAGGACTCGGTCTGGATTTTATGCGTCGCGTTCCAGGCATGCAGTTGCCGCTGCTGCATTAACGGGTGCAGTTCGATCTGGTTGATAACCGGGATCACGCTGGTTTCATCAATGATCTTTTGCAGATGGTGGATCTCGAAATTACACACGCCGATACTTTTTACCAGCCCCTGTTTTTGCAGCTCGATCATGCCTTGCCAGGCCTCAACGTAATGATCGATAGCCGGAACAGGCCAGTGCATCAGATACAGATCGACGTAATCCAGTTGCAGCTTTTTCAGGCTGGTTTTCAGCGCTTCTGCGGGATGTTTTTGATCGTCATTCCACAGCTTGGTGGTAATAAACAATTCCTCACGCGGCACCCCTGCATTGGCTAAGGCTTTGCCAACGCCCTCTTCGTTCTTATAGGCGGCGGCGGTATCAATGGAGCGATATCCCACCTCCAGCGCCTTTTGGATGGCGGTTATCACTTCCTCGTTGCTCGCTTTCCACACGCCAAGACCCAGTTGCGGCATCAGGTTGCCGTCAGAAAGCTTAATCACGGTTGGATGTGTCATGCATTTCTCCTTTGAATAAGCTTACCGGGACGCGCCCGGTAAGGTGATGTGCATTAAGTGTGGTCGAAAAAACCAAAAACGGAAGGCGGGGCAATGAGACCTTAACGTGCCGCTTCGTAAATACGACGGCTCACATCCAGCGTGATATCCTGGCGTTCGCCCAGTTTCGTCATGCCGTGCTCTTCCAGTTTCGCCAGCAGCGCCGGAATGGAACTGCCGTCCAGACCATAACCGGAAAGGCGGGTCGGAACGCCCATCTGCTCGAAGAAGTTGCGCGTGGCTTCGATAGCCGCGTCAATGCGCTCGTTATCGGAACCTTCTTTGATGTTCCAGACGCGCTCTGCGTATTGCAGCAGTTTTTCGCGTTTGGTATCGCGCTTCTCATTCCACAGCGCAGGCAGAACCACCGCCAGCGTCTGGGCGTGGTCAAGACCATGCATCGCGGTCAGTTCATGACCCAGCATATGCGTAGCCCAATCCTGCGGCACGCCAGCGCCAATCAGGCCGTTCAGCGCTTGTGTCGCCGCCCACATCACGTTGGCACGCACGTCGTAGTTTTCCGGCTCCTGCAACGCTTTCGGGCCTTCTTCAATCAGCGTCAGCAGAATACCTTCGGCAAAGCGATCCTGAATTTTGCCATCAACCGGATAAGTGACGTACTGCTCAACGGTATGAACAAAGGCGTCGACCACGCCGTTCGCCACCTGACGCGGCGGCAGGGTATAGGTGTAGACCGGATCCAGCACCGCAAAGACCGGCTGAACGAACGGGGAGTGGAACGCCTGTTTGTCGCCGGTCGCTTTACGCGATACCACTGCGCCTGCGTTGGACTCGGAGCCGGTTGCCGGCAGCGTCAGCACGGAACCCATCGGGATGGCGCTTTTAATTTCGCCGCCGCGTGTTTGCAGGATATGCCATGGATCAACGCCCTCGGCATAGTGAGCCGCTGCAGCGATAAATTTGGTGCCATCCAGCACGGAACCACCGCCTACCGCCAGCAGAAAGGTGATGTTTTCGTCTTTAACGACCTGTACCGCTTTCATCAGCGTTTCGTAAGTCGGGTTCGGTTCGATGCCGCTGAATTCGCGTACATCCAGCCCTTGCAGCGCGCTGTAAACCTGGTCGAGCACGCCGTTTTTCTTCACGCTGCCGCCACCGTAGGTGATCAGCACGCGTGCGCCAGTCGGGATTTGCTCACGCAGATTGGCAATGGCACCTTTGCCGAACAGGATGCGGGTCGGGGTATGCAGATTAAAATTGTTCATTGCTCGTTCCCTTCTTATTGAGGTGAAAAAAGTGCGGCGGTGTTTTGCCCAATGGCGACTATTGTGGGCGCGGGCACGCGCGCTCTCAATGCACATTCCTGCCGATGTCTTGCCTGTTTCTCCTTGTGGCTGGAGAAAAAGCCCAAAAATTTGCACACTGTACGGGTCGAAATAGTCTACCGGAGTGGCGAAAAATGAAGCGTGAAGAGATTTGCCTGCAGCTCACTGAAAAGATTAAACTATTGAAAGTGAATGAAAATAGGCTCAATGCACTGCTGCCGGATATCCGCTTGCTGTACGGTACTCAACCGGGAACCCGTACGCCGGTGATGTATCAGCCGGGCATCGTTTTTCTCTTTTCTGGTCACAAAATTGGTTATATCAATGAAAGGGTCTTTCGTTATGACACCAATGAATATTTACTGCTGACCGTGCCGTTACCGTTTGAGTGTGAAACCTTCGCCACGCCGGAAGTGCCGCTGGCGGGGATCCGTTTGAATGTCGATATCCTGCAACTGCAGGAGCTGTTGATGGATATCGGCGAAGATGAACATTTTCGCCCGGATGTGGCGGCAAGCGGCATTAATTCGGCAGTGCTTTCAGAAGAGATCCTCTGTGCCGCTGAGCGTTTGCTGGATGTGATGGAGCGTCCGCTGGATGCGCGTATCCTTGGCAAACAGATTATCCGCGAAATGCTCTACCACGTGCTAACCGGGCCGCGCGGCGGGGCGCTGCTGGCGTTAGTTAGCCGCCAGACCCATTTCAGCCTGATAAGTCGTGTGCTCAAACGCATTGAAAGCCAGTACACGGAAAACCTCAGCGTTGACCAACTGGCGGCGGAAGCCAATATGAGCGTCTCGGCGTTTCACCATAACTTTAAATCGGTGACCAGCACGTCGCCGCTGCAATACCTGAAAACCTACCGCCTGCACAAAGCGCGCATGTTAATGGTGCATGATGGTATGAAAGCCGGGGCGGCGGCCATGCGCGTTGGCTATGAAAGCCCGTCGCAATTCAGCCGTGAGTTTAAGCGTTATTTTGGCCTGACGCCGGGAGAAGATGTGGCGAGAATTCGCATGATGCAGGGAATGTAAAACGTCCCCTCTTCATGGCGAAGAGGGGAAACGCGTTACGCGTTGCAGTACTTTTTCTTCAGCACTACCGTGACGGCGCCAACCAGGCCGACCACCAGCAGGAACACCGGCAGCAGCATCAGGAATGTCATGACCTGATCTTCATGGCGTTTTACAAACGGGATCATGCTGATGGCGTAGCCCAGCGAGGTCACCGCGCCGACCCACAGCAGCCCGCTCAGCCAGTTAAATAACTGGAAACGGCGGTTAGAGAGGCCGGAGATGCCCGCCATCGTCGGCAGCAGAGTGCGGATAAAGGCCAGGAAACGCCCCGCCAGCAGTGCCAGCAGACCGTGACGGTCAAACATATAGGTCGCCCGCTCGTGATATTTCACCGGTAACTGCGATAGCCAGCTTTTCACCACGCGCGTATTACCAAGCCATTTGCCCTGGATATAGCTCAGCCAACAGCCGAGACTGGCGGCGGAAGTGAGGATGGCTAACGTCGCGACGAAATCCATGCAGCCGCGCGCAATCAGCGCACCAGCCAGCAGCAGCAAACTGTCACCGGGTAAAAACGAAGCAGGAAGCAGGCCGTTTTCTAAAAAGAGGGTGGCAAACATTACTAAATAAACAATACCCACAACATGTGGATTTGCCAGCGCAGCAAAGTCGTGATGCCAGAGCGCAGCAATAATATCTTGAATAACAGCCATGGACTTTCCCGTGGAACCGCGTAGAGGAGGCTATTGTACTCCAGTTCGCCTGAAACACCTTGATCGGGGGCGCAAGAAACGAGAATTTTCTGAATACTTACGCCCGTAAGCCTGGTTTACACGATGCGCTGGAAGCCCGCCACTAAATCCTCAATCAAATCGTCAACATTCTCTAAACCAATGTGCACTCGGATTAATGTGCCGGTGAAATCCACTTCGCCGTCCGGGCGAATCGCCGCCAGTTGCTCCGGCTGATTGGCGAGTATCAACGACTCGTAACCGCCCCACGAATACGCCATGCTGAACAGCGAAAAATGGTCGAGGTAGTTCGCTAACTCTTCATTGTTCAGACGTTTATTGAGCACAAACGAAAACAAGCCGCTGCTGCCGCTAAAATCCCGCTTCCAGTACTCGTGGCCTTTACTGCCGGGAAGCGCCGGGTGATTCACGCGCGCCACCTGCGGATGTGCCGCCAGCCATTCGGCAATTTTCAGGCTACTTTCGTGGTGCTGACGCAGACGAACGCCCAGCGTACGCAGGCCACGGCTGGTCATATACGCCGTGTCGGCATCCACCATTTGCCCCATCAAATAGGCGTTTTCGCGCAGTTGTTCCCAACAACGGGCGTTGGACACCGCCGTACCGATCATGCCGTCGGAGTGACCAATCAGGTATTTGGTCGCTGCCTGAATGGAGATATCAATATCGAATTCCAGCGCCTTGAACAGCACGCCCGCCGCCCAGGTATTGTCGATCATAATGATGGCGTCTGGCGCAACGCTTCGCACCGCCTGCACAATCGCCGGAATATCGTGGACTTCCATGGTGATTGAGCCGGGAGATTCCAGGAACACCACTTTGGTGTTCGGCTGAATCAGCCGCACGATGCTGGAGCCGATCATCGGGTCGAACCAACTGGTGGTGACACCCAGTTTGGTGAGAATTTTGGTGCAAAAATCCTGGCTGGGTTCATAAGCGGTATTGGTCATCAACACATGATCACCTTGTTCAACAAACGCCAGAATGGTGTTTGCCACCGCCGCCGCGCCGCAGGGGAAAAGCGCGCAGCCCGCGCCGCCTTCCAGTTCGCACATCGCGTCTTGCAGCGAAAAGTGCGTGAGCGTGCCGCGACGCCCGTAAAACAGCTCGCCGTTGGCTCGGTTACGCGTCGCGTGTTTTTTGGCTTCAACGGTGTCGAATACCAGTGAAGAGGCGCGCTGGATGACGCTATTCACCGACCCTTGCGTGTATTTTTTGCTGCGCCCTGCGTTAACCAGAGCGGTATCAAGATGCTTTGCTGTCATTCTCGCTCAACCTGTTTTTATACGTCTGGATGTCCAGACTACCATGATTGTTGGCGGATGCCTCGCAGTGTTATGCCGGTGAGTGAATTTTTTCCAGAAAATGTTCAATGGTGTCTGTTTACTGCGTAAGCGCAAAGAAAATGACTTTTAATTCAGGCACTCTGCAAATACTAATGAGAACTACTATCAATTCGACGACTTTTTGATATCATGGCGCACAGATTTTGTGATTTGCGTCTCGGAGATACACTGTGGGTAATAATTTGATGCAGACGGATCTATCCGTGTGGGGCATGTACCAGCATGCCGACATCGTTGTGAAGGTGGTGATGATCGGCCTGATTCTGGCGTCGGTCGTCACGTGGGCGCTTTTCTTCAGCAAAAGCGTCGAGATGATTTCGCACAAGCGCCGCCTCAAGCGTGAGCAGCAGCAGTTGGCTGAAGCCCGCTCTCTGGATCAGGCGAGTGAAATTGCTTCCGCTTTCCACGCCCGCAGCCTGAGCACAATGTTAATCAACGAAGCCCAGAACGAACTGGAGTTATCTGCCGGCAGCGAAGATAACGAAGGCATTAAAGAGCGCACCGGTTTTCGTCTGGAACGTCGCGTTGCCGCCACCGGTCGCCATATGGGGCGCGGGAATGGCTATCTGGCAACGATTGGCGCGATCTCGCCGTTTATTGGTCTGTTTGGTACCGTCTGGGGCATCATGAACAGCTTCATCGGCATTGCGCAGACGCAAACCACCAACCTCGCGGTTGTCGCGCCGGGCATCGCGGAAGCGCTGCTGGCAACGGCTATCGGCCTGGTTGCAGCTATCCCGGCGGTGGTGATTTACAACATCTTCGCCCGTATGATCGGCAGCTATAAAGCGATCCTTGGCGATGTTGCCGCGCAGGTTCTGCTGCTGCAAAGCCGCGATCTGGATCTGGCCGCCAGCAACGCTCAGCCGGTTCGCACCGCGCAAAAATTACGAGTAGGTTGATTCGTCATGGCAATGCGTCTTAATGAAAACCTGGACGATAACGGCGAAATGCACGAAATCAACGTCACGCCGTTTATCGACGTGATGTTAGTGCTGCTGATTATCTTTATGGTGGCCGCGCCGCTTGCCACGGTTGATGTAAAAGTTAACCTGCCGGCATCGACCAGCCAGCCGCAACCGCGCCCGGAAAAACCTGTTTACCTGTCGGTAAAAGCAGATAACACCATGTTTATTGGTAACGATCAGGTTACCGATGAAACGATGGTTAACGCGCTGAATACGCTAACCGAAGGTAAAAAAGACACCACCATCTTCTTCCGCGCGGATAAAACCGTGGATTACGAAACAATGATGAAGGTGATGGATACGCTGCATCAGGCGGGATATCTGAAGATCGGTCTGGTGGGCGAGGAAGTTGCGAAAGCGAAGTAACGCGAACCCAACAAAAAAGCTGGCGGATGCCAGCTTTTTTTTATGCCTGTTATCCAAGGTGCTCGCCGCCCGTCACGCCATGCACTTCGGCGGTAACGTAGCTTGATTCCTGGCTCGCCAGATAGACATAAATCGGTGCCAGTTCCGCAGGCTGGCCGGCACGCTTCATTGGCGTTTGCTGGCCAAACTGCGGCAGTTTCTCCTGCGGCTGACCCCCGGCAATTTGCAGCGCTGTCCAGATTGGTCCCGGGGCTACGATGTTAACCCGAATCCCTTTTTCCGCGACCTGCTTCGCCAGCCCCCGGCTGTAATTGAGGATTGCCGCCTTGGTTGAGGCGTAATCCAGCAAATGCGTGCTCGGTTGATACGCCTGAATAGACGAGGTGGTGATGATGCTCCCGCCCGGTGGCAGCAGCGGCACGGCTTCCTGGGTGATCCAGAACAGTGCAAAAACGTTAACGGTGTAGGTTTGGGTAAATTGCTCCGTTGTCAGGTTGGCAATCTCTTCCACGGCAGTCTGTTTACCTGCCACCAGCGCCAGGATATCCAGCCCGCCAAGCTGCTCTTTTGCCTTGTGCGGCAAAGAGCGGGCAAAAGACTCATCGGTCAGGTCACCGGGAATTAACACCGCTTTGCGCCCGGCGGCTTCGATTTGCGCCTTCACCTGCTGCGCGTCTTCCTCTTCCGCAGGCAAATAGTTGATGGCGACATCTGCGCCTTCGCGCGCATAGGCAATAGCCGCCGCGCGACCAATGCCCGAATCGCCGCCGGTCACCAGCGCTTTGCGATCTTTTAGCCGCCCGCTACCAACGTAGCTGTTCTCGCCGCAGTCGGGAACGGGATCCATCTTCGACTGTACGCCTGGCGTTGGTTGCCGCTGTTTCGGGTATTCGCCAGTGTAATACTGCGTGGTGGGATCCTGCATTTTCGTCTGGTTATTCGCCATTACGTACCCTCCATATCGGTTGTTGAGTACTTAAGGGTAGAAGCCTGAGCTGAAAATGCAGACTAATTCAGGATTATCTTGAGGCAAAGATGTACAAGCGAGGGAAAGGTAAAGGGCTATTTTGTGTTGGCGGATCGCTTTGCCGCCGCTTCTTCTTCCAGTGCCACGGTCGTTACATTCGAGGTGCGGAATTCGCCATCGCTTAGTTTGCGACTCAGGCGTAACGTCGCGGTTTCGCGGCTCAGAATGTACTGATAGTTCGCCTCCAGGCGACCCATGATTTTGTCCCGTAATTCTGGTTTTTGCGCGATGATGGCGTCGATCACCGCACCATAAATCTCTTCTTTCACCTGCAGCGGATAAATTTCGCGACGGTTCTGCCATTTCAGGCGCACCAGCGCCGCAGGAATAGAAACCAGTTCACGCGCGATTCGCTGAATAGTCTCGTTTTTACTTAATATCAGGGCTTCTTTATTTTGCTTTAAGATAAATTCATCGCTTTTTTTCTCTTCCAAAGCTAAATAAACGTTATTATTATCGACCTCGTTCACGTTATTCATCCCCGAACTTATAAAACATTGGCGTATCTTTTTCTCGGGTAATGAGGTTAAGCCAAATCTCATTACCTGCTTCATTTATTTGCTGAGTTTTATCCGCAATTATTTGGCTTAATGTTTGGGCATCTATCTCGCCTTCCGCTTGTAAATCATTAAGTAAACGCGCGAAGGTCTCGATTTTTACCACACGCAATAGCCGCTCTTTTATATGGCGGTCGCGTTCTTCCAGCAGCATATTTCTCGACTGCCCGGTACGGTTGGCATTCGCTAATATATCGTTAGCATGTTCAGCGAGTGTTCTTTTACCCTGAGTTAAATTAGGCTCTTTTCCTTCTTCTCCAGGCTTGGTTTCAACGGCAGAAATGTGAAATCGTGCCGGGACAAGATTCTCGGGAAGCATTTCCAATGTCCTTTAATATCAACAGGGAAGAGGGTGTTCAGGCGTGAGGTTCGTTGACAATATCATGGCGCACTTTTAAAATCAAAAAAAAGGAGCCTGCTCATGAACAGTATTTTTTATTCTGTTATTGCTTTATTGCTGCTGACGGGCGGCGTTCTTTTATTGATGCGTGAGTACAATAAAAAAGCTCCCCTTAGTGAAATTGACAATCCGCCTTTACCACCGCAACCGTTGTCAAAAGAGGAGGGGGAAGATCATTTCTCCGCGTTAATGAATGCGATTACTCCAGTGTGGTACTGGCGCGTTAATCATGAATATATAGATTTTCTTCATGCGACAATTAAGCGCATGAATATGGCGGAATTAAATAGTACGCCTGGGTTATTTGAAGCGCAGCGTCGCTGCAGCGATCTCAATTCAGCGGTGTATAAGTATTACGATAATATAAAAAAGCGCTGCGTAAATGGTGAAAAAGTACCGCATTCGGATCTGGATGTGCTCAACCTGCGCCAGTGTTTTCGTGAATTCAGTATGGAAGCGTATCCCGCGTTGGTCGTGCTGGTATGGCCAGAGAACCAACGTCCCTGGGTCAATCCCGAAGAGGTGTAGCGCCGTGTTGCTTTAGTGTTGCAAATTGTTTGCCTGGCTGGGATATACTGAACGCCGGTTTAGCAATCTGAAGAGACTTTACGCAACATGGAACGCTTTCTGGAAAACGCAATGTACGCTTCGCGCTGGTTGCTCGCCCCTGTTTACTTCGGCCTCTCCCTCGCCCTGCTTGCGCTGACGGTAAAATTCTTCCAGGAGATTTTTCACGTCCTGCCCAATATCTTCAATCTGGCGGAAGCGGATTTGATCCTGACACTGCTGTCGCTGGTGGATATGACGCTGGTGGGTGGTTTGCTGGTGATGGTGATGTTTTCCGGCTATGAAAATTTCGTCTCGCAGCTCGATATCGCCGAGCATAAAGAGAAGTTGAACTGGCTTGGCAAAATGGACGCCACATCGCTGAAAAACAAAGTGGCGGCGTCGATTGTTGCCATTTCGTCGATTCATCTGCTGCGCGTGTTTATGGATGCCAAAAACGTCCCGGATAACAAGCTGATGTGGTATGTGATTATCCACCTGACGTTTGTGCTTTCCGCTTTTGTGATGGGCTACCTGGACCGATTAACCCGCCACCAACACTGAGTTTATTGCCGGGCCGCGTTCTGCCGCCCGGCATTACCGTTTTACTTATCTGAAGAAGCCTGCCACAGATTCAGCTCACCATCGGCAACGTGCTTGTCGATTTGCGCTAACTCCTCGCGACTAAAACTCAGGTTGTTCAACGCCTGAACGTTCTCTTCCAGCTGTTCCGGACGGCTTGCGCCAATCAGCACCGACGTGACCCGCGCATCTTTTAGCAGCCAGCTCAGCGCCATTTGCGCCATCGACTGTCCACGGCGCTGCGCCATGTCATTGAGTAAGCGCAAGCTGTTGAGGTTGCTCTCTGTCAGCATTTTCTCCGTCAGACCACGCACTTTTTTGCCTTCACGCTGCATACGTGACCCTTCCGGAATGCCGTTCAGGTATTTGCCGGTCAGCAGCCCTTGTGCCAGCGGGGTAAAGGCGATGCAACCCACGCCATTATCTTCCAGCGTATCCAGCAGGCCGGTTTTATCCACCCAGCGGTTCAGCAGGTTGTAAGAGGGCTGATGGATAAGCAGCGGGATTTTCCACTCGCGCAGCAGGGCTGCCATTTGTTGTGTACGTTCGGTGGAATAGGAAGAGATGCCGACATACAGCGCTTTACCGCTCTGTACCGCCTGCGCCAGCGCAGATGCCGTCTCTTCCATTGGCGTTTTTTCATCAACCCGATGCGAATAAAAGATATCAACGTACTCAACGCCCATTCGCTTCAGGCTCTGGTCGAGGCTGGCGAGCAGATACTTACGTGAACCGCCGGAACCGTACGGACCTGGCCACATATCGTAACCGGCTTTGGTGGAGATAAGGATTTCGTCGCGGTATGCGGCAAAATCCTCACGCAGCAAGCGGCCAAAATTTTCCTCCGCGCTGCCGGCTGGCGGCCCGTAGTTATTGGCTAAATCAAAGTGGGTAATGCCGAGGGAAAATGCTTTTCGCAGTAAGGCGCGCTGTGAATCCAGGGCGTGCCCGTGACCAAAACTGTGCCACAAACCGAGAGAAAGCGCGGGCAGTTGCAAGCCGCTTTTGCCGCAGTAGCGGTACTGCATCTGTTCGTAGCGATTCGGGTTGGCGAAGCCAGGCATGATGTCTCCTTTCTTTTTAATCTTATCGATGAAAATTCGAAACAACGTTTCTATCTTACGTCTGTTTTCTGCACATCAAAAGATGAGGTTGTGTCTGGGTGTTTTTTGAGCGAAAAGCGGAGCGCTATGCTTTGCTTAGAGAGGCATACAAAGACGGAGATAAACGATGACGCGGTTAACGGCGAAAGATTTCCCGCAGGAGTTGCTCGATTACTACGACTACTACGCACACGGCAAGATCAATAAGCGAGAATTTTTACAGCTGGCGGGCAAATATGCGGTGGGCGGCATGACGGCGCTGGCGCTGTTCAATCTCTTGAAACCGAACTACGCGCTGGCAACGCAGGTGGAATTTACCGATCCGGACATTCATCCTGAATACATCACTTATCCGTCGCCGAACGGGCATGGCGATGTGCGTGGCTACCTGGTCAAACCGACAAAAACGCAGGGCAACGTGCCGGCAGTGGTGGTGGTACATGAAAATCGCGGGCTGAACCCGTATATCGAAGATGTGGCTCGCCGCGTCGCCAAAGCAGGCTATATAGCGCTGGCACCGGATGGTTTAAGTTCTGTGGGCGGCTATCCCGGTAACGATGATGAAGGTCGCGCATTGCAGCAGAAAGTTGACCCGACAAAGCTGATGAATGATTTTTTTGCCGCCATTGAGTTTATGCAAAAGCATCCGCAGGCGACGGGAAAAGTGGGGATTACCGGTTTTTGCTATGGCGGCGGCGTGTCAAACGCAGCGGCGGTGGCTTACCCTGAACTGGCGTGCGCGGTACCTTTTTATGGCCGACAGCCTCCAGCGGCGGATGTTGCGAAAATCAACGCGCCGCTATTGCTGCATTACGCGGCGCTGGACAAGAACATCAACGACGGCTGGCCTGCTTATGAGCAGGCGTTAAAGGCCCATCGAAAAGTTTATGAAGCGTGGGTTTATCCCGGCGTTAACCACGGGTTTCACAACGATTCGACGCCCCGATACGATAAAGCCGCCGCCGAATTGGCCTGGCAACGCACCCTCGATTGGTTCAAAACGTATCTCACCTAGCGGCTGCTGCACTGGCAGGGATGCCGGAAAACATAAAAAAGATGAATATGTCGCATTGTGTTTATTTATCTGTGTGAGTTAACGGCATAAGCCATACTTACCAGGTTTTTACGTCGTAAATGCAGAAGAATCGATAATTAACGCAATGCCTTTGGTTTTCTGGCTTTTACTGGCAGGCAAAAGCGCGTCTTTAATTTACGTTAGGCTCCCGTTCTTTCTGCGAAAATTCCTGGGAAAGCGGCTAAAAAATCGGCGCGACATAAATCGTTGCGGGCTATTCATAATATTTATCAATGTATACAAAAATAATCCTCTGTGGAGGTTTTGCCCTAACCGCTAACGCAGGGCATGGCAAAGTGCGTAAGGTGCCGTACCTTTACAGAGCTCTATATGACTGGGTTTTACCCTTTCACCCTGCACCGTTAGCTGCCTGACTATCGGGTTGTGTTGCGTAAAAAAACATCTTTTTTAACATCACTTCACAGGTGTTTAAAGGTTACTTAACTCTTATTTTTTTGACTTTTCTGGCCAATGATTAGTGATATTTATCGGTGTTTTTCAAACGGTGATAATAACTATTATCGCTCTGTTCAGTCGTTTTTTTAATATTGTCATCCGCTGATGAACTTATTTGATAATTGTGGTTTTTAATTTTGTGGCACGGCGTTTTAATAATTGAGCTCTCCCGCAATTGAGATATTTATGGCTCTTTTGATAATAGATTCATAAAAATAAATATCTTTTATTATCATCTTGTTATGCGCTTTTTTATAAGCGGCTTGCAATTCTGTTAACAAAATTCATGCTGAAGTAAAGTTAGCAGAATAAGCGTTTTAGCGGCGACTCAAGCGGCAGAGGAAGGAGAAAAGGTCAACGCTGTTCTCATACAAAAATTTTTAGCCAGACATTTAATATTTTCCGCACCTTGCCGATAAATGGAGATAACTCTCGCCCGCAGGCGAGAAAGCACCATTACCGCAAGGACAATATTATGAATATGCTTCGTAACTTTACTATACGAGCCGTGATGCTGGTGATCCTCGGGATCTTCGGTGTGCTGTGGTCTGGCGTCGGCTTATATAGTGTTTTTTCTCTGTCAAAAGTCGCTGATGGCAATGACGTTGATCGCCAGCTGGTGACGCAAATGACCCTTCTTAGCCAGGGTAATGATCAGTACTTCCGATTTGTTACTCGTCTTAGCCGTGTGATGGAAGCCAAAGCTGCGGGTGGCTCGCCAGATATGGCACCGGTGCAACAGGCGCTGGATACCATGTCGCGTAAATTGACGGAGTTTAAAGCCGTATCGCCGGGCCCGATGGATCCCAAAGTATCTGAACAAGTGATTGCCGCCTGGCAGGCGCTGCTGGATCAAGGGGTAACTCCACAGATGCAGCTGGCGCAGCAAGGTACGCCAGACGCGTACCGCCAGCAGGCCAATAATGTTACGCCGGGTTTGAGCCGCAGCTTTGGTACGGCGACAGAAAGTTTTAATAAAGCGGCCAGCAGCAGCCTCGATGAAACACGTGTGATGGTCGATGCGCGCACCAGCACCACGCGCGTCGCGATTATTACTGCGATGGTGATTGGCTTGCTGATCCTGCTGTTCACCGACCGCTATCTGGTCGCCATGCTAGTGAAACCGCTGAACCGCATTCGCGCGCACTTCCGTTTGATGGCGCAGGGCGATCTCAGCCAGCCGCTGGAAGATATGGGGCGCAACTGCGTAGGGCAGGTGATCCCGCTGCTGTTAGCAATGCAGGATAGCCTGCGCGAAGCGGTGAGCAGCATCCGCCACGGCAGCGAGAATATCTGGCGTGGCGCGTCCGAGATCTCTACCGGTAATAACGATCTCTCTTCCCGCACGGAAGAGCAGGCCGCCGCACTGGAACAAACCGCTGCCAGCATGGAAGAGCTGACCTCAACGGTAAAACTGAACGCGGATAACGCCAACCAGGCAAGCGAACTGGCAGAAGTGGCGTCGACCACCGCCAGCAAAGGCGGCGCGCTGGTAAAAGAAGTGATCAGCACAATGGATGGCATCTCCGACAGCTCGAAGAAAATCGCCGAAATCACCAACGTGATTAACAGCATCGCTTTCCAGACCAACATTCTTGCGCTTAACGCCGCCGTGGAAGCCGCGCGTGCGGGTGAGCAAGGTCGTGGTTTCGCAGTGGTTGCGGGTGAGGTGCGTAACCTCGCCAGCCGCAGTGCCGGCGCAGCGAAAGAGATCGAAACGCTGATCGCGGATTCCGTTTCCCGCGTGGAGAAAGGCGCGAAACTGGTCAATGACACCGGCACCACCATGGAAAGCATTTTGCGTTCGGTGAGAGAAGTGACCACCATTATGAAAGAGATCGCTTCTGCGACGGATGAACAGAGCAAAGGCATCTCTCAGGTGGGCGTGGCGATTACCCAGATGGACAGCGTAACGCAGCAGAACGCCGCGCTGGTGGAAGAGATTTCCGCCGCCGCCGCCGCGCTGGAGCGCCAGACCGAAGAGTTGCAGCGTTCCGTTCAGCAGTTCCGCCTTTCCAGTGACGAGCAGCAGAAACCTGCGGCCACCGCGCTGGTAAAACCGGATTTATCACGCGGAGGATCGCGTAAAGCATCAACCTCTTCGGATGAGTGGGTCGCGTTTTAATCAGCGCTATCGCCGCCACGGAAGATAGTTATATAATTTTTTATATAGCGCTTGTGGGGGTGATAACGATGGACAACCATTTTGGTAAAGGCTTGATGGCCGGGCTGAATGCGGCGCAGGCGGACAGCGCCAGTAACGTGGCGCATTTCTGCCCGGACTATAAGTGTGGTTTTGTACTCGGGTTTTCGCATCGTATGTTTGAAAAAACCGGCGATCGTCAACTCAGCGCGTGGGAAGCAGGCATTCTTACGCGTCGCTACGGGCTGGATAAGGACATGGTGATGGATTTCTTTCGCGAGAGTCACTCCAGCACTGTGATCCGATTTTTTATGGCGGGTTACCGTCTCGAAATCTAAAAATAAGCTTTGCTCAAAATGTAGTTCTCTTTTGTGAAGGTCACTTTTGTCGAGGGTGACTTTCATTTTTTTTGCCGTTTTGTGCCCCTAAGCCCCTCATTTTTCTGTGACTACTGCAACACTCTCCGCCTTTTTGCATAATACCCTTGTTTTTTATGTGATTATTTGTCGGGGCGATCGCAGCATTCATCTGCCCAATGGGTGGAGAATAATCCTAGTCCAGGCTAAGGGATAACAATAAATGGCAGGAGAGAACCAACAATTTGCGTCTCATGGCGTGAGCCGTCGTGATTTTATGAAACTGTGTGCTGCACTGGCGGCGACCATGGGGTTAAGCGGTAAAGCCGCTGCCGAAATGGCCGAAGCTGTCAGTCACCCTCAGCGCCCACCCGTTATCTGGATTGGCGCGCAGGAGTGCACAGGCTGTACTGAATCTCTGCTTCGCGCGACGCACCCCACCGTAGAAAACCTTGTGCTGGAAACCATTTCGCTGGAATACCACGAAGTGCTTTCTGCCGCGTTTGGTCACCAGGTTGAAGAGAATAAACACCGGGCGCTGGAGCAGTATAAAGGCCAGTACGTGTTGGTGGTCGATGGCTCGATTCCGATGAAAGACGGCGGGGTTTACTGCATGGTCGCCGGCGAACCGATTGTCGATCATATACGTAAAGCGGCAGAAAACGCGGCGGCGATTATCGCTATTGGCTCCTGTGCCGCCTGGGGCGGCGTGGCGGCGGCGGGCGTTAACCCGACCGGTGCCGTCAGCCTGCAAGAGGTGCTGCCTGGCAAAACGGTGATCAACATTCCCGGCTGTCCGCCGAACCCACAAAACTTCCTTGCCACGGTGGCGCATATCATCACCTTCGGCAAACCTCCGGCGCTTGACGCCAAAAACCGTCCCCGCTTTGCCTACGGACGCTTAATTCACGAGCACTGCGAACGTCGACCGCATTTTGACGCCGGGCGCTTTGCGAAAGCGTACGGCGATCAGGGGCATCGTGAAGGCTGGTGCTTGTACCACTTAGGTTGCAAAGGCCCGGAAACCTGGGGCAACTGCTCAACGTTGCAGTTTTGCGATGTAGGTGGTGTCTGGCCCGTTGCCATTGGTCACCCGTGCTACGGCTGTAACGAAGAAGGGGTTGGCTTTCACAAAGGCATCTCCCAGCTTGCGCATGTGGATAACCCTACGCCGCGCGCCGCGAAACCAGACGTCAACCTGAAAGAGGGCGGCACCGTGTCGGCAAGCGCAGTCGGTTTGCTGGGTGGCGTCGTCGGCCTGGTGGCGGGTATCGGTGTGATGACCGTGCGTGAACTGGGTCGCCAGCAGAAGAAAAACGACACGGATTCACAGGGAGACTAGCCGTGAACAGACGTGATTTTCTCAAAGTGGCGTCCGGCGGGGCGCTGCTGGTGGGGGGATCGTCCGCGAGTTTTGCCGCCGCGCAAAACCGCCCGCCGATCCCCGGCGCGCTGGGGATGTTGTACGACTCCACGCTCTGTGTCGGTTGTCAGGCCTGTGTGACGCGTTGCCAGGAAATTAACACGCCGCAGCGTAACCCTCAGGGCGAGCAAACCTGGTCGAATAACGACAAACTTTCGCCTTATACCAATAACATTATTCAGGTCTGGCACAGCGGCAGCGGCGAGAACAAAGACCAGCTGCGCGACGGTTATGCCTATATCAAAAAGCAGTGCATGCACTGCGTGGATGCCAACTGTGTTTCCGTCTGCCCGGTGCAGGCGCTGAAAAAGGACGCCAAAACCGGCATCGTTCACTACGACGCCAGCGTCTGTACCGGCTGCCGCTACTGCATGGTCGCCTGTCCGTTCGATGTGCCGAAGTATGACTACAACAACCCCTTCGGCGCGCTGCATAAGTGTGAGCTTTGCAACCAGAAAGATGTGGCGCGGCTGGATAACGGCGAGTTGCCCGGGTGTGTGGAAGTGTGCCCTGCGGGCGCGGTGATTTTCGGCACGCGCGAAGAACTGCTCGCCGAAGCCAAAAAACGTCTCGCGATGAAACCCGGCTCTGAGTACCGCTACCCGCGCCAGACATTGAACACCAACGACACCTATGTGCATAACGTGCCCAGCTACTACCCGCATCTGTACGGCGAGAAAGAGGGCGGCGGCACGCAGGTGCTGGTGTTGACTGGGGTTCCTTATCAGGAGCTGGGGTTGCCGGAGCTGGACGATCTGGCAACCGGCGCACGCTCTGAGCATGTTCAACATACGGTCTACAAAGGCATGATGTTGCCGCTCGCCGTGCTGGTTGGGCTGACCGCACTGGTACGCCGCAATACGCGGGACAAGCATGACGGAGGCGATCATGAGTCATGATCCACAAGCGATGGGCGGCAAACTGCTGAGTAAACCGGTGCTGCTGTTCGCCCCGCTGATCGTGCTGTGCGCGATCTTTATCCTCAAGCGTTTGATCTTCGGGCTCGGATCGGTCTCGGATCTGAACGGTGGTTATCCGTGGGGGATCTGGATCGCGTTTGATTTGCTGATCGGCACCGGCTTTGCCTGTGGCGGTTGGGCGCTGGCGTGGGCGGTGTATGTCTTTAACCGGGGCGATTACCACCCGCTGGTGCGCCCGGCGCTGCTGTGCAGCCTGTTCGGTTATTCGCTGGGCGGCTTGTCCATCACCATCGATGTCGGACGTTACTGGAATCTGCCTTACTTCTATATTCCCGGCCATTTCAACGTCAATTCAGTGCTGTTTGAAACCGCGGTCTGTATGACGATTTACATCGGCGTGATGGCGCTGGAGTTCGCCCCGGCGCTGCTGGAAAGGCTCGGCTGGAAGGTTTCGCTGCGCCGTCTCAATAAAGTGATGTTTTTCATTATCGCACTTGGCGCGCTGCTGCCGACCATGCACCAGTCGTCGATGGGCTCGTTGATGATTGCCGCCGGATATAAGGTTTACCCGCTGTGGCAGAGCTATGAAATGCTGCCGGTTTTCTCGCTGCTGACCGCGTTTATTATGGGTTTCTCGATTGTCATTTTCGAAGGCTCATTAATGCAGGCCAGCCTGCGCGGCAACGGGCCGGATGAAAAACGCCTGTTTAGCAAACTCATCAATATCCTGAGCGTGCTGTTAGCGCTGTTTCTGGTGTTGCGGTTGGGAGAGATCACGTGGCGTGACAAATGGCATTACGCCTTTGCCGGTGATTTTTACAGCCTGATGTTCTGGCTGGAAATGGCATTGCTGGCCTTGCCGCTGCTGATCCTGCGCGCGCCGCGTTTGCGCCGTGATTCCCGCTTTTTGTTCCTTGGCGCGTTGAGCATGCTGCTCGGCTGTGCGCTGTGGCGGCTCTCTTATTCGCTGTTGGCCTTTAATCCCGGCAACGGCTACCACTACTTCCCGACAGCGGAAGAGTTATTGATTTCCATCGGTTTTGTGGCAATTGAAGTCTGTGCGTACATCTTACTGATACGTCTGTTGCCGATTATTCCTCCGTTAAAAACATCTGCGCGACATGAGGCGAGTAAAGCATGAGTCAACGTATCACCATTGATCCGGTCACCCGTATTGAGGGTCATTTACGCATTGATTGCGAAATTGAAAACGGCGTTGTATCAAAGGCCTGGTCGTCAGGAACCATGTGGCGCGGGATGGAAGAGATTGTCAAAAACCGCGACCCGCGCGACGCATGGATCATCATGCAGCGCATTTGCGGCGTTTGTACGACGATCCACGCCATTGCCTCGGTGCGGGCGGTAGAAAGCGCGCTGGAGGTAAAGGTGCCGCGCAACGCCCAGTACATCCGCAACATCATTCTGGCCGCCCACTCGATTCACGATCATATCGTCCATTTCTATCAGCTTTCGGCGCTCGATTGGGTCGATATCACCAGCGCGCTGAATGCCGATCCGGCGAAAGCCGCCGCGCTGTTACAGGGGCTTTCCGACTGGCCGCTTAACAGTGAAAACGACTTCAAAGCGGTGCAGGAGAAGATCAAAGCGCTGGTCGCCAGCGGCCAACTGGGCATTTTTGCCAACGGCTACTGGGGCCACCCGGCAATGAAGTTGCCGCCGGAAGTAAACCTGATTGCCGTCGCGCACTACCTGCAAGCGCTGGAGTGTCAGCGCGACGCTAACCGCATTGTCGCGCTGCTCGGCGGTAAATCGCCGCACATTCAGAACCTGGCGGTGGGCGGGGTTGCCAACCCGATCAATCTTGATGGTATCGAAGTGCTGAACCTTGAACGCCTGATGTATCTCAAGTCGTTTATCGACAAGCTGGAAGGGTTTATCGAGCAGGTTTATAAAGTCGACACGGCGGTGATTGCGGCGTTTTACCCGGAATGGCTCACGCTCGGTAAAGGCGCGGTGAACTACCTGAGCACGCCGGAATTCCCCACCGACGCCAACAACGGCAGCTTCCTGTTTGCTGGTGGTTACATTGAAAATGCCGATCTTGCGACCTACCGTGAAATCAACACCCACACCGATCCTTTCCTGATTAAAGGCATTCAGGAGAGCGCGAAACACGCCTGGTATAAAGACGAGGCGCCGCAGGAGCCGTGGCAGGGCACCACGCTGCCGCAGTACACCGGCTGGCAGGAAGAGGGCAAATACTCCTGGGTTAAATCGCCCACCTTTTACGGCAAAACGGTCGAAGTGGGGCCGCTCGCCAATATGCTCTGCAAGCTGGCAGCGAAACACCCGGCAACGACGGAGAAATTGCACGATATCACCGCCATTTACCAGAAACTCACCGGTAAAACGGTGGCGGTGGAGCAACTGCACTCCACGCTGGGGCGCATTATCGGCCGCACGGTTCATGCCTGCGAGTTACATCAGGTCTTGCAGCAGCAGTATCAGGCATTGATAGACAATATCGGCAAAGGCGATGTGCAAACTATCGCCCATACGGAAATCCCGACCAGCGGCGAGTTTAAAGGCGTCGGCTTCCTTGAAGCGCCGCGCGGCATGCTTTCCCACTGGATCGTTATCAAAGACGGCAAAATCGATAACTACCAGGCGGTAGTGCCGTCAACCTGGAACGCCGGGCCGCGCAACTTCAACGACGACGCCGGACCATACGAGCTGTCACTGGTAGGAACGCCAATTGCCGATCCGCAAAAACCGCTGGAAGTGGTGCGCACCGTTCACTCGTTCGATCCGTGTATGTCGTGCGCGGTCCACGTGGTGGATGCCGACGGCAACGATGTTGTCGCGGTGAAGGTGTTGTGATGTCGATTTTAGTGTTAGGCGTGGGCAACATTTTGCTCACCGATGAAGCGATAGGCGTGCGGGTGGTGGAAGCGCTTGAGCAGCGTTACCACCTGCCCGCGCATGTCGAGGTGCTGGACGGCGGCACGGCGGGTATGGAGCTGCTTGAGGCGATGGCTAACCGCGATCATCTGATCATCGCCGATGCGGTGGTCAGCCGCAAAAGCGAGCCGGGTGCAGTAATTTGCCTGCGCGATGACGACGTGCCAACGCTGTTCAGCAATAAAATTTCGCCGCACCAGTTGGGGCTATCGGATGTGCTGTCGGCGCTGCGTTTCACCGGCGAGTTTCCGAAAAAACTGACGCTGATTGGCGTTATTCCGTCCTCGCTGGAGCCACATATCGGCATGACACCGGTGGTGGCGGCGAGCCTGGATACTGCGCTCCAGGCCGTGCTGGCGGCGCTGCGTGAATCCGGCGTGGAGCCTGTTTTACGGGAGACCGAACATGCAGGATGAGGTGATGGGGTTCGACGTTTCGCCGCACCGCGAAGTGCAGGCGGCTTTTATGGCGATAGCCGAGCAGGAGATGCAGGGTCTGCCATTTATCCATGCAACCATGCCGGTGTATGTCACGCCGTTTACCCGCTTTGAAGAGCAGTGGCTGGGCTGTGTGCTGACACCGTGGATGCTGAGTCTGCAAATCTACCCCGGCCCGCAGCAGTGCTGGCCTCGCCGCCCGGTGAGCCAGCGGCTGGGGCTGCGATTGCCCTATGGCGAAATGACCTTTACCGTCGGCGAATTACCCGCATTGGGGCAATACCTGAGCTGCTCGCTGATGTCGCCGCTCGATCGGGGATTGTCTGTGGATGCTGGCATCGCGCTTGCCGATAACTGCCTGAAAATGGCGCTTTCGTTGCCGGTCACCGATGCCGCGCTAAGCCGTCGCGCGTTACTGCAAGGGCTACGGGACAAAGCGCATGCATGAGTTATCCCTGTGCCAGAACGCGGTGGAGATCATTGAACAGCAGGCGCGGCAAAACGGCGCGCGGCGCGTGACGGGCGTATGGCTGGAAGTGGGCGCGCTGGCTTGTGTGGAAGAGAGCGCGCTGCGGTTTGGTTTTGATATCGCCTGCCGCGAAACGCTGGCGCAGGGTTGCACATTGCATATCCTCCATAAACCGGCGCAGGCCTGGTGCTGGAATTGCAGCCAGACAGTGGAAGCCGAGCGGCACGATGAATGCCCGCTCTGCCACTGCCCGACGCTGCATATTGAGCGCAGCGACGGCGTGCAGATCAAAAGTATCGAAGTGGAGTAAAGCAACGATGTGTATAGGCGTACCGGGGCAGGTGGTGGCCGTTGGCGACGATTTTCATCAACTGGCGCAGGTGGATGTGTGCGGCGTGCGCCGCGACGTCAATATCGCGCTGGTGTGCGAGGATTCACCGCGTGAATTGCTGGGACAATGGGTGCTGGTGCATGTCGGTTTCGCGATGAGCGTGATTGATGAACACGAAGCGCTGGCGACGCTGGAAGCGTTGCGCAACATGGAGATCGAAGCGTTTGCCCCTCAGCGCTGAAGCGCGTCGATGTTCGCGTCGGTCACCATCTGCGTGACCTGCGCCAGATTGCCGATCTTCGCTTCGCTGGCGCGATAGAATTTACTCTTATCAATCAACAGCAATGATTGCTGTGCCCGGCGTAACAGCTGGGCTTTGAACGCCGCATTGTGGCGGGTGGAATCCCACATATCGCCGCGTGCATCCACGCCTTCGCAGGAGAAGATAAACAGATCAATCTCCAGCGATTTCAGAAGGCTTGCGAGAGCCGGGTTCACATAGCAGCGCTCCGTGCGCGCCAGACGGCCACCCGAGCAGATAAGTTCAATCTGTTCGCGGCGCGCCATCTCCTGACACACCGGCAGACTGTTAGTCAGCACCGTCAACGGGATATCCGGTAACTGTCGCGCCAGATGAAAACAGGTAGAGCTGGCATCCAGCGCCAGCGTCATCCCGGCTTCTATCCAGTTCAGTGCGTGGCGGGCGATGTCGGCTTTATCCGCGTAATGGCTTTTTTGCCGGGCGCGAAACGGCTCCCCGTCATCATGCGACGCTGCGTGCAATGTGCGCGCCAGACCGTGGCGACGCACAATTTTCCCCGCCGTTTGCAGCGCGTTGAGATCGCGGCGAATGGTTTCAATACTGACATTCAGCTGCGCCGCCAGCGCCTGGGTTGTGATGCTGTGCTGGCTGGTGAGAAGCTGCAGAATCGCTTGCTGGCGCGCGTGCTTCATGGCGTTTCCTCATGCCGTGGCGAGAGCGAAATCAGGATTTTGCCGATAGCCGCGCCGTTTTTACCGGTGTGCTTAATGTGATACATCGCGCGATCGGCACGCATCAGCGCATTAACGAAATCATCCCCGGCTTGCACTTCATCAATGCCTATCGATGCGCCTACCGACGCCTCGCCATTATCCAGCTCGAAGGGGCTGAGAATGGCGCGCAAACAGCTATGCGCTGTGCTGTTAATCAGCAGGCTGTTGAGCGCAAAGGGCAGCAACAGAACAAATTCATCGCCGCCAAGCCGCCCGATGACGGTTCCCTCCGGGCAGGCAGTACGCAGGCGCTGGCTGAGCTGGATCAGCAACTCATCGCCGCTGCGGTGGCCAAACGTATCGTTTACCGCTTTGAAATCATCGAGATCGATAAATGCTACACACAGCGGCCCGGCGAGATTGAGTTCAGCGAAGTGTTGCAACAGCGCGTGGCGGTTCGCGAGGCCGGTCAGCGGATCGTGGTTTGCAAGCAGAGCCAGTTGCTCTTCGTACTGCTTCTCTTTGGTCATATCAATGTGCGTGCCGGTCACTTTCAGCGGCGCGCCGCTGGCGTCCCGGTCGGTGACGCGACCGCGATCGAGCACCCAGGTCACGGTGCCATTTTTATGCTGCATGCGGTGCAACGCTTCGTAAAACGGGGTTTTGCCGTGCAAATGGTCATAAAACGCATCCAGCACCCGTTGCCGGTCATCTTCATGCAGGTGTTCGCGCCAGACATCAAAATGGGCGCTCAGTGCTTTGGGTTGATAGCCAAGCATTGCTCCCCAGCGGCGGTTAAAGATGATGAGCTTGCCGCTTGGCACATCCAGTTGCCACAAACAGAGTCCGGTGCCGTCGAGCGCAGCGCTGAGTTTATTGCGCGCATCGCGCGCGATCCGCACCAGCCGGGCGTTGTGCTTCTTCAGATTCTGGATCTGCTGTTTTAGCGCGTTTTCAGACATTTGGCGGGCTACGGGTAAATAAAAGGCATTCTTACGAGTTATTTCTGTTATGTAAATATGGTGTGAAAAAAAGAGCAGAAGGTGTGGAGAAAGGCGGGAGAAACCGGGCGGAATGCCGCCCGGTGGGCAAGATCAAGCGTTGCGTTTATCTTCAGTTTGCGTGTCGAAATCGCTGGCGTCGTGGCGCTCGTGCAGTTGCTCACTCGGCTCGCCGAAGGTGCGGTTAACCATGCGCCCACGTTTCACCGCCGGGCGCTCTGCAATCGCTTTCGCCCAGCGCTGGACGTTTTGGTAGCTGCCCGCGTCGAGGAATTCCGCCGCGTTATAGACATTGCCCAGCACCACGTTGCCGTACCACGGCCAGATGGCCATATCGGCGATGGTGTACTCATCCCCGGCTACAAATGTGTGCTGTGCCAGTTGCTTATCCAGCACGTCCAGTTGGCGTTTGGCTTCCATGGTAAAGCGGTTGATCGCGTACTCGATCTTCACCGGCGCATAGTTATAGAAGTGGCCAAAACCGCCGCCGAGGAAAGGTGCGGAACCTTGCAGCCAGAACAGCCAGTTCAGCGTTTCAGTGCGTTTTGCCGGATCTTTTGGCAGGAAGTGACCGAATTTTTCCGCCAGATAGAGCAGGATCGCGCCGGATTCGAACACCCGCGTCGGCGGTGTGGTGCTGTGGTCGCGCAGCGCCGGGATTTTGGAGTTCGGGTTAACCTCGACAAAACCGCTGGAGAATTGATCGCCTTCACCGATGCGAATCAACCACGCGTCGTACTCTGCGGCACTGACGCCTTTCGCCAGTAACTCTTCCAGCATGATGGTCACTTTCTGGCCGTTCGGCGTACCGAGCGAATAGAGCTGTAACGGGTGTTTGCCGACCGGCAATGTTTTGTCATGCGTTGGGCCGGAAACCGGGCGGTTGATATTGGCAAACGCGCCGCCGCCGGATTTATCCCACGTCCAGACTTTGGGGGGCTGATAGTTGTCTGACATTTTGGCCTGCCTTTTCGTTGATGTGTTGAAGAAGTTAAGCGCCTGCAAAGCAGTGTAGCAGTCGCCTCAGGCGAGAATACGCTGCGCCCAGACGTTGATATCGTCGCCGCTACCGAGGTCGGCCTGCACCAGCCCGTTAACCATAAAGGTTGGCGAAACATGGATGCCATTCTGGCGCGCGTATTTGCTGTGCCATTTGATCTCGGTTTGCAGTTCCGGGCGGGCAAAAGCCTCTGCCAGCTTCACCCCGCTGTACTGTTCGATGCGTTCAATAATTTGCTGGGGCGTGGCGTGCATATTCGGGCCGCTGCAGTGGTCGGTAAATTCAAACTCTTCGCGATGATCGGCAACCGCTTGCAGCACTTTATGCGCGGCGTTTTTGCCATCTGCAAGCGTCGAGGCCGCGAGGATGCAGCGAACAATTACCCCGGAAAACAGGTGCCACGGCTGCGATTGCAGGCGGATTTTTACCGTGACGTTATCCTCGCCGACCTGTTGAAGCAGCGCGTCCAGTTTGTTAAACGCGCGTACAGAAAAAGGGCAAGTAGGTTCGATAAATACCTCGAACGTGCGTGGGCCATGACCCCAACTGAGCGGGGCGGCATGTAGCGGTTGTTGGCTCATTTTTCACTCCTGATATTTTATATTTTTTCGCGTTTCAAAGAGTAGCAGCATGCCGCAGGCAGGGGAAAGTCGCTTTGCCGCCGATGCGGTTAAGCAGTAAAGCGGTTGCGTTATTTTGCCGATGCGGGTGTTAAAACGTTGCGCGCTGACATGGATATTCGTTTGTTAAAATTTAGTGATAAAAATGGGCGGTGCTTCTGCTTTTAATTATATGCCCTGACTTAACGTATATTTTTTAATATCCAACTGATTTAAGTGAAATTATTGTTTTATTAAATATCGCGTGCTTATTTAATTTTTGTATGTAAATCATCCAGCTTCAGCGCTATTTGTTATTAATCTGTTTCTTTTGCCTGTCGATAATCGTTATGAGGATCTTTTTTTCGGCTCAGGCAGAGTCATTTGGCGGAATATCTGGTCATTGATAGCGGAGATAATGATGCAGGAGATTCAGGCGATTCAGGCAAGCCCGCACCTTGCCACAACAAAAGAAAACACAAACCATAAATCGGCGGCTCATACGGATAACGGCGCGGCAAATAGCGCTTCGCATGATGAGAGCACCAAAGTGACGCTCTCCAGCCGCGCAGAAAAGCACAAACACAGCAACGAAATAAAAGCCGAGCAGCAGGTTCAGGAAAAGAAAAAGGTGGAAAATCATGAAATTGATTATTCACTGGCGATGACCGGTATTCCGCAATTCGGCGGACGACTGGTGACCATCGTTAAATATCCGGACGGCAGAACGGAAATGGTTGATGCGTTTTCGGGTAAAAAAGTAACGCAACAAGAGTTAGCCACCGCGCAGTTACAGAAAGAGAAACGCGTGGCTGAACAGCACAAACAGGACGCGAAAGCGGTCGTGCAGCAAGAGCAGATAACGGCGGGCGAATCTGAACCGACGGATATGCAATAAAAATCTCCAGTAAAACCTGTCTTATTTCAGGGGTATTAACGTTAGCGGTAGTAATCCGGTATCTATATCTGGACCTTATATTTAGCGGTTGTTGATTCAATATATCTTATATTACGCATTCGCTGACCGGAAAATAGAATAGCCTCAGTCATCTATTTGGCTTAAGGCAAAAACAGCACGATATATTTTCAGCAAAATAATGGCTGAGGATATCGGCTTGTTTGCGTTTTATTGGGCATGAATAAAACGCAATGTGCCGCCTGAAATACAGGCGGCACATCTCATCAGAACAGAACGGAATAATTCAGGCCAAACGTACGGCCGCGGCCTTTATAGGTATATAAACCCGCTGCGCCGTAGGTTGGGCTGTATAAACCCGGTGCGCGTTGTCCCCACGCGGTGGTGTAATCTTCGTCCAGCAGGTTTTCAACGCTAAAGCTCAACTTACCGACGGGCAGAAGGTAGCTGCCGAGCAGGTCAACGGTGTTGTACCCGTCAATATGTTTCCCATCGGCGTCAGAAAGATCAAAGGTCTGCGTGCTTTGCAGGCGTAACGTCCAGTCACCTGGCGCCCAGTTGACCCACGCGCTCATTTTCGACGGGCTGGCGCTATCCACGGTCAGTTTCTGCCACTTGCCATCGACGCGGGTTTGCGACTTGATGGCGTTAAAGTTTGCACCGGTGCTCCACTCGCTGTTGCTAAAGAAGTAATCGACCTGACCTTCCACACCGTAAATACGACGCTGATCATCTTCAATATTGATGGTCATGTCGCTTTTGTTGATGTTGATGGTTTTATCCGAAAGCGAGTAGTACGCGGCGATCTGCGTACGCAGGCTATCGCCGGTGAAGCGCCAGCCCAGCTCGTAGGCATTCACTTTAATGCCGTCCAGCTTCGAATCATTAACGTTGACGCTGTTAACCAGACGGTAGTGGCCATTTTCGAGCTTGTAGGTGCCGGAACCGTAATATTTCGCCAGGTCCGGGATTTCAAAGCCTTGCGAGAAGTTAAACCACACCTGCTGGCGTTCGCTCAGATGACCGAGGATACCGGCGTTGAATAGCAGATTGTTGTAATCCGTTTTGCCGCCTGGCACCGCGTCTGCCGAGGTCGCCTTGCCGGTGGCGATGGCTTGCTGCTGCGCGTAGCCCACAAAGTCGTCGACTCTGTTTTCCGTGTACTGGTAGCGCACGCCACCGCTCAGGGTGATGGCCGCAATGTCATAGCTGCTTTGCAGGAACGGCGCGAGGTTCGTGATGCTGTAGCCGGGATAGCGCCCGACGTTATAAGCGTTATCCAGTTTCATCCCACCGCTGGCGGCGGCGTTGCTGAGATTGAAAAATTGCTGGTTGGCATCGAACGTTTCATGTTCGGCGTCCACGCCCCAGGTCAATGTCAGATCTTCCAGCGGTTTGCTGTTGAGAGTGAGTTTGCCGCCGTAGAAATCGGTTTTTTGCTGCGATGCGCCAATGCTGGTCACCGAGCCGCCGGAAAGCGTCGGGAAGGGATAATAGGTCAGGCTTTCGTCACGGTAGTAAATCTGCGCCAGTAAATCCTGGCCCCAGAAATCGCTGTTGGCGTATTGCAGGTTAATTAAGTGGCGTTCGGTGCCGGGGATGCGGTCGGAATCAAGATTGCTTTTGTTGTAAGCGTTGCCGGAGCCGCGCACCGCCGAGAAGTTTTCGCCAAGGAAAAGGCCGTGCTTACCGTCAGACTGGCTTTTGTAATACTGCGTGGTGAGCTGCAACTGCTGATGATCGTCGATATTCAGCGTGCCGGTACCCATTACATCCAGGCGGTCTGAGTACTGCAAACCGGTTTGCGTGTTATCAATGATCACTTCATTGCCTTTGCCGTCGTACCAGCCGCCATAGCGCTGGTACGCCACCGAGAGGCGACCCGACGCGTTATCGTTACCGCCGCTGACCGCAGCCGCGATGTTCTCGTCGTGATCGTTATGGCTGTTAAAACCGCTTTTCGTGCCGGTCTGGAACTCAACCTCGGTTTCTGGCTGGCCTTTCTTGGTGACTATATTGATTAAACCGCCGGTACTGCCGCCGCCGTACAGCGATGTTGCGCCGGAAATCACTTCGATGCGCGCAATGTTAAACGGATCGATAGCATCGAGCTGGCGGCTGTCGCTGCGGGACGAGTTCAGACGTACGCCGTCGACCATCACCATCATTGAACGGCCGCGCAAATTCATGCCGTAATTGGTGCGTCCCTGGCTGCTGACGTCCATCCCGGGAATTAGCTGCGCCAGCACCTCTTTTAACTCTTTTCCGCCCTGAACCTGCTGCTCAATCTCAGCCTGTTCAATGACCCAGGTGGTTTGCGCCATATCCGTAACGCTGTGGTTTGCGCGGCTGGCGGCAACCACCAGTGTCTCTTCTTTTTGACCTTCCGCCGAGGCGTGAGCGGAAAACATCATCAATAAACAAGGATTTAATGCCCAAAGATAACGAGATTTCATTGTTATGGTGATCCTGATTTAACAGAAGTACGGCGGCGCTGATCCTCCCGGCCGCAAGCAATATCGCTATTTGTTGATAGCGATTATCAAGATGATATGAATTATCGTTACCATGTAAACGCTTTATGTAAAAAAATGTTGGAATAACCCGGTGATTTCCATTGGATTTTTAGGGTTTTTGAACGTGAATCTGAACAGACAAAGGGCGGGGAGGGCACCGGGTTCGATAACGATACCGCCCGGTATAATAAGGTTGCTGGTATTTATTGCTTGATGCGTTTACGGCAAGTGAAAAGGTATTTTAGCGGGGTTTAGCGCTTCGTTTTGTTATGCTTTTCTTTAAAATCCGCAATCGCCTGATTGATGTTATCTGTTTCGATGGCGTCCACTTTTTCGCCTTCGAAAAAGATTTCATAGTGGCCTGAAACATATTTAAAGGTAAATATCTTACCCTGATAACGCACGCGCTTTTCTTTTACAGACAATCCCCTGCTGCGCATAGCCACTTTTGCCATTGTATCTATCTTTTTATCTTTCATAATAATTTGTCTTACCTGTGCAGGTTGTTTTGCGATGTTTGGTATTAAACCCACTCAATCTGATGTTAATTTGTTATTCATGGAAAAGATAGCCACGGTTGTCTGATTCGCTGGATTGATAATATATGAAACATTTAACCTGATGTTAAGGTTGTCTTAATCTTCTGCGTATCCTGCAATTGTGAATTAGTGGATTAATTCATTTTTTAATTTTTGATGATATTTAATTTCAAACTCATTCTTCTGATAATAGTTTTGATTCTCATTTCATTTCCGCTACGATTAAAATCCAGCTCGGCTCGTATGTGCTGACTGTTACACATAATTTAAAAGGAATGATGATGAAGAACCGCTTTTTGCCGCTCTGTTCACTTGCACTGGTCATCTCTTCAGTTTTTGCTGCTCCCGCGGCGCTCGCCGCCGATAACGACGACGGTATCGTGGTCTATAACGCGCAGCACGAAAACCTGACCAAATCCTGGGTCGACGAATTCACCAAAGAAACCGGCATCAAAGTCACGTTGCGTAACGGCGGCGATACGGAGCTGGGTAATCAACTGGTGCAGGAAGGCAACGTTTCGCCAGCGGATGTGTTTCTGACGGAAAACTCCCCGGCGATGACGCTGGTCGACAACGCCGGGCTTTTTGCGCCGCTCAATGCGGATACGCTGAAACAAGTTCCAGCGCAGTTCCGTCCGGCGCATGGTCGCTGGATTGGTATTGCCGCGCGCAGTACCGTTTTTGTCTATAACCCGGCGAAACTCTCCGCCTCGCAGTTACCTGCGTCGATCATGGATTTAGCCAAACCGGAATGGAAAGGCCGCTGGGCGGCGTCGCCTTCAGGCGCTGATTTTCAGGCCATTGTCGGCGCGATGCTGACCCTGAAAGGTGAAAAAGCCACGCTCGACTGGCTGAAAGCGATGAAAACTAACTTTGTGCCTTACAAAGGCAACAGCACGGTGATGAAAGCGGTCAATGCCGGACAAATCGACGGCGGCGTGATTTATCACTACTACTACTTTGTCGATCAGGCTAAAACCGGCGAGAACAGCAAAAACACCCAGCTTCACTACTTTAAACATCAGGATCCGGGCGCGTTCGTCAGCATCTCTGGCGGCGGCGTTTTAGCGTCCAGCAAACACCAGAAACAGGCGCAGGCGTTTATCAAATGGATAACCGGCAAGCAGGGCCAGGAGATGCTGCGTACCAACAATGCGTTTGAATACGCAGTAGGGGAAGGCGCGGCATCTAACGCAAAACTGGTTCCGCTGGCGCAATTAGACGCACCGAAAGTGGAACCCTCTGCGCTTAACAGCAAAAAAGTCAGCGAGTTAATGACCGAAGCCGGTCTTTTGTAATCACGCAGGAAAGAGTGCCTGATGTCCAGTTTAAGTCTCCCGGCGGCTAGCAATGCGGCCAGCCATGCCGCCCGGCACCGCCCTTCGCGGGTGCTGGTGGTATTTGCCCTTTTTGTCGCGGCACTGGCCTTACTGCCCGTTGGTTTTGTCATCGGTGTCGGTATTGATACCGGCTGGGCGACGGTGCAGGCGCTCATTTTTCGCCCGCGTGTGGGTGAGTTGCTCGTCAACACCTTCTGGCTCATTGCACTTGCTGTACCCGCCAGCGTCGCGCTTGGCACGTCGCTGGCGTGGCTCACCGAACGGACGTCGCTGCCCGGCCGGCGCATATGGGCCGTGCTGGCGGTTGCGCCACTGGCGATCCCGGCGTTTGTACAAAGCTATGCCTGGGTGAGCGTTTTGCCTGGGTTTAATGGATTACCCGCGGCGGTGTTTATCGCCGTGCTGGCCTATTTTCCGTTTATTTATATGCCGGTCGCGGCGGTGTTGCGCCGCCTCGATCCCAGCCTTGAGGATGTTGCGGCATCGCTTGGCACTCCGCCGTGGCGGATCTTTTTTCGCGTGATCTTGCCCCAGCTCCGGCTGGCGCTTTGTGGCGGTGCGCTGCTGGTGGCGCTGCACTTACTGGCGGAATATGGCCTGTTTGTGATGATCCGCTTCGATACCTTCACCACCGCGATTTACGATCAGTTTCAGTCAACTTTCAGCGGCCCGGCCGCCAATATGCTCGCCGGTGTGCTGGCGCTCTGCTGCCTGGCGTTGCTGCTGCTGGAGACGGCGGCGCGCGGCAAAGCGCGCTATGCGCGGGTGGGCTCAGGGTCAGCGCGCAAGCAACAACGCCGCGCACTTGGGCGCTGGGGCTGCGGGCTGGGGTTATTGCTGGCGGCGTGCACGGTGGCGCTGTCATTCGGTACGCCGATTGCCGTGCTCGGCCGCTGGTTGTGGCTCGGTGGGTTCGATAACTGGTATCGCGCGGATCTTTGGCTTTCACTGCGCCAGACTCTTTTTCTGGCCGTTTGCGGGGCGCTGATCACCACTGCGTTCGCCATTCCGACGGCGTGGCTCTCGGTGCGCCATCCGCGCCGCGTATTTCGCTTTCTCGAAGGCTGTAATTACATCACCAGCGCATTGCCCGGCATTGTGGTGGCGCTGGCGCTGGTTACCGTGACAATTCATTACGCGCGCCCGATTTACCAGACCGAAGTGACGCTGTTTCTCGCCTGGCTGTTGATGTTTATGCCCAGAGCGTTAATCAACTTACGCGCCGGGATTGCGCAAGCGCCGGTCGAGCTTGAGCAGGTGGCGCAAAGCCTTGGCATCTCGCCTGGCAGAGCGCTGGTGAGTGTTACGCTGCGGCTGGCTGCACCGGGTGCTTCCACCGCGGCGGCGTTAGTCTTCCTGGGCGTGAGCACGGAACTGACCGCCACGCTGCTGCTTTCCCCGCTTGGCACGCGCACGCTGGCGACAGGGTTTTGGGCGCTGACCAGCGAGATCGACTACGTGGCGGCGGCACCTTATGCGTTGCTGATGATTTTGATCTCCTTGCCGTTGACCGGCCTGCTGTATAAGCAATCACAAAAACTTTCGGGTCTTTAAGATGTTAGAACTGGCAACAATTTCGAAAAGCTTTGCCGCTGCGCGCGTGCTGGATGATGTCAATCTGGTGATTCCTGCGGGTAGCCGCACGGCGATTGTCGGCCCGTCCGGGTCGGGGAAAACCACGCTGTTGCGTTTGATCGCCGGGTTTGAAATGCCGGACAGCGGGCGTATCGAGTTGCAGGGAAAAACCTTGTTTGGCGACGGCCAGTTTGTCCCGGCTCACCAACGCAACATTGGCTTTGTGCCGCAAGAAGGCGCGCTGTTTCCGCACCTTCGCGTCGGAGAAAACATTGCCTGGGGACTTAAAGGTTCGCGCCACGAGAAGCAACGCCGTGTCGACGAGTTAATGGCGATGGTGTCGCTGGACAGCAAGCTGGCGGCGCGCTGGCCGCATGAGATCTCCGGTGGTCAGCAGCAACGTGTGGCACTGGCCAGAGCGCTGGCGCAGAAACCGGCGCTGATGTTGCTCGACGAACCGTTTTCGGCGCTGGACACTGGCCTGCGCGCCGCTACGCGTAAAGCCACGGCGGATTTGCTGACTGAAGCCGGCGTTGCATCCATTCTGGTTACTCACGATCAGAAAGAAGCACTCTCCTTCGCTAGCCAGATTGTGGTGATCCGCCATGGCCGCTTTGCGCAGGTGGGATCGCCGTTCGCGGTCTATTCGCAACCGGTTGATGAGGAGACGGCGCTGTTTTTGGGTGATGCGCTGATTCTATCTGCTAATGTGGCACAAGGGCGTGCGCACTGTCTGCTTGGCGATGTGGCGGTGGATAACCCGGCGCTTTCTGGCGCTCATCGCATTATGTTGCGCCCGGAGCAGGTAAGTGTGGTGCCGTGCGATGAGCATCAAACCTACCCGCAGGCACAAATTATCGATATGGATTTTGCCGGATATCTTTCGTCATTGACGCTGCTGTTTTCGCAAACCGGCGAACGCCTGACATTACAAGCCATCACCCGCCCGGACTGGCGACCTGGCATGAAAGTGAATCTGCAGGTTAACGGTAGCGCCCGCGTATTCCCCCGCTGAATGTAATGCCCGGTTAACGCCGGGTTTGTTTATCAATTGTCATATTCTTGAGACCGATCTCAAAACGATGTTTTCACATGTGTAAAACTTCGTTTCGTTTTGTATCGCCATAAAAATAAAAGCCTTTGTTGACCCGTAATGCCTGATGGCGTTCACTCTTGGCCACATTTTCCAGAAACAGAAACGCGCGATTACACCGGTGCAGCCTGCCGGGAGAACCTGTTTCAGGAGAATGATCCATGCAATACCCTCTGGGACTTAGTGTGCTGTTTTGTTGCCTGCCAGCGATGGCGAATGCGGCAACGATACTTGAAGGCGCGGTTTTCGCCGATGCGCCGCTGGCGGGCGCTCCGGTAACGGTGACCGACAGTTCAGGCAAGCGCCTTACCACCAAAACGCGCAGCGATGGACGCTATTCGCTGGCGGTTGATGCCCTCACACCGCCGTTAACCCTTTCCACCACCCAGAGCACGGGCGGCGCTGAGTCGTGTTTGCGAAGCGATGAACCGCGTGCGCGCTGCATGGCCTCGCTACGGATTACGCTGCAAAAAGAGCGTCGTAATACCGCTAATATCACCCCCTTTACCGACAGACTAGTCTCCGAAGTGGCCGGTCAGTTGGGCTATATCGGCCCGCAGCAATGGGTTGAGCGCGGTGATAACAGCAAGCTGAATGCCGGTTTGCTGGCCGGGCCGCTGGCTAACTTTCGGCATGGCATGGCCGACGCGTTGCGTTTATCTGGCCTGAATGCGCAAACCGCCGATCCGGTGCAGACCCCCATTCGCACCGGCAACGGTATGGCGCGGATTTTGTCGGTGATTAACCACAATCGCAACTATGACAACAACAGCGGCGAGGCGGGCGCGGCAGTGCTGACCGACAGCGCCTTTCGTCCGATTGTCGGTTTACAGAACTTCGGGCCGTGGGAACCGTTAGATTTGCCGCGTGCGCTACGCGACCGGCAGGCTATCAGTAGCGCGAAAACGCGTATTTTGCTGGTCAGTGACTCCACCGCCGCCACCTATGAAGTCGCCCGTTTACCGCGCATGGGCTGGGGGCAAGTTTTCCAGCACGCGTTTCGCGCCGACAGCGGCGTTGTGGTGCTTAACGGTGCGCGTTCCGGGCGCTCCAGCCGCGATTTCTACAACGAAGGCTGGTACCAGCAAATGGCGCGTGATTTGCGCCCTGGCGACTATGTTTTTATCGCCCATGGTCATAACGATCAAAACTGCGATGGCGATAAAGCGGTGCGCGGCGCGGCCGACGTGAAAAACCTCTGCACCTATCCCAATGATGCCAGCGGCAATCCGCAGTTTCCGCCGGGGGAACCATTGTTGTCGTTCCAGCACTCGCTGGAGCGCTATATCACGCTGGCGCGTGCAGCGGGCGCGACGCCGGTGCTGTTGACCCCGACCACGCGGGTAAAAAACCGCGCCGGGAAAACGGCTTTTCAGCAGGGCGCCGACGATGTGGTGGTCAGCACTCATTACACAGTGAAAAAGCCGGGTTACCGCTTTGCCGGAAACTACATCGACACCATCAAACAGACCGCCCAACGCAACCACGTGCCGCTTATTGATCTGGAAAAAGCGACCATCGATTTCGCCAATGCGCACGCCAGCGACTGGATGGATTACTGGCTGGCTGTGGATGTGAACGACCCGCGCTACCCCTGGTATAAAACGGAAACTTCCGGAATTCGCAGCAATCCTGATACCACCCATTTCCAGCAACAAGGTGCAGACGCTGTCGCATCGATGGTAGCTGATCTAATCCGGACCACACCTGAATTGACCTCGCTTGCTGACAAACTAAAATCCTAAGGAGAGACCGATGAAAACACTGCACTGTTCACTGCACTATTCCGCGCTGTTGCTGGCGTGTATCAGCGTTTCCGCTCAGGCGAGCGAGTGGAACGCCATTGTCTCCACCGCGCCGCAAGCCGGTGAGTTCGCCACCATCAGCCAGGCGCTGGCCGCCGCGCCTGACAGCGGTACGCCGTGGCGGATCCTGGTCAAAGAGGGGCGCTGGAACGAACGGCTGGTGATTGAAAAACCGGTCACGCTGGTGGGGCAATCCAGAGAGCAAACGCAGATTGAAGCGAATACGCCCGCCGGTGCATTAGGCAGTGACGGACAGAAGCTCGGCACCGGGCGCACCAGCACGGTGGAAGTGCGAGCCTCTGGCGTGACCATTGAGAACCTGACCATTCGCAATAGCTTTGATTTCCCGGCCAATGCCGCGCTGGCGGATGGTGATGCGAAGAAGCTGAAAGACACGCAGGCGGTGGCGCTGATGGTGTCGGAAAATGTCGATAAAGCGCGTTTCCGCCATGTCCGGCTCGAAGGTTACCAGGACACCTTTTACAGCAAGAGCGGAAGCCGCAGCTATTTCACCGATTGCGAAGTGAGCGGGCACGTTGACTTTATCTTTGGCCCCGGCATTGCGGTGTTTGACCGCTGCGAGATTATCGCCCGTAACCGCAATGATATTGCCCCGCCGTATGGCTATATCACCGCGCCGGCGACGCAGGCGGATGAGAAGTTTGGCTTGTTGATCATCAACAGCAAGCTCAGCAAAGAAGCGGGCGTTCCGGCGAAAAGTTTCGCGCTGGGTCGCCCGTGGCATCCGACAACACAATTCAGCGACGGGCGCTATGCCGATCCGAACGCCATTGGTCTGGCGGCATTTATCAACTGCGAAATCGACGACCATATTTACGGCTGGGATAAAATGTCCGGCAAAGATAAAGCCGGGGAGAAGATCTGGTTTTATCCGGAAGACAGCCGTTTTTATGAGTTTGATAACCGTGGTCCGGGCGCCGGGCAGGGCGGTACGAAATACCAGTTAAGCAAGGCGGACGCCGCGCAATATAATCTGGCGGCGATTTTCAGCGGCTGGGATAACGCGCTGCTGGAGTAAAGGATTATGCCCCCCGTGAGCGGGGGCAATTTATGAAGATCAGTTGCCGTATTTCACGTTAAACCCGAGCGTATCGCCAACGGTAGTGTATTCACGGAAATTGAAAATCAGCGGTTTCCATTTGCCTGAATTAACAATGCCATTTTCATTTAAAAGCGCGTTTTCAACCCATAAGTTCACGATATCCAGCTCAGCCAACATAAAACGGCCTTTATCGCTGGTGGAGACTAAGCGGCATTCCGCCTGGATTGGGCACTCGGCAACGCGCGGCGGCGCGACATCGACAGAGGCTTCTGTGTGTAACCCGGCTTTGGAGAATTTATCGTGGCAAATTTCAACACCCCACTTGGTTTGGTTTTCCGACAGGCTATCGCCGCCGGTAAGTTTGCCGATTTGTTCCACTTTTTCCCAAAGCGTGTGATCGGGAATATTGATCACGGCGTCTGAACCGGCCAATAAATTATTGTAGGTTTTACCGCCTTTGCTGATGCCAATAATCAGTTTCTCACCCAAAGAAATAGAGGAGGATGCCGCTGAAATATTTGTGTTGCCATCTTTATCTTGCGTAGTGACTAAAAAAACGGGAAAGCCATAATAAAAAGAATTGAGTTTGGATTTGCTTTTCATTGCGCGTTGATTCCTGCTTATAAATAATTATCTGTCATTTTTCCCCCATCATGGTGTATTTATCAATAACCCTTTCTGAGTAACAAAATTCAGCGGAAATAACCCCTAAAAAAAGTAGTCCACAAATTATAAAACAGGTATATCATATGCAACAAATGCTTTTCCCCCTCCCGGCAAACCTGCTTTGCTGAGACACAAAGAGGATGAAACATGCAACGAATTGCGATACCCGCGAACTATGTCCACACCCGTTCGACGCCGTTCTGGACCAAAGAAACCGCCCCGGCGTCCATCTGGAAACGCCATCTCGATGCCGGAACACGCCAGGGCGTCTACCCGCGTTTGAGTGTGCTGCAAGGGGCGATCCGCTATTACGGTTACGCCGATGAAACCAGCCCGCAACCGGTAGAGACATTAACGATTAATGCCGGTGAATTTGGCGTTTTCCCGCCGGAAAAATGGCACAACATTGAAGCATTAAGCGACGATACGATATTTAGCGTCGATTTCTATGTTGACCCGAAAATTTTGATTGAAGGCTGAGGTAATTCTGATGACGACTGAAAACAAAGGTTATTCTTTAGCAGTTTCTAACCGTGCTAACAATGAGACGCAGGAAAAGGTCTATCTCAAGCCAATGTCGTTATATGTTCCTGATGTTGCTGTACAGGCGGTTGCGGAACTGATTGCGGGTCTTACTGACGATAAAGAAAGTTCCAGTGAAATTATCCTGACGGTGACTAACAATAATAACGGGGTTTCAGTGGATAAAGAGTTTTCCTCGCTTAATGAGCTGAAAGATCCGCTTAATGCCGCAGACGCGGTGAAAGAGTTGATTAATATCGTTCGCGGCTATGAATCGGACGAAGAAACTAACGTGTGCGGCTGGTAATCGAAGCGGCCTCAGGAGGTATTATGGCGCATCAAATTCCTGTTCATTTCCGTCATACCCGCTCAACGCCTTTCTGGACGAAAGAGACGGTTCCACAGGCGCTGCTCACCCATCACAACACCAAAAAAGGGGTCTATGGCCGTTTGTCGGTGATGCAGGGGGCCGTGAAATATTTTGGTTTTGCCAGTGAGCATGACACCACGCCGGAAGTGGAAGTGGTGATTGAAGCCGGGCATTTTGGCATTAGCCCGCCGCAATACTGGCACCATATTGAACTGTTAACCGATGACACCTACTTCAATATCGATTTCTTTGCCGACCCCAACGAAGCGCTGGAAGGGAAGGGGATTGGCCAGGTTGTGAATACCCATCGCAGCTAAACAGTTCACGCCCGCTTTGCGGCGGGCGTTTTTAAAAGTTCTCAATAAACCGTTTTACAGCAGGCGATCGCTCGAACTTGCGCCACGCCAGCGCCACATCCGTTTTTAATGTCTGTTCCGCCATCCGGTGAAATGTCACTTGCGGGTGGCTGAAACAGGCCATGGATTGCGGAACGATGGCGAAACCGAAACCCGCGGCCACCATGCTCAGCGAAGAGGAGAACTGCGACGCTTGTTGCTGATTTTCCATATCAATTCCCGCACGCAGACAGGCGTTGTACACCAGTTCATACAGACCCGGTGCGACCTGCTGAGGGAAGATAATGCACGGTGTTTGCTGCAATTCGTTAAGCGAGATATCTGCTTTCGCGGCAAGCGGATGCGAGCGGTGTAACGCCAGCACCATCGGCTCTTCATCGATCAATTTCAGGTTGAACATTTTGCTGTTTTCGCATGGCAGGCGCACAAAGGCGACATCAATCAGCCCCTCTTCCAGCTCCTGCATCAGCGTCGCCATATTGTCCTCTTTTTGATACAGCGCCACCTGCGGATAGCTTTGCTGAAACTGGCGAAGCGCGGAAAAAATCTGCGTGTGAAACGCATTGGAGCTGGTCACGCCAAGGTACAATTTTCCATTAATTCCCCGCGCAATTCCTTTCGCTTTTTCCATTGCCGCATCGCTCAACGCGATGATTTGGCAGGCATCTTCATAAAACGCTTCACCCGCCTCGGTGAGCTCAACGCCGCGAGTTTGCCGGTAAAAAAGCGGCGTGCCCACTTCCTGCTCAAGACGACGAATTTGCTGACTTAATGGCGGTTGCGACATGCCCAGCATTTCTGCGGCACGGGTGAAATGTTGCGTCTGCGCAACGGCAACAAAATAGCGTAGATAACGGAGTTCCATATTAAAAACATCTCAAACCCTGATGCTTTGTATATTGGAATCTATCGCTGAATCGCGTCAATAATTAATCAGCTTTTCTAAACGACTGCTCAGCGAGGTAAAGGATAATGAGTCATCTAACCGGTTGTTCTTGCGAGGAAAGTCTACGGGAAACATTTCGTGCCTTTTCAGAAACTCGCCCAGAATGTGTGATATATCAAACATCGCTAATGAGTGCGCTATTAAGCGGTGTTTACGAAGGAAATACCACGATTGAGGATTTACTTAATCACGGTGATTTTGGTCTTGGCACTTTTAACGAGCTGGATGGAGAATTAATTGCGTTCAACAGTGAGGTTTACCAGTTGCGTGCTGATGGCAGTGCCCGTGAGGCTAGCCCACAGCAAAAAACGCCGTTCGCGGTAATGACCTGGTTTAAACCGCAGCATCGCGTTGAACTCGACAGACCAGCCAGCCGCCAGCAACTGCACGACATCATCGATAAAGCGATCCCCTCCGATAACATTTTCTGCGCGCTGCGTATTGATGGCCATTTTCGCCATGCACACACTCGCACCGTTCCACGCCAGACGCCGCCTTATCGCGCTATGACCGATGTGCTTGATGATCAACCGGTGTTCCGTTTTAACGGGCGCGATGGCGTGCTGGTCGGGTTCCGCACACCCCAGCATATGCAGGGCATTAATGTGGCCGGCTATCACGAGCACTTTATTACGGACGATCGTCACGGCGGCGGACACCTGCTGGATTACCAGCTTGAAAGCGGCACGCTGACATTTGGAGAAATCCACCATTTGATGATCGACCTGCCTGCAGACGCGGCGTTTCTTCGCGCGAATTTACACCCGGATAATCTGGATGCTGCCATCCGTTCGGTTGAGAGCTGAGAGCCATTTAAAGGAGTAAATGATGAACAAAGAAAACCGTAAACATCAATGGTCGCACGGTGCGGATATGGTGGTGGCACAACTGGAAGCGCAGGGAGTGAAACATGTGTTTGGCATTCCTGGTGCCAAAATTGACAAAGTGTTTGATTCGCTTCTTGATTCAACCATTCAAACTATTCCGGTGCGCCACGAAGCGAACGCGGCATTTATGGCGGCGGCGGTCGGGCGTATCACCGGTAAAGCTGGCGTCGCGCTGGTCACTTCCGGCCCCGGCTGTTCCAATTTGATTACCGGTATGGCGACCGCCAACAGCGAAGGCGACCCGGTGGTGGCGCTGGGTGGCGCGGTGAAACGCGCGGATAAAGCCAAGCTGGTGCACCAGAGCATGGACACGGTGGCGATGTTTAACCCCGTCACTAAATATGCGGTAGAGATAACCTCCTCCGACGCGATTGCCGAAGTGGTATCTAATGCATTTCGCGCCGCCGAGCAGGGGCGGCCGGGCAGTGCGTTTGTCAGCCTGCCGCAAGATATTGCCGACCAACCGGCGAGCGGCACTATCTTGCCCGCCAGCGGTGTGCCGCAGTTAGGTGCCGCGCCGGATGCGGCGATTGACGAGGTGGCGAAACTTATCGCGCAGGCGCAAAACCCGGTGTTTTTGCTCGGGCTGATGGCAAGCCGTGAAGAGAATATTTCGGCGCTGCATCAGTTGCTGGAAAAAAGCCATATTCCGGTTACCAGCACGTATCAGGCGGCAGGCGCGGTTAATCAGCAACATTTCACCCGCTTTGCCGGACGTGTGGGGTTATTTAATAACCAGGCCGGGGATCGGCTGCTGCACCTGGCGGATCTGATTATCTGTATTGGTTACAGTCCGGTGGAATATGAGCCATCAATGTGGAACACCGGTGACGCGAAACTGGTCCATATCGATGTGCTTCCTGCTTATGAAGAACGCAATTACGTGCCGGATTGCGAACTGGTTGGCGACATTGCCAGCACGCTCGACAAACTGGCCGCGAAAATCGAAAAACCGCTGATCCTCACGCCGCGCGCCTCAGAGATCCTGATTGAGCGCCGCAACCAGCGGGAACTGCTCAGCCGTAAGGGCGCACAGCTCTGCCAGTTCGCTATTCACCCGCTGCGTATTGTGCGGGCGATGCAGGATATCGTGAATAACGATGTCACGCTGACCGTCGATATGGGCAGTTTCCATATCTGGATTGCGCGCTATCTCTATAGCTTCCGCGCCCGTCAGGTGATGATTTCCAACGGTCAGCAAACCATGGGCGTTGCGCTGCCATGGGCGATTGGCGCCTGGCTGGTCAACCCGGGCCGCAAAGTGGTGTCGGTTTCCGGCGATGGTGGCTTTTTACAATCGAGCATGGAGCTGGAAACCGCTGTGCGCCTCGGGGCGAATGTGCTGCATATCATCTGGGTCGATAACGCCTACAACATGGTGGCCATTCAGGAAGAGAAAAAATACCAGCGCCTTTCTGGCGTTAATTTTGGCCCGGTCGATTTTAAAGCCTATGCCGAAGCGTTTGGCGCTAAAGGGTTCGCGGTCGAAAGCACGGCAGAACTGGAACCCACGCTGCGTGCGGCAATGGATACGGACGGCCCGGCGGTGGTCGCCATCCCGGTTGATTACAGCGATAACCCGCTGCTGATGGGCCAGCTCAATCTTAGCCAGATTCTTTGAAAACCAAGGAGATATGATGAAAAAAGTTGCATTTGTGACCGGAGCGGGTCAGGGAATTGGTAAAGCCATTGCGTTGCGTCTGGCGAAAGATGGCTTTGCCGTCGCTGTTGCCGATTACAACGCCGCAACGGCAAAAGCGGTGGCTGACGAAATTAATAGCAGCAATGGCAGCGCGATAGCGGTGACGGTGGATGTCTCTGACCGCGACAAAGTGTTTGCGGCGGTAGAGGAGGCCAGAACCAAACTGAACGGGTTTGACGTGATTGTGAATAACGCCGGTGTTGCGCCTTCGACACCGATTGAGTCCATCACGCCAGAAGTGGTGGATAAGGTTTATAACATCAACGTAAAAGGCGTGATTTGGGGTATCCAGGCAGCGGTAAAAGCCTTCAAAGCGGAAAAACACGGCGGCAAAATTATCAACGCCTGTTCACAAGCCGGGCATGTCGGCAACCCGGAACTGGCCGTGTACAGTTCCAGCAAGTTCGCCGTACGGGGGCTCACGCAAACCGCCGCGCGGGATCTCGCGCCGCTTGGCATTACTGTCAATGGCTACTGCCCGGGCATCGTGAAAACACCGATGTGGGCGGAGATTGACCGCCAGGTCTCGGAAGCGGCCGGTAAACCGTTGGGGTATGGCACGGAGGAGTTTGCCAAACGCATTACGCTTGGGCGTCTTTCGGAACCAGAAGACGTTGCCGCCTGCGTCTCGTACCTCGCCGGGCCGGATTCCGACTATATGACCGGTCAATCCTTGCTGATCGATGGCGGTATGGTCTTTAACTAATTTTTATGGCTCGGACACAGCCTTGCCCTTGCGAAAACGCAGGGGCTTTTTTGTTGATGAAAGCCATTCTCATCTCCACACTGTTGTGATAAGTTGCATGCAGAATGCATGTTATTGTGAGGAGAGTCCGATGGCCGACAGTGATAAAGCAGGGCATACCTTTTTGGCGAGCCTCGGGAAAACGCGTTTGCGCCCCGGCGGGGTGGAAGCAACCGAATGGTTGTTTAGCCAGGTACCGCTAAATGAGCAGAGCCGGGTGCTGGAAGTCGCCTGCAATATGGGCACCACCGCGATTGAGCTGGTACAGCGTTTTGGCTGCATGGTCGACGCCATCGACATGGATAAAAACGCGCTCGCACAGGCGCGGCAAAATGTGATTTCTGCCGGTCTCGACAACTATATACATCTTAGCGAAGCCAATGCGAATAAGCTGCCGTTCGACGATAACACCTTTGATGTGGTGATTAACGAAGCAATGCTGACCATGTATGTGGACAAAGCGAAAGCAAAACTCATCAGCGAATATTATCGCGTGCTGAAACCCGGCGGCCGTTTATTGACGCACGACATTATGTTTATGCGCAGCGGGCTGGCGACAGATAACCAGTCACAACTGGAGCAGGTAGTGAAATCGAATGTCAGCCCGCTGACAGAAGCGGCATGGAAAACATTGTTTATCGACAATGGCTTTGCCGCGGTAGATACGCGCCACGGAGCAATGTCGTTGATGTCGCCCGTTGGGCTGATCCGTGATGAAGGTTTCGCGCGTGCGCTGCGCATAGTCTTTAATGGCTTACGCACACGTGATAACCGGATGCGTTTTCTCGGCATGTTCCGCTTTTTCCGCGCAAATCGCTGCCAGTTAAACTACATTGCCTGCTGTTCGCGCAAGGCGTAACACCTCAGCTTTTGCGCGCCGTCCAGCCATGGATCAGTAGCGACTGGAAAAAGCGCTGTGGCGGGGTAAAACCAGCCTGTTCAATCAGTGCTTCCGTGGTTTCTGCGGGCAACAGCAGCAGGCGCTGCGACAGTTGCGCTTTGATTTCCGCCATATCGCGCGGTGCCTGGCTGGCGGTTTCGTGCATGGTTGTCCACACTTCGAGCTGTTCATCAAACGCCGGGCTGTGCATGTCTCCGGCGATTTCCGCCGTGATCACACGTCCACCATGTTTTAACTGGCTCGCCATTTGTGAATAGATGCCATCGCGCTGCGGATGTTGAATAAAGTGAGTCACCAGCAGACAGAGTACCGCATCATAATCGCCGCTGGCGGGAAGCTCATTAAGATAACCTTCATGTAATGTGCAGCGGTCGGCAATGCCCGCCTGGTCGAGCTTTTGCTGGCAGACTGCGAGCATATCCGGCGAGGGATCAATGCCGGTAAAGCGCCATTGTGGATGGTGCTGCGCAAGGCGGATGATTTCGCTGCCGGTGCCGACACCAACACAGAGAATTCGCGCTTGATGCGGCATTTTTTTCAGCAACAAAGAGATAAGCAGGTGCAGATTATTGGCAATTTCGCCCAGCCGCTCGTTGTAAGCATCGTACTGGCGCGAGAATTCGCTGTTAAAAATGTCGTTCGTATTCTGCGCCACGTTATCTCCGGGATAGCTGTCGATCATGTAACTTAAAATATTACATGAAATGGGATGGCGCAAGCCAAATGCGTTTTTCGGCAAACCAGTGCAAAAATGATCGTTTTGGTTATGGCGCGCTTTGCGTTTAACTGAGCACGTCAACCTTTGCTGGAGAACGCGCTGATGAAGACATTGCTGCAACAGTGGCTTAATCGCCTTACCCCGACGCTGCCATTACAGACAGAAGAGGGGGAATATGACTCGGGGCGCCATGTTGCGCTGCTGATCCCGTTCGGCCTGCTTTATGGTCTTGATTATCATCCTTCTGTATGGATTTACGATGAAAAATGAGCGCTTTCACCTGGTGATGCGCTATAGCTACTGGAATGAACTGTGCGCTGAAGCGTAAAACCCGCCTGATATCAGACGGGTTTTTTGTTTGCGCTGCGCAGGATTTTCTTCACTTCACAAGTGTATTTTTTTAACTGTTCTTTCGATCCCATTTCTCACTTTTTTAGAATTTACGAAGGCGATTTTTTCTGGCTTATGCCTGAGGTCACATTTTCGACAATTGAACTTGTATGGTAGTAGACATAAATTCCCCAAGGGATATAACGTGAAGACTGCGATGTTTTCCGGTGGCAACAGGCGGCCGTTATTAGCGGAGCCGTTCTGGCACAAATAATTCTCTGTGGAGTTTTTATGTCCATGATAAATAAAGAACATTTACAGCCTGAGAGGCTTATAAAGCTGAGCAGTTGCGGGGGGTGGCTATGACCCGTAAAAACAGAAAAGTGACGATTCCTGTCAGCATTGGTTATGGCATGACAGACATAATGGGCGGTGGCGCTTTTACGGTAATTGGTGCCTGGCTGCTATTTTATTACACCACCTTTGTCGGTTTATCACCGATTCAGGCGGCATCCATTGTCGCGATTGCAAGGATTGTTGATGCTATCGTGAGCCTGTTTATGGGCAGTTTTACCGATCATTTTTATAAGAACTTTTTAGGCAAGAAATTTGGCCGCCGCCGTTTCTTTTTGCTTATCGGCGCGCCGCTGATGCTGGTTTATATTTTGTTATGGCTTAATGGCATGAATTTTTGGTTTTATCTCGCCGTTTACCTGGCGTTTGAAATTATTGCTGCCATGGTCTTAATCCCGTGGGAAACGTTGCCATCGGAAATGACCAAAGATTTTAACGATCGCACCAAGCTTTCCACTTGCCGCATGTTTCTTTCTGCGTCCGGCACGTTTCTCGCGACCTTTATCCCCGGTGTGCTAATTGGCTGGCTGGGTGAAAAAAACGCCGATGCTTATTTAATTAACGGTGTGGTCTTTGCTGTGTTGTTTATGGTCTGTGTATTTATTTCCTGGAAAGTAAGTTGGGAGCGAGAAATAACACCAGAAATGATACAGGAGATGGAGAAAAAACGTCAAACTGGCAATGCGGCGCAAACACTCACCGGCGTGATTAAGTTATTTAAAGATTATGCCTCGACGCTGAAAATTCGTGCGTTCCGCAAGCATCTGGCTATTTATCTTTTCTCTTTCACGGCGAAAGACATTTATAACACGGTGTTTGTCTTTTTCTGTGTCTATTGTTTGCATGTCTCGTCTTCTCTGGCCGGAACCTTGCTGTCAATGAGCATCGTCGGGCTGCCGGTAACGCTCGCCGCGGGCTTCGCCATTATTAAATATGGCCCATCCCGGCTTTATGTTTTTGCCTACAGCATGATGTTGCTGTGCCTGGGCGGTTTCTTCCTGGTGTATCAATTCCCCCCGGAAAACAAAGTGGTGCTGCTGGTGATCCTTGCCGGGTTTTACCAGGTTGGGCGCTGCGTTCTGGAATTCACGCCTTGGAACGTGTTCCCGTTTATTCCTGACATTGACGAAATGGTTACGCGTCAACGCCGCGAAGGGCTATTTGCTGCCGTGATGACGTTTTCACGTAAAACTACGGTAGCAATTGCAACCTTTGCCGTGGGGTTGCTATTGCAGAGCGGCGGTTTTGTGAAAGGCAGTCTGCAACAGCCTCAGGAAGCAATCACTACCATTGTGATGCTGCTGTTTATCGGCACCGCCGGGCTTCTGCTGGTGGCAATGTGGCAAGCGCTGACCTTCCATCTCAATAAGCGCACGCACCGTATTTTTGTCGATGAACTTGACCGCCTGAAAGCTAACGGAAATAAACAGAGTGTGACGCCTGAAGCACGTAAAGTTGTCGAAGATTTGACAGGTTACCGTTACGACACGCTTTGGACTGATGCAACAGTAGACGGTGAGGTGATCTCCACTGCCGGATTAAGTAAAAGTTATATGCCGAAATAAGATTAATTTTTCACTATATATTGTGCTGATGCCTTTAAAAACGGATTGGCTATTTTTCAAAGTCATTCATTGATGAAGCAATATCGTTTTGAGTCAGCGGAAAATTCTCGGTGCGGATAATTTAGCGGGTAGAAAAAATAACTTACATAATGTTGCATATCTGTCATGTGAGGGCTGCGGTTTTCGTGTTTAATAGCCGTGGCTACTGTAACTCAGTGCGTTCCTTCAGAGCGCGCAGAGTTGCAAATTTTAACCGTTAGGTTAATTCATCTTTTTTAAGGTTTGCTTAGACCTCCCGATTGCGATCCGGAGGTCTTTTTTTGCTTGTTGTGCCGCCTTTTTTTATTTTTCACCGTTGACACAAAATTGTCATAAATTCGCTCTATGCTGCCGTGGCTCTTAATATTATTCAAAAATTTAACCACTATTTCGATTCGGAGAGACTATGGCAATGCTTAATGCGTCAGTTCGCCTGATGGCTGCTGCTCTTGCACTTTCTACGACTACTGTTTTCGCGGCAACGAATGTGACGGGTGCTGGTGGTACTTTCCCGGCGCCTGTGTATGCAAAATGGGCAGCTGAATACCAGAAACAGACAGGATCTCAGGTGAACTACCAGGGGATCGGTTCTTCCGGTGGCATAAAACAGATTATTGCGAAAACCGTGGATTTCGGCGCTTCCGATGCCCCGATGAGTGATGATGATCTGGCGAAAAATGGCCTGTTTCAGTTCCCGACCGTCATTGGCGGCGTGGTGCTGGCGGTTAATATCCCTGGCGTAAAATCCGGCGAACTGACGCTGGACGGTAAAACGCTCGGCGATATCTATCTGGGCAACGTTAAAAAGTGGAACGACCCGGAAATCACCAAACTGAACCCGAAAGTCAAACTGCCGGATACGAATATTAACGTGGTGCGCCGCGCAGATGGTTCCGGCACCTCTTTTGTTTTCACCAGCTATTTATCAAAAGTGAATGCTGACTGGGCAAGCAAAGTGGGTAAAGGCTCAACGGTGAACTGGCCGGTTGGCTTAGGCGGCAAAGGTAACGATGGTGTTGCCGCGTTTGTGCAGCGTCTGCCGGGCTCCATTGGCTATGTTGAATACGCCTACGCTAAACAGAACAACCTGACCTGGACAAAGCTGTTTGACGCCGATGGCAAAGTGGTTGAGCCGTCGCAGCAGAGTTTCAGCAACAGTGCCAAAGGGGCAGACTGGAGCAAATCGTTCGCTCAGGATCTCACTTTCCAGAAAGGCAAAGATGCATGGCCGATTTCGTCCACTACTTTTATCCTGTTGTATAAAAAACAGGATGATGCGGCAAAAGGCGCCGAAGTGCTGAAATTCTTCGACTGGTCTTACAAAAATGGTAATACCATCGCCAGCGATCTGGATTACGCGCCGCTGCCGGATTCCGTTACCGCTCAGGTTCGCGCCGCATGGAAAGCCAATGTACAGGACGCTTCTGGTAAGCCGCTGTTCTAATCTCACTATCTCTTAAAAATAAACCCGGTACGCTACCGGGTTTTTTGTTATTAGTCCGCAGCTATTTTCTTACGCAACGTTGTTTATTTTATTAAGTTAATCGATGAAGGGTTGTATTAAGGAGGTTAATAATATTGATCTTTCTAATATTGACTTAAAAGACAATTCTGTATCGATATTTCCATTCTCTTAATGCTTTTAAAAATATTCTAAATGATGCGCGCTGAATGTTTATTTATCACCCGACACGCTAGCTGAATCCTCTGATTTTGAAGAGTCGTGTATTGTTCTGGTTCTCAACCCCTGTTATTTTCTCACGCGGCCTTGTTTTATTCCCCTGCTTGCGGGTGCTGTTCTATTCAATCCTGATGCTTTTGCTTTCACAGGCTTTGTAGAAATTCAGATTTCTTGCGAGGTGCCAGGTCTCCATTTTTATTCTGAACTGGTATCCATAGTGTTGTTTACCGGTGAATTTGTTCGAATAAATAAAATACAATCCTGGTTCATGAAGCAAGGTCGAGAACGTTTTATTTCAAATTGGTTCTGAAAGTTAATTAAAGGGAAGCAAAAGCGTGATTAATCCGGAAAAGAAAGTTCAACGCCTTGTGAGAACTCAGTTGGCCCCGTTGACGGTAGCAATGATATTGGCATTACCTGCTGCTGCGCATTCCGCTGGTTTAAATATGAAAAATGGCACGCTATATAATGCGAATGGCGTGCCGGTCGTGGATATTAATAAGCCTAACAGCAATGGCCTGTCACATAATGTCTGGGACAACCTGAACGTCGATAAAAACGGTGTTATTTTTAATAACAGCGGTTCAGCATCCAATACAGTATTGGGCGGTACCATCCAGGGTAACAGCAATCTGTCATCCGGGTCGGCAAAAGTTATTCTCAATGAAGTCACATCCAAAAATGCATCGACAATCAATGGCATGATGGAAGTGGCGGGCGATAAAGCCGCGTTGATTATCGCCAACCCCAATGGCATTACGGTTAATGGTGGCGGTACGATCAATACCGATAAACTCACGCTGACCACCGGCACGCCAGATATTCAGAACGACAAACTCGCGGGTTATTCCGTAAACGGCGGCACCATTACTATCAATAAACTGGATAACGCCAGTCCAACTGAAATTCTGTCACGCAATGTAGTGCTAAGCGGGAAAGTTACCGCTGACGAACTGAATATTGTTGCGGGTAATAACTACGTTAATACAGACGGCCAGGTGACCGGCACTGTCACTGCGTCAGGTTCACGTAACAGCTATAGCGTTGACGTTGCGCAAGTTGGCGGTATGTACGCGAACAAAATTAATCTTATCAGTACCGAAAGCGGCGTCGGTGTGCGTAACCAGGGGGTTATTGCCGGTGGTACTGGCGGCATCAGCATTGATGCCAATGGCCAGCTACTGAACAGTAATGCGCAGATTCAATCGATCGGTTCAACAAAGATTAATACCAACGGCAAGTTGGATAACACTACGGGCGTTATTACTTCTGCTGGTGCTATTTATCTCGATACCAATAAGAACGCAATTGTTAATGCCCGTTCAGGTACGATTTCCACTACGGCAGATATCTACGTTAATAGCGGCGCATTTGATAACACCAACGGCAAAATTGCCGCCAGCGGTATGCTGGCTGTCGATACCAATAACAATACCTTTACCAATGCCGGTAAAGGGAACAATGTCGGCATTGAAGCGGGGATTGTCACCTTAAAAACCGGTACGTTAAATAACAGTAACGGCCAGATACATGGTGGCTATCTGGGGCTGGATACCGGAGCGATTAACAACAATAGCGGTATTCTGGAAACATCAGGCGACATGGATATTGCCAGCCTTGGCAACATCGATAACAACAAAGGTTTAATCCGCTCTGCTGGCGGCCATATCAAAATCGCTGCCGGTGGCGCGGTTAACAACAGTAGCACCAAAACAGCGGATACCGTCAGTTCCGACTCCTTAGGCATCGCGGGCGATACCAGTGTGGAGATCAATGCTAATAGCATCAATAACAGCGGTGGTCAGATCGCATCAAATGGCGATGTTTCGCTAAACAGCAAGGGTCTGATCAATAACGATTCCGGCAATCTTCTTTCCAATAGCAAAGTGATTGTGAAGGGCGACTCCTATCGTAATGACTACGGTGGCATCGGCGGCAAGAAAGGCGTGGAGGTCTCGGTCAACGGTAACCTGAGCAACTATGTTGGCGTTGTGAGTGCGGAAGAAGGTGATATCTCACTGAGTGCGAACGCGGTAGATACTCACGGCGGTTTCATGTTGGGGCAAAATATCGCCATCGACGCGAAAGCCGGAGTAAACGCCACCCGCTCACTGGTATTAGCCAATAAAAAACTGACCATCAACGCGGGCGGGAATGTTGATAACCGCGATGGTAATAGCTTTGGCAATGACTTTGGCGTCTATTTCGGCATGCCGCAACAGATCGGTGGCTTGATCGGTAAAGGCGGCGTTGAGATTTCCGGGCAGAATATTTACAACAACAACAGCCGCATCATTGCAGAAAATGGGGCAATGAGCCTGCAGGCGAAAGGGAACATTGATAACACGCGTGCGCTGATGGTCAGCGGGGCTGATACCGCCATTAAAACTGGCGGGGCTTTCTACAATAACTACGCAACGATTTACAGTGGAGGCAACCTCACACTCGATACCGTTTCCCTGGAAAACTACAGCAACGGTACGCTTATCGATAATAACGCCACAGGTTTTATCACCTCAGATAAAGATATTACGCTTAATGTCGACAACAATTTCACTAACTACGGCTGGATCAGTGGTAAAGGCGCAGTGGCGCTGAATGTTGTGAAAGGGGCGTTTTATAACCGCAATACCATTGCCGCTGATAAGTCACTCGCGATCAAGGCCCTGAACGGTATTGAGAACGTTAAAGATATCTCCGCAGGTGGCAGCCTGACGCTGGATTCGCAGCGTCATGTGACAAATAACAACAACAGCAATATGGTCGGTAACGGGATAACGATTAACGCGGTAAACGATATTAATAACCGCGGTAATATTGTTAGCGATGGCGATATTAGCGTTGTGACCAAAGGTAATCTGTATAACTATCTCTATATGCTGGGTGCTGGTGATATTTCTATTACCGCAAACAACGTCACCAACAATAATTCCCTTATTGAGGCTGGTGGTGATCTGACAATTACCTCTAATAGTAATGTAGGTAATAACCGCGGTACGCTGCGCTCCCTGACGGGTGATGTAAATGTGACGGCAAAAGGAACGGTTGATAACTATAGCGGTAAGATTATCTCTGCTGGCGATGTCGGAATTAGCGGGAACTGGTTACGTAATGATTATGGACAGATTGCTGGCGGTACAAATATTGACCTTATCATGGCGGGCAATTTCGATAACTACCGGGGTTCAGTAACCTCGTTGGTGGGTGATATCAAGCTGGTTGCTAACTCGGTGGATAATAACAACGGGTTAATCGCAGGTGAAAACATCTCTATTGATTCCCGATCAAGTGTCTATAACAACACGGCGCTGATTGCGGCAAATAAGTCACTCACCATCAATGCTGCCGGCAGTATCGAAAACCGTGATGGTAATAACTTTGGCCGTAGCAACAGTGAGTATTTCGGCGTAGCGAGTGATGTGGGCGGTATGGTTGGTAAAGCTGGAATTTCGCTTTCCGGGCAGAACATCTACAACAACAACAGCAGCATGATTGCCGAAAATGGTCCGTTGAGTCTGTTGTCCAGAGGAACGTTTGATAATACCCGAGCGATGCTGATGAGTGGCGCCAATGCCCTGATTAAGGTCGCCGGTACTTTCTACAATAACTATGCGATGACCTACAGTGCAGGCAATCTTGATATCAGCGCCGCTTCGCTGCAAAACTACAGCAACGGTAAGCTGGAAGATGGAACAGCGACAGGCGTTATCGCTTCGGATAAGAACCTGAACCTGAGCGTGGATAACAGCACTACCAACTATGGCTGGATCAGCGGTAAAGGCGATGTGAATTTCAGCGTGCTGAAAGGTGTGATGTATAACCGCAACACCATCGCCGCTGATCACGCGCTGGCGATTAATGCCCTGAACGGTATCGAGAACTTCAAAGATATCCTGGCGGGAACCAGCCTTACCCTCACTACCCAACGGCATGTTACCAACAACAGCAACAGTAATATGCTTGGGCAAAGCATTGGGATTAATGCGGTAAACGATATTAATAACCGAGGTAATATTGTCAGCGATTATGCATTAACCGTGAAAACAGACGGTAACGTGTATAACTATCTCAATATGCTGAGTTATGGCATCGCGAAAGTGACCGCAAATAAAGTCACCAACAGCGGTAAAGACGCGGTTCTGGGCGGTTTTTACGGCCTTGATCTCGAATCGAATACGCTCACCAATACCGGCACCATTGTAGGTCTGTAAGTCGCAACAAAAGGCAGCGGCAATCGCTGCTGCCTTTCCTGATTTGATACCCGCCCACTGCCTTACGCGATCAGCGTAATCACACGATTTTTCCCGATAAGATACAGACCAGTAAACTGGCATCCTTGTCTGCGCTCAGGCGCCAGCGGCTGCGTTAGCTCAAGGGTAATGCTATGCACCGAAGTATCGATACGACAGATTCGCGCCGCTTCAAAACCGAAAAAACATTTCACCTCAGGATAGAGCGCCTTAAACAGACTCTCTTTGGCGGAAAATAGTATCAGCAACGCCGTTTCATACGCTAAGCCACAGGCGGCAAGTAATCGCCGCTCCTCAGGGCTGGTGAACATCTCCGCCGTCTCCCTCATGGTCTTTGCGTCGAACATTTCAATATCAATGCCTGGCGTTAAGCCTGCGTTACGGGGCGCAATAACCGCAATAGCGTGACCACTGGTATGAGAAAGGCTGCCGCACCAGCCCGCAGGCCAGACGGGCTCCCGGCCTGAAGACGTACCCACATGACCATCACAGCCGGCGTTTTGTAATAATTGTCCGGCGGCATAGCGAGCCGCAAGGTACTCCGCGCGCCGTTTTACTACCGCTTTATCAAGCACCGAAGGAAAAGGGATGCCATATTCGCTAAAAAGGGCATCCTGGTAAGAGGCCGCGTCGAATGTGACCTTACAGTAAGCTATTGCAGGGAATTGCGTGATGCACCCAGTTTCTGACTGCATCACGAAAGCAGAAGTGGAATGACGTAGTTGTGGGGTAAACATATTTATCTATCATTAAGTTAACGAGTAAGTACATCGGTAAACATGTTGTCAGCAAACGCAATCAGTGTACCGCAGGTGGTGTCGTCGTCACCTATTTCTTTCGTAACAGGAATGCGATGGTGGAGAATCATCTTGAGGAAATCGCACTATTACCATTCATCAACATCAATGCTTTCTTTTATATTGTGGTTTATCTATCCATTACATGAATAATTGTGCGGAATAATAAAATAAACTCTTCTCGGAATTTTTCGTTGCAGTGATAAACGCAAATGTGAAACGGTTTTTTTGTCAAATTAAAAATAATAACATCTTTATTATCAAGCGTATGGTGCTGTATATATCAATGAGGTGCTGTCAAGGTGATATATTTTCTTGCCATAAAGACGCAAAAGGTATTTATTATTAACTGCAAGGGTTATTACTCGCTACAGATCGTTTAATCTCAAGGGAATAACGCCATGAGTGAGCGGATGGGACTGATTTATGGTGTATTTTATATGATGTCAATCTTACGTAATGATTTCCCCCGGTATTATTACGTACTTTTTTAAAATGGCTATATCTGGTGTTAAGAGTGGACGGTTGCACTAATTGATAGGATTGTCGTTAAGACACATTCAGTTTTACCTCATACGGTTCACGGCGTTGACGACAAAGCATCCAGGGGGACAGTGGATAATTAGCCGTTCATTTAAGGATAAAACATTCATCAGGAATATTATTTGATGGCGCCCTGCTTTGCGGAAATAAGTGTGCTGTCAATTAATTACGACGATTTGGCTTTCATTAATTAGGTTGGAATATATGGACATATCTCCCAATAATAGATTTTTAGACAGTGCATGGGTGGCGGAAGAGTGTACAGCGTTTCCAGCGTCGCCATTTCCATTGAGTTCAGATCAGCAAGCGATTTGGTTCGCTCAGACGCTGAATCCTGAATTAACAAATTACAATATAGGGAGCGTGATGATCATTGATGGCAATATCGTTCCCGATATCATAGTTAAAGCGTTTGATTCCGTCATTAAGCGGCATGATGCATTTCGTCTGCGTATGGTTGCCGGTACGTCGCCAGCACAATATTTTGACTCTTCCGCTTTGCCCTTAATGGAATTTAAGGATTTTTCGACAACGGATAATCCAATATATGAAGCTGAACAGTATGTGAATTTAAACTTTACGCAGCCATTTAATTTGGCTGAAAGGTTATGGCGCAGCGCATTAATCTATGCCGGCAATAACCGCTGGTATTGGCAACTGTGCTGTCATCATATTATTGCCGATGGAACGAGCCTGAGCCTGCTTAATGCAGAGTTGAGCGAAAATTATAGTCGTCTAATTCGCGGGGAGCATTTATCTGAAAGCGCATCGTTATCTTATACCGATTTTGTTGCCAGTGACGCGGCTTATCTGGGGGCGAAGCAGTGCATCAAAGACCAGGCTTTTTGGCTTGAGCGATATACGGCATTGCCGCCGCAATTATTCCAGCCTTTGGTGACGGCGCGGACTCCGGCATCATATCTGCCTGAGCCTGTAAGCTGGATGCTTGAGGAAAGCCTTTTTCAGCGCATTGAACAGGCGGCTTCTTTATATGGGTTGTCCGTATTGCATTTCATGTATGCCCTTTTTGCCTGTTATTTTAAAAGAGTAAAAAACGTTGATGATATTGTTTTTGGTATCCCACTCCATAATCGAAAAAATGCCCGACAAAAAGCGGCGGTGGGAATGTATGCCTCTGTTATCCCTGTTCGCATTAGATTAACGGATAAGGATTCCTTTTCTGATGTAATGCAAAAAGCAGCCGATGAATTACGTATTTGCTATAAACACCAGCGGCTGCCGATTACGGAAATTAACCGGAGAATAAAAAAACAGCAACATACCGACAGGGCGAATGTATTTGATATGTCGTTATCCTATGAACCTTACGACGTTAACATTCATCTGGAAGGGGCGACAATACAAACCATTAAACCTCATCACCGGGCACAATATCCTTTAGCAATAACCATTAATCAGTACGCCATCACCAGCAATAATAAACAGAGCAAATCGGTCTGCGTTGAGTTTAATTATTCCCTCGACTATTTCACACCTGCCGATATTCAGGTTATGCAATCTCGCCTTGCTGTATTACTGGAAGGCGCGTTGCAGAATGTTGATACGCCAGTGTCTCACCTACCGGTTTTATCGCCACATGAGCGCCAGCAACTGCTTCAGCCTGCTCATGCTATAGAAAGTGGCACTTCTAACCTATTAGTCCACGAAATGTTTGAAGCACAAGTCCGTCGCTCGCCACAGGCTATCGCTGCCGTTTTCGAGGGGAGTCCATTAACCTATGACGCTCTGAACCGCAGGGCAAACAGGCTGGCCCATCAGCTCATCAGACTGGGTGTTCATCCGAATGACCGCGTGGCTATTTGTCTGGAGCGCGGCCTCGACATGGTGATCGGCATCCTCGGTATCCTCAAGGCGGGCGGAGCCTATGTTCCTTTGGATCCGGTCTATCCGGCTGAACGGCTGAATTACATGCTGGAAGATTCTGCCCCCGCCGCACTGGTCACCCATTTATGCGCTGCAGGCGCGCGGGCTCACCGATGTGAAAACCATGCCGCATCTGACAATTGAAGAGACGGCACGTGATTACATCAGCGCAATGCGTGAACGTCAGCCTTCCGGGCCATATCACCTTATTGGGCACTCCTTTGGCGGCTGGATAGCCTTTGAAATTGCGCTGCAATTACAGGCGCAAGGGGAGACGGTTGCCGATCTGATTATCATTGATAGCCGCTCTCCCGGGGCTAAACCGCCGGTCAGCCACCTCGGGGCAGTGATGAAATTAATCAGCATTTATAATTTGATGCTGAACCGGGAGCTGCCCATTACGGAGGAGGCGCTATTGGGAATGGCGCCACAGCAGCGGCTTATCTGTTTGCATCAACTTTTGATTGAGGCGGGGGTTTACACCCGCAACACGCCACTTTCGTTGCTGGCTGGTGTTTTCCATGTGTTGTACGCAAACCTCAATACTTCCTATATTCCCCGCGCGCGTTACAAGGGGAGGTTGCATAGCATTAATGCACAAGAGGCTAATGGGGCAGAGCGGGAACAGCGCGAAGCGGTGTGGCGTGAATACGCGACACAATTCACCGCCATGCTGAGCCCAGGAAATCATATGACTATGCTGACCATGCCGCACGCGGGCGCGCTTGCCGATCATATTACGACCGTGATCAGTCAGCCTTAGCCGGGCCCGTTTCTCATAACAAACCTGAACCACCTCGGATGAGGTGGTTTTTTTATTTATGCGTCTAAAAACAAAGATCCGCGCTGCCTCCTGCTTCCGGTTGTATTTGCACGCTGGTAAAGTGATTCGCGGGAAAAGGCGAGGGAACAGAGGCAGACAAAGATGAGCGGGCGCATCGACTATCAGATTGAAAAATATAGTTTCACCGCAGTTGATGAAACGCCGCGTCTGGCGCGTCAGTGGGCAGATGTCATGGACGAGTGCCGCCAGACGCAGGCCGGGGCGCAGGAACGTTTACGCATTGCACTGTTGAATGTGGATTACGTTACCAGCCTGGAGCTACCTTTTCGTTTGTTGCTGGTTCGTGCACCGCAGCTTATTGACAGCCTGCGCGACGAGCTGCAAATCAGCCGCAAACCCGCCGTTATCAGCGGCAGCCGCTGGGGATGTACTTACAGTCTGAAAAGCGATTTAAGCGCTATCCCGGATGCCTTTAGCTACCGCTTTTCCAATCGTATTCGTCGCCTTGATCCCACCAACGTTACGGCTGCGCCGTACCAGCAAATCGCCAAAGAGGTTAAAGCCCCGCGCGAACGTCTGAAGCTGGCGCTGGAGAGGGGGCTCCAGGTCACGGCGCTTGATGCGTTATTCTGGTTTGGCATTCAGCGGCTGGCCGCCGATGTGGCGAGACTCAGAAAGAAAGGTATGAGGATCAGCACCGCAGAAACGGATGTATTCGATAGCCTGACGGGCACAACGCGGCGGGTACCGTATTATCAACTTGAACAGCGTTAAAGAAATTTTAGCGATGAATTAAAATACATTCAGGAATGCTTTCCGAAAATATTGCGCGGCTTTATTACCGGCAATAATATTATCTGGAAAGTGCTATGCGCTAATTAGCTCATCAATTAATAACTCCGAATATTAATAATTAAGTAAATTTCTTTATTTATTCCTAATCTTTAAAATTCGATGTGAAAAAATGAAACGTTTTGGTTTATTGTTGCCGTGTTATGCGCAGGGATAGTTACGCGCAAATATCACAAAGCAATAAACAGAGAGGGAACGATGAGCGATAGCTTCCAGCGGGAGATACCGAAAGCACGTATCAACCTGAAACTCGACCTGCATACGGGCGGAGCACAGAAAAAAACAGAATTACCATTGAAATTACTGGTGGCGGGTGATTTTAGTAATGGGCAGGAAACGGCGTCTTTAAGCGAACGCGTTAAAGTCAACGTTAATAAAAATAACTTTAATAGTGTGCTTTCTGATTATTCCCCAAAAGTTAATCTTGTTGTTGAAAATACCCTGGCGGGTAATGGCAGCGAAGAGAATATCAGCTTGACGTTCCGCGATATGAAAGATTTCACGCCAGAAGAGGTTGCCCGCCAAATTCCCCAGCTCAAAGCGATGCTGGCAATGCGCAATCTGCTTCGCGATCTGAAAGCGAACTTACTCGATAATCAGACTTTCCGAAAGGAATTAGAAAAAATTCTTCTTAACCCCTCTCTCAGCGCAGAACTGCGTGATGAGCTCTCCTCTCTTGCGCCCAAACAGCCATAAATGCTGGCGAAGTTTTAACAGATGAATAAGGAATGTTGATGTCTGTACAAAATGAAAGTGTCGCCACAGGCGAAAGCGTGGTTTTACAAGGCACGCAAGCGGGAGGTGTGTATGCCTCTTTATTTGAAAAAATCAATCTGAACCCGGTAACAACGCTAAGCGCGCTGGATATCCGCGAAATATTGCTGATAGCCAGGAGGGCGAATAACATGACTACCGCTGTATCCTCACTCTGCTGTAAAAACCCCCATGCTCCATGTGAAGAGCAAATGCCCTACTGGGTCGAATTTCAACTGGTTGATGAGCAGGGCGATCCCGTGGCGAATATGCCATGGACTGTTGAAAGTTCTCATCCAGTTTCCGGACCAGTCGATAAATTTACGTATACAGGTCAAAGTGACTCAGATGGGCTCATTCGCATTGATATGCCCCATGGGCTTGAATTGGCTCTGAAATTAGAATCGACTGCTTTAGTAAATGAAATGGAGAAGAGAGTTCTTCGCCCAGGTAGAGATGCAGAAACCGATTCTTTAGTTAGACAGCCTGCAGTAGATGCCGGTCATATCTGGCATTACGCCGTAGTCGGTGAACTTAGTTCAGGTTATCCTAATATCGAATTGCGTAAAGGCGAAACCTTACCATCCTTCCATTTTCCACCGAACAAGTCTTTCAAAGGGCTTACCGTCCGGACAAATGAACTTGAAAAGCGGCATATTATTGAAATTTGCCCTTTTAGAGCATGGGAGTTGGTATTGCATCACCAGGATGATTATTCAATGGCAAATGCCATCAACCTCGGAGCAAGTGCCTCTCTAGCTTATGCCGATGATAAAGCACTCCGGCCGGAATCAATAACACGATTTTATATAAACCAGTGCCAAGATTTATCGCATTTACCTCAGCTCCATAAAGGCGGCTTTAGTTACAATACACTAGTGCAGGATGTACCATTTAGCGAGCGATATAATCCTCCTGTTTTCATGGATACCTCTAGAGACACCTCGAAGACTGATAATAAAAGTGGCAGCACCTCTGGAGGGGGGAATTCAGCAAAACCAGAAGGCGATACTCAACTGTATTATGTTTACAATACAGATAAAGTCATTGTCGCATGGAGAGGAACTGCAGGCTTGTACGATGTCGGAACGGATCTGGCATTTAGTCCTGTTAGCACTGAGGTATGTGATGTAAATAAAACTATGTGCACAAAATTGAGTCCTGCTGGAAAAGTGCATGATGGATTCCTAAGTGGATATAGTAGATCTGAACGGCTTTTTTCTGCTGAGTTTGATGAGCTCTTAACTTTGATTAGAGCACGAAATTTATTTGTATGCGGCCATAGTTTGGGTGGAGCGCTTGCATTAATTTACTCTGCTGCGTTAAAGTCTGAAAAACCTTTGCTCTACACATATGGTATGCCCCGTACCTTTACCAAGGAGGCAGTTCAGCAGTTATCAGAAATCACCCATTTCCGTCATGTAAATGATAATGATCCCGTTCCAGCAGTTCCACCCGAAGCGAGTCTAGATAATGCGTTATATAATCTCTGGGGACCACTTGGGAAAACTTTAGGGATGCTGTGGTCTGTTGGAGAGCTTCTGGCTTATCAAGCTATATCTTGGGGGGATTGCTTCTGGCACCATGGTAATCCAGTTGTATTTCTGACTGCGACACAAAGTCGTGAGTGGCAAGAATGTAAAACAAGTTTGCCCGTACCTGCTGGTTGCATAAATTTAAAAAGGCTTCTTCCGATAAAAGCTAAATTATATCTTGTTCCTTCTTTGTCGGACCAAGAGATGCAAACTGCAGGCCGTAAACAAAAGGAGTTCAGAAAGTCACTAACGGCTAGCAAGTTGGAAGAGATTTTTCCTGACGGACAAAACCCCGACCGTGGAGTAGATTTAACATTTGGCGATCATTTCATGACTTCGTATATGCCTTACATGAATAATAAATTATTGGAACTAATAGATATCGAAGGATTGGTTGAGAACCGGAATTTTACTGAGCATCTATATAATGTAGATCGTTTTAAAGAGCAAATGTCGGTATATAAAGATGAAATCCCTGAAAAGGAATATGAAAGAAATGAGATATTCCTTGACATAGAAGGGTTATTGAAAGCATCACTATCACCCACTCTGTCTGAATCTTATGGGAATGATGCGCTAGTTCGATTTTCCATTTATGGTGATGAGGTGATTGAAAATGCTTAATAAAAATAAATTCATTTTTTTACCGCTTGTTTTTTTTATAGTCGGAGGTTGTAGTCATGCCACAAGCAATGCAATTTCCCCTCCAGCGGATACCAAATGGGTGACTGTTGAGGTTAGTAATCCTTCAAAATACACAAGACCATTTCCTCTTGAAGTCAGATATATTTCACGTGAATGCCAGAAAAAAAGAGTGAACGGGTTTGATGGTTCTGTGGATGCGGAATCAAGCTATAACGTTATTAAAGTACCTTTGCAACAGCAGAATGGTGATAAATGGAAAGGTACAGTCGCTATGACTGGCGGGGGGGAGTGTGTATGGAGCTTAAGCGCAATCAATGTGGGTATTGAGTATATAGATGCTACACATCTTGGGGATGATTTAGTACCTGGAACTGCGGTTGGTGTAACTATTGCTTTTGATGCTGATGCTGCGCGGAATGGACAATTTGATACAGTGGCGGGGAATGATTTTAATTACACTCCAAAATACTATCCTTTTATAAAGAAATGGAATGATAGCCCACAATCTACTTTGAGGGATAAATTATATCTTTTCGGTAAGAAAGATGCGTTTTGGAAAGTGAAGTTGGACTATAAATCTAACGAAAATGTTTTAATAAATTACAATCCCTCTATAGACGAAAGTAAAAAAGTATTGATGATATTCCCTAATAAGAAGGGGAAAGATGCTTTGTACTCTTTTGTCTATCCAGATGGGAGCGTCATTTCATCAAAAAAAACAACACCTGATTTTAGCAAAGTCAACGGATCTGGCAGGAAATAATCTACTAATCAGCTTTGTTTTTTCTCTTTGAGGGAGACGTGATTTTGCTTACTAGGATAAAGTTAATGATGCTGCTTCTGGCAGTTTTTATGGCTGGAGGGTGCAGTCGAGTGACCAATTGAGTACTCTCGCAGCTTGTAGAAGCCAATTTTATAGCTATAGAAGTTCACAATCCCTCTCATTACACTAAACCGTTTCCGCTTGAGGTCCGATACATCTCGCATGAATGCATGAAAAAAAGAATCAGTGGATTTGATGGCTCAATTATCACAGAGCCAAGCTATAACGTTATTGGGGGCCTCATGCGGCAAGATAACGGGGATATTTTGAAAGCAAAAGTTGCTATGGCTGGTGGTGGCTCATGTAAATGGACGTTGAGTGCGGTCAATTTCGGTATCGAGTATATAGACGCGATACATCTTGGCAAAGATCTTGTTCCTGGTACGGCGGTAGGTGTGACTCTCGCTTTTGATAATTATGCTTCTTGCAATGGATAATTTACCTTTGTCACTGAAGATGTAGATTTATCCCCTAAATATTACCCTTATATAAAAAAGAAAAGTTGAGGGGGAGAGAATAGCTTATCGCTATTTGGTAAGAGAGACTTTCTATCATTGCGTGTTGGTGACATTAGTTCTGTGAAACTTTCCCCTGAAATAGATGAGGGGAAAATAACAAGGTATGTTGGGCTGGAAAATAAAATAAAATAAAATATAAATATCCAAAAAAATATTTATCGGACGGAAGTGTTGCTCCTGAAAGAACGCTTTTCCTGATTTTGATAAGGTCGACAAAATGAACGTTAATTGATTCTTATTTATTGTTCGAGGATTCAACATGACAAAAGGCTTAGTTTTGCTTGGTGACAAGACTTCTCGCGGCGGAAAAGTGATCTCCACCTCTTCCAATATTACTGTCGATGGGAAAAAAGCCGCGTTAGCGGGTGATTTGGTGAGTTGTCCGGTTGATGGGCATGGAAAGAATTCAATTGTTGAGGGATCACCGCACCGGACATTTAACGGTCGTGCTGTTGTCGTCGATGGCTGCAAATGTCAGTGCGGTTGTACTGTAATTTCAAGTGCGCAGAACAGCACAGTAGGATAATCAATGGCCTGGGAAAGGACGAAAGCAACAATGATGGAGTTGCCTCCAGAGCCATCTTTTACGGGATGGCTGTTTGCAGGGGGTGGGGTCACCGTTGTGGGTATTTTGCTGTTTATCCTGCATGCGTCAGGCATGGTTAAAGCACTGGCTGTATTCAATATCTGGTGGCTGGCATCCAGCCCGGTTCTTGGCTGGTTTTTCCTGTTTTGTGTGCGGGGATGGCTGTGGGGCAGAACAGTCAATGAACATCAGTTTTTGCAGAAGGAAGCTGAATATGGACAGCAACAGTGGGAGGCCTGGGCTGGACGCTATCTGGCCGTACTTGGAAGCAGCATACTGCTACCTTCCGGAGTGACTTCTGACGCCGTTGCTAAATCTAATGCTGCAGATGCACCGCAATTTTTTTCATTGACTAGCCATTTTGATGCGCAATCGGTGAATTCTACCTCCTTGCTCGAACTGGGGCTGGCCGGTGTACAAAACGCGATCTCAATGTTGCCTGCGACAGTACCATTCAACGTCACTATTGTGAGCGACATGGTTTCGTCGGACTTCGAGACCCGGTTTCGCAAATCATGGAGAAAAATTTATCCTGGGCGTGCGCTAACAGGTTCGATTTCATGTTTTGAAGCCCTTTCTTTTGCCTGGCTCGAGGAGCGCCTTAAAAATCCCGTTTTCGATATTGATTTGATCCTGATATTGCAGAACCAGGGTGCTGATTGTTTTGTCAGTACTGTTACCTCAGGGAGTGAAAATAATGATGCCGGGTAGTTCATGGAGCAGAGGGGGGCTAGCCGGCATATTAGCCTGCATCTCAGCAATTATAGTGGCCTTGATCCTTCATTTTGGCCCTTTGCATGGCCTTGATACCCGACTGAAGCAAGTGCTTGCATTTGTTGCCGTTTGGATAGTCTTGCTGATTGTTTTCTCTACCCCGTTCATGTTCCGGTTCATGCGGGAAAAGTATCATCGCTGGCGAGAACAGAAGAACAATGCGTTGCCTTCTGATGAATCAAGAGTTGCACGGACTCCGCCACGCAATGCCACCGTTGATACTATCCGTGACGCCATGCGTAACCTCTACGGTCGTCGCTGGGGCCGTAAAACCCGCATCCTGTTGATAACCGGTACTGCCTCTGAGGTGGAGCAACTGACCCCAGGTCTTACAGCTCAGTTCTGGCAGGAAGACCGAGGCACGCTGTTACTGTGGGGCGGTGATGGGCGTGCGTAACAGTGAATCGACCCTGTATCAGAAAATGCTTTCACAGGTGGCGCGTCTGTATGTCGATATGCGTCTTGAAGATATGACTGGTGATACCGATGCTGCCCGCCTGTTCAGCACCACCGAAATTGTACCCGGGATGTTTACCCGTCAGGCCTGGGAGCAGGCCGTGCAGCCCACTATCGAGAAGGTGGTGAAGGCACGCCGGGACGAGCTCGACTGGGTGCTGACCGACAGCAAGCGTCAGGTAAATAAACAGGACGAGACCTCGCCGGAAGCGCTGAAACAGCGCCTTACGGAGCGTTACTTTGCAGACTTCGGCGGGGCATGGCTGGCGTTTCTCAACAGCCTGCGCTGGAACCAGGCCGCCACACTGTCGGACTCTATTGACCAGCTGACCCTGATGGCCGATGTGCGTCAGTCACCTCTGGTGGCGCTAATGAACACCCTGAACGTGCAGGGGCGCACCGGGCAGACTGGCGAGGCGATTTCAGACTCCCTGGTGAAATCAGCCAAAAATCTGCTCGGTGGTGATAACAAAGATGCCATTGACCAGAGTGCTGGCGTTCATGGCCCGCTGGATGCGACCTTTGGCCCGGTGCTGGCGCTGATGGTCAAAGGCCGCACGGGTGCCCAGGAACAGAGTCTGCAGTCATACCTGACCCGCGTGACGCAGGTGCGTTTGCGTCTACAACAGGTAACCAATGCCGCGGATCCGCAGGCAATGACCCAGACCATCGCCCAGACAGTATTCCAGGGCAAAGCCGTGGACCTCACCGAAACCCGTGACTATGGCAGCCTGATTGCTGCCGGGCTGGGTCAGGAGTGGAGCGGTTTTGGTCGCACGGTATTTGTGCATCCGATGGAGCAGGCCTGGCAGCAGGTACTGACACCGGCGGCCGACAGCCTCAATGCCCAGTGGCAGCAGGCGGTGGTGGCTGAGTGGAACAGTGCCTTTGGTGGCCGTTATCCGTTCAATAACTCCAGCAGTGATGTTTCCCTGCCGCTGTTGGCTAAATACCTCAATGCGGATTCCGGGCGTATCGCGCAGTTCCTGCAGACCCGTCTCAAGGGCGTGCTGCACAAAGAAGGTAATCACTGGGTACCGGACAGCATTAACTCGCAGGGGCTGACCTTTAACCCGGCGTTCCTCAATGCCATCAATACCCTGAGTCATATCTCGGATGTGGCCTTCACCGAAGGCAATGCCGGGATGAACTTCGAGCTGCGTCCGGGGACGGCAGGCGGTGTGATGCAGACAGACATGATTATCGACAGCCAGAAGCTGACCTATGTGAATCAGTTGCCCACATGGAAGTGCTTCACCTGGCCTGCGGATACGGAAGCACCCGGTGCGAATCTGAGCTGGATAAGCACGCAGGTCGGGACCCGTCAGTACGCAGATATTCCGGGTAGCTGGGGCTGGATCCGCCTGCTCGATAAAGCCGCCGTCAGTGCCTACCCGGGCATGGGAACCAGCTACAGCCTGAGCTGGAAGGCACAGGACGGCCGCACACTTAATTACACCCTGCGTACCGAAGCTGGCGAAGGCCCCCTGGCGCTGCTGAAACTGCGTAATTTCCGACTGCCGGAAACCATCTTCAGCCCCACCGGAGTTGCAGCGTCAGACCAGGTCGCCAGTGCGAACAGTGATGCAGATGAGGTCTACTGATGAGCACGCTCAATGCCTTACTCAGTGCCTGCCAGGCAGAGCAAGCCTCCCTGATTGCCGCCGCCCGTGAGCGTGTAGCGCAGTGGGATAACTGGCTGCAGTTGCTGCCGGGATCATCGTCTGTCGGTGATGATCCCAGCTATGACGATGATTTCCAGCAGATACGCGAGGAAATCAATAAACTCTCTGGAGCAAATACAGAGCTTATCTGCCAGCTTGCGGAAAAATTACTGACTACTACAGCCAAAGATATCCGTGTGGCGACCTGGTATTGCTGGGCAAAACTGCATCGTGAAGGCGAACGGGGACTGGCAGAAGGGCTCGAACTGCTGGCAGGTCTGCTTGAACGCTTTGGAGCACAACTGCACCCGCAGCGTGACCGCAGCCGTAAGGCTGCACTGGAATGGCTGGCAGGATCGCGTATGACCGACTCGCTTTCCCTGTACCCGGAAGTGGTCAGGATCGATGCGATGCGTACTACCGGGGCGCTGCTGCTGATTGCCGGGCTTACCGAAAATGAGCCGGATGAAACCCGTCCGGAACTTAATGCGCTGTACGGCGCGCTGGAAAGCCGCCTGCAGAAAGCCGGGGGCGTGGATGCGGTGGTACCGCAGAACGCCAGTACCAGCGATACCCTTTCGGCTGCCAGCCACAGTGATGCCCCAGCCATCGGGCGGATCACCTCCGGTCAGGATTTGCTGGCCCAGGCTCGCACTCTCAGCGAATATCTGCGCGAGCAGCCGGATGGCTGGCTGTCAGCACACCATCTAATGAAGAGCCTGCGTCACGACACACTGCGGGCCATCCCGGCCCCGGATGCGCAGGGGCGTACACGCATCGAGCCGCCAAGGGCGGATCAACGCGCGTTACTCAAACGTCTCTACCTGCAGCAGAACTGGGCTGAAATGCTGGAAACGGCCGAGAGCACATTTTCCCGCGGCGCCAATCACCTGTGGCTGGATTTGCAGTGGTATATCCACCAGGCGCTGACGAAATCCGGCCAGCAGACGCTGGCCGACATTGTCGCCGCTGATCTGAAAGGGCTGCTGTCCCGACTGTCCGGGCTTGAGACGCTGGCATTCAGTGACGGTACACCGTTTGCGGACGAAGTGACGCTGAATTGGATCCAGCAGAGCGTGCTGGACACCGTCGGCAACTGGGGCAGCGACACTCCATTCGCCCCAGCCACCGTCGGTAACGATGACATTCTGGCGCTGGAGTCGGAAGCGGTGGCGCTGGCAGACAGTAAAGGCCCGGATGCCGCATTGGTCTGGTTACAGACCCGGCCAGGTATGACCACCGATCGTCAGAAGTGGCGGTTGCGTCTGCTGATGGGCCGAATTGCTGAGCAGTACGGTAAAAATGACCTGGCGGTACACCTGTTTGCGGATCTGGGTGATCGTGCCCGTGTAGTGACCCTCAGTGACTGGGAGCCTGAGCTGTTGTTCGAGGTGCAGGCCCGCCATCTGAAACTCCTGCGTCTGAAAGCCGGCCGCAGTGAAGCTGATAAGATCCGTCTTACACAGGTAATGGATCAGTTACTTGCTGGGCTAATTGCTATCGATCCTGCCCGCGCGGCGGTCCTGTGCGGTTAATGCAAAGAAATGTGTGCCGGAAATGATGCCGGTGATATTAATGATTTTAGGAATATAAATATTCATGAAAATAACTAAATCTTCAGCATGCATTGTCATGGTGCTGTTACTGTCCGGGTGTACTGCAATTTTGTGGGGTGGAAATAAAGTCTCAGGTAGTCATCTGGTGAATGTTATGAAAATGCAGGATGATGTCACCGATATTTTTCAATACGAAAATATTTCCGCTTCTGTTGTTCAGGATAAGACCAATATACCTCTGATTATTCCTTCGAAAGGTATTGCATTTTTAGGTGAGAAAAATGTCTATATTCTGACAAGGGGGGCTGACGAGTTACTGTCTTTAAACAAATTAACAGACAAAATCCCACTGATTGCAGGTAAAGAAGAAAATACGCTCAAGCTTCAGTTGGCTCGTCCTGTAAAAGGGGATGCTGTCTTTCGCTTTAAGGATTCGTTACGTGTCTGGGTTAATAAAAGTGCAGGTGAGCTTTCAGAAAACGATATAGGAGTCATTAGGCATTCAGGCTTCCAGAGCACGAAAGGGGGATACTGGAAAGACGTCAATATTGAGGGCATGGTTCTTCCAAGGAAAAGTCTCAATTATACATTTACCAATACCGAGTCACTGGAGCGAAAGTATAAAGTTGAATTTTACATGATCGATAATGAAACTGATTTTTATCCGAAGAATCTTGCTACCAACATTGTGCTCACACCTGTGGCACTTGCTGCAGATATCGTATTTTTCCCTGTCTCCCTCACGTTTCTACGCCTAATCATCGGGCAACAACACTAGGGCTAACTCCTGCTGGAACGCATATGAAAGATCAGACCCTGCGCTATTTCGATGCAGAAATGCGCTACCTGCGTGAAGCCGCGAAAGAGTTTGCGCAAACCCATCCCGATCGTGCAGCGATGCTCGACCTGGATAAAGCTGGCACACCCGATCCCTATGTCGAGCGCCTGTTCGAAGGCTTTGCTTTTTCGATGGGACGGCTGCGGGAGAAGATTGACGACGACCTGCCGGAACTGACCGAAGGGCTGGTCAGTATGCTCTGGCCGCATTACCTGCGGACTATTCCGTCACTCTCGGTGGTAGCGTTCACGCCTGCGCTTCAGGCCGTTAAAATGGCAGAAGTGATTCCCGCAGGTCTGGAAGTGTACTCCCGCCCGGTGGGACCGAAAAACACGGTCTGCCGTTACCGCACAACCCGCGATGTGATGCTCAACCCGCTGAATATCTCTGGGGTGACCATGACCACTGAGCCGGACGGGCGCTCGTTGCTGCGGATGCGTTTTGCCTGCAGCACCCAGGCGGACTGGTCCCATGCGAACCTTAGTCACCTGAGTCTCTATCTCGGCGCGGATGCGCCCGTCAGCAGCCAACTGCACCTGATGCTGACCAAACGGCAGGCTGTGCTGTATATGCGCCTGCCCGGGCAGACTGACCGCATTCGCCTCGACGGGTACTTCTCACCGGGAGGATTTGCCGAAGAGGACGGGCTGTGGCCGAAGGGCGATACCGCGTTCAGCGGCTACCAGCTGTTGCTGGAATATTTCACCTTCCGCGACAAGTTTATGTTCGTCCACCTCAACGGCCTGGACGGCATTAAGCCGCCACCAGGGGTCGAGTATTTTGATATTGAAGTGGTGTTCAGTACGCCATGGCCGTCTGACCTGCCGGTCACCGATGACGCGGTTCGTCTGCACTGTGTACCGGTGATTAACCTGTTTACGCTGGAGGCTGACCCTCTCACCATCACCGGGCTTGAAAGCGAATATCTGCTGCGTCCTAAACGACTGCAGGACGGAAATACCGAGATTTATTCGGTTGATTCGGTCACTGGCTCAAACCGGACCAATGACGCAGAGTATGTGCCGTTCAGCAGCTTCAGGCACAAGGGCGGGATGATGCGCCGTCATGCACCACCCCGTTACTACCACACCCGCGTGAAGCGCAGCGTGACTGGTCTGTATGACACCTGGCTTATCCTTGGGGGACACCAGTGGGAAGATGACCGCCTGTTTGAGCGCGAAGCCGTGTCGCTGCAAATCACCGGCACCAATGGCCAGCTGCCGCGCCGTGCGCTACAGAGCACGCTGCTTGATCGCTGTGAGCAGATGGTCAGTACACAACTTTCAGTACGCAACCTCTGCAAACCAACGCTGCCAGTCTATCCGCCTTCCGAAGACCGTTTCCACTGGCGGGTTCTGAGCCACCTGGGATCCGGGTTTCTGAATATGATGAGCACTGCCGAAGTGCTGCGCGGGACGCTGGCACTCTATAACTGGCAGGACGATGAGCTGAACACCCGGCGTCTGGAGGCGATTCAGCATGTGGAGCACCACCGCCTGCAACGTTTTGAGCAGGGCTACCTGCTGCGGGGGCTGGATATCGAAGTGACCCTCGACAGCAACGGCTTCACCGGCGAGGGCGATATTCACCTGTTCGGTGAAATGCTCAACCGGTTCTTTGCTCTGTATGCCGATATGAACCAGTTTAACCAGCTCACCCTCATTGTTCAGCCAGAAGGAAAATGCATCCGGTGGAAAGAGAATCACAGTCCGCGTCTGCCCGGCTGATAGCGCAACTGGGGGACCGGCTGCCATATATCAACTTTTACCGCTTCTGCCAGTTGCTGGAGCAGAGCCAGCCGGACAAACCCGTTACGGGCAGTACCTGGCAGGTACGTCATGAACCGGTACGTTTTCGGCCACACTCGGGGATGGGCTTTCCGGCATCTGAAATCAAAGGGATTGAACAGCCTGCGCATTCGCATCTGCCGCCGACTGTGCGCATCACCTTTAACGCCTCGTGGTGATGAAATACATCGGGGAGACAAATAATGAGCACCGCCAGTTTACCTCCTGCCAAACGATGGTAGCGAGACCGGAGGGGCAGAAAATCACTAAGGGGCAATGCTAAGACAGGATGGAAGAGTTGGGTTGTGGCGTCTGGGTTCAGCACGACCAGAAATCTACGGGAACCCTGAAAAACAAAAACCCGCCTTTTGGGCGGGTTCTTTAAATTAGTGGTGCCCGGACTCGGAATCGAACCAAGGACACGGGGATTTTCAAAACTCGTGTCAAATTTATGGTTCGATGTGGCTGCTTTTATCAGCCAAGGAAGCTCCGTGATTCTGGATAGAGCAAGTCAACCCGCATGTTCATTGGCGAGTATTAAGCATTTGCCTTTCTCATAATAACCCCACCAGTCAAGTTGCTGACCAATGATAACTACGATAGATGGTCTGTCGTAGGGTAACCCTTTTCTCCAGCTTGAAAGATCGATGCCAGACGGCGTTGAATTTGGTTCAGGGTGTGTGTGCCATTCGCCTATATAGGTAAGGAAGCCGCCAGACGTTAACCAGTGTTGGTCAACTTGATGTTGATGGTGCTGTTTTTTACGAGTAAAGCCAAAGCGAGTTGCAACATCAGCAGGGCCTGGTTCTGTGATATGAGTGATGATTATATGAGGTGGGCGAACTTCTCCGATTAGAACCCCACCTTGTTCGCACTGATTCTTATGCAATTGGCGATATTTATTTAAAGCTCTCAGAGCAGCGGTTTCAACAATAACCAATCCTCCGCTCTGATTTCTTAGGACCAGCTCGGAATTGAGATCAGGAGCAAACACTACAACCTCCATGTTTGGCTAGCTTTCGTCGTTTATGATGTACAACTTTACCTGTTGAATGCTGAGCGTAAGTCCATGGTAGTTTTTCATTGAGAGTATTCAAAACAGCTTCCTGAATCAGTGCTGCTGTGATTGTACTCACACTTGCGTCATAAGGCGTAAAAACGCTGCCACAAGAGTTACGATAGGGTGAGGGGGGCTTGTTGGATTCGCTGAGTACCGTAAGCTGTTGAGTACAGCCATAACAGGCCTTCCCATCATCGATCATCACAACAGATGCCATACCATAGGCGTCGTTATACCCTTGAATGAGAAAAGGTGGACGTCGAGGCGAGCTGCGCATTAAATGGCTAAGCATTTTACCTGTGGGTGCATGTCCTGTTGCATCAATTACAATATCATAGCCATGAATCTTTTCTTCTTTCATTTCCATACGATATGGCAGTGCATGGATGTTCAGACGACCTAAGGCGTCTCGTTTTAGATATTCACTCAAAGCTTCCGATTTATTCCAGCCTATATAAGTTGCTGGTAGAGCATTCCTGCTAAGATTACCTGGCGATAAGAAATCTCCATCGCAGAGGGTTAGTTTGCCTATGCTTCCTCGTCCGGCACCAACTTTAGTCAGTAGTTGGGCAGCAAAGCCCCCGATTGTTCCACAGCCGATTATTAGGATTTTCTTATTCTCAAGATCTAGAGGGACAACGCGGTTTCTTTGTTGTATTTCTTGTCTGCTTATTGAACGAACACTCAGGCGCAGTATTGCACTTGTTGCGTGTTTTGCTCTTAACATCGGGAGGACTGAACGAAGCTTTTGCCCATTCTTTTTTCCACCAGGCTTGGTTTTTCTTTGGGCGTGGTGTTGCAAGACAGTACGTGCACTTGACTGAAAGTTGATCTCAAAACCAATTATTCCCTCATTAGCGATATCCAGTAAAGCGATCTGTTTGTCTTTAGTTAAATTTTTGAGTATTCCTCTCGCGAGGGAATCATGGGCAGCAAGGTCAGCAGATTTAAGCCAATCAAAAACTTCGCTAAGTGATTCTGGAGGCCATCTGACAGGAGCTAAATCGTTATGAGCTACTCTGACAATTGTCACATTGCTGTCTTTTTCCAGAGTTAATTCTTGGTTTCGTAGCCTGTACCAATCGTCCCTTTGCTGGGAGTCAGTGAATATAACTATTTCCTTGCTAGCTTGTCCTCCACTTGAGGTTACAGCTTGCAGGGATCTGTAGGAGAAATCTTCACTTGAAAGTACACCTGCATTCCCATAGATATAGGCATCAATAAGCCCATCCCAATAATTTACAAATTCCCCCTGAAATTCCATTTGTCGCAGATCTCCAGCAGAGACAGCATTATTCAGGGCTTGCCGTATAAGGTGATCTAGCATCTCAATTACTGCTGGGGGATACTGTGGATTCCAGTCAGCGGTGTCTTGATTTACAAGACATAATCTCTGAAAACTACTGATGTGTGGAAGGGCTATACTAATAAACTTTTCTGGCCTCCTGAGAATATAAACTTCCGGAAGGTGACTAAAATCTTCATCTGGATCTATGACGGCAACAGTAAAGTTACTCTCTTTGGTCTGGTAGATTTTGGTGAATAGTGGACACACGACTAAGTGAGTAAACTCTCAACTAGAGGTGACTCATGACAAAACCAGCATCAGCGAATAAGAAGCCCGCAAACAGCACACACCCGAGTTCCGTTAGGAAGCCCTGAAACTCGCCGAACGCATCGGCGTAGCCGCCGCTGCCCGTGAACTCAGCCTGTATGAATCACAACTTTACGCCTGGCGTAAGAAGCAACAGCAGACCCTGTCCGGCTCTGAGCGGGAGCAGCAGCAATCGGTTGAAATTGCCCGCCTTAAACGTCTGCTGGCTGAACGGGACGAGGAACTGGCCATTCTCCAAAAGGCCGCGACATACTTCGCGAAGCGCCTGAAATGAAGGATGTCTTCATCGAAAATCATCGGGCAGAGTTCAGCATAAAAGCGATGTGTCGTGTGCTGTGCGTGGCCTGCAGCGGCTAGTATGCCTGGTGCCAGCGCCGCCATCAACTGAATCATCGGCAGCAGTTCCGTCAGGTCTGTGATGCGGCAGTCAGTAAAGCCTTCAGAGAAGTAAAACAGCGTTATGGTGCGCCCCGTCTTGCAGATGAGTTGCCGGAATATAACGTTAAAACTATCGCAGCGAGCCTGCGCCGTCAGGGGCTCCGGGCAAAAGCAGCCCGGAAATTCAGCCCGGTCAGCTACCGTGGACATGGTCTGCCGGTGTCTGAGAACCTGCTGAGACAGGATTTTTATGCCAGCGGTCCGAACCAGAAGTGGGCAGGCGACATCACGTATCTTCGCACTGATGAAGGCTGGCTGTATCTGGCGGTGGTGATTAAGACGGTTATCGGCTGGTCAATGTCATCACGAATGACCGCACAGCTTGCCTGTAATGCGCTGCAAATGGCGCTGTGGCGGCGTAAACGACCCGAAAATGTCATCGTTCACACCGACCGTGGTGGGCAGTACTGTTCAGCGGATTATCAGGTCCTACTGAAGCGACATAATCTGCACGGGAGCATGAGCGCTAAGGGCTGTTGTTACGACAATGCCTGTTCGGAAAGCTTCTTCCACTCACTGAAAGTGGAATGTATCCATGGTGAGCGCTTTACCAGCCGGGAGGCGATGGCGAACGACGGTGTTCAATTATATCGAGTGCGATTACAATCGGTGGCGTCGTCACATTGCCTGTGGCGGACTCAGCCCGGAACAATTTGAAAACAAGAATCTCGCTTAGCACCGTGTCCACATTACGCGGGTAGGATCATAGTTACGCAGGCAGCGGAGCCAGGTAAATCCGGTGACCCGCTCCCGTTGATTAATGCATTGTGATTTGGGGCAAACAGTAAGCACGGCAGGGATCCTATTTTCACTCCTGCCTTCAATGACTGGTAGTGTGTGAAAGTTGACTGGAGGAGTGCTCATGACCGATTTTATTGAGAACCGTGAACAAGGCCGGTGATCCTTACCGGAATTGTGAGGAGTTGAGCGCCGCACGCTGCCGCATCAGTCGATGCAGTATTCAAAGGATTACCGCTGGGCATCAAACGACCGCATCGGCAAACCACCGGCTTATCAGTTTCTCGGGGAGGGGGAAACCTCGCGCACGCTTTCGGGAGTGCTTTATCCTGAAATCACCGGCGGTCGTCTGTCACTCACGACCATTGAGCTGATGGCTGATTAGGGGCGCGCGTGGCCGTTGATTGACGGAATGCATGATCCACGGCATGTATATCATCGATAAAGTGACCCACACGCACAGTGAGTTATTCAGCGACGGCGCGACCAGAAAAATTGAGTTTAGCCTGTCACTGAAACAGGTCGATGAATCGCTCGCGTCGATTTATGGCGATCTGCAAACGCAGGCTGACAATCTGGTCACGTCTGCCGGTATACAGTTAGTCGAAGGGCAGAAGACACATGTATTGCGTCATACTTTTGCAAGTCACTTTATGATGAATGGGAGGAATATTCTGGTGCTACAGCGAATTTTGGGCCATGCAAATATACGTGAAACAATGCGATATGCTCATTTTGCACCTGACCATCTTGAAGCAGCCGTGGAGCTTAATCCATTAGCAATGGTGTATAAATAGAGAGTATGTAAATTCTACTTCTTGACATAAAGGGAAATGTATGAAATTCAAAGTTGGAAATCCTACTCGAAGTGCTGAAGGATATTTTTGCCTTACTCCAAATACAGGGTGGAATGATTTTTCATTCGTGACAACATTTTATCTTCACTTCTGCACTCCCACAGGCATTAGTGAAATCGGAGAAGTCAAGATCGGGTTTAAGAAACAAGAGGTAGGGCAACGTACTGTAAAATATTTACCAGCGGAGTTTGACTATCTTCCAGATGATTTTTTCTCTTTAGGGCAATCTCCGGAGTATTATCAGAGTCTGGATGCTTTAAATGATAATGTGAAAGTTAATGTCTTATCTTCTTTACGTGACATTGTTTATGATGAGAATATATTTGAAGAGTCAATTTCTGAAACGGTCCTTATTGATTCGCTGACTCGATATGTAAGTGTGTCAACAATAAAAGGGCAGTTTAAAGATATAATATCAACTGGAGTAGCACTTAAAAAATTTGGTTTTACTCTTAATTTAGATGAAGGTAGTGAAATCGATTTCTCTGTTGTTCCAAATTCAAAGCCTCCCAGTAATATACATGTTGTAATCGGACGTAACGGTGTTGGTAAAAGTCATTTATTGAGAAGGATTGTGAACCATATCGATAAAGCTGATGGTATTGTCACAAAACCCAATGGAGATGATATTCATGCATATGACTTTGGACAGTTGCTGTATTTTTCGTTAAGTGTATTTGATAAGCCATTTGAACATGTAGAATTTAATGACTCCAAAATACGGAGAGACAGAACCAAGAAAAAATATATCGGGCTTTATGATACTGAAACACTAAAACCAAAGGACATTGATGAAGATCTTGCAAGAGAATTTGCTGATTCATTAAATGGGTGTTTGCTAGGTTCTGAGGTCAGAAAACAATCATGGCTCAAGGTTATGGAACATCTTCAATTAGATGTGAACTTTAGAGAATTAAGTTTGAGTGAACTAGCGGAACTTGAAAATGAACATACTCTAATAGAACAGGCGACTTCTTTATTTAAGACGTTAAGTTCTGGGCATGCTGCGGTATTATACTATTTGACTCATGTGGTGGAGTTGGTTGAAAATAAAACAATATGTCTATTTGATGAGCCTGAAAATCATTTACATCCTCCTTTGCTATCTGCATTTATACGGACGCTATCAACATTATTAACGGAAAATAATGGGATGGCTATAATGGCGACACACTCCCCTGTTGTTCTTCAGGAGATACCAAGATTATGTACTTGGAAGTTACATCATATTAATGATGGTAAAATTAATGTACGTCGCCCGAATATCGAAACATTTGGTGAAAGCGTTGGTGAAATTACTGCTGAAGTTTTCAGCCTTGATTTGCGTAAAACAGGGTTTTACGCACTCCTTGAAAAGGATTCATTAGAGTCAAAAAGTGTTGAACGGGTTCTCTCTATGTATGAGAACCAAGTAGGACTGGAAGGCAGGGCTGTTATTTACGCGACAATTAAAGGATAAGATAAATGGAATATACCTTTGATGATGTGTATAAATTATGTGTGTCGGGAAAACGAAAAAGAGAGTTGACAAAAGATGAGGTTGCAATTAATTCATATTTAAGGGCTTGTCACCGTAGCTTTCAAATTCATGCAGCTTATGGGATTTATTATTTATATAAAGATGAATCGGTTAGTAAAGGTATTGATAAAAAAGATTTAATAAATCTTTATGAGGATAAGCTTGTTGGGAAGAAACGTGCAGGCCGATATTTCTATGAGCTTTTATTAAATAGAACTTATGAAAATAAATGTCAAATTTGTTTCCATGGAGATGCTGAGACGCTTGATCATTACTTGCCAAAAGAATTATATCCATCGCTTTCAATTTCACACTATAATCTTTATCCGGCATGCTATATCTGTAATGGCAAGAAAAGTCAGTGGGATCCATTAGCTCCAGAACAGCAACTCATCCATCCATTTTTCGATAACTTTTATCAGGGTACGTGGTTGCATGCTGAGTTTGAAGAGAGAAATAAGCGGATTGTTTTTATGCCAAGTGATTTAAGATTTCATCAAGGGACATGTGAGTTTGAAAGGCTCAGATTGCATCTTGAGAAGCATGAAATAATAAAAACTTATGAAGAGTTGGCAATGAGGAAAATACAAGACATCGTCCGTGCATCAATTCGTTACAAGTTATCTTTACGAAAAGTTATTTCCAGTGAGATAGATATACTTAATGATAATTTCAATAAACAAAAAGAATCAAACTCACTCTATACTTTTGAGCATTGGAAGTACGTTACTTGTAAGGCACTATTGCAATCTGAGTTCTTTTTGACTAATGGGAAAAAATTATTCGGCTCACAAAACGCGTACAGCGTACCTGTTCACCGATTCCTGGGATAGGTTTATGGGTGTCCACATTCTGCCCACGCAGCACGTTTTTGACCGCATTTCACTGCACCAGTGATACATATAACCAACTGTTTATAATGAAAAATGTATGTTTATCAATGTTGTCAGGTAAAAGCGTGTCTACTATTGCTGGATAAGATCAGGGGAGGAGTCGCTAAACTGTTATGTAATTCGCTGCTCGTGTGCTTTGCGGTATGTCAATGGGTAATGAGAAAAAGAGCAATTCGAGATTTTTTAGATGATTTGAGTTTGGAAACTATTTTAATTAAAAATTAAATATTGGAGTTTATGATGTTCTCGAGTAAGCAAGTGATTGTTGTTTATCCAGAGGTTTATGAGGGATTAGCTATTGCATTGCAGCATGAAATATCGAAGGTGGATGGGTTTGATAGTGCGGCTTGGACTCTTGAACTCTATAGGCAAAATATGCCGACCCTCTCCGGACGAAGCAATGTGATATTTATTGGGGATCCCGATGAAAATCGGTACTCTAAGATGTATCTATCGCAGATATCCAATATTGTCAATATCAATGGTGCCTGTTTCGGGAGCGATGGAAGTAAGGCTGTAGTATTCGGGGAGGGTAAGCTGGAGCAAAAAAGAGGTTTTGAAGCGTATAAGAATGATGTGGGATATGGGCTAGCCGCTTCGGGAGCAATTGGAGCGGCAGTCAGTGGGGCTTTTCTCGTTGCTGTTCCCTTTATTCCCTTAGGGGGCGCTTTAGGTTTTATCGGATATAAGGTATTCAAGTTTTTTAAGAGCAAGAGCGAAGTAAAAGAATTGCGTTATGAGCAAACAAAACTCGCCATTTATAATTTTGTTCTAACGGAGCTGGATACCTGGGTCGGAAAAGAAGGGTGATCACAATGACAGACTTTGCCGATGCATTTTACAGGGCCAGTAAGGATTTTTCAGGGGTTATGGGCTCTTTGGAGTCGGCAGACTTCGTCAATGATGTTCAAGTCGTTATTGATGTGGCGCTTGAGGCTCTGATGAAGGAAGCAGACCGTCGTACTAATGTTGGTGTTGATTACGTTAAAGGTCATATTGCTGAAGTATGGCATGCGGAAACACTAAAGGTGTCAGCCGTAGCGAAAGGCAATGATGATATATGGGCCAACGTAGTTGGAAACAATAAGACAGGGCAAGATATTAATTATGGTAATTCAGAAACAGCCTCTTTTGCAGAACTAAAATACTATAAAACGGCTGAGGATAGTGCCAGACAACTGGGCAATCCGGACTATGCAAATAGTCAGAAAATAGTACCGACAGATCAGCTTGAAGGTGTAATCGCTGGTTCGCAAAAGCAAGCTACTCGGAACCAAGACATTCGTCCTGAGGTTGCGGCTGCATATCAAGACACAGCAGATACCGTAAGTGATCGTATTGAAGTGGATGGAATTACGTCTAGGCCTCTAAGCGAGAATGATGCCAAAAGTATAGCATCAGACTTCAAGCGCGATGGTGAAATAGATCCCGACACTTACGGGCTCAATACAGAGAGCTTCATTGAGTGGTCAGATATCTTTAGAGAGTCAGGAAGTGCTGCTCTTAATGCGGCTGCTTTCTCTGTGGCCATGACTGCGGCACCCCACGTATATCGCATCGTTGCCCAGTACATGCAGTCCGGTCAATTGGATGTAAGGCTAATTCGTCAAGGGGCTGGTAAGGTTCTTTCTAGTTCTTCTGGAGCTGGATTACGAGGTGGTCTCGCGGCAGTGATCACTGGCTCATGCAAAGCGGGGTTGATGGGGCAGTCTCTTAAGGGAATCTCACCTACTGCAGTTGGTATAGCTACAGCCATGGCACTCAACTCGATTGAAAACTCTTGGCGATATGCTCAAGGGCAGATCACCGGCAAAGAACTGGCCTTCAACTCATCAAGAGATGCTGTGGCACTTATGACGGGCAGTGTAGGGGCGCTACTCGGGCAGATGATTATTCCTGTGCCGGTATTAGGGGCTTTGCTAGGAAACTTGGTTGGTTCAACCCTTGGCGCGATTGGTGTCAGCTACGCTAACAACAAGGTGCTGGGAATTTGTGTTGAATCGGGCTGGACTTTCTGGGGACTGGTCGATCAGTCATATGATGTTCCTGAGGAGGTACTCAGGGAATCCGGCTTTGATCTTTTTGCACGTCAGGTCTTCAGGCCTGAGCAGCTCAATATAACCCGCTTTAATACGCAATCTTACCAAGCGACTGGCTTTGGTTTTACTGTGCTTAGAAGAGGTGTCATTTCTTTTAATACTGTAGGGTATCAGCAATAAAGCGTTTATCGTTCTATTTGTAGTGTCATTAAGGATGTTACGGGTTCTCCTTGTCTGACCGGACAGAGACCGGACGCAGCTTTGCTGTTATAAAGCCATCAGGAATGTAAACATGATGGAGATAGTGTCTATTACTGTTTGAATGCCAGCATATAGCGCTACAGTGACCGGAGGGTAAAGCACTTTGCCAGGAGGAAATGTTCAGACAGGGCTTAACAGGTAAAGTAGCGTTGTCTGGTTCCAGAACGACCAGAAATCTACCGGAACGCTAAAAAGCAAAAACCCGCCTTTTGGGCGGGTTCTTTAAATTAGTGGTGCCCGGACTCGGAATCGAACCAAGGACACGGGGATTTTCAATCCCCTGCTCTACCGACTGAGCTATCCGGGCAACGGGGCGCATTAAACCTGATTCGCCGCGCTCCGTCAACGAAATTTCTTCAATTCGTTGCGGACTGCACAATCTATCACCACTTTGTGCATAATGCACGTTCGCTCAGGCAAAAAATGCTGTCCACAGGGCAGAAATCGGCATCGCGATCACCAGCGCGGGCAGCATATTCGCCACGGCAAACATCTTAATGCCGCAGATGCGCAACCCGGTCGCCAGCAGCAGAATGCCGCCTACGGCGGTGAAATCGCCCATCATTGCGGGCGTGGTCAGCGGCAGGATCAGCGTTGCGCAGGTGGCGAGGGTAAGCTGGATAATCAGCATCGGCACGGAAATCATCGCGACAGCAAAACCGAGTGAAGTAGCGAAAATCACGGCGGTAAAGAAATCGAGAAAAGCTTTGGCGATAAGAATACTTGGATCGCCGGTCATCCCTTCACGCATGGCGCCAAAAATCCCGGTGCCGCTGGCACAGAACAGAATAATGATTGCCACCAGGCTCTGAATAAACGACTCGTGAGCACTGTTGGCATCACCATCTTTGCGTTTTTGCAGCAGGTTACGTAGCGCGTTAACACCACCGCTGATACCGCGCTCGACGTAACAAAGCTCGCCAATCAGCGTACCGACAAGCGTGGCGAGCACCATCACCGGCAAATTCACGCATTTGATCACCAGCAAAATACCGATACCCAGCGATGCAAGGCCGAAAATCGAAGGCATGGAGGAACGGATACGCTCGGGCAGGCGGTGGCTGAGCAACGCGCCAAGGGTGCCGCCAATTAATACCGCAGCGGCGTTAATAAAAGGACCGGTAAGCACGAGTCACTCCTGTGTTTCACATAACTGAATAATATGCCGCGTAGAATAGCATTTTTATGCGCGACCACGCCTGGCCTGGTTGCGCCTCTTTAGGAAAGGTGACATGATTGCGCGAATTTTATTCCGCCTTACGGGAGCCGCCAGATGACGCACATGACTGCTGTTTGTCACGCATTTTGCACCTGCATGCCTTCTCGCACCCGTATCATTTTCCCCCATATTTCACTCACCATGCGGTGAGGTTAACGCACGCTCACTGTAGGACAACAGTAAGATCAGAAGCTGTCTGCTTTTACTGATGTCTGGCGGTCGGAGCTGGTTCCAGTCAGACACGTTCGTTGGGCGAAGCAACTGCTTTGTCCGGGGTCTTTTACTCCCCTGAAACGGGTATTCGTGCTTATGAAATCAATGAAAATTGCCGTCAGCCGCGAGCTGATATCTGCGCTTTCCACCCACCGCGAAGTGGTGACGCTGGACAGTACCGATTTTACGGATGTGGCGGCAGTCGTCATGACATTAGCGGAGAGTCGCAGCGGCATTCTTGCGTTACTCAAACGGACGGGGTTTAACCTGCCGGTTTTTTTGTTCACTCAAGAGCCGGAGAGTGCGCCGCAGGGCGTGACAGCGGTGATCGGCGGTAAAGATCAGGACTGGCTGGAGCTGGAAACCGCCGCCTGTGACTATGAAGACAATCTGTTGCCGCCATTTTTCGATACGCTGCGCCAGTATGTCGAAATGGACAACAGCACGTTTGCCTGCCCCGGTCATCAGCACGGCGAGTTCTTTAAAAAGCACCCGGCGGGCCGTCAGTTTTACGAATTCTTCGGCGAGAACGTTTTTCGCGCCGACATGTGCAACGCCGACGTCAAGCTTGGCGATTTACTGATCCACGAAGGTTCGGCCAAACATGCGCAGAAGTTTGCCGCGAAGGTATTCAATGCCGACAAAACCTATTTTGTATTGAACGGCACTTCTGCCGCCAACAAAGTGGTGACCAATGCGCTGCTAACGCGGGGCGATCTGGTGCTGTTCGATCGTAATAACCATAAATCCAACCATCATGGTGCGTTGATCCAGGCCGGTGCAACGCCGGTCTATCTGGAAGCGGCGCGTAACCCGTTTGGTTTTATTGGTGGCATTGACGATCACTGCTTTGATGAGGGTTATCTGCGCGAGCTGATCCGCGAAGTCGCGCCGGAAAAGGCAGACCAGCCGCGCCCGTTCCGTCTGGCGGTGATCCAGCTTGGGACTTACGACGGCACGATCTACAACGCACGGCAGGTGATCGACAAGATCGGCAGTCTGTGCGATTATATTTTGTTTGATTCGGCGTGGGTAGGGTATGAGCAATTTATCCCGATGATGGCCGACTGCTCGCCGCTGCTGCCGGAGCTAAACGAGAATGATCCGGGCATTTTTGTCACCCAGTCGGTGCATAAGCAGCAGGCCGGGTTCTCACAAACCTCGCAGATCCACAAAAAAGATAACCATCTGCGCGGACAGACACGTTTTTGCCCGCATAAGCGGCTGAACAATGCCTTTATGCTACATGCATCAACCAGCCCGTTTTATCCGCTGTTTGCCGCGCTGGACGTGAACGCCAAGATCCATCAGGGCGAGAGCGGACGCCGGCTGTGGGCAGAATGTGTGGCGCTGGGCATTGAAGCGCGCAAAGCGATCATCGCGAACTGTAAGATGATCAAACCCTTTGTGCCGCCGGAGATCGCCGGGCGGCCGTGGCAGGATCACCCGACGGAAGTGATCGCCCGCGAGCGGCGCTTCTTTAGCTTTGAGCCGGGTGATAAATGGCACGGTTTTGAAGGTTATGCGCACGAGCAATATTTTGTTGATCCCTGCAAGCTGCTGTTGACCACGCCAGGTATCGATGTGGAAACGGGCGAATATACCGAGTTTGGTATTCCGGCTACCATTCTGGCGCATTACCTGCGTGAAAATGGCATTGTGCCGGAGAAGTGCGATCTCAACTCGATCCTGTTCCTGCTGACGCCAGCCGAAAGCGCCGAGAAGATGGCGCAGCTGGTAGCGATGCTCGCCCAGTTCGAACAACATATTGAAGATGACACGCCGCTGGCCGATGTGCTGCCAACCATCTTTAATAAATATCCGGTGCGTTATCGCGATTATACGCTGCGTGAGCTGTGCCAGGAGATGCACGATCTGTATGTGAGTTTTGACGTCAAAGATCTGCAAAAAGCAATGTTCCGCAAAGCCAGCCTGCCAGCGGTCGTGATGAACCCGCAGGATGCAAACAGTGAGTTTATTCGCGGCAATGTTGAGCTGGTGCGCATCAGTATGGCGGAAGGGCGCATCGCCGCCGAAGGTGCACTGCCCTATCCGCCGGGCGTGCTCTGCGTGGTGCCGGGAGAAGTGTGGGGCGGGGCGGTGCAGCGCTATTTCCTCGCGCTGGAAGAGGGCGTCAATCTGCTGCCGGGCTTTTCACCGGAGCTACAGGGCGTTTATTCCGAGACCGACACCGACGGTATCAAACGCCTGTACGGCTATGTACTGAAGTAGACTTTAGCCCCTCAACCGCACGGTGAGGGGCCATCTCACGCAGCCACCCGGCGGTACATGCGCCTCGGGTGGCCAATTTTCCCGTACTGCATCTCCACCGCCAGAAACCCGGCTTCCACGCAGTGTTCCAGATAGCGCCGGGTGGTGGTTTTGCTCAACCCCGTTTCGCTCACCACTTCATCGACGGAAAAACAGCGCGCCATCTCGTCGGCAAACAGTTTCTGAATCAGCGCCAGCGTACTCTCTTCAATGCCTTTACTGCCGTTATCCTGGCGGAAATTTTTTGCCTGTAACTGGTAAAGTGAGTCCACGTTCTGCTGGTCGACAATTTTCCACACGCGTTGCTGCTCGGCGAATTGCACAAAGCGCTCCAGCGACTGGCTCAGCCGCTTCCACGACACGGGTTTGAGGATATAGTCGAACGCGCCATTGCGGATCGCCTGGCTACAGGTGTCCATATCACTGGCGGCGGTAATAAAAATCACCGAGCAGTTCGCGCGAATAATCTGCGGATCGTTAATAAGGGTAATGCCTTTGCCATCCGGCAAATAGTTATCCAGTAACACTAACTGCGGCTGCATGTTGCTCAATAACTCGCGGGCTTCGGCAAGCGACGAGGCAATACCAACCAGGCGCAGGCGCGGGTGTTTGCTGACCAGTTCCGCATTAAGCTGCGCAAGCGTGTTTTCATCTTCTACTATCAGCACGTCTATCAGTTCATGTTGCATAATTCTGATCTTCCAGGGTCGGCACGGGACACGGTACGTTACCCGTTTCAGGAATAAACAAAGAGAAAATTGTGCCGCGAGGCGTGTTAGCGGAGACTTCAATCGATCCGCCCACCTGCGTGACATAGCTGGCGATCAGGTACAGACCAATGCCATGATCGCCACTGCGCTTGGTGGTCATCCCGCGTTCAAAAATATGATCGCGAATCGCCGGATCAATGCCGATACCGCGATCCGCCACTTCAATAATCAACTCCCGTTCGTTCAGCAAAATCAGCACTTCAACCGGTTCGTGAGGCAGCGTGGCGCGCTGGGTTGCTTCAATCGCATTATCCAACAGATTACCGATAATGGAGATAAGCTCCGCTTCACCCAACAACCGGCAGGCTCTGTCCATCTGACACAGCGGATCAAAGGCCAGTTCGACACCTTTTTCACGGGCGCGCGCCGCTTTCCCCAGCAGCAAACCGCACAGCGTGGGTGAGCTAAAGCGCGAAGAGATAAAATCCAGCAACTCCTGCGCGTGCTCTGACTGCGCCTGAATGTAGCGCACGGCTTCATCGTAGCGCTCCATATGCAGCAGGCCAGAGAGCGTGTTCATGCGGTTGAGTTGCTCGTGGCGCATAATGCGCAGGTTATCAACGTAGCGCTTCACCTGGCTGAGTTGCGCGCTCAGCGTGTCTATCTCGTTGCGATCGCGAAAGGTAATCACCCAACCCTGCAATTTATTCTCCAGCATGATGCGTACCCGGCTGGCAATCACCGTTAACTGATTAAAACGGCAAATCTCATCATGCGTGTCGTTTTCCAGCATCATCGAACGGTCAAAAAACGGCACCGGGGCAATGACTTCATCGATAGTTTGCCCGCGCAGCTCTCGCGTCGGCTGGCTTAACCCCAGAAGTTTGCGTGCGGCCTGATTGATCACTTCAATGTGCAGTTCGCTGTCAATCGCAATCACCCCTTCGTAGATCGATTCCATCATCGCTTTTTGTTGGCGCACCAGCAGGCCAATCTCCCGCGGCTCAAGGGAGAAGATCTGTTTTTTAATGCTGCGGGTAAAGAACCAGGAAAAAATAAACAGCGCTGCCAGCAGCAATACAGCGGCAATAAAAATGTTGATCACTTTACCGAGCGTGATGGTATCGAGATAACTGGTCAGATACCCCACTGACACAATCCCGATAACGCGCCCGGCATCATCAAAAATCGGCGCTTTACTACGTAACGAAATACCCAGCCCGCCTTTGCGGATAGTGGTGATGCTTTTCCCGTGCAACACCTCGGTATTATCGTCACCCACTAATGTTTTTCCGACCACATCAGAATGGACTGAATGAAATAAATGCAGGCCTTTGTCATCGCCAATAACAATAAAGCTTGCGTCGCTATGCGCCACCACTTTATGCATAAATTGCGCGATGGCTCGAATATCTTTATTGGCAACCGATTGGCGTAAATTCGGAATAATCGCTATTTCCTCAGCCTGTATTTTTGCCCGGGCACTCATTTCCTGATATAGCTGACGGCCGACATCCTTATAATAATAAACGCCAAGCAGAACGAACAAACCGGAGAAAAAAAGCACCAGCGAAATAAAAAGTTTGATTTGGAAAGAGACTTTCATGACGGTTCGCACAGCAGCCAGCAAAGCGCCAATGTAGCATCTTTTTGCGCACGCGTACGCAGTTTACTGGAAACTTGTGATCCCTTGCACAGCCAGCGCTGAAGCGGAAAAATGGTCTGTTAAATATTCTTTTTTGGAAATGTTATTAACTTGTGTTTCTATTTAAAAAAACCATAAAAACCACGCCAATAATTAAGGCGTAAATCACACAAAATAAAAGAAACCATAAAAACCATAGGAGCCATTAAAACTCCGGTTTTAATATGCTATTCCTCACATAAAGTACGCATTTAGCCCTTTACTCTACAGGCACAAAATAACCAAGGGGCTTAATTATGAGCACAACTGACGATTCATTCTCTGTTACCTCTGAATCGCTGGCGATTCAAAAAACATCACTGAAGGATAAGTGGTGGCACATTATGGATACGTGGAAAGTTGGGATTATTCCACTGCCATTATTCCTGCTAGCCGGTGCGTTAATTGCTATCGATTGTCTTGGCGGCAAGTTGCCGAGCGATATCGTCGTGATGGTGGCGACGCTGGCGTTCTTCGGCTTTGCCTGCGGCGAGTTCGGCAAACGTCTGCCGATCGTCGGCAAACTGGGCGCAGCGGCGATTTGCGCCACCTTTATTCCTTCAGCAATGGTTTATTACGGTTTGCTGCCGGACGTGGTGGTCGAGTCCACAACGAAATTCTACAAATCAACCAACATCCTCTATCTCTACATCTGCTGCATCATTGTCGGCAGTATCATGAGCATGAACCGCACCACCCTGATTCAGGGTTTCCTGCGTATCTTCTTCCCGATGGTTTGCGGCGAAGTGGTTGGCATGCTGGTGGGGATGGGCGTAGGCCTGGCGCTGGGTATGGAACCGTTCCAGATCTTCTTCTTTATCATTCTGCCAATCATGGCGGGTGGTGTAGGTGAAGGCGCGATTCCGCTCTCCATTGGTTACGCCACGCTGCTGCACATGGATCAGGGCGTCGCGCTGGGCCGTGTACTGCCGATGGTGATGCTGGGCGGTCTGACCGCAATCATTATTTCCGGCTGCCTGAACCAGTTGGGTAAACGCTTCCCGCATCTGACTGGCGAAGGCCAACTGATGCCTAACCGCAGCAATGGTGATGAGCAAGCACCGGCTGCCCCTGCGTTTTCCGGTAAAACTGATGTTACTACCATCGCGGCGGGCGCACTGCTGGCAGTATTGCTGTACATGATCGGCATGCTCGGCCACAAACTGATTGGCCTGCCTGCACCGGTCGGCATGCTGTTTGCCGCCGTGCTGGTTAAGCTGGCGCACGGTGTTTCTCCGCGCCTGCTGGAAGGTTCTCAGGTGGTGTACAAATTCTTCCAGACCTCTGTGACTTACCCAATCCTCTTCGCCGTGGGCGTTGCCATTACGCCGTGGGAAGAGCTGGTTCACGCTTTCACTCTCGATAACTTGCTGGTGATCGTGAGTACCGTTTCCGCACTGGTTGCCACTGGTTTCTTCGTAGGTAAAAAGATTGGCATGCATCCGATTGATGTCGCCATCGTTTCCTGCTGCCAGAGCGGCCAGGGTGGTACAGGGGATGTTGCCATCCTGACTGCCGGTAACCGTATGAGCCTGATGCCGTTTGCACAGATTGCCACCCGTATTGGCGGTGCGATCAACGTGTCGGTATCGCTGCTGGTTCTTGGCAATTTCCTCGTCTGATTAAGCACTACAGGAACTGATATGAAACTCGCAAGCTTTGTCCATCAGGGGATCCGTAGCTACGGCATCGTCAAGGCTGATGGCGTCATCAATCTGGGTCAGCGTCTGGGAGACCGCTACGGTGATTTGAAATCGTTGCTCGCGGCCGACGCGCTGAGTGAGGCACAACAGCTGAGTGGTGAAGCGACGGATCTGCGCTTTGACGATCTCAACTTCCTGCCGGTTATTGAAAACCCGGGGAAAATTCTCTGCGTCGGCATGAACTACGCCGAAAAACGCAAAGAGTTCGATCAACATAACCCGGCACCGACGCTGTTTGTGCGCTTCGCCGACTCGCAAACCGGGCATAACGCGCCGGTGCTGAAACCGCGCCACTCCAGCGAATTCGACTACGAAGGTGAGCTGGCGGTGATCATCGGTAAAGGTGGCGAAAACATCTCTCGTGACGTGGCGTTAAGCCATGTCGCAGGTTACAGCTGCTATATGGATGGCTCTGCGCGTGACTGGCAGCACACCTGGTTCACCGCCGGGAAAAACTGGCGGCAAACCGGCGCGTTCGGCCCATGGATGACCACGGCTGATGAGATCCCCGATCCGCATCAGCTCACGATCCGCACGTGGTTGAATGGCCGCATGGTGCAGGACGACAACACCGCCAGCATGATCCACAAGGTCGCCGAGCTTATCGAGTACATCAGTACCTTTACCAGCCTGACGCCGGGCGACGTCATCATCACCGGCTCACCGGGCGGCGTTGGTAAAAAACGCAATCCACCGCTGTTTATGAAAGCAGGCGATCGCATCGAAGTGGAGATCGAAAATATCGGTCACCTCAGCAATGTGATCATTGATGCGCCAGCCCATGCGCTGACAGCAGCGCACTAAGGACGAAGGCAATACGATGCAAGCACGACCCTCCATCGACTTCCGCGTTGCGGAAGTCAACGGCAATACTCAACGGCTGGCCTCTATCCGCGCCTTGCTCGCTGACAGTGGTTTAGGTATGGACAGCGATATCACCACCTTCGTTGAAGCCTGGTCGGGAAACCGGCTGGTGGGTTGTGCAGGTCTCGCCGCCAACGTCATCAAGTGTGTAGCGGTTGAAGAGCAGTTGCGTGGGGAAAACCTCAGTGCGCGGCTGCTGGCAGAAGTTGAGCATCTGGCGCTGGCGCGTGGACATTTTCATCTGTTCCTGTGCACGCGCCCTTGCAATCGTGAGCGTTTCCAGCACAGCGGCTTTTGGCCGGTTGCCCAGAGCGGCAACAATGCGATATTGATGGAAAATACACCGTCTGGCATTCAGCGTTACTGCCGCACGTTGCAGGCGCGCCGCGTTGCCGGAAAGCGCATTGGCTCTATTGTGATGAACGCCAATCCCTTCACGCTTGGCCATCGGCATCTGGTGGAGCAGGCTGCACAGGCCTGCGACTGGCTGCACCTGTTTGTGGTGCGGGAAGATGCCTCGTTCTTTCCTTTCTCCGCACGGCTGAAAATGGTGAAGGCGGGCGTGGCGCATCTGCCTAATGTCACGGTTCACGAAGGCTCTCAGTACATTATTTCCCGCGCTACCTTTCCGGCCTATTTCCTCAAAGAGACCGGCAAAGTGCAGCAGGCGTGGAGCGAAATCGACCTGCTCATCTTCCGTAACCATATTGCCCCGGCGCTCGGTGTTACCCACCGCTTTATCGGCAGCGAGCCGTTTTGCGATATCACCCGCCAGTACAACCAGACTATGCATCAGTTGCTGGCAGGTTCAGTCGAGGTGGTGGAAGTTCCGCGCATTAAAGCGACCGGCACCGCCATCTCTGCTTCGGAAGTACGCCGTTTACTTAAAACACACCAGTTTTCCCGTATTCGGGAAATTGTACCGGATACCACTTTTGCGCACCTTGAGTCTCATTACAGCGCGGAAGTCGCTTAAAAATCAGGAAAATAACTATGAAAATTGTAAGGGAGGCGCTGGCCGGGACGATGGAGTCCAGCGACCTGATGGTGAAAATCGCCCCCGCAGAAGGCGAGCTGGATATTGTTATCCATAGCGAGGTGATGAAGCAGTTTGGCGATCAAATCCGCAAGGTGGTGGATGCCACGCTGCGCGCGATGGAGGTCCGCCAGGGCTTAATCATCATTGAAGACAAAGGCGCACTGGACTGCGTAATCCGTGCCCGTCTGCAAAGCGCCATTCTGCGCGCCGCCGAAGGTACCGAAATCGACTGGGGGAAACTGCTGTGAAAAAACTACGTCGTAGCATGCTGTTCCTGCCAGGCGCCAACGCCGCCATGCTCTCCACCGCTTTTATCTACCGCCCTGATTCGATCATGTTCGACCTGGAAGACGCGGTAGCGCTGCGTGAAAAAGACACCGCGCGCCTGCTGGTGTTCCACGCGCTGCAACACCCGATGTATCAGGATATGGAAACCGTGGTGCGTATTAACCCACTGAACACGCCGTTTGGCCTGCCTGATCTGGAAGCGGTAGTGCGCGCCGGTGTTGATGTGGTACGCCTGCCGAAAACCGATACCCCGGAAGATATCTACGAGCTGGAACATCACCTGGAGCGTATTGAACTGGCTTGCGGGCGCGAAGTGGGATCGACCCGTGTAATGGCGGCGATTGAGTCGGCGGTTGGCGTCATTAACGCCGTTGCGATTGCGCGCAGTTCGCAGCGCTTAATTGGTATCGCGCTGGCCGCGTTTGACTACGTGATGGATATGCAAACCGAACGTGGCGACGGCACCGAGCTGTTCTACGCGCGCTGCGCTGTGCTGCACGCCGCGCGTGCCGCCGGAATTGACGCGTTCGACGTGGTGTGGTCAGACGTCAATGATGAAGCCGGTTTCCTGCGTGAAGTCGATCTGGTGCGCAAAATGGGTTTCAACGGCAAATCGCTGATCAACCCACGCCAAATCGATCTGCTGCATAACGCCTATGCGCCAACCCAGCAGGAAGTCGACCACGCGAAAGTGGTTATCGAAGCGGCGGAAGAGGGCGAACGCAATGGCCTCGGCGTGGTTTCGCTGAACGGCAAAATGATTGACGCCCCGATTATTAATCACGCGCAGATGGTGCTGGAACGTGCAGCTGCGTCCGGCGTGCGTCGTTAAGGACAGAACAATGAATCAAACAGAGCTTCTTCACGTTAATTTTCCCCATCTGCGTGATTTAAAACCCTTTGAAAGCGCGCATGCGGCAACACCGTGGCTGGCGGATATCAACACCAAACACACGCGCAAACTGTGCGCGACGCTGGAAGACGCGATTGCCCGCAGTGGTCTGAAAGACGGCATGACCATCTCTTTCCACCATGCATTTCGCGAAGGCGATCGTGTGATCAACAACGTCGTGGCAACGCTGGCGCGTCTGGGATTTAAAAACCTGACGCTGGCTTCCAGCTCGCTGATGACCTGCAACGATACGCTGATCGAGCATATTCAGAATGGTGTGATCTCACGCATTTACACCTCCGGGATGCGCGGCAAGCTGGCGGATGCAATCTCTCACGGCCTGATGGCGGAACCGGTTCAGATCCACTCACACGGCGGCCGCGTGAAGCTGTTGCAGGATGGCGAGCTGAACATTGATGTCGCTTTCCTCGGCGTGCCGTGCAGCGATGAGTTCGGTAACGCCAATGGCACTCAGGGGAAATCCTGCTGTGGCTCGCTGGGTTACGCGATGGTGGATGCGCAGTTCGCCAAAAAAGTCGTGTTACTGACCGAAGAGCTGGTGCCGTTCCCGAACATGCCTGCGAGCCTTGGTCAGGATCAGGTTGATCTGATCGTGCAGGTAGAAAGCGTGGGCGATCCGGCGAAAATCAGCGTCGGCGCGGCCCGCGTCACCAGCAATCCGCGCGAGCTGATGATTGCCCGCTACGCGGCAGATGTCATTGAACATTCGGGGTATTTCAAAGACGGTTTCTCCATGCAGACCGGCTCCGGCGCAGCAGCGACCGCAGCGACGCGCTTCATGGAAGAAAAAATGGAGCGCCACGGGGTGAAAGCCCGCTTCGCGCTTGGCGGCATCACCGGTAGCCTGGTGGATCTGCATGAGAAAGGGCTTATTGAAAAACTGCTGGATACGCAGTGTTTCGATGGCGAAGCGGCGGCTTCGCTGCGCCGTAACCCGAATCATGTCGAGATCTCCACTAACGTCTATGCCAACCCGGGCGGTAAAGCTGCCAGTTGCGATCAACTGGATGTGGTGATCCTCAGCGCGCTGGAGATCGATGTCGACTTCAACGTTAACGTCATCACCGGTTCTGATGGCGTGATGCGTGGCGCATCCGGCGGTCACTGCGATGTCGCGGCAGCTGCCAACCTCACCATTGTCGTGGCTCCTTTGCTACGCAGCCGCATTCCTACCGTTGTAAAACGCGTGACCACGTTGCTGACGCCAGGGGAAAGCATCGACGTGCTGGTCACCGATCATGGTATTGCTGTTAACCCGGCGCGTCCGGATATTCGCGAGCGTTTGCTGGCGGCGGGCCTGAAAATCGTCGACATCGAAGCGCTTTATCAGCGTGCGATTTCACTGACCGGCGAACCGAAACCGATCGCTTTTACTGACCGCATTGTTGGTGTAATCCGCTATCGCGACGGCAGCGTGATCGATGTGGTTCGTCAGGTTAAAGAGGACAATCTATGACCACACTGACGCCCGTGAGAGCGGGCGTCAGCCTCGAAGCGCTGCTGGCGGCGAAAGATAGCCGCGCGGCGCGTCAGGCTGACTGGCTCACTCATTATCAACAACCCGTTATTTCGCTGACGCTGGTTACCCCCGGAGCGGTAAAAGACAGTATTCGTTACCGCAATACCATGGGCGTGGCACTCCAGGCCTGCGACCAGTTGTTGTGGCAAAACCGCTGGCGCGTGCTGGACAGGCAGGTATTGTGGCTGCCAACCGGCGCGGAAGCGTTGTGGTGCGTGGAGCACCCGGCGGTGGAAATCAAAGCGCAGTGCGTGGAGATGGAACAGACCCATCCGCTTGGCAGATTGTGGGATTTCGATGTGTTTTGCCCGAAAGCAGGGCAGGTGGGGCGACATTCGCTGGATCTAAATACTCGCCGCTGTCTGGTATGTGATGAACCTGCACACGGCTGCGCCCGTTCGCGTCGCCATTCGTTAGAAGATGTAGTGGCTCGCGTGGAGAAATTAATTGATGGCTGGTTTGCTCGCGACTAAATCCGCCATTGCTGATGTGCCTGAGCTTGCGGCGCAGGCGTTGCGTCTTGAGCTGGATTTAACCCCCAAACCGGGGCTGGTGGACAGAGCCAATAACGGCTCGCACCAGGATATGGATCATGCGCTGTTTTTAAAGAGTATTGCGGCGATTACGCCGTGGTTCAGGGTCTTTGCCGAAGCAGGAAAAACCCATGCACAGAAATCGGCCAGCGAGCAGCTACGGCTGATGCGCCCGATGGGTATCGCCTGCGAGCAAGCGATGTTCACGGCGACAGGGGGCGTGAACACCCATAAGGGCGGCATTTTTTCGCTTGGTCTGCTCTGTTTCGCCGCCGGGCGTTTGCAGGGACAAGGGCGCAGGGTTAGCGCTGACGCGCTTTGCCAGCAGGTCAGTGAAATCTGCTGTGGATTAGTGGCGCGTGAGCTTGATGGTCGCCCACAGGCTATCACGGCGGGTGAAAAACAGTTTCGCCAGTATGGGCTGACGGGGGCACGCGGTGAAGCCGAGCAGGGGTTTATCACTGTGCGCCGCGCAGTGTTGCCGTTCTGGCATCAGGAACAGGGGGAGCGGCGGTTACACAATGCGCTGCTGCGCCTGATGGCCGCGAATCGCGACAGCAATCTGGTATCTCGCGGCGGTATTGAAGGGCTGCACTACGTACAGGATTATGCGGCGAGGTTGCTGGTAACTGGCTGGGATAGCGACACGCTGCGCGAAATGGATCGGGCGTTAATGGCTCGTCGGTTAAGCCCCGGCGGGAGTGCCGATCTGCTGGCGGTGGCCTGGGTTCTGGCCGGGCTGTAAGTAGTTTATAAAAAATCATCTGTATAGCAGATGGTATTGATCGCGCCCAGGAGGCGAGCGCTAAAAGCATTAATAAAAGCCTCAGCCTGTTCTGCACGATTTAAAGCAAAAGTTAATAAGCCAACGCCTGTTGCTGACCACCTTCGCAAAAAGAGATGGTCAAATGGCCACAAAAAACCCGGCGCTCAGGCCGGGTTTTGTCTTTGCATCGCTAACCACCTTCAGGAGATGGTTATCAGTTTCAGGCTTTCTGCGCCACGCCTTCTGGCTCACGCACGTGTTTATACTTAAACAGCATCACGAAGGCGAAGGCCAGCACCAGCGAGTAACCGGCGAAAATCAGCCACACGGTTTTCCAGTCGGTGATGCCCGCAGTGGTGTAAATCTCCACCACTTTGCCGCTCACCATCCCGCCGAGGATACAGCCGAAGCCGTTGGTCATCATCAGCAACATACCCTGCGCACTGGCGCGGATAGCCGGATTCACCTCTTTCTCCACGAATACCGAACCGGAGATGTTGAAGAAGTCGAATGCACAACCGTAAACGATCATCGACAGAACCAGCAGCACGGTGCCGAACGGCGTCGGGTCGCCATAGGCAAACAGACCAAAACGCAGCACCCAGGCGATGATACTGATCAGCATGACGTTCTTGATGCCGTAACGGCTCATAAAGAACGGGATCGCCAGGATAAATGCGGTTTCGGAAATCTGCGAAATCGACATCATCACCGACGCATGTGTCACGATGAAGCTGTTGGCGAACAGCGGGTTCGCGTCAAAGCTGTGCAGGAAGGTGTTGCCGAACATGTTGGTGATCTGCAGCTCGGCGCCTAACAGCATCGAGAAGATAAAGAAGATCGCCATGCGCTTGTTTTTAAACAGCGCGAAAGCGTTCAGGCCCAGCATTTCCACCCAGGTCTGTTTCTCTTTGCTTTTAGCAACCGGCATATGCGGCAGCGTCAGAGAGAACAGGCTCAGCACCAGCGACAGCGCCGCGCCAATGTAGAGCTGCATATGACTCAGTTCGAAACCGGAGAAGCTCACCGCCCACATCGCCAGAATAAAGCCGATGGTGCCCCAGATCCGAATCGGTGGGAAATCGGTCACGATATCGTGGCCTGCGGATTTCAGGCGGAAGTAAGAAATGGTGTTCACCAGGCCCAGCGTTGGCATATAGGCCAGCGAGTTAAGCAGGATGATGGCGAACATTGCGCCTGGTGTGGTGACGCCTGCGGCGATAAATAATGTAATCGCGCCAACCAGGTGGCACAGAGCGTACACCCATTTTGCGCTCAGCCACTTGTCCGCAACGATACCGAGCAGCGTTGGCATCAGCAGTGATGCAATACCCAGCGAGCTATATACCGCGCCAATTTCCGCGCCCTGGAATTTCAGGGTAACGAACATATAAGAGCCAAGCGTAGTCAGCCAGCTTCCCCACAGGCAGAACTGCAGAAAGATAATGACTTTCAGCTGCAGCTTAAGATTCATGCTAATTTCCTCACAAAGGAGAGTGATAGATGTTGGAATGGGCACAATTGCGTTTGTTATGTGTCAGGATTCTACCATCTACGGGGTGGCGAATTTGTTATGCCCGACATAAAAATGCAAACTTCCTCTGATTGCATTTTTATATGGTGACGTATCTCACACTTTAGCGCAACCGTTTGCATCACTCACATGAATACCTTATGCCTCTTTCGTTGGTGCAGACGAAAGAGGCAGCAGATTAGTTGCGACGGTAAGTTTTCTGCGCAGCGTTAACTTTGTAGAGATAGCGGCGGGATTCCGCCGAGGGGTGACGTGTAGTCAGGGTTTGGTACACATCTCCCGGCGTCATGGTGTTGATGATATTTGCCGCCTGCACTTTATCGGCGGAAAAGACGCGTAACACGCTGCCGGCACCGCCGTTATAAGCGGTAATAACCGCATAGCGCCGCGATGTAGGGTTAGTAATACCGGAGAGATAAATATTGTTCAGCATCGCCAGATAGGCGGTGCCGGTATCGATGTTGCTTTGTGGATCAAACAGATAACTGCGATCGGGCGTACCAGATTTTCCCTGCGCGCGGAACACATCTTTACCGGCGCTGTGCTGCACAACCTGCATTAGACCGAGCGCATCGGAGCGGCTAACGGCGTATGGGTTAAAGGAGGATTCGGTTTGCATAATCGCCAGAATCAGCGATTCGTCGACGCCATATTTATGCGACGCTTTGCGCACCATACCGACGTATTTATGCGCGCGTTTATCCAGGTGGTTTGGCACCAGGTTAATGGTCACGCTGTAGATCATCCGTAAGCCGTTGCTGCGGCTTTTCAGACGTGTTTGCAGCAAATAGTCCGCAAACTGCGCTGCACGCCATTGCCAGCGAATGGCTTCGCCGTTGTTGTCCACCACCTGGCCATAGAGGAACGGCTCTTTCGAGATCTGAATATCATCGACATCGGAGTAAAGATCGATTGAGCCCGGATCGTCGCCCATCAGCAGGGTTTTGATAATCGCCTGGCGCAAATGCGCCGCAGGTTCGGTGCCGGAGATAGTCTCGACGGTGATCGTCCCCTCATCGAAGTTGATGTGGCTGCGGGTTTGGTACTGGTCGGTGTATTTAACGTAGTCTTTCGGGCCTGCGATCAGAACCTCGTTAAATCCCCATAAATTCTCAATATTATGGGCAAATTGACCCATCAGGATGTCAAAACCGTTGGTGTCTTTAATCCAGGCTTCGTTGTAGTCGTCACCCGTTTTATTCGAACTGGAACAAGAAATCAGCAACGGCGCAATAATCGCTAGCGCTAAATATTTTTTCATCATTCCGGGATGCAATTGTGTTGGTGTGTTAGCGCCGGTGTCTCTGCGCACTGGCAATGCCTTCCCATGCTTTCGCAGCATTACCAGTGATTGCGCGTGAACAGCGGCTTATTTTTTTTCTTGCGGCGTATAGCCTTCAATATGCACGTCTTTACCTTCAAACAGGAAATTCACCATCTCCTCTTCCAGCAGTTTACGGTGCTCGACGTTCATCATGTTGAGTTTTTTCTCGTTGATAAGCATGGTTTGCTTCTGCTGCCACTGCTTCCAGGCCTCTTTCGAGATCTCGTTATAAATGCGTTTTCCGAGATCGCCCGGATAGAGCTGGAAGTCTTGCCCTTCCGCTTCACGTTGCAGGAAGGTACAAAAAATAGTTCTGCTCATAAAATAATCCTCTTTGCTTGCGCGCCTAACGGACTTCGGCGCGTAATTGCTGTATCAGGCGTTCCACGGGAGCCGCCAGACCGACGGATGGCGGTTGCGCTAAGTTATACCAAAGACCTGCGCCCTCATCCATGCAAGACGAGAACGAGGACACGCCAAGCCACATAGGCACAATATCCAGATGGAAATGGCTAAAGGTATGGCGAAACGCCACAAGTTGGCTGAGATTATCGGCGCTAATCTTCCTCTGCGCCAGCCAGGCCCGCAGACTGGCCTCATCGCTGAACTGCGGGAAGCAGAATAACCCGCCCCACAGCCCGCTCGGTGGGCGCTGCTCAAGATATACTTCGCCTTCATGCTGCATCAGCAGGAAATATCCGGTGCGCTCGGGCAGCGTCTGTTTCGGTTTTTTACCCGGATATTGCGCCCAGGTGCCGGAAGCATAAGCTTCACAGCCCGTTTGCAGCGGGCAGAGCTCGCATTTCGGTTTCGAACGGGTGCAAACCATCGCGCCCAGGTCCATCATCGCCTGGTTAAAGCGCTCGACGCCCTGAGCCGGGGTGACGTCTGTGCTGATCTCCCACAACCGTTTTTCCACTTCTTTCTTTCCGGGCCAGCCGCCGACAGCGTAACAGCGCGCCAGCACGCGCTTCACGTTGCCATCGAGAATGGGAAAGTGTTTACCCAGCGATAAAGAGAGGATAGCGCCCGCGGTCGAGCGGCCAACGCCCGGAAGCGCGGCGACTTCCTCGAAGGTCTCCGGGAAGCGCCCGCCGTGCTGGTTAGCCACCTGCTGCGCGGCTTTATGTAAGTTGCGCGCTCGCGCGTAATAACCCAGACCAGTCCACAAATGCAGCACTTCATCCAGTGGTGCATTCGCCAGATCGCTCACGGTTGGAAAACGCGCCATAAAGCGCTGGAAGTAGGGGATTACGGTTGTCACTTGCGTTTGTTGCAACATCACTTCCGATAGCCATACTTTGTAAGGCGTTTTTTCAATTTGCCAGGGCAGCGTTTTTCGCCCGTATTTGTCGTACCAGCCCAGCACCTGGGCTGAAAATTGAGACGCTTGCATGGTCACCAGAATCACGTAATCAGGGGCGAAGATTGCAGCACAGAGGCGCTGAGCTGTAAACCGGAACTTTCCGGTGCTTGCATCGGGCGATGAACTTTGGATAATGCCCGTTTCCTGAACACTCTCACAAGCAGATCACTTTATGAATAACGACGTCATTTCACCGGAATTTGATGAAAACGGCCGCCCGTTGCGCCGCATTCGCAGCTTTGTCCGTCGCCAGGGCCGCCTGACGAAAGGGCAGCAACACGCGCTGGATAATTACTGGCCGGTGATGGGCGTTGAGTTCACTGAGCAGCCGCTGGATTTCACAACGCTGTTTGGCCGCACAGCTCCTGTCACGCTGGAGATCGGTTTTGGTATGGGCGCGTCGCTGGTTGAAATGGCGAAAACGCGACCGGAGCAGGATTTCCTCGGCATTGAAGTACATTCGCCGGGCGTTGGCGCTTGTCTCTCCTCCGCACATGAAGAGGGCGTGGAAAACCTGCGCGTCATGTGCCACGACGCTGTAGAAGTGTTGCACAAGATGATCCCTGACAATTCTTTGAATATGGTGCAGCTCTTTTTCCCTGACCCGTGGCACAAAGCGCGTCATAATAAACGCCGCATCGTTCAGGTACCCTTTGCTGAACTGGTGAAAAGCAAGCTCAAGCTGGGCGGCGTGTTTCATATGGCGACTGACTGGGAAGCCTACGCGCAGCATATGCTGGAAGTGATGACTTCCATCGACGGTTACAAAAACCTGTCGGCGACAAACGACTTTGTGCCGCGTCCAGAGTCGCGCCCGGTAACCAAATTTGAACAGCGTGGCCATCGTCTTGGTCACGGCGTATGGGACTTAATGTTCGAGAGGGTGAAATAATGGCAACAAACCGCAGCCGTCGTTTGCGTAAAAAAATGCATATCGATGAATTTCAGGAACTGGGTTTTTCTGTTGCATGGCGCTTCCCGGAAGGCACCAGCGAAGAGCAGATTGATAAAACGGTTGATGACTTTATTCAGGAAGTGATTGAGCCGAACAAGCTGGCGTTTGACGGTAGCGGTTATCTGGCGTGGGATGGTCTGATTTGCCTGCAAGAGATTGGCAAATGTACTGAAGAGCATCAGGCCATCGTGCGTAAATGGCTTGAAGAACACCATTTGACCGAGGTGCGCGTGAGCGAACTTTTCGACGTTTGGTGGGACTAACTAAAACATAAGGGGCCAGCATTTGCTGGCCCGTTTTGTCTCTACAGGAGTTTTTATGATGCGCAAAACGCTACTGGCGGCGGCTCTAACGCTTACAGCATTCGCGGCTCAGGCCGACTATCAATGTAGCGTCACGCCGCGTGACGATGTGATCATCAACCCGCAAACCGTGCAGGTGAAAGGCGAGAACGGCAATCTGGTTATCACACCGGATGGCAACGTGATGTTCAACGGCAAACAACCGACCCTTAGCGCCGCTCAGCGCGAGCAGGCAAAAGATTACCAGGCAGAACTGCGCAGCGCGCTGCCGTGGATTGACAATGGTGCGCGTAGCCGCGTGGAGAAAAACCGCATTGCGCTGGATAAAATCATCGTCAAAGAGGTCGGTGAAAGCAGCAGCATGCGTAATCGCCTGACCAAGCTAGATGCGCAATTAAAAGAGCAGATGAATCGCATTATTGAGCATCGTAGCGATGGCCTGACCTTCCACTATAAAGCGATTGAGCAAGTGCGTGCGGACGGCCAGCAACTGGTGAACCAGGCGATGGGCGGCATTCTGCAGGACAGCATTAATGAAATGGGCGCGAAAGCGGTGCTGAAAAGCGGCGGTAACCCATTACAAAACGTCTTAGGCAGCCTCGGCGGTTTACAGACCGCTATCCAGAACGAGTGGAAAAACCAGGACGCGGATTTCCAGCAGTTCGGGAAAGATGTTTGTAAGCGTGTAGTGACGCTGGAAGAGAGCCGGAAGGCGTTAACCTCAGGACTTAAGTAACCGCAATCAGCAGCCTTCTTTGTACGAAGGCTGTGTTTTTTTACCTTCCGCGCCACTCTTTCTTGCTGTGCCTTCATCCTGACGGCGTTGAGCGGCGGGATTATGTTCTGTGGTGACAGGGTATTCTTTGGAATTGCCTGATAATTATCTGGCTGGCTATTCCAATAACCGAACAGCCAGCACCGGAATTATTCGGCAAGAAATAGTTCCAGCATGGAATTAAGAAATAATTTACCGTGTTCTGTTATCTGCCAGCTCTCTTCACTTTCCGTCAAATAATTCAGCTTCAGTGCTTCCTCAATTTGCGGGCGAATAACGCGCTCATCCAGGCCGGTATAGCGTGAGAAATCTGCACGCGGTGCGGGTTCAAGCAGGCGGAAACGGTTCATAAAGAATTCAAACGGTTTATCTTGCGTCTCCACATCGTGCTGCTTATCCAGGTAATTGCCCTGCATATAACCGCGTGGATGACGGGTTTTTGCCGTGCGCAGGATACGCCCATCCGGCAACGTCACTTTACCGTGCGCACCGCAACCAATCCCCAGATAGTCGCCAAAACGCCAGTAGTTGAGATTGTGCTGACACTGGTAGCCAGGTTTCGCGTAAGCCGAGGTTTCATATTGTTGATACCCGGCGGCGGTAAGGATCTGGTGGCCCTGTTCGAAAATGTCCCAGAGCGCATCGTCATCTGGCAGCACCGGAGGGCGTGAGCCAAACAGCGTATTAGGTTCAATGGTGAGCTGATACCACGACAGATGCGGCGGGTTGAGCGCAATCGCCTGGCGCAAGTCGTCCAGCGCTTCTTCCAGCGACTGATCCGGCAGGCCGTGCATTAAATCAAGGTTAAAGCTGCGTAGCCCCAGCCCGCCCGCCAGGTGCGCGGCGCGTTTGGCTTCCTGAGGGCCGTGAATACGCCCCAGGCGCTGTAACTTCGTTTTGCTAAAACTTTGTACGCCAATGGAAATGCGGTTCACGCCGGCACGCTGGTAGTCGACAAAGCGGTCGGCTTCCACGGTTCCGGGGTTGGCTTCCATGGTTATTTCTGCATCCAGTGCGAGCGGCAAACGCGCACGTACACCGTCCAGTAATGCTTGCATTGCCGGGCCAGAGAGCAGGCTCGGCGTACCGCCACCAATAAAAATGGTCTTTATTTCACGTCCCTGCGCGTAGGCGACATCGGCATCGAGATCGTTAAGCAAATGCTGAACGTAGTCGTCGTGCGGTACTTCGCCCTTTAATGCGTGGGAATTGAAATCGCAGTACGGACATTTCTGTACGCACCACGGAATATGTATATAAAGGCTCAGAGGCGGCAAATCAGCCATTACGCAGTGCTTCCAGTAACAGTTTCAACGCTTGTCCACGGTGGGAGATCGCGCTTTTTTCTTCGCGGGTGAGCTCCGCTGCGGTTTTGCCCTCAGCAGGGACAAAGAAAATCGGATCGTAGCCAAAGCCGCCGTTACCGGCAGGCTGCCGCGTAATCACGCCAGGCCAGCGGCCGTGGCACACCAGCGGGGTCGGGTCATCCGCATGACGCATATAGACCAGTACGCAATGGAATTGTGCTTTGCGCTCAGCGTCCGGCACATCTTTTAGCGCGTCGAGCAGTTTTTCCAGATTCTGCTGGTCGCTGGCATCAACGCCGGAATAACGGGCGGAATAAATGCCCGGCGCACCGCCGAGGGCATCGACAGCCAGGCCTGAATCGTCGGCAATCGCAGGCAGGCCAGTAACTTGCGCCGCGTGGCGCGCTTTGAGGATCGCGTTTTCAATAAACGTCAGGCCGGTCTCTTCGGCGGACTCCACGCCCAACTCAGTTTGTGCGACAACATCAAAGCCAAAATCATTCAGCAGCGAGGCCAGCTCGCGCACCTTACCGGCATTACCGGTAGCGAGGACAACTTTTTGCATAGCGGATCCTAATGTATCAGCGCCGCGACTTCCGTCGGGATCTGTTGCGGATGTGAGATTTTAATCTGTTTGTGGCGGCCCAGTTCGCCTTTTTCAATCACGACCTGGTTTTTCGCCACGCGGAACTGCTTAGCGAGGAATTTTACCAGGTGCGCATTAGCCTGGCCGTCCACTGGCGGGGCGGTGATGGCGACTTTTAACTCGTCGCCATGCAGCCCGATAATGGCGTCACGGCTGGCTTTAGGCTGAATATACAGCCGCAACACCAGCCCGTCTTCACAGGTAACAACGGCACTCATAGTGCCATCCACAGCCCCGGCAGCAGAATATCGCCGGTAGATTGCAGCAATTCCGCAATCCCCATATTCAGAACATACAGCAGCAGCACCAGAATCATCGGTGAAAAATCGATGCCGCCCATGGCCGGCAGCAGACTGCGGATTGGGCGCAGCAGCGGCTCGGTCAACTGCATGAGCACATACTCCACCGGGCTGCGTCCCTGACTGACCCAACTCATGATGGCCATAGCCAGCAGCACCCAGAAAATCATCAAGCCGATGGTTTTGAGTAAAATCAGCAGGGCGGAGGCCCAGATAATCGGCTGGAAGGTGATGACCATAAAGATCAGTATCGCTTTAATAAACGACAGAACAAAAGCAATCAGCAGCGAGGCGCTATCCAGCGGCCCCATCGCGGGCAGCACGCGGCGCAGCGGCCCGACAATCGGCTGCGTGGCCTTGACCACGAACTGCGAAAACGGGTTGTAAAAATCACAGCGTGCCCACTGCATCCAGACACGTAACAGCAGAACCATTGTGTAGAGTTCAATCACTGTCGAGAGCAGGAAAGTCAACGTCTTCATGGCGTTCCTCAGTTTTCCTTAATTTTTCGTGTAATCGCGCGCACCAAAAATGGCCGTACCAATGCGCACCATCGTGCTTCCCGCCGCAATGGCGGCGGTCATATCGTCGGACATGCCCAACGACAGGGTATCCACCGTCGGATAGCGTGTTTTCAACGCTTCAAATGCTACAGCCATTTGCCGTGCCACGGCAAACTGGCGTTCGTAATCAGTTTCCGGCGCAGGTATCGCCATCAACCCGCGCAGGCAAACGCCGGGTAGCTCGGCTACCTGAGCGGCCAGCGCATCCAGCTCGCTGAGCGCGATACCGGATTTGCTCTGCTCATCACTGATGTTGATTTGGATAAGCACATTCAGCGGCGCTAACGTTGCCGGGCGCTGCTCGCTTAAACGACTGGCAATACGCAACCTGTCTACCGTGTGGCACCAGTCGAAGTTCTCCGCCACCAGACGGCTTTTGTTGGACTGTAGCGGGCCAATAAAGTGCCATTGCAGACCCTGAACGCCCAGTTGCCTGAAGTGGTTAATTTTATCCACCCCTTCCTGAACATAGTTTTCGCCAAAAGCACGTTGCCCGGCGTCGATCGCTTCTGCGACAACGCTCGCAGGTTTGGTTTTGCTCACTGCAAGCAATGTCACTTCTTCTGAAGCACGGCCGCAGCGCGCTGCGGCGGCTGAGATTTTGTCCCGGACCTGTGCCAGGTTATGCGCAATATCGTTCATGATTCCAGGATGGCTATATGGATATAGAAGAAATAGTGGCGCTTAGTGTAAAGCATAATGTCTCGGATCTACACCTGTGCAGTGGCTCTGTGCCGCGCTGGCGGCAGCAAGGCCGTCTGGAACCTGCGCCGTTTGAAATAGCGGATCTCGCCGGGCTGATTGATTTGCACCTCAATACGGCTCAGCAGCGTCTGTGGCGAGAGCGGGGGCAGGTCGATTTTGCCCTGACGACAGCCGCGGGGCACAGGCTGCGGGCAGGAGCCTTTACGCGTCACGGAGGTGTTTCGCTGGCGTTACGCTTGCTACCGCAAAGCTGCCCACTGCTCAGCGAGCTGGACGCCCCTGCGCCCCTGAGCGAATTACTTGGGCGGGAAAACGGCCTGATTCTGGTGACGGGCGCGACCGGCAGCGGCAAATCCACCACTCTGGCAGCCATGGTGGATTATCTGAATCAGCATAACGATGCGCATATTCTGACGCTGGAAGATCCGATCGAGTTTGTTCACACCAGCAACCGCTGCCTGATTCAGCAGCGGGAAGTGGGTCTGCATTGCATGTCATTTGCCGACGGCCTGCGCGCGGCGCTGCGTGAGGATCCGGATGTGATCCTGCTCGGTGAGTTGCGCGACAGCGAGACCATCCGTCTGGCCCTGACCGCCGCAGAAACCGGGCATCTGGTGCTGGCGACGCTGCATACGCGCGGTGCGGCACAAGCGGTAGAGAGGTTGGTCGATACCTTTCCGGCGCAAGAAAAAGATCCTGTGCGCAGCCAACTGGCGGGAAGCCTGCAGGCGGTGCTGGCGCAAAAACTTGAGGCGGACAAGCGGGGAGGGCGAGTGGCATTATTCGAGTTGCTGATCAACTCTCCGGCGGTGGCGAGCTTGATCCGCGAAGGCAAAACCCACCAGTTGCCCGGCGTAATGCAAACCGGGCAACAGGTGGGGATGCAAACCTTTGCACAAAGCCACCAACAGCGAGTGCTGCAAGGCTGGCTTTAGCGGATGTTTAGCGAGTAAACCGCAGGCAGCGCGCCCGCCGTTTTCAGGATCTCCAGCCTGACGCTGCGCACCGCTAGCGGCACTTCGAGCCTGTGCTGGCACACCGAGTGGTGGTTATTATCTACCTCGGCCAGGAGCTGTTCATCGGCCCACAGACGGTAGTGCGTGATGCAATGCGGCGTTACAGCATAGTGGTGGCCCATCTGGACCGACTCCATCGCGTTATCGAAGTCGTTGTCCTGCACCAGCGTCAGATGCCGCAGCGTTTGCGGCTCCGCCCAGCGCCAGATGATCTCCGGGGCGACATCATCTGCGGCCGGTGTCCATGCGTTGATTTGCTGCTCCGGACGCAAGCGGCCATTTAATACATTCTGCGCACACCAGCCATTCAATGGCTGGCTGAAGCGCAGGGCGGGGAAGATCTGCTGCGGATGGCGGCGTGGCAGCCAGAAATCGAACTCGTCGACGCCATAATCGCCATCTGCGACCTGCCGGGTGTGTTTTGCCACACGGGCGTTAAGGCTGTTAAAGACCGTCATAAGACCTGGCAGGTGGGTATTCGTGAGCGCAATTTCGATATTTTCCTGCGCTTCGAAAGCGACAAATACGTACTGATCGCGATCGCTTTGCCACTGGAAGGCCAGGGTGTGCTCTGCTTCGCCGGAGACCTGAAGCGCGTTTTCGTCGTATTGATAGTCCGGGGTGAAGTTCCCGGCGCGTGCACTGCCAAGCAGCGAAACCGCCAGTGGCTGCGGTGTTGATGCCCGTAAACGCAGCGTCATTTCGGGCAGTTGCGCGCCTGCGCGTACGGGTAACAGTATCGCCATGCGCTCCGAAAGCGACTGCCAGCTGCCGTTGGGTTCCAGCTCGCTCAGTTGGTATTCGCTGCTGGCGCTGACGGTGGCGCCTTGCGCCGGGTCGTTCAGCCACTGGCGTGGGATATAACAGCCAGTGGCCTGTAAATGTTGCTGCAAAGCGCTGATATGCTCCCGCTGCGCCAGTTCACGCGGCAGCAGGTTAAGTGCTTTACACTGCGCAGCGGCGCGTCCGACCACTTCGCCCAGCAGACCGCAGGTACACATTACGCGGGCGCTGCCGAAGGCGACATGCGAGGCGGAGATGAGCCGCCCGGTAAGCAATAAGTTATCGAGCGAGCGGCTGTAGAGGCTGCGAAACGGAATGGTGTAGGTGCCTTTGCTGTGAAACTGCCGACAGCCGTCGTGGGTGCTGTACACGCCATCAGCCGGGTGCAAATCTATCGACCAACCGCCATAACCCACGGCGTCATAGTGATCGCGTTGCTCAATAATGTCCTGCTGGCACAGCAAATGATCGCCAAGGAAACGGCGGCTTTCACGTTTGCCGGGGATCGCGCCGACCCATTCGATAGTCATACTGGCAGCTTCAGGGAATTCGCCAGAGTTTTTAATATGATCCCAGACGCCCCAGACAATCTTCCACAGTTCCCATTTGATCTCTTCACTTTCGTGCACGGTATCGAGGCGGCCTCCCCACTCCAGCCACCATAAATCGCAGCCGTTCAGTGTTGACGTCAGGCGCTTGTAGCGCGGGATTGCGGTGATATCTCTCAGGGCGAAAGAGGGGGGAACAAACTTGACCGGCCCGGCGGTTTGCTTCGTGTAGAAATAGATGGAGTGGCCCAGCTTATGACCAAAATTGTCACCGGGCGCCATTTTTTCACCCAGTTCTTCCGCTTCTTCCGCGCCTTCACGGTATTCTGCGCCCGCCAGAAAACCGAGCACGCCGTCGCCGGTAGCATCGCAGAACTGCGCGGCGCTTACGCTGTAAAAGGTCTCGTTAATCGGGTTGAAGGCTTTTACCGCAGTGAGGGCATTTTCCGTTTTTTCGACCTCAAAGACGGCGGTATTGAGCAGCAATGTCAGCCCCGGCTGGCTTTTGGCAAGATCCAGCAGCACGAGGTCGAACATCACCGGGTTTCCCTCTTTGTTCCGCCAGAGGTTCTCTTCCATGATTTCGCCCATGATGCCGCCTTCGCGTGCCCAACGGTTATTATTACCCATATGGGAGGTTGCGCCGTTGGCCCACAGACGCACTTCGCTGGAGGCATTTCCGCCAAGCACCGGTCTGTCCTGAACGAGCACCACTTGCAAGCCGTCTCGCGCTGCCGCCAGCGCGGCGCAAAGCCCCGCCAGCCCGCCACCCGCAACTAACAGGTCTGCCTGCAGTTGCTGCGTTGGAAATGTTCTGGCATCGGTTTGAGGAAAGATTTTCATAACCTTGTTTCCTTCTTTACTGGCGGTAAAATCGGTTTTTCGAGCAACCTGAAAAGTGAACCTGCAATGTCTTCACAACCCAATCAAAGCCTGATCGACGGCATTCGCTGCCTGCAGTATCTGGTTTCCAGCGATCGCGCCATTGGCTGTCGCGAACTGGCTCGCCTGATGGGCATTAACACAACCCGTGTAAACCGGTTGTTGATGACCATGGCTTCTATTGGCCTGACGATGCAGGACGCACAGCGCCGCTATCTTCCCGGTCCCGGTATCCATGCGCTGGCAGCGCAGGCTATTCGTGGTTCGGCACTGTTTTCCCAGGCGCTGCCACTACTGGAAAGCCATGCCCCGAAAGATATCGTGGTGGCAATGGGCGTGCTCTGGGAGGATCAGGTGATCTATATCTATCACTCCGAGCCCGGTAGCCAGGTCAGCCAGGCGTTGGCTGGTTTTCATATGCTTCCGGCCTGGCAGTCCGTCATCGGCATGGCCTTACTGGCGGCAGAAAGTGATGAAACCCTGCAACAGCGCTTTAGCGAAGAGCAGTGGCGACTGCTTGGTCCGCATGTTGCCGAGCAACGCGAGCGCGGCCATGTGGTCTGGCACCATGATGACGGAGAAGTCTCGATGGCAAAACCGCTTGGTGCGCACTCCGCCGCACTTGCCTTTGCCGGAATGTGGCACGTTGACGACACGGTAGTGGACACACGGCTGCAGGCACTTCACGCGCTGGTCGAACGCCTGACGGAAAAATCCTGACGCTGGCTAACGCCACTATGTTTCTTTTATAGAAACACGCGATGAAATGCAAAAAGCACAGCCAGAAACTGTGAGAATGATCGGCAGAAAGCCGCGAACAGGTCGCGGCTTTCGTCGGGTCAGGAACAGGGAGAACGGCTGGTCGGGACAGGTTCAGAAATGTTGTTCGAAGTAGCTCTCAAGGATGATGACTGCGGAAGCGGAATCGACACTTCCTTTGTCGAGCGCGCGAAAACCGCCGCGTTCAAACAGCCCGGCGCGGGCTTCTACGGTGCTTAAACGCTCATCATGCAGCGTCACCTGCACGCCAAAACGGCCATGAACTTTGTTGGCAAAGTTACGGGCACGGGCGGTGAGGGGTTGCTCGGTGCCGTCCATATTCAACGGCAAACCCACAATGACAGACTCGGGCTGCCACTCTTTTAACAGCTTTTCGATAAGCTTCCAGTCCGGTGTGCCGTCCTGCGCTTTCAGCGCGCTGAGTGGGCGAGCGGTGCCCGTTATACGCTGCCCGATGGCAACGCCAATGCTTTTGGTACCGAAATCAAAGGCTAACAGGGTTCCGCTCATCAGGCGTGCCCTGCCACGCCAGGCATGGTAGAGATATCGATACCGATAAGCTTGGCCGCTTCACGCCAGCGATCGGCGATCGGCGTTTTAAACAGAATGTTGAGATCCGCAGGCGCAGTGAGCCAGGCGTTATCAAGGATCTCCTCCTCAAGCTGCCCTTTCTCCCACGAGGCATAACCCAGCGCTACCAGCACTTCGCTCGGTTGCTCTGCCGTGCCAAGCGTCTCCAGCACATCGCGCGAGGTGGTGATCACGGTGTTATCCGACACGCGAATGCTCGACGAGAATGCCGCTGGTGGCGTATGCAGAATAAAACCGCGATCTTCGGCCAGCGGGCCGCCAAGCAGCACCGGTTTATCCAGGCGGATTGCCGGATCGCGTTCTGTGGGCTGGATTTTGAGTTTTTCCAGAACACCTTCCACTTTCAGGTTTTCCAGAGGCTTATTAATAATCAGCCCCATCGCACCTTCATCGTTGTACTCGCAAATGTAAACCACGGAGCGACGAAAGAGGGGATCCTGAAGAGCAGGCATGGCAATAAGAAAGTGATGCTGTAAATTCATTGTCAGAGGTTCTGTTTCCTGGTTCAAAAAAGCGACAGCTTAGTATGGGGGGAAAGCGGAGTGCTGTCACTAGCCAAAGCTGGCGAGGGGCGGGATCCGTCCCGCACCTTTCTATGACAGTTATTTTCCGAGGCGTTTCTCGATAGCGTCCATCAACATACCGGTAATTGAGATCGGGAATTCCGCTTCGATTTCGCGTATGCAGGTCGGGCTGGTGACGTTAATTTCGGTCAGGCGATCGCCGATAATATCCAGGCCGACAAAGATCAAGCCTTTGGCTTTCAGCACCGGCGCGACTTTACGCGCGATAGCCCAGTCGCTTTCGCTTAATGGACGCGGTTCGCCGCGTCCACCTGCGGCGAGGTTACCGCGAGTTTCACCGCCCTGCGGAATGCGTGCCAGACAGTAAGGCACCGGTTCGCCATCAACGACCAACACACGTTTGTCGCCATCTTTGATGGCGGGCAGGTAGTTTTGCGCCATGCAGTAGCGGCTGCCCAGCTCTGTGAGCGTTTCGGCGATAACCGAGAGGTTTGGATCGCCCTCTTTAACGCGGAAAATTGAGGTACCGCCCATGCCGTCCAGCGGCTTAAGAATGATGTCGGTGTGCTTCTGCCAGAAGGCTTTTAACTGTGCTTTGTTGCGCGTAACCAGCGTTTCCGGGGTTAACTCCGGGAACCAGGCGGTGAACAGTTTTTCGTTGCAGTCGCGCAGGCTCTGCGGTTTGTTAACGATCAGCGTACCTTTTTCTTCCGCGCGTTCAAGGATATACGTCGCATAAATATATTCGGTATCGAACGGCGGATCTTTACGCATCAGGATGGTGTCCAGCTCAGCGAGAGCAAGATCCTGTTCGCTGCCGAATTCATACCATTTGTCGTAATTGTGTTCGACGGACAACGTGCGGGTACGGGCGCGGGCTTCACCGTTAATCAGATAAAGATCCGCCATCTCCATATAGTGCAGCTCGTAGCCGCGGCGCTGAGCTTCCAGCAGCATGGCGAAGCTGGAGTCTTTTTTGATATTGATGTCCGCGATGGGATCCATCACGATACCGAGCTTGATCATTCTGCTTCTCCTTTCAACCCAGGTCGCCGAAGCGCACCTGAAGCGCGGTGATGGCGGTAAGCGCCGTAGTCTCTGTGCGTAGCACACGGGGGCCTAACAAAATATCTGTGAACTGATAACGCGCGGTCATCGCAATCTCGTCGGCGGATAACCCGCCCTCCGGGCCAATCAGTAAGCGCACGCGTTCAACGGGCAGCGGCAGCGTGTTAATGCTCTGGCTGGCACGCGGATGCAGGTTCAGCTTTAAGCCTGTTTCCTCTTCGGCGCACCAGGCTTCGAGATCCATGGCCGGACGTATTTCCGGCACCCGGTTGCGGCCGCACTGTTCACAAGCGGCAATGGCAATTTTTTGCCACTGCTGAAGCTTCTTGTTCAGGCGTTCAGCATCCAGTTTAACCCCGCAGCGCTCAGAAAAAAGTGGCGTAATGAGGCTTACCCCAAGCTCAATCGATTTCTGGATAGTGAATTCCATTTTTTCACCACGCGACATCACCTGGCCGAGGTGAATATGCAGCGGCGATTCACGATCGTCCACTTCACTGCCAAGAATTTTCACCACCACGCTTTTTTTATCGGCGCGGATAATTTCGGCCTCAAACACCTGATTGGAGCCGTCGAAAAGCTGAATGGCCTGGCCTTGGCCCATACGCAGCACGCGGCCGACATGGTTGGCGGCATCTTCGCTGAGGGCGATATCATGGCCTGGCTGGATAAGTTCTGGGTGGTGGATGCGGGGAATGCGCATGGTATTTCGAATCCGCTTAGGTTGCAGCCCCGGCCGGGATTAACGGGCGGGGCGGACTGTAACAAATGCCGCTAGTGTAGGTTAGCTCTTTCGCGCCATGCAAGCGCGCTGCACGTAAGGGTTATGGTTGCCCTGCACGTTGGCGATGCGCTCGTCACGTTTGCACTCCCAGTCGGTTACCGGATAAAGCTTGTCCCAGGCGGTGAAAAGCTGCGTTTGCTGGCGTGAAAGGCTGAGTTGGTACTGGTCACGCATATAGAAATAGGTACGGGCAATCGCACCGCGAGCGCGTTCCGGCGGCTCGGCGAGTTTTTCTTTGAAATCGATTTTCATGCCGCACTGGCCATACTGGTTTTCACCGCCGTTCCATTGACCGTACATAAAGTTGCCGCGATCGCCGTTTACCTCGCCGACGGCGGGTTGCAGGTTGTGCATATCGCTTTCGATTTTACGGTACACCGGATCGTTGGCGCAGTTTTTACGCCCGCCATCCTGCCAGCACTGGCGCAGATGGCCGAACTGCCAGGCGGGCATGACATGTTCCCATTCGACCCGGCTGGCGCGGTTTTCGTTTTTACGCACCTGATAGCCGCAAGACGCGAGGTCGATAACCCCTTTTTTACCCTGCCAGTTAATTTTACAGCCGCAGTAAAAATCTCCCGGCACATCGGCGTTAATTTTGACGCCCGCTGCTTTGGCCTGGGCAAAACTGTTGATACCGTCCGCTGCGAAGGCGGGAACTGCTATCAGCGCGAAGAAGAGTGAGATAAAACGAAACATGGCGAACTCCCTGTCAAAACGAGTTCGCAACGTAGCGGAAGCTGTTGCCTGATGCAATCAGTTCGCGCGGAAAACTTCTTAATGGATTCAGTTACTCGCGCCGGCAGCCAGCGGCTCGCCGCAGTGTACGCAGCGGTAAACCGCCTCGCCGCGCAGCACGCGATTGTGTCGCCGTACCGTTAACTGGTGCTGCTGGCATTTGCAATGGTATGGGAAAGTATTGGGCCGCACAGATTCCAGTTCGAACTGATGTGTGCGGCGAGCGGGCACACCGAGCACGCTCTCCATCATCCACTTCCACTCTTTACCGTGCGGCGCGACGCGACCAAAGTGCTTCCACACCAGCAAGTGGGCAAGCTCGTGAGGAACCACCTCTTCAATAAACGCCTGCTGGTTTTCGAGTAGCAATACGGGGTTAAGTCGGATCTCGTAATCAGCCAGCCAGGCGGTGCCTGCCGCCGTGCCGCGCTGTTGATATACCAGTTTCGGTTCCGGGTAGTTGCGCCCCAGTTTCAGGTTCGCCTGCGCGAGTTTATCCCGCAGGCTGCGCATCACGGCTTGCTGAAGAGCGATTGGAAGACGGGGAGTTTTCATAAGTGCAGAGAATAGGTGGGGCGGGGCGGGAGTGCAACAGGCAAAAAGCAAAGGCTTCCTCCGCAGAGGAAGCCTTAAGGTTAGTTGTGGGAACCAATCTCGCGCAGCGGGCGGCCACGCATCAGGTTACGCTCAATGTGCTCCAGCGAAACATGTTTGGTTTCCGGCACCAGCCACAGCGTCAGCACGATGAACAAGACGTTCAGACCGCCGTAGACCCAGAAGGTGTTGGCGTTGCCCAGCGTGTTCAGCATGGTCAGGAAGGTTGCGCCGACAATCATGTTGGCAATCCAGTTGGTCGCGGTGGAGCAGGTGATACCGAAGTCGCGGCCTTTCAGCGGCTGAATTTCGGAACACAGCACCCAAATCAACGGACCGGCACTCATGGCAAAGCCAACAATAAACATCAGCAACATGGCAACAGCAAAGTATTGTGCCGATGGCGAATGGATACCCAGATGCAGCATGGTACCCAAAATGCCCATACCAGCCGCCATCACCAGGAAGCCCAGCACCAGCGTGGGTTTGCGTCCCCAGCGATCGACAAGACCGATGGCAATAAAGGTCGCCAGTACGTTAGTCAGACCGACGATCACCGTGCCCCACATCTGCTCAGTGGTATTGGTGTAGCCCGCCAGTTCAAAGATCTTCGGCGCGTAATACATGATGACGTTCATCCCGGTGAACTGCTGCATCACCTGCAACAACACGCCAAGGAACACCGCGCGGCGGAAGTTGCTGTTCTCTTTGAACAACGCCCAGCCGGTCTGTTTTACCTGCAGGCTTTCGCGGATCTCTTCCAGCTCGTTTTTCGCTTCGGCGCTGGTATCGCGCAGGCGCAACAACACGCGTTCGGCATCATGGAAGCGGCGCTTGGCGGCAAACCAGCGCGGACTGTCCGGCAGGAAGAACACGCCAATCAGCAGCAAAATCGCCGGAATGATGATAACGCCCAGCATCCAGCGCCATGCGCCGCTATAGCTGAACGCGGTGTCAGAGAGATAAGCGCCCAGGATCCCGATAGTGATCATCAACTGATACATGGAAATCATGCTGCCGCGAATTTTTTCCGGCGCGATTTCAGAGAGATACAGCGGCGCGGTATAAGAGGCAATACCAACCGCCAGACCGAGCAGTACGCGGGAAATAATCAGCACTTCCACGTTTGGTGCGGCCGCAGAACAGAGCGAACCGATGACAAACAAGATCGCGCCAATCATCAGGCTTTTTTTACGCCCGAGGCGCCAGGAGAGCCAGCCGCTGCCGACGGCGCCAACGGCGGCACCGAACATCATTGAGCTGACCACCCATTCCTGCGTGTGTGCGCTAATCTGAAAATCTTTGGTAATAAAGGGCAACGCACCAGCGATTACCCCAATATCCAGGCCAAAAAGCAGTCCTGCCAGTGCAGCGAGGAAACAAACAAAGAAGGTCATTGCCTTGTTTGAATACCCCTGTTTTTTATTGTCAGGCATTATGCCCTCCATTCATGTCATTGGTTTTTTCGATGTAAAAGGTAGGCCACTCATCACTAAAAATACGTGATTTACATCACATGAGTGTAATCGGTTACATTGCAATAAGGCCATCAATGTAAATAAAAGTGTTAATTATTATAGAATTGTTGGGCGGTAAAGGAGAGGGGGCGCGGTGAGTTTCAGACTAAACCGAAACGGAATGTAACAGTCATGTTATGTTCTTTTTTCAAAAGGAAAAGTCTGAAAAATCAGCGAAGCGCAGCGGTGTAATCGCTTTCAGATAAATGCGCTGTGGGATAAGTGAGTATAGGCGCTGGAAAAAATCGCGGCGGAATGAACCGGTGTCAAAAATAAAAAGGCCAGCACAAGGCTGGCCTGAACGGCAACGCGGTCAGAGAATTATTCCAGACCGGCAGCTTCACGCAGCAGCGCCGCTTTGTCGGTTTTTTCCCATGGGAAAGTTTCACGACCAAAGTGACCGTATGCGGCGGTTTGTTTGTAGATCGGGTGCAGCAGATCCAGCATCTGAATCAGTCCGTACGGACGCAGATCGAAGAACTCGCGCACCAGCAGCGTCAGCTGTTCGATGGCAATTTTCTCCGTACCGAACGTTTCCACCATGATGGAGGTCGGTTCAGCCACGCCGATAGCGTAAGAAACCTGGATTTCACAACGATCGGCAAGGCCTGCCGCAACGATGTTTTTCGCCACGTAACGCGCAGCATATGCCGCAGAACGGTCAACTTTTGATGGATCTTTACCGGAGAATGCACCGCCGCCGTGACGAGCCATGCCGCCGTAGGTATCAACGATGATTTTACGCCCGGTCAGACCGCAGTCGCCCATTGGACCACCGATAACGAAACGGCCAGTCGGGTTGATGAAGAATTTGGTTGAGGCGTTCAGCCATTCGGTCGGCAGGATCGGTTTGATGATCTCTTCCATCACCGCTTCTTGCAGGGATTTCTGATCGATCTCTTCTGCGTGCTGAGTAGACAGAACTACCGCGTCGATGCCGACGATTTTGCCGTCGTCATACTGGAACGTCACCTGGCTTTTCGCGTCCGGACGCAGCCACGGCAGCGTGCCGTTTTTACGCACTTCAGCCTGGCGCTGAACCAGACGGTGAGCATAGGTGATCGGTGCTGGCATCAGCACGTCGGTTTCATTGGTCGCATAGCCAAACATCAGGCCCTGGTCGCCAGCGCCCTGTTCCAGCGGGTCTGCACGGTCAACACCCTGGTTGATATCCGGAGACTGTTTACCAATTGCGCTCAGTACGGCGCAGGAGTTCGCGTCAAAGCCCATGTCAGAATGCACATAGCCGATTTCACGGACGGTGTTACGGGTGATCTCTTCGATATCTACCCACGCGCTGGTGGTGATTTCGCCACCTACCAGTACCATGCCGGTTTTGACGTAGGTTTCACAAGCAACGCGTGCTTTCGGATCCTGCTCAAGGATAGCGTCCAGCACGGCATCGGAAATTTGGTCAGCGATTTTGTCAGGATGCCCTTCAGAGACGGACTCGGACGTAAAAAGGTGTTTTGCCATAGTAAGTTTTCACCCTGGAGTAATACGGTTAGCTCGAATTCTGTGTCCGGAGGTCTTCGCGTCTGGCGGACGCGGACTGCAGAAGGTGACACATGAAGTCTGCGTGTTAATCGGTCTGCGCATACATTCTTCACGTATGGACGGATTAACATCTGGATGGCTATTCTAGGTTAATTCTTGACCCTAATGCCAGCGTTTTTTGATGCTCGCCACATCCTGTCACAAATAGTGACGGAAAATTTTCCTGGCAATGCGGCAAACACAGCTTTTTTATTTTGCATTTTCACCCCGTTCTCGGTATAAAACGCCGCGCGCGGCTCATTAAAAAAGCGCACGGCAGAAACGCTGTGTCGCCACTTCCAGCCGGGTTAAGCAGTGAATTTAATGGCTTTGGCTTGTCGCGGGTCTTAACGGCTTGCGTGGAGGTGATAAGAGATAATGAAGCGCTGTTTTCTACAGGACCTGTCGCGTCGTTCTGACGTGCGTTTATTCCCCGCAACCTGCATTTCAAATCTGCAAACCTGCCGATGTTATACCCATTTCGGCGCTTCTCAGGACTCCAGAGCCGGTAAGGCATTGTGATAACTGAACAAGGGCTCTCCTGTTAGATCAGGGGTTTTCTCGTGGTTTCGCCGGGCTGTCATACTCGAGTCCCGATACGTGTTTTACAATGATATGAATAAGAAACCGGTCGCACAGTCGGTGCTTCAGCATATTGCGCTGAAAAGTCAGGCTGTTTATGGGTTGTTATCGCTATGTGTCACTGCGATAGTAGTCAACTATTTTATCCGTATGCATTTTCGCGCGGCCGCCTTTGGGCGTCGTGATGTGCACAGGGTATACACTTTCATCTATTGAGGTTCGTTATGTCTGACGACATGTCTTCGGTTTCGCCTTCGTCAGCAGGCGAACAAGGTGTACTACGTTCCATGCAGGAGGTTGCGATGAGCTCCCAGGAAGCCAGCAAGATGCTTCGTACTTATAACATTGCCTGGTGGGGCAATAATTACTACGACGTCAACGAGCTGGGCCATATCAGCGTTTGCCCGGATCCCGACGTCCCACAAGCCCGTGTCGACCTGGCGCAGCTGGTAAAAGCGCGTGAAGCGCAGGGGCAACGTCTGCCCGCGCTGTTCTGTTTCCCGCAGATCCTGCAACACCGTCTGCGTTCGATTAACGCCGCTTTCAAACGTGCGCGTGAATCCTACGGTTACAACGGTGACTATTTCCTCGTTTACCCGATCAAGGTGAACCAGCATCGCCGCGTGATTGAGTCCCTGATCCATTCCGGCGAACCGCTGGGGCTGGAAGCGGGCTCCAAAGCGGAACTGATGGCGGTTCTGGCGCATGCGGGCATGACCCGTTCGGTGATTGTGTGTAATGGTTATAAAGACCGTGAATACATTCGCCTCGCGCTGATTGGCGAAAAGATGGGCCATAAGGTCTATCTGGTGATTGAGAAAATGACCGAAATCGCCATTGTGCTGGAAGAAGCCGAGCGCCTGAACGTGGTACCGCGTCTTGGCGTGCGTGCGCGTCTGGCATCGCAGGGTTCCGGTAAATGGCAGTCCTCCGGTGGCGAAAAATCCAAATTCGGTCTGGCGGCGACCCAGGTACTGCAACTGGTGGAAATTCTGCGTGAGCGCGGACGCTTAGACAGCATTCAACTGCTGCATTTCCACCTCGGTTCGCAGATGGCGAACATTCGTGATATCGCCACTGGCGTGCGCGAATCGGCGCGCTTCTATGTTGAGCTGCATAAGCTTGGCGTCAATATTCAATGCTTTGACGTGGGCGGCGGCCTTGGCGTGGACTATGAAGGTACGCGTTCCCAGTCCGATTGTTCAGTGAACTATGGCCTGAATGAATACGCCAACAACATCATTTGGGCGATTGGCGATGCTTGTGAAGAGCACGGTCTGCCGCACCCGACGGTGATCACCGAGTCTGGCCGTGCCGTCACCGCGCACCATACCGTGCTGGTTTCCAACATTATTGGCGTTGAGCGTAACGAATACACGCCAGCGACGCCACCGGCTGAAGACGCGCCGCGCGCGTTGCAGAGCATGTGGGAAACCTGGCAGGAGATGCATGAACCGGGTACCCGCCGTTCGCTACGCGAATGGCTGCACGACAGCCAGATGGATCTGCACGATATCCATGTCGGTTACTCCTCCGGCACGTTCAGTTTGCAAGAGCGCGCGTGGGCCGAGCAGCTTTATCTGAATATGTGCCACGAAGTGCAGAAGCAACTCGATCCGAGCAACCGCGCGCATCGTCCGATCATTGATGAGTTGCAGGAGCGCATGGCGGACAAAATGTACGTCAACTTCTCGCTGTTCCAGTCGATGCCGGATGCGTGGGGGATCGATCAACTGTTCCCGGTTCTGCCGCTGGAAGGGTTGAACCATGCCCCGGAACGTCGTGCGGTGCTACTGGATATCACCTGTGATTCCGATGGCGCTATCGATCACTACGTGGATGGCGACGGGATTGCGACCACCATGCCGATGCCGGAATACGATCCGGAGAACCCGCCGATGCTGGGCTTCTTTATGGTCGGTGCTTACCAGGAGATCCTCGGTAACATGCATAACCTGTTCGGCGATACCGAAGCGGTGGACGTGTTTGTCTTCCCGGATGGTAGCGTTGAAGTGGAGCTTTCTGATGAAGGCGACACCGTGGCGGATATGCTGCAGTACGTGCAGCTCGATCCGAACACGCTGCTGACGCAGTTCCGCGATCAGGTGAAACAGACCGGGCTTGATGAGACCCTGCAACAGCAGTTCCTCGAAGAGTTCGAAGCCGGGCTTTACGGCTACACCTATCTGGAAGACGAATAACGCAGGTTATAGCGTCTGACCGGTAACGAACTGAATCCCTTCCTCGCCAGCACGGTGCGGAAGGGATTTTTTTATCTAGGGCTCTATGCCAGAAGCGTTGCGCGAAAGCGGTGTTACTCGCGATCTGGTTCCTTTGCATCGCCGCAGATGGATCAAAGAGGCCGGGAAGGAACAACGTGTAGTGATCCTGTGGTAACGGCGCATGTGGCAGTTACTCTGCGTCGTTCAGCGAGAGGCGGTTTCAGCCATAGAAAAAAAGGGAGGCAAGATTGCCTCCCACTGGATTATTTAATGCCATCTGCCGCCATGCGATCGCGGATATGCTGCGCACGTTCAGCCGAGGCGGGGTGATCGTCAAACATCGAACTCTGACGGCCTTCTTCCATCTTCGCCAGTTTTTCGAAGCTGGTGGCTAACCCGGCTGGACTGATGCCGCGTTTGCGCAGCAGGTCATAAGAGTAGTCATCCGCTTCGGCTTCCTGGCGCTGAGAGAACTGGGAGTTAACCAGTTGCTCGCCCAGTGCGCCAAGCTGCGACTGCGACAAGCTGCCCACAATCCCGCCGGCGGAGGCCGCCGCCGCGCGCACCGCATTGGTGCCGAGCGCAACCTGCATGCCTTTCTTCACATGGCCTAGCGCCACGTGGCCCATTTCGTGGCCAATCACCGCTTCAACTTCGTTATCGGTCATCATGTCCATCAGCGCACTGTAAACACGGATGCAGCCATTCGCCATGGCGAAGGCGTTGACGTCTTTCGCCACGTAAACTTTGTAGTTCACCGGTTGGCCATTGATGTTATCACCCAGAGCGGTGGCAATTTTATTCAAACGCTGCGTGTACGGGCTGCTCGCCGGGGCGATAGTCGCTTTGCTGTCCATCTGCTTACAGGCGTCATCGCTTAGCGCTTTTACCTGCGCGTCGCTCAACGTGTAGGCCTGGAACGCTTCCGCTCCTGAGCTGAGAAAACCGTTGGAGTTCATGTTCTGACACCCGGCAAGCAGGGTGGTCATTCCCAGAGCAAGCAGGGCTGGGCGAATTTTCATTTGTTCTCTTCCGCAATGATTGGATAGCTATTCTGTTCATACACCAATTCAGGCGAACCGGTGGTGAGCCTAAGTATAAGGAACAGAACAGAAGGCGGGCGAGGAGATTGCGCAACATGCGAGCAGCTTCCAGAGATTTCTGAATCGGCAAAAGGATGCTCCATGTACATGACTTGTCGCTTGGGTTACATTGTTGGCACTTTTTTCCGGCGTAGCCCAAAACGCGCTGTCGTCAAGTCGTTACGGGAACAGCCCTTAACAGTCCGATCTGGAGTCAAAATGTCCTCACGTAAAGAGCTTGCTAATGCTATTCGTGCGCTGAGCATGGACGCGGTACAGAAAGCCAAATCCGGTCACCCGGGAGCCCCGATGGGGATGGCCGATATCGCCGAAGTGCTGTGGCGTGATTTTCTGAACCATAACCCGACAAATCCGGCCTGGGCTGACCGTGACCGCTTTGTGCTGTCTAACGGCCACGGCTCAATGCTGATTTACAGCCTGCTGCACCTCACCGGCTATGATCTGCCGATGTCTGAGCTGCAGAACTTCCGTCAGCTGCACTCAAAAACGCCAGGTCACCCGGAAGTGGGTTACACCGCAGGTGTTGAAACCACTACCGGTCCGCTGGGCCAGGGCATTGCCAACGCGGTAGGTATGGCGATTGCGGAGAAAACTCTCGCAGCGCAGTTCAACCGTCCTGGGCATGACATTGTTGACCACTTCACCTACGCCTTTATGGGCGACGGTTGCATGATGGAAGGCATCTCCCACGAAGCCTGCTCGCTGGCCGGTACGCTGAAGCTGGGCAAACTGGTGGCGTTCTATGATGACAACGGCATCTCCATCGACGGTCACGTGGAAGGCTGGTTTACCGATGATACGGCGAAACGCTTTGAAGCCTATGGCTGGCACGTGGTTCGCGGCATTGACGGCCACAACGCTGATGCCATCAAACGCGCCGTTGAAGAGGCTCGCAGCGTGACGGATAAACCGTCCCTGTTGATGTGCAAAACTATCATCGGTTTCGGTTCGCCGAACAAAGCCGGTACCCACGACTCCCACGGTGCGCCGCTGGGCGATGCGGAAATCGCGCTGACCCGTGAGCAGCTTGGCTGGAAATACGCACCGTTTGAAATCCCGTCTGAAATCTATGCTCAGTGGGATGCAAAAGAAGCTGGCAAGGCGAAAGAAGCGGCGTGGAACGACAAGTTCGCGGCTTACGCGAAAGCCTTCCCGCAGGAAGCGGCTGAATTCACCCGCCGTATGAAGGGCGAGCTGCCGTCTGACTTCGATGCTAAAGCGCAGGCGTTTGTTGAAAAACTGCAGGCCAATCCGGCGAAAATCGCCAGCCGTAAAGCCTCTCAAAATGCTATCGAAGCCTTCGGTCCGCTGCTGCCGGAATTCCTCGGCGGTTCCGCTGACCTGGCACCTTCGAACCTGACCCTCTGGTCCGGTTCGAAAGCGATTAACGAAGACGCTGCCGGTAACTACATTCACTATGGCGTGCGCGAATTCGGCATGACCGCGATTGCTAACGGTATCGCTCTGCACGGCGGTTTCCTTCCGTACACTTCCACCTTCCTGATGTTCGTTGAATATGCCCGTAATGCGGTGCGTATGGCAGCGCTGATGAAACAGCGTCAGGTGCTGGTTTACACCCACGACTCAATTGGTCTGGGCGAAGATGGCCCGACTCACCAGCCGGTAGAGCAGGTCGCTTCCCTGCGCGTTACTCCGAACGTCAGCACCTGGCGTCCGTGTGACCAGGTAGAATCTGCAGTGGCGTGGAAATACGGTGTTGAGCGCCATGACGGCCCAACTGCGCTGATCCTCTCCCGCCAGAACCTGGCGCAGCAGGAGCGTACCGCGCAGCAGCTGGCAGATATCGCCCGCGGTGCGTACGTACTGAAAGATTGCGCAGGTCAGCCGCAGCTGATCCTGATTGCCACCGGCTCAGAAGTTGAGCTGGCTGTCTCGGCATGGGAAAAACTCTCTGCCGAAGGCGTGAAAGCGCGCGTAGTTTCCATGCCGTCCACCGACGCGTTCGACAAACAGGATGCGGCCTACCGTGAGTCCGTACTGCCGAAAGCGGTCTCTGCTCGCGTGGCGATTGAAGCCGGTATTGCTGACTTCTGGTACAAATATGTCGGCCTGAACGGCGCTATCGTCGGTATGACCACCTTTGGTGAGTCCGCCCCGGCAGAGCAGCTGTTCGAGGAGTTTGGTTTCACCGTCGACAATGTTGTAGCAAAAGCGAAAGCGCTGCTGTAACCATCCTCTGGCCCGGCGGCGCAACGCCTGCCGGGCCAGCATGACCACCATTTCCCATTGTGCCTGGGTTTTATCAAGGCCACAGATTTGCAGGCCAGCTAAACATAGTTTTATCCACCCCTATCCCCCTCAATCAGCCATACCGCTGAGTTAGCGTCTCCAGCCGTTTACTTCCCATTTTTAGCCCTCTTTTTACAGAACAACCTCTACGCCGTTGATTTGTGCATAAAAAATATACTGGATATTTGTACAGTAAGTAGTATAATAATTCTACAGATTATCCAGGGTGAGTATGTGTAAGGAGTGAACCTATGGTAATTCCTGGTGAAAATTTCAATTCCCAACAGGCTCTGGCGATGGTCAGCAGCCGCGAAATCGCAAAGTTGACAGGCCTGACTCACACCGAAGTGAAACGGATGGTGAAAAGCCTGGAGACTGCGCAACGACTCTCCCAGCCGGTGAACGAACATGTGTATGAGCGGGAAGGTGAGATGCGACAGGAGTTTTTGCTCAATAAGCGGGACTCACTGCTGACGGTTTCGCGCCTCTCGCCAGGCTTTACTGCAGAGATGCTCGATCGCTGGCAGGAGAAAGAAAAGAATATCAGCCTGCCCGATTTCACTAATCCCGCAGCCGCGGCGCGCGCATGGGCCGAACAGTACGAAAAGCGTCAGCGTGCGGAAGCGCTGCTTGCCGTTTCTGCCCCAAAAGCGGAGTTCTTTGACCGGTATGTCAGGGTTGAGGAGTCGCTTGGTTTCCGGCAGCTTTGTAAGATGCTACGGGTGAAGGAGTCTCTGTTCCGGAGCTTTTTGCTTGAGCGCAACATTATGCAGCGCGTCGACGGTGCGCTGATGCCGCCGCAGTACCATATCGATGCGGGCTACTTTACCGTCCACGGCGGCGTAGGGGAAAACAAACGTAGCTGGTCTCAGGCGCGTTTTACCGCCAGGGGCGTGAAGTGGGTAGCCGATCTGTGGGCTAAACAACTCTCCTCGCTGCCGGTTGAGATGCCGCGTGCAGAGCGCACCGAACCAAAAACAGCGGAACGTAGCTGGTTCTAATCATCCCCTGTAAAGCGTTTTGCCGGGATCAATCTTCCTTTATCAACACGTCACGCAGGGATGCGTTGTTGCGCTTGTTCCCCTTTCTGTTAATTCTTAACCTCAGCAACAAGCCCTTCGGACGCGCCAATTATTCCAGTGAAAATGTGATGCAGGTCAGATTACTGGCGAAACCGTCTGGACAATCATTCCTTTTATTCCATGTTTCGCTTATTCTAGCTGAAGCGTTTCAGTCGGCTAAATGTTCGACAAATAATCAAACAGACGCAGTTTAAGCAGGCGAGGATTCCCCTTCTGTGGTTGCTGGATTACTCTGTCATCCACTTCAGGCTGGCTAGCCTTGCAGGAGAGTTATGACCGTACGCATAGCGATTAATGGTTTCGGTCGCATCGGGCGCAATGTGGTTCGTGCTTTATACGAATCCGGGCGTCGGGCGGAAATCACCGTGGTGGCAATCAACGAACTGGCCGATGCCGTGGGCATGGCGCATTTGTTGAAATATGACACCAGCCATGGACGTTTCGCTTGGGATGTTCGCCAGGAGCGTGAACAACTGATAGTCGGCGATGACGTTATTCGCATCCTGCATGAGCGTGCTATCGACGCGCTGCCGTGGCGTGAGTTAGGCGTTGATGTGGTGCTCGACTGTACAGGCGTGTACGGCAACCGTGAAGATGGCGAGGCGCATCTGGCGGCGGGGGCAAAAAAAGTGCTCTTCTCCCATCCTGGCAGCCACGACCTTGATGCAACTATCGTTTTCGGCGTCAATCAAAACACGCTGCGAGCCGACGATCTGCTGGTTTCTAACGCGTCCTGTACGACAAACTGTATTATTCCGGTCATAAAACTACTCGACGATGCGTATGGCATTGAGTCAGGAACCGTGACAACGATTCACTCGGCGATGCACGACCAGCAAGTGATTGACGCCTACCATCCCGATTTGCGGCGTACACGCGCAGCCAGTCAGTCCATCATCCCGGTGGATACAAAACTGGCGGCAGGCATCACGAGAATTTTCCCGCAGTTTAATGACAGATTTGAAGCGATAGCGGTACGTGTGCCGACAATTAATGTCACCGCTATCGATCTGAGTGTAACGGTGAAGAAACCGGTAAAAGCCAGTGAAGTCAATGCGTTGCTGCAAAAAGCAGCGCAGGGAACATTTCATGGTATAGTTGACTATACGGAATTACCGTTGGTTTCAACCGATTTTAACCACGATCCGCATAGTGCCATTGTTGATGGCACGCAGACACGGGTCAGTGGCGCGCACCTGATTAAAACCCTGGTATGGTGCGATAACGAATGGGGCTTTGCTAACCGAATGCTCGACACGACGTTAGCAATGGCGGCTATTGGTTTCAGGTAGGGCGCAACAGCGCTCGCAAAACTTTAAGAATCATTGAGAGGATTCACCATGTCTGTAATTAAGATGACCGATCTGGATCTGGCTGGTAAACGCGTTTTCATCCGTGCTGATCTGAACGTGCCGGTTAAAGATGGCAAAGTGACCAGCGACGCGCGTATTCGTGCTTCTCTGCCGACCATTGAACTGGCGCTGAAGCAGGGTGCGAAAGTAATGGTGACTTCCCACCTGGGTCGTCCGACCGAAGGCGAGTACAACGAAGAATTCTCTCTGCTGCCGGTTGTTAACTATCTGAAAGACAAATTGTCCAACCCGGTTCGCCTGGTTAAAGATTACCTGGACGGCGTAGAAGTTGCTGCGGGTGAGCTGGTCGTTCTGGAAAACGTTCGCTTTAACAAAGGCGAGAAGAAAGACGACGAAGCACTGTCTAAAAAATACGCTGCACTGTGCGATGTGTTCGTGATGGACGCATTCGGTACCGCGCACCGCGCTCAGGCGTCTACACATGGTATCGGTAAATTTGCTGATGTCGCTTGCGCAGGCCCGCTGCTGGCAGACGAACTGGAAGCGCTGGGTAAAGCGCTGAAAGAACCGGCTCGTCCGATGGTTGCTATCGTGGGTGGTTCTAAAGTTTCCACTAAACTGACTGTTCTGGACTCTCTGTCCAAAATCGCTGACCAGCTGATTGTTGGCGGCGGCATCGCTAACACCTTCGTTGCTGCTCAAGGCCACAATGTTGGCAAATCCCTGTACGAAGCTGACCTGGTTGATGAAGCTAAACGCCTGCTCGGTACTTGCGATATCCCGGTTCCGACAGATGTTCGCGTTGCGACTGAGTTCTCTGAAACCGCAACTGCGACCCTGAAATCTGTTTCTGACATCAAAGATGATGAGCAAATTCTGGATCTGGGCGACGTTTCTGCACAAAAACTGGCTGAAATCCTGAAAAACGCCAAAACTATTTTGTGGAACGGTCCGGTTGGCGTGTTTGAATTCCCGAACTTCCGTAAAGGTACCGAAATTGTGGCTAACGCGATTGCAGACAGCGACGCGTTCTCCATCGCAGGCGGCGGCGACACTCTGGCGGCGATTGACCTGTTTGGTATCTCTGACAAGATTTCCTACATCTCCACTGGCGGTGGCGCGTTCCTCGAATTTGTGGAAGGCAAAGTACTGCCGGCAGTAGCCATGCTTGAAGAGCGCGCTAAGAAGTAAGACATTCAAGGGCAGGGAAACCTGCCCTGTTTTCAGCGCGCTTTCGGGCTCGCTTTAATTCTCTACACAAAATCATTCAAGTTGCATCAAGGCGGCAACGGAGTGAATCATCAGGAACTGACTGCAATAAGTCTCTGGTGTAAGCGAAGGCAGCCAGCGCCGAGTCAGCTTGAAGGATGATGTGTACAACGGCCGAAGATACAGGACTACGTAACATGTCTAAAATTTTTGATTTCGTAAAACCTGGCGTGATCACTGGTGATGACGTTCAGAAAGTGTTCCAGGTAGCTAAAGAAAACAACTTCGCTCTGCCTGCGGTTAACTGCGTAGGTACTGACTCCATTAACGCTGTTCTGGAAGCTGCAGCGAAAGTTAAAGCGCCTGTTATCGTTCAGTTCTCTAACGGCGGCGCAGCGTTCATCGCGGGTAAAGGCGTGAAAACTGACGTTCCTCAGGGCGCGGCAATTCTGGGTGCTATCTCTGGTGCGCATCACGTACACCAGATGGCAGAGCACTACGGCGTACCGGTTATCCTGCACACCGACCACTGCGCGAAAAAACTGCTGCCGTGGATCGACGGCCTGCTGGACGCGGGTGAAAAACACTTCGCAGCTACCGGTAAACCGCTGTTCTCTTCTCACATGATTGACCTGTCTGAAGAGTCTCTGGAAGAGAACATCGCGATCAGCTCCAAATACCTGGCGCGTATGGCCAAAATGGGCATGACGCTGGAAATCGAACTGGGTTGCACCGGTGGTGAAGAAGACGGCGTAGACAACAGCCATATGGACGCGTCTGCACTGTACACCCAGCCGGAAGACGTTGATTACGCATACACCGAGCTGAATAAAATCAGCCCGCGTTTCACCATCGCCGCTTCCTTCGGTAACGTACACGGCGTGTACAAACCGGGTAACGTGAAACTGACCCCGACTATCCTGCGCGACTCTCAGGAATATGTTTCTAAGAAACATAACCTGCCGCACAACAGCCTGAACTTCGTATTCCACGGTGGTTCCGGTTCTTCCGCTCAGGAAATCAAAGACTCCGTAAGCTACGGCGTTATCAAAATGAACATCGATACCGACACCCAATGGGCAACCTGGGAAGGTATTCTGAAGTACTACAAAGAAAACGAAGGCTATCTGCAGGGCCAGTTGGGTAACCCGAAAGGCGCAGACCAGCCGAACAAAAAATACTACGATCCGCGTGTATGGCTGCGTGCTGCGCAGACCAGCATGGTGACTCGTCTGGAGCAGGCTTTCAAAGAGCTGAACGCGGTAGACGTTCTGTAATTTACACTGCTTCTGTCTGAAAAGGCCCGCATTTTGCGGGCCTTTTTTATTGTGAATTCAACAAAATGCCTGCGAACACAAAATGTGATCAACTTGGCGAAATGGCGGCTTATTGTTTACCCTTTAGGGATCTCTCCTTGCTGGAAGGGGTGGTTTTCCCGTTTTGGAACAACATAAGGAAGCTCGAATGGAAGATCTTGACGTTGTCGACAGCATTAATAATGCAGGTTCATGGCTGGTGAACAACCAGGCGCTGCTATTGAGCTATGCCGTTAATATCGTGGCGGCTATTGCTATCATCATTGTCGGGATGATTGTGGCGCGCATTGTCTCGAATACTGTTAACCGCCTGATGGTGGCGCGCCACATTGACGCGACGGTGGCGGATTTCCTTTCCGCGCTGGTGCGCTACGGTATTATCGCGTTCACTTTGATTGCCGCACTGGGACGCGTTGGCGTGCAAACCGCCTCGGTGATCGCGGTTCTTGGCGCCGCCGGTCTGGCCATCGGTCTGGCGTTGCAAGGCTCGCTCTCTAACCTTGCTGCTGGCGTGCTGCTGGTAACTTTCCGCCCGTTCCGCTCAGGCGAGTATGTTGATCTGGGTGGTGTGGCCGGTACGGTATTGCAGGTGCAGATTTTCTCCACCACCATGCGCACTGTCGATGGGCGTATTGTGGTTATACCGAATGGCAAAATCATCGCCGGGAATATTGTTAACTTCTCCCGTGAACCGGTGCGGCGCAACGAGTTTATTATTGGCGTGGCGTATGATTCAGATATTGATGAGGTGAAACGCATCCTGACTGAAATTATTCAGGCTGACGAACGCATTATCAAAGATCGCGAAATGACGGTACGCCTCAATGAATTAGGACCTTCATCGATCAATTTTGTAGTCCGCGTCTGGAGCAAGAGCAGCGATCTGCAAAACGTTTATTGGGATGTGCTTGAACTTATCAAACGCCGTTTTGACGAACATGGTATCAGTTTCCCGTATCCACAGATGGACGTGAATTTCAAACGCGTGAAAAATTCCACAGAGCAGTAAATATCAAGGCCGGGGTTCCGGCCTTATTTGTGCTCTTCGTTATTAGGAAAGCTTATTAACGATTAGTATTATCCATTTCATCTAATGATTGTCCCGCGCTATAGTCAGTGTTCGAAACAATTCTGATGGAATCACCTCGTGCTATCTTATTATTTTCAAGGCCTTATGCTTGGGGCTGCGTTGATCCTGCCGCTTGGGCCACAAAATGCTTTTGTTATGAATCAGGGCATCCGCAGGCAGTTCCATATCATGACCGCAGCGCTTTGCACGCTCAGCGACGTATTACTGATTTGCGCGGGTATTTTCGGTGGGAGCGCATTGCTGATGCAGTCGCCGTGGCTGTTGGCACTGGTGACGGGGGGCGGCGTGGCGTTTCTGTTGTGGTACGGCTTTGGTGCACTGAGAACGGCGTTCGGTAGCACCATTGAACTGGCGAATGCTGAAGCAATGCGCCAGGGGCGCTGGCGCATAATCGCCACGATGCTGGCGGTTACCTGGTTGAACCCCCACGTTTACCTCGATACGTTTGTGGTGCTCGGCAGTTTAGGTGGTCAGCTGGATGCGGAGCCAAAACGCTGGTTTGCGTTGGGCACGGTGAGCGCCTCCTTCCTGTGGTTTTTCAGCCTTGCTTTACTTGCGGCCTGGCTTGCTCCATGTTTGCGCACAGTGCAAGCACAGCGGGTGATTAACACGCTGGTGGGGCTGGTGATGTGGTTTATCGCTTTCCAGCTGGCGCGCGAAGGCGTGCACCATATGCAGGGATTATTCAGTTAAGGTAAGTCCGATGGACAATTCACGCTTAGCCGCTAAGCTTGCTGCCAGGCGTCCTGCAATTCTGGGCGTAACAAAAGCACCATGGAGGAGCAACTGTGAAATTTAAAGTGATGGCCCTGGCGGCAATGGTCGGTTTCAGCGGGATGGCGGTACAGGCGAGCGAATTGCCGGACGGCCCGCATATTGTCACCTCAGGTACGGCAAGCGTGGACGCGACCCCGGACATCGCCACGCTGGCGATTGAGGTTAATGTCGCCGCGAAAGACGCTGCCTCAGCCAAAAAACAGGCCGATGACCGTGTTGCGCAATATCTTAGCTTTCTTGAGCAAAACGGCATCGCCCGGAAAGACATTAATTCCGCCAACTTACGCACACAACCTGATTATGACTACCAGAACGGCAAAAGTATTCTGAAAGGCTACCGCGCAGTGCGTACTGTGGAAGTCACGCTGCGTGAGCTGGATAAACTTAATTCACTGCTGGATGGCGCGCTGAAAGCGGGGCTGAACGAAATTCGTTCTGTATCGCTGGGCGTTGCGCAACCGGAGTCTTTCAAAGATAAAGCGCGCAAAGCGGCTATCGATGATGCAACGCACCAGGCGCAGCAGTTAGCGGCGGGCTTTAACGCTAAACTCGGCCCGATCTACAGCGTGCGCTACCATGTGTCCAACTATCAGCCGAGCCCGATGGTACGCATGATGAAAGCGGATGCGCCAGAAGCCGCATCCGCACAGGAAACCTATGAGCAACCGTCGATTCAGTTTGCTGATCAGGTAGATGTCGTATTCCAGCTGGAACCGACTCAGAGCCAGCCGCAGGCTGCGGCACCGGCGAAGTAATCCTCTTCGCCCTCTCCCGGCCGGGAAGAGGGCGTTTTATTAATCCTGCCTTAACACCCGATGCCCATATTCCAGCAGTGCGTCCGTGACGTTGCGCATCATCCGGCTTTCCGGCGCAAAACGGTGCCAGTACAGCATCCGGCGCTGCAGCAAACCGGGCGTCAGGTCGATCAGATCACCGCTGTTCAGCTCTTTTTCGATTTGCAGATGCGGGATCATGCAGCAGGTCGTCCCCTGGCGCGCCAGTTGAACAAACGCTTCGGAAGAGTTGACGATATGGCAAGGCACGCTGCCCGGCGGTAAGTCGAAATACTGCTGTAAAAACGCCTGATGCATATCATCGAGATGATCAAACGCGACCGCCGGTGCTTTGAGCAATGCGGAGCGGGTGACGCCGTTCGGGAAATAGCGCTCGGCGAACGCTTTCGAACCGACGAACAGATAATCCAGCGCGCCAAGTTGGTCGACCAGGCAACTGGGAAGCGCCTGTGGCTGAATACTCACCGCGCCAACGACCTCACCGCGACGCAAACGCTCCTGAGTGCGGGTTTCGTCTTCCACCTGCAGATTCAGGCGAATTGGTGAGTCGGCCAGTACCGGGGCTAATGCAGGCAGCAGCCAGGTCGCCAGGCTGTCGGCGTTGACCGCCAGCGATAACAGCAGCGGTGTGGAGCCGGTTTGTTCGTCGCCAAGCCACTCTTCTTCCAGTAGCTCGACCTGGCGCAGCAACGCCAGCAACTTTTGCCCCTGCTCGGTGGGACGAGGTGGAACGGTACGCACCAGTAGCGGCTGACCAAACATATTTTCCAGTTGCTTAATGCGCTGCGACACGGCGGACTGGGTAATACACAGCTTTTGTGCGGCACGTTCAAATCCGCGCTCACGAATAACCGCATCAAGCGCCTGTAATGTTCTGTAGTCCGGACGTTTCATTGCTCGGGCATTCTCCTGAAAAAATCGTACTCAGCACTATGACATAATTTTTTGTTCGGTACAGACGAAATTGGACGTCGCGTAATGTGACACTGGTCACAGGGACATTTTGGGTAACGCTGGTCTATAATGCGCCTGAAATTTCACACCACAGGCAAACGACCATGACGCAGGATGAACTCAAAAAAGCAGTGGGCTGGGCAGCGCTGAAGTATGTAGAACCTGGCACCATTGTAGGGGTTGGCACCGGCTCTACCGCTGCACATTTTATTGACGCGCTGGGCACGATGAAAGGCCAGATTGAAGGCGCGGTTTCTAGCTCGGACGCGTCCACCGAGAAACTGAAAAGCCTTGGCATTACCGTGTTCGATCTCAACGAGGTGGACCGGCTTGGCATTTATGTGGACGGCGCGGATGAGATTAACGGCCAGATGCAGATGATCAAGGGCGGCGGCGCGGCGCTGACGCGTGAGAAAATTATCGCCTCGGTGGCGGATAAATTCATCTGCATCGCGGATGCCTCCAAACAGGTTGATATCCTTGGCAAATTCCCGCTGCCGGTGGAAGTGATTCCGATGGCGCGTAGCGCTGTTGCCCGCGAGCTGGTCAAGCTGGGCGGTCGCCCGGAATATCGCCAGAACGTGGTGACGGATAACGGCAACGTCATTCTGGATGTTTACGGTCTTGAGATCATCGACCCGATTGCGCTGGAAAACAGCATCAATGCGTTGCCGGGCGTAGTGACTGTAGGGTTATTTGCTAACCGTGGCGCGGATGTGGCGCTGATCGGCACCGCTGATGGCGTGAAAACTATCGTGAAATGATCTGACAGGGAGGCACATGCCTCCCTGTAAAAAATCTGCAATGGGCAAATTTGGTGATATCTGTCACGTTTTAGCCCTCGTCATGCGTTACCTGCCGCTTGCGTCTTGTTTTTTAGCATTTTTCTCTGCCATTTCCCGCTGTATGACATTTCTTCAGATACCTGACGCAAACGTTCATATTGCCGCGATAGTTTTTTTTGATATGTTGACTAACGCGGATTGCAATCTGCACAACATCACAGTCAAGACAAAAAACAGGGTCGGGTAAATGGCAAAGGTATCACTGGAGAAAGACAAGATTAAATTTCTGCTCGTCGAAGGGGTGCACCAGAAAGCTCTGGATAGCCTTCGCGCTGCGGGTTACACCAACATTGAGTTTCACAAAGGCGCGCTGGATAGCGAGCAACTGAAAGAGTCCATCCGTGATGCCCACTTTATCGGCCTGCGATCCCGTACTCAACTGACTGAAGATATCATCGCTGCGGCGGAAAAACTGGTGGCTATCGGCTGTTTCTGTATCGGTACCAACCAGGTGAATCTGGATGCGGCGGCGAAGCGCGGTATTCCGGTATTCAACGCGCCGTTCTCCAACACCCGTTCGGTGGCAGAGTTAGTCATTGGCGAGCTGCTGCTGCTGATGCGTGGGATTCCTGAAGCGAACGCCAAAGCGCACCGTGGTATCTGGAACAAGCTGGCAGTTGGTTCGTATGAAGCGCGCGGTAAAAAACTCGGTATTATCGGTTACGGCCATATTGGCACGCAGCTCGGTATTCTGGCGGAATCGCTGGGGATGCATGTCTATTTCTATGATATCGAAAGCAAATTGCCACTCGGCAATGCAACGCAGGTACAACATCTCTCCGACTTGCTGAATATGAGCGATGTCGTGAGCCTGCATGTGCCGGAAAACGCTTCTACAAAAGATATGATTGGGCCGGAAGAGCTGGCGCTGATGAAGCCGGGCGCACTGCTGATCAACGCCGCACGCGGCACGGTGGTGGATATTCCGGCACTGTGCGATGCGCTGAAGCGTAAACATCTGGCGGGCGCGGCAATCGACGTGTTCCCGACTGAACCGGCGACCAACAGCGATCCGTTCGACTCTCCGCTGTGTGAATTCGATAATGTCCTGCTGACGCCGCACATTGGCGGTTCCACGCAGGAAGCGCAGGAAAATATCGGTCTGGAAGTGGCCGGTAAACTGATCAAGTACTCCGACAACGGTTCGACGCTTTCTGCGGTGAATTTCCCGGAAGTTTCTTTGCCGTTGCACGGTGGCCGTCGTTTACTACACATCCACGAAAACCGCCCTGGTGTGCTGACCGCGCTCAACCAGATTTTCGCCAGCCAGAATATCAACATTGCCGCGCAGTACCTGCAGACTACGCCGTATATGGGTTATGTGGTTATTGATATTGAAGCGGATGAAGATGTGGCGCAGAAAGCGCTGCAGAGCATGAAAGCGATTCCGGGCACCATTCGTTCCCGTCTGCTGTTCTAAACGTTGCGCTTTCCTCTCCCGCAAGGGAGGGGAAAGTTACCATTGCCATATTCTGGATGGCGTAACCACCGCAGGCAGCGGGATATCCCACTCTTCTACTGGCAGCTTCTCCACACCCTGGCAATCATGCGCATAACCCACCGGTTGCAGGCCATACTCACGCCAGTTTTGTAACGTGCGATCGTAAAAACCACCGCCCATGCCCAGGCGTTGCCCTTGTTCATCAAAGGCGACGAGCGGCGTAATCAGCACGTCGAGTTGGTTGAGCGGCAACACATCACGCACATCCAGCTTCGGTTCCTGAATTTTCAGACGGTTAACAACCAGCTCGCTGTGCGGATGGTAATGCAGAAACAGCAAATTACCGGGGCTAAAGGGATGCAATACCGGCAAGTAAACCCGTTTACCGCTACGCCAGAGTTGCTCAATCAGCGGTTGGGTATCCAGCTCACCATCAAAAGAGAGAAACAACGCTACGCTGTGTGCCATCACAACCGGCGCATATGCCATCATGCGCGCCGCGGCCTGCTGGGCGAAGTGCGTTTGTTGTTCAGGAGTGAGTGCACGACGGCGCTGGCGAATAATTTTGCGGATTTCTTGTCGTGACGAAGGAAAATCAGGAAGTTGCGTCATGATGGTTGTAAAAAAAGAAGGGAATCTCCGAGATGCCGCCGCTGGCTGTAACCCTTGAACCCTTGGTTCAAGGTGAATGCGTCGTCATAGCTTTAAGGCTTCTCGGACGGACCGAGCATGCTCACCAACCATGGATCGCCACATTCTTGTGGTATGAAATATCGGCTCAGGGGACTGGCCCGCTTGCAAACATCTCAGAGATATTTTTTGGCTTCACGGTCACTCTAACACAGATGACCCTGAAGCGTTATTCAAACTTTGGTCCCGGTCTTTCTGTTATGCGACCTTGATCAAGCAATGCCTGTTCGATGGTCTGCTGTAACATCCGAATACGCTGTTCCATGCTGGCGGCGTATTCGCGGGTCTTTGCTTTTTCCTGAGTCAGCTCGTAACTAATGTTCAACGCGGCGATAAACACCAACTGCTCAGTATTTGTGACTCTAGTGCGAACCTTCAGATCTTGCAACCGCTGATTCAGATCCTCCGCGGCCTGATTCAGAGCATCCCTCTGTTCAGGCGGGCAATTCACTCGCAGTGAACGGCCAAAAATTTGGATATCGACGGGTTGTGCAGACATGCCACCTTCCTGCTGTTTGACTGCGCTCTGCCTTCGCATCCGAGCCCTGGGCTGCGAAGGGGCGACACTATAAGCTACCCCGGCGCGCGCTTTCAAGCTTTTTGCGTCTATACCTTAATGATTCGGTGTGCATGCAAACGCATGGAACGTGAAGCATCACGGGTATATCACCAGGGGCCAAAGTGGTAGCATATCATGAATATTCCCCCCAACGACGACGAATGCGCATGTCTATACAGAACGAAATACCTGGTTACAACGATGTAGCCCAGCTACTCAACCAACAGGGCGTGGGATTACTTCCTGCTGAAATGCACGGGCTTATCGCGGGGATCCTTTGCGGCGGTAACAACGATAGTTCCTGGCAGCCGTTGCTGCATGATTTAACCAACGACGGTCTGGCATTCGGTCACGAGCTGGCGCAAGCGCTGCGCAGCATGCATTCAGCCACCAGCGACTCGCTGGAAGATGACGGTTTCTTGTTTCAGCTCTATCTGCCGGATGGCGACGATGTTAGCGTTTTCGACCGCGCCGACGCGCTGGCGGGCTGGGTGAACCATTTCCTGCTGGGGCTGGGCGTCACCCAGCCGAAGCTCGATAAAGTGACGGGTGAAACCGGCGAAGCGATTGACGATCTGCGCAATATTGCACAGTTGGGTTATGACGAAGACGAAGATCAAGAAGAGCTGGAAATGTCGCTCGAAGAGATCGTCGAGTACGTCCGCGTCGCGGCGCTGCTGTGCCACGACACGTTCACTCGCCCGCAGCCTACCGCACCGGAAGTGCGTAAGCCCACGTTACATTAATTCACCTTGTAGGGAGTCGGTGTCATGACACAGCTTGAATTTCTCCGTCGCCGCCAGGTATTACTGGCGCAGATGGTTCCGGGCAGCGCGGCGCTAATTTTCGCCGCACCGGAAGCCACCCGCAGCGCAGACAGTGAATACCCGTACCGCCAGCACAGCGATTTCTGGTATTTCACCGGTTTTAACGAGCCGGAAGCGGTGCTGGTGCTGATCAAAAGTGATGACACCCACAACCACAGCGTGCTGTTCAACCGCGTGCGCGACAAAACCGCCGAGATCTGGTTTGGTCGTCGCCTGGGTCAGGAAGCCGCGCCGGAAAAGCTGGGCGTCGATCGCGCACTGGCGTTCCCGGAAATCAACGAACATCTTTATCAATTACTTAACGGTCTTGATGCCGTGTACCACGCGCAGGGTGAATTCGACTATGCCGACACCATTGTGTTCACTGCGCTGGATAAGTTGCGCAAAGGCTCGCGTCAGAATCTGCTTGCGCCGCCAACGTTAACCGACTGGCGGCCGATGGTGCATGAAATGCGCCTGTTTAAATCTGCCGAAGAGATAGACGTGATGCGTCGCGCCGGGGAGATCTCCGCGCTGGCGCATACCCGCGCGATGCAGGTTTGCCGTCCGGGGATGTTTGAATATCAGCTTGAAGGTGAAATTCAGCACGAGTTTAACCGCCACGGCGCGCGTTTTCCCTCCTATAACACCATTGTGGGTTCCGGCGTCAACGGCTGCATTCTGCACTACACGGAAAATGAGAGCCAGATGCGCGACGGCGATCTGGTGTTGATTGATGCCGGTTGTGAATACAAAGGATATGCCGGTGATATCACCCGCACCTTCCCGGTAAACGGTAAATTCAGCCCGGCGCAGCGTGAAATCTACGATATCGTGCTGGCCTCGCTGGAACGAGCCCTTGCGCTTTTCCGCCCAGGCACGTCCATCCAGGAAGTGACCAGCGAAGTGGTGCGCATCATGATTACCGGGCTGGTGAAGCTCGGCATCCTGAAAGGTGAAGTCGATGAACTGGTGGAAAAAAACGCCCACCGCCCGTTTTTTATGCACGGCTTAAGCCACTGGCTCGGGTTGGATGTGCACGATGTCGGTGTCTACGGCAAAGACCGCTCGCGTGAGCTGGCACCGGGCATGGTGCTGACGGTTGAACCAGGTCTTTACATCGCGCCGGATGCCGATGTGCCGGAGCAGTATCGCGGTATTGGTATTCGTATTGAAGATGACATCGTCATCACTGAAGACGGCAACGAAAATCTGACCGCCAGCGTCGTGAAAACCGCTGACGAGATTGAAGCGCTGATGGCGGCATCACGTTCATGAGTGTGATTATCGTTGGCGGTGGCATGGCTGGCGCAACGCTTGCGCTGGCGATTTCTCATCTTACTCACGGCAAATTACCTGTTCATCTGGTAGAAGCCAGCGTTCCCGGCGCATCCGCGCATCCGGGGTTTGACGCCCGCGCCATTGCGTTAGCGGCAGGCACGTGCCAGCAGCTGGCGCGTATCGGCATCTGGCAAGCCATCGCTTCCTGCGCAACGCCAATTTCAACGGTTCATGTCAGTGATCGCGGCCATGCAGGCTTTGTCACGCTGGATGCGCAGGATTACCACATCGATGCGCTTGGCTACGTTGTCGAACTGCACGACGTTGGGCAGCGGCTGTTCACGCTACTGCAAAACGCGCCCGGCGTGACACTGCATTGCCCGGCGAAAGTCAGCGCGGTTGCCCGTGATGAGGAGCAGGTGAGCGTAACGCTGGAAAGTGGTGAATCGATTACTGGTCAGTTACTGGTGGCGGCAGACGGCTCCCGTTCACGCATTGGTGAGCAACTGGGTGTGGACTGGCAGCAAGCGCCTTATCACCAGGCGGCGGTCATCGCCAACGTCACCACCTCTGTGGCGCATCAGGGGCGGGCGTTTGAGCGTTTTACCCAACATGGCCCGCTGGCAATGTTGCCGATGTCACAAGGTCGCTGTTCGCTGGTGTGGTGTCATCCGCTGGAAAAACAGCAGCAGATTGCCGCCTGGTCTGACGAACGTTTCTGCCACGAGTTACAAAAAGCCTTTGGCTGGCGGCTTGGGCGCATCCTGCACGTGGGCAAACGCAGCGTTTACCCGCTGACGCTGACCGCGGCCTCTTCGCCTGTCTCGCACCGCGCGGTGCTGGTCGGCAATGCCGCGCAAACGCTGCATCCTATCGCCGGACAGGGTTTTAACCTCGGCATGCGCGATGTGATGACGCTGGCGGAAACGCTGGCTGAGGCGTGGGCGGCTCAGCGAGATGTTGGCTACTATCCCGTGTTGACGGGCTACCGCGATCGCCGCCATGCGGACAAAAAAGCCACTATCGGCGTCACCGATGGGCTGGTGCATCTGTTTGCCAATCACTGGATGCCGTTGGTCGTCGGGCGGAATGCCGGGCTGATGGCAATGGAATTATTTACTCCGGCGCGCGATGCGCTGGCGCAGCGTACCCTCGGTTGGGTTGCCCGTTAAAGACAAAAGGAGCGAAGAGTGCAGAGTGTTGATGTTGCGATTGTCGGCGGCGGTATGGTCGGGCTGGCGCTGGCCTGTGGTTTACAGGGCAGTGGGTTGCGCGTGGCGGTGCTGGAGCAGAATGAACCGACACCGCTGGCGGAGGATGCGCCTCCGGCGCTGCGCGTGTCAGCGATCAATGCTGCCAGCGAAAAGTTACTGACGCACCTTGGCGTCTGGTCAAACATTATTGCCCAACGTGCCGGGCGCTATCACGGCATGGAAGTGTGGGACAAAGACAGTTTTGGCCGCATCGCGTTTGACGACCAGAGCATGGGCTACAGCCATCTTGGTTACATTATCGAAAACGCGGTGATCCACCAGGCACTGTGGGATAAAGCCCGCCAATGCAAGGACGTCACCCTGCTGGCCCCGGCTGAGTTGCAGCAGGTGGCGTGGGGCGAAAACGACGCGTTTCTGACCTTAAAAGATGGCACCATGCTTACTGCACGGCTGGTGGTTGGCGCAGATGGCGCGAACTCCTGGCTGCGCAACAAGGCCGATATTCCGTTGACGTTCTGGGATTACCATCATCATGCGCTCGTGGCGACCATTCGCACCGATGAGCCGCATCAGGCGGTAGCGCGCCAGGTGTTTCACGCCGACGGCATTCTCGCGTTTTTGCCGCTTAACGATCCGCATTTGTGCTCAATTGTCTGGTCGCTGCCGCCTGAGCAGGCGAAAGCTATGCAGCAGGCGAGCGATGAAGCATTCAACCAGGCGCTGTGTGTGGCGTTCGATAATCGCCTTGGACTGTGCCGTGTTGAGAGCGAACGTCAGGTCTATCCGCTCACCGGCCGCTATGCGCGCCAGTTTGCCGGGCACCGCCTGGCGCTGGTTGGCGATGCAGCGCACACTATTCACCCGCTGGCGGGGCAGGGTGTTAATCTCGGGTTTATGGATGTCGCTGAGTTGATCACCGAGCTGAAGCGTCTGAGCCGTGAAGGTAAAGACATTGGTCAACATCTTTATTTGCGCCGCTATGAGCGCAGCCGCAAACACAGCGCGGCGCTGATGCTGGCCGGGATGCAGGGCTTTCGCGAACTCTTCTCAGGTGCAAACCCGGCTAAGAAACTGCTGCGCGATATCGGCCTGAAACTGGCAGATACCCTTCCCGGTGTGAAAACGCGGTTGTTACGCCAGGCGATGGGTCTTAACGATCTGCCTGAGTGGTTACGTTAACTGCATCACACTTTCCCTTCCCGGTCCCGGGAAGGGATACCTCTACCTCATTTGAAATATTCTAATTTCACCTCATTTTTCGGATTAGATTTTCTCATGTTACGTTTTTTTCTTTTCGGGAAAATCCACTCTTTTACAGAGTGAAATGCTGCACTCTCCTCTGGTTTGTCGTTGATGCTGATTTTTTATGAAGGGTGAGGCGTTATTCAACAGAATAATGCTCTAATGGTATTTTGTGCGTGACGGGTCATAAGCTAATGTGATGGACCATTTTTCCTTATGGTTAAGCACTGCTTTCGGTGATAAGTTCAGGCCAAAGAGAACGTTTGCGTCGACGTCGTAAAACGGTGTCGGCACCAGTTGTTTTGGCGCAAATCACGCCGCCGAAAAACGTGATGGCTCAGCTTATTCGACGAGGAAAAGATGGCTCAGCAGACCCCTTTATACGAACAACACACGCTAAACGGCGCCCGCATGGTGGACTTCCATGGCTGGATGATGCCGCTGCATTACGGCTCGCAAATTGACGAGCACCATGCGGTGCGCACCGATGCCGGAATGTTTGATGTGTCGCATATGACCATCGTCGATCTCAAAGGCAGCCGCACCCGGGAGTTTCTGCGTTATTTGCTGGCAAACGACGTCGCAAAACTCACGAAGCCCGGTAAAGCGCTCTATTCCGGTATGCTAAATGCCTCGGGCGGCGTAATTGATGACTTAATCGTCTATTACTTTACCGAAGATTTCTTCCGCCTCGTTGTAAACTCCGCCACCCGCGAAAAAGACCTCTCCTGGATTTCCCAACACGCTGAACCTTATGCCATCGACATCACCGTCCGTGATGATTTGTCGCTGATTGCGGTCCAGGGCCCGAACGCGCAGGCGAAAGCCGCCAGCCTGTTTACAGACGAGCAGCGCCGCGCCGTTGAAGGTATGAAACCGTTCTTTGGCGTTGAAGCCGGTGATCTGTTCATTGCGACCACCGGTTATACCGGTGAAGCAGGGTATGAAATTGCGCTGCCTAACGAAAAAGCGCCCAGCTTCTGGCAGGCGCTGGTCAATGCGGGCGTGAAACCTTGCGGCCTGGGCGCGCGCGACACGCTGCGTCTGGAAGCGGGTATGAACCTGTACGGTCAGGAGATGGATGAAGGTATCTCTCCGCTGGCCGCCAACATGGGCTGGACGATTGCCTGGGAGCCGCAGGAGCGAGACTTTATTGGCCGCGACGCGCTGGAACTGCAGCGTGAAAAAGGCACCGAACAGCTGGTTGGCCTGGTGATGACGGAAAAAGGCGTATTGCGTAATGAACTGCCGGTGCACTTCACCGATGCGCATGGCAATGTGCAAAAAGGCGTGATCACCAGCGGTACGTTCTCGCCTACGCTCGGCTACAGTATTGCACTGGCGCGTGTTCCGGCGGGGATCGGCGAAAATGCCGTTGTACAGATCCGCAACCGTGAAATGCCGGTCAAAGTCACTAAACCTGTTTTTGTGCGCGCTGGCAAAGCTGTCGCGTAACCTTTTTATCTGGAGAGAATGAAATGAGCAACGTACCAGGCGAACTGAAATACAGCAAAGAACACGAGTGGCTGCGCAAAGAAGCGGACGGGACCTACACCGTTGGCATCACCGAACACGCACAGGAACTGCTGGGCGATATGGTGTTTGTCGATCTGCCGGAAGCGGGCACGACCGTTAGCGCGGGCGATGATTGCGCCGTTGCCGAATCGGTAAAAGCGGCTTCTGATATCTACGCGCCAATCAGCGGTGAGATCGTGGCAGTCAACGACCAACTGGCGGATTCACCAGAGCTGGTCAACAGCGAGCCGTATGGCGAAGGCTGGATCTTCAAAATTAAAGCCAGCGACGAAGCAGAAATTGCCGCCCTGCTGGACGCAACAGCCTACGCCGCACTGCTCGAAGACGAGTAAATACGCCTTATCCTTCGCGTAGCAGACGCGTTGGCTTCCTCGCTATCCCCAGTTGCTTACTGATGTTTGCGCCTGGGGATATGCTGCGTCGCCGCCTTCCTGCAACGCGAAGGGTTCAGCGTATTCAGGTAATTTCTACATCGATTCACTGCACGTTTCAGGAACCATCGCTCATGACACAGACTTTAAGCCAGCTTGAAAACCGTGGCGCTTTCATTGGACGTCACATCGGGCCGGATGCTCAGCAACAGCAGGAGATGCTGAACACAGTTGGCGCGGATTCGTTAAACGCACTGATTGGCCAGATCGTGCCAAAAGACATCCAGCTTGCAACACCGCCGCAGGTTGGGGAATCGACCACTGAGTTCGCGGCCCTGGCCGAGCTGAAAGCGATTGCCAGCCGCAACAAGCGCTTTAAGTCTTACATTGGCATGGGCTACACCGCCGTGCAGCTGCCACCAGTTATTCTGCGCAACATGCTGGAAAATCCGGGCTGGTACACCGCTTACACCCCGTATCAGCCAGAAGTGTCGCAGGGTCGCCTTGAAGCGCTGCTCAACTTCCAGCAGGTTACGCTCGATCTCACCGGGCTGGATATCGCTTCCGCGTCGCTGCTGGATGAAGCCACTGCGGCGGCTGAAGCAATGGCCATGGCGAAGCGCGTCAGCAAACTGAAAGGCGCCAACCGCTTCTTCGTCGCCGCCGATGTGCATCCGCAAACGCTGGATGTCGTGCGCACTCGCGCCGAAACCTTCGGTTTTGATGTGATTGTTGATGACGCGGCCAAAGTTCTTGATCACCAGGATGTGTTCGGCGTACTGCTCCAGCAGGTCGGTACCACGGGCGAAGTGCATGATTACAGCGTGCTGATTAATGAGCTGAAATCCCGCAAAATTGTGGTTAGTGTCGCCGCTGATTTGCTGGCGCTGGTGCAACTGACTGCGCCGGGCAAACAGGGTGCCGACATTGTGTTCGGCTCCGCGCAGCGCTTTGGCGTGCCGATGGGCTACGGTGGCCCGCACGCGGCATTCTTTGCTGCAAAAGATGAATTCAAACGCTCCATGCCAGGCCGCATTATCGGCGTGTCGAAAGATGCCGCCGGTAACACCGCGCTGCGCATGGCGATGCAGACGCGCGAGCAGCATATTCGCCGCGAGAAAGCCAACTCCAACATCTGTACTTCGCAAGTGCTGCTGGCCAACATTGCCAGCTTGTACGCGGTGTTCCACGGCCCGGCCGGGCTGAAACGCATTGCCGGACGTATTCATCGCCTGACCGATATTCTTGCTGCCGGTTTGCAGCGTGGCGGCCTGAAACTGCGCCACGCGCACTACTTCGACACCCTGTGTGTTGATGTCGCGGACAAAGCCGCCGTGCTGGCCCGCGCCGAAGCGCAGGAGATCAACCTGCGTAGCGACATTCTCAACGCCGTTGGCATCACGCTGGATGAAACCACCACGCGTGAAGATGTGCAGGTGCTATTTAACGTGTTGCTGGGCGATAAACACGGCCTCGATATTGATGCGCTGGATAAAGAGGTCGCGCTCGACAGCCGTTCTATCCCGCAGAGCATGCTGCGCGAAGACGCTTTCCTGACGCATCCGGTGTTTAACCGCTATCACAGCGAAACCGAGATGATGCGTTACATGCATTCGCTGGAGCGTAAAGATCTGGCGCTGAACCAGGCGATGATCCCGCTGGGTTCCTGCACCATGAAACTGAACGCGGCGGCGGAAATGATCCCGATCACCTGGCCGGAATTTGCCGAACTGCACCCGTTTTGTCCGCCGGAACAGGCAGAAGGTTATCACCAGATGATCGCCCAGCTCTCCGACTGGCTGGTAAAACTGACAGGGTATGATGCGCTCTGCATGCAGCCGAACTCCGGCGCGCAGGGCGAATACGCAGGCCTGCTGGCGATCCGTCACTATCATGAAAGCCGCAATGAAGGTCACCGCGATATCTGCCTGATCCCAAGCTCTGCGCATGGCACCAACCCGGCATCGGCGCAGATGGCGGGGATGCAGGTTGTGGTGGTTGCTTGTGATAAAAACGGCAACATCGATCTGGCCGATCTGCGTGCGAAAGCAGAGCAGGCGGGCGACAACCTCTCCTGCATCATGGTGACGTACCCGTCCACCCACGGTGTGTATGAAGAGACGATCCGCGAAGTATGCGAAGTGGTGCATCAGTTCGGCGGCCAGGTTTACCTGGATGGCGCGAACATGAACGCCCAGGTGGGTATAACATCGCCGGGCTTTATCGGCGCGGATGTGTCGCATCTCAACCTGCATAAAACCTTCTGCATTCCGCACGGCGGTGGCGGTCCGGGCATGGGGCCGATTGGCGTGAAAGCGCATCTGGCACCGTTTGTGCCGGGTCACAGCGTGGTGCAGATTGAAGGGATGCTCACCCGCCAGGGCGCGGTCTCTGCGGCACCGTTTGGCAGCGCGTCGATTCTGCCAATCAGCTGGATGTATATCCGCATGATGGGCGCGGAAGGGCTGAAACAAGCGAGCCAGGTGGCGATCCTTAATGCCAACTACATCGCCAGCCGTCTGAAAGAGGCTTTCCCGGTGCTGTATACCGGTCGCGATGGTCGCGTTGCGCACGAATGTATTCTCGACATTCGCCCGCTGAAAGAAGAGACCGGCATCAGCGAACTGGATATCGCTAAGCGCCTGATTGATTACGGTTTCCATGCGCCGACCATGTCCTTCCCGGTTGCCGGTACGCTGATGGTGGAACCGACTGAATCTGAAAGCAAAGTCGAACTGGATCGCTTTATCGATGCCATGCTGGCGATTCGTGCGGAAATCGAACGTGTGAAACAGGGCGAGTGGACGCTGGAAGATAACCCGCTGGTTAACGCTCCGCATACACAGAATGAGCTGGTGGCTGAGTGGAACCACGGTTACACCCGCGAACTGGCGGTGTTCCCGGCTGGTTTTGCCAACAAATACTGGCCGACCGTGAAGCGTCTGGACGATGTGTACGGCGACCGTAATCTGTTCTGTTCCTGCGTACCGATGAGCGAATATCAGTAATACGCTGATTAAGCTATCTTTTAAGGGCGCTTCGGCGCCCTTTTACTTTTCAGGAGACACAGATGGCGATTGCATTAGTCACCGGTGGCAGCCGGGGAATCGGTCGCGCGACCGCGTTGCTGCTGGCGCAGGAAGGCTACACCGTTGCTGTTAATTACCACAGCAACAAGCCCGCTGCCGACGGCGTGGTGGCGGAAATCATCGCACAGGGTGGTCATGCGTTCGCGGTGCAGGCCGATATCAGCGATGAAGCGCAGGTACAGGCCATGTTCGCGTGTATAGATGAAAAACCGGAACCGCTTACCGCGCTGGTCAATAACGCCGGGATCCTGTTTCAGCAAAGCCGGGTGGAGCAACTGAGCGCAGAGCGTATTAATCGCGTGCTGGCGACCAACGTGACGGGCTATTTCCTCTGCTGTCGCGAAGCGGTCAAACGGATGTCCACCCAACACGGTGGGCACGGCGGCGCGATTGTTAATGTTTCTTCGGCTGCGGCGCGCCTCGGTTCGCCCGGTGAATATGTGGATTATGCGGCCTCCAAAGGCGCGGTCGATACGCTAACGACCGGGCTGGCACTGGAAGTTGCGGCGGATGGCATCCGCGTGAATGGCGTGCGTCCGGGTTTTATCTATACAGAGATGCATGCCAGCGGCGGCGAGCCCGGGCGTGTGGACCGGGTGAGCAGCGCGATCCCGATGCGGCGCGGTGGGCAACCGGAAGAGGTGGCGCAGGGAATTGTCTGGCTGTTAAGTGACAAAGCGTCGTATGTTACCGGCAGTTTTCTGGATTTAGCCGGTGGCAGATAAGCACTCCCCTCCCGCCAGGGAGAGGAGTTAACAACGTCAAAGATTTTCGCCGTTGCTGGCAATCACTTCTTTATACCAGTTAAAGCTCTTTTTACGGGAACGCGACATATCGCCAGTGCCATCATCGTGCTTGTTCACGTAGATAAAACCGTAGCGTTTGCTGTACTGGCCGGTGGTAAAAGAGACGCAGTCGATACAGCCCCAGGGTGTATAACCCATCAGATCCACGCCATCGTGGGTCACCGCTTTGACCATCTCTTTAACGTGTGCCCGCAGATAATCAATGCGGTAATCGTCGTTGATGCTGCCGTCAGCTTCGACGTTGTCGTACGCGCCAAACCCGTTCTCCACGATAAACAGCGGTTTCTGGTAGCGTTCGTACAGCTCGCACAATGCATAGCGCAGGCCAATCGGATCAATCTGCCAGCCCCAGTCAGACGCTTTAACATGCGGGTTAGGGACACTGCCCTGGAAACCGGAGAGCGCATCGCCAGCGCCGCCTTCCGCTTTCACCGCGTTAGTCATGTAGTAGCTGAAACCGAGGTAATCGCAGCACCCTTCGCGCAAAATCGCCTCGTCACCGGCTTCCATGTTGATGGTAAAACCACGGCGTTCCCATTCGTTCAGCACATAAGAAGGGTAGTAGCCGCGCAGTTGCACGTCGGTAAAGACATAACGCTCACGCATTGACTCCTGCGCGTACATCACATCGTCCGGCTTACAGGAGAAGGGATACAGCGGCACCATTGCCAGCATGCAGCCAATTTTCATTTCCGGGTTAATACGATGGCCGATTTTCACCGCCATGGCGCTGGCCACGAACTGGTGGTGCAGCACCTGATACATGGTCTCTTCCGGGTTTTCATGTTCGGTGTAGACCACGCCGGAACAGCAGTAGCCAAACAGCGGCGCGCGCCAGTTGCGCTGGTTGTTGATTTCGTTAAAGGTCATCCAGTATTTGACCTTATTCTTGTAGCGCTCGAAAACCACTTCGGCGAAGCGTACAAAGAAATCGACCACTTTACGGTTGGTCCAGCCGCCGTATTGCTGGACCAGGTGCAGCGGCATTTCGAAGTGGGACAGCGTGATGACCGGCTCGATGTTGTATTTCAGCAGCTCATCAAACATGTCGTCGTAAAACTTGAGCCCTTCTTCATTCGGCTGTTGCTCATCGCCCATCGGAAAGATGCGGGTCCAGGCGATGGAGGTGCGAAAACATTTGAAGCCCATTTCGGCAAACAGCTTGATGTCTTCTTTATAGTGTCCATAAAAATCAACGGCTTCGTGGTTCGGGTAATATTTGCCCGCGACGACTTCCTGCGTGATTTCACGTGGAACACCGTGCGCGCCGCCTGTCAGAACATCGCAAATGCTCGGGCCTTTGCCGCCTTTATTCCAGCCGCCTTCAACCTGGTGCGCGGCAACCGCGCCGCCCCATAAAAAGTCTTTCGGTAAGGTCAATTTTTTCATTGTTGCTATTCCCGTTATATTGGCTGATAACGAGTCTAACAAAGGCGAATTAAATGTCACGATATAACAAATTGCCGCTGGGGTAATTTGTTACACCGAAAAAACATACTGTTTTTTTATGCTATTTTCTTCGCCAGTTTACGTCCCAGCGACTCGAGAATATAAATAACAGGGATTTGCGTAGTGATATCGTAGCCGCCGCTAATGCGCATTTGCGGCACATGCCAGGAGATATTAAAGTCCGCCAGTTTTGCCAGGCGGGAGTGTTCGTGGCTGGTGATCGATAGTACTTTGCAGTGGTGCAGGCTGAACTGGCTGGCAAAACGGAGGATCTCTTCCGTCTCGCCAGAAACTGAAAGAACAATTGCCAGCGCATTTTTTGCCATATCATTGGTAACCGGGAAATAAGGATCGTCGATATGGTTACTGAACTTACCGATATTTGAGAAGAATCTTGCGCCATATTTAGCCAGTGCACCCGATGTGCCTGCGCCGACAAATATAATACGCTCGGAAGATAATATCATCTCAACGGTGTTATCTAATAATTTATCAAACTCATCATTGTTGACGCTTTTAAAAAAGCTGATCACTTCGCTGGCGCCAAAATTGGCTTGCGGCGGCTCATTTTGCTCTAAATATAATTTAAAACGTACGCGAAATTCAGAGTAGCCTTCGCAGTTGAGCTTGCGGCAAAAGCGCAACACGGTCGTGGTGGAGACGCCCGCTGCATCGGCCAGTTCACGAATGGTCATGTACATCACTTTGTCGCGATTTTTGATGACAAAGTTGTAAACCAACATCTCCAGAGTATTCAGGCTGGCGACGGCGGAGTGAGTAAACATTGTCACGGCGATATCCTTTGCTTGCTGTAAACGTAGCCCAATGCAACCCGGCAGGCTTTTTGCGTGCTCACATGCTGCCATAACTCCGGCGTCGTTTCCCTGACTTTTGCATTCATGGGGGCAGTCCGCGTCATGAAACATTCATCAACGATATTTATTTTAGCGTACAGGTGTGCACTGGAATCATTCTCAGTTACTCTAGTGTTGCGACGTTTTTTTGAGTTTTCCCGGAGTTACCATGGTTAAGAAACCTTTAATCGCACAGGGATACACACTGGCAGAGGAAATTGCCAACAGCATCAGCCACGGCATCGGGCTGGTGTTCGGTATTGTCGGCCTGGTACTGCTGCTGGTACAGGCGGTAGACAGCAACGCCAGTATGACGGCGATTACCAGCTACGCGCTTTATGGCGGCAGCATGATCCTGCTGTTTCTGGCCTCCACGCTGTACCATGCGATCCCCCATCAGCGCGCAAAAGTATGGTTAAAGAAATTTGACCACTGCGCCATTTATCTGCTGATTGCCGGAACCTATACGCCTTTTTTACTGGTTGGGCTGGATTCACCGTTGGCGCGTGGGTTGATGATTGTTATCTGGAGCCTCGCCTTACTGGGGATCCTGTTTAAGCTCACCATTGCGCACCGGTTCAAAGTGCTGTCGCTGGTGACATACCTGACGATGGGCTGGCTGTCGTTGATTGTGATTTATCAGCTTGCGACGCGGTTATCAGTGGGCGGCGTGACGCTGCTGGCTGTCGGCGGGCTGGTGTACTCGTTGGGCGTCATTTTCTACGTCTGTAAACGTATCCCCTACAATCACGCGATCTGGCACGGCTTTGTGCTGGGCGGCAGCGTGTGTCACTTCCTGGCAATCTATTTGTACGTCGGACAAGTTTAAACGGTAGCGCCGGGCGGCTTGTGCCGGCCCGGCTGTAGCATGCGCGGATGTGTTAACGCGGATTATTCTTCTTCCAGCGAGTAGGGCAGAGGCTCAATGCTTAACGTATTGGCGTCGTCGCGTACGCGGAACACGCTGTCTGGTTCCATGTCATTATTCATCACGACCTGAACCAGCACGCGGCCATCGTCTAACTGAGTTGATGCCAGCACCGTACCGGTGCGACGCCAGTTTTCACCCATTTTTAACTCAAGATCTTCACCCGCTTCCGGCGTGCGGCTGGCAGCGCCTGCCAGATACCACAGCGCACGTTTGTTGGCTCCGCGGAATTTCGCGCGAGCAACCATCTCCTGCCCGGTATAACACCCTTTTTTGAAGCTGATGCCACCCAGCGCCTGCAGGTTGGTCGCCTGTGGAATAAACTGTGCGCTGTTTGGCTCGTCAATTACGGGTAACCCGGCTTCGATATTCAGCGCCAGCCACTGTTGGCTGTTATTAAGCTGTGCTTCACCGCGCAGTTTATCCGTCACCTGTTCTGCTGTTGCGACATCGGTAACCAGCAGGAACCGTTCGCCCGGATGTTCAAACCACAGAATGGTTGTTTCACCGTCTTGTACAACCTGCTTTTCGCTGTCCGGCAGGGTTGTGAAGAGATTAGCCAGCGCGGCGCGAGCCTGAAAACCAGCAACGCCCAGCAGCACATGTTCGTCATCTGCGGCGATAGTGACTTTTGAAAATACGGCGTACTTTTTCAGTTCGCGCAACTGCGATTCACGCACGCTGCGGCGCAAAATCCAGGCAAACCCTTCCTGATAGTGAAACAACCGCATATTGCTCCACATTTTGCCTTTAGAATCGCAATGCGCCGCCAGCAGATGCTGATCCGCCGCCATCTTCGATACGTCAGCGGTAACCTGGCCTTGCAGATATTTCTCGCTATCCGCACCGGTAATGGTTGCCAGCGCCCAGTCATCGAGCGTCATAAGCGTCAGCGGCAGACGGGCAGATGCGGTCGGCTGACGCGGAGGAAATGGAGTAAAAGCCATAATAATGTCCTGATTAGCTTAACGCTGTGTTGGTACTTAATGGTAAAAGAGCCATTGTTCAATGCAAGCGATAAAGCATGCGATTTGTGCCATTGTGCGAGCATTGCGAGGCGCTACGCAGCACAGTGATAATTTTGCAGACGATGCGATTTATTCTGGAAGCTGGCTCGGGAAGCGAAATATTCCGCAAAAGGAATATTAAAAACACGTTACAATAGGCCTTCATGCCTATGAAGGGAGAAGAACATGGATATTAATAATAAAGCCCGTATCCATTGGGCCTGTCGCCGCGGAATGCGCGAACTCGATATCTCCATCATGCCTTTTTTCGAACACGAGTACGACTCGCTCAGCGACCATGACAAGCACCTGTTTGTGCGTCTGCTGGAGAGTGATGATCCGGATTTATTCAACTGGTTGATGAATCATGGCAAACCCCAGGACGCGGAGTTGCAGCGAATGGTGCAGTTAATTCAGACACGGAATCGGGATCGTGGTCCTGTGGCAATCTGATTTACGCGTCTCATGGCGCGCACAATGGATTTCGTTATTACTGCACGGGCTGGTGGCGGCGTTCATTCTTTTTATGCCCTGGCCGTTGAGCTATACGCCGCTGTGGCTTTTGCTGCTGTCGCTGGTGGTTTTCGACTGTGTGCGCAGCCAGCGGCGGATCAACGCCTGCCATGGCGAGATCAAATTGCTGATGGATTCCCGCCTGCGCTGGCAATGTGTGGAGTGGGATATTGTCGGTACGCCCTGGATGATCCGCGGTGGCATGATGTTGCGTTTACGCCGTGCGGAAGATGGGCGGCGCCAGCATTTATGGCTGGCGGCAGACAGTATGGATTCGCAGGAGTGGCGCGATCTACGCCGGATGATCACCCAAAATCCGGCGCAGGGGCTGCATTAAGGTGGGGGATGGCTCAGCCGAGCCGTTCCGCCATTTCCGTCAGTATTTGCTCGCACCAGCCTTGGATACGTTCATCGCTTAAATCGTACTGATTGGTTTCATCCAGCGCCAGCCCGACAAAGAGCTGCCCGTCGGCAATGACTGGTTTTTTACTGGTAAATTCATAGCCTTCTGTCGGCCAGTAACCGATGAATGTCGCGCCTTTGGGGGCCAGTTTGTCGTGGAGCATGCCGAGTGCGTCGAGGAACCATTCGCCGTAACCGAGCTGATCGCCCATGCCGTACAACGCAATGATTTTTCCGTCGAGATTGAGGTTATCAAGCTGATCCCAAATCGCTTCCCAATCTTCCTGCAGCTCGCCGAAATCCCAGGTTGGAATGCCCAGAATAAGCGCATCGTACTGTTCCATCAGGGCGGGAGCATCGTCTTTCAGGTTGTGCAGCGTCACCAGTTCCGGGCCGATAATATCGCGAATTTTTTCTGCCGCCATTTCGGTGTAGCAGGTGCTGGAACCGTAAAACAGACCGATATTCATAACGTAAACTTCTCGATTCTTGATGTGTCTTTTCACGCAGTGTACCAGAATCGTACATCAATCAGGCATAATGCAGCGTTTGAGTAAAGGAGACGCTGGATGGAACAGGATCTCGTACGTATCGAACAGTTTCTCGATGCTCTCTGGCTTGAGAACAACCTGGCGGAAAATACGCTAAACGCTTACCGCCGCGATTTGAAAAGCGTGGTGGAGTGGCTGCACCACCACGCCAGCAGTCTTGAAAAAGCGCAAGGCGATGATTTACAAGCGCTGTTAGCTGAAAGGGTGAGCGGTGGTTATAAGGCCACCAGCTCGGCGCGCTTGCTTAGCGCCGTGCGGCGTTTTTTTCAGTACCTTTATCGGGAAAAAGTACGCAGCGACGATCCCAGCGCTTTACTCGCATCACCTAAATTGCCGCAACGTTTACCGAAAGACTTGAGTGAAACGCAGGTGGGCAGGCTTTTGCAGGCGCCGGTGGTTGACCAACCGCTGGAGTTACGCGATAAAGCGATGCTTGAGGTGTTGTATGCCACCGGCCTTCGCGTCTCTGAACTGGTTGGCCTGACGATGAGTGATATCAGCCTGCGCCAGGGCGTGGTGCGAGTGATTGGTAAAGGCAATAAAGAACGCCTGGTGCCGCTGGGCGAAGAGGCGGTGTACTGGGTCGAAAACTATCTGGAGCATGGTCGCCCCTGGCTGCTAAACGGTGTCTCAATTGATGTGCTGTTTCCCAGCCAGCGCGCGCAGCAGATGACGCGCCAGACTTTCTGGCACCGCATCAAGCACTATGCGGCGCTTGCGGGCATAGACAGTGAAAAGCTCTCGCCCCACGTTTTGCGCCATGCGTTTGCCACTCATCTGCTGAACCACGGCGCGGATCTGCGCGTGGTGCAAATGCTTTTAGGCCACCAGGATTTATCGACCACGCAAATTTATACGCATGTCGCTACCGAGCGACTGCGCAAGCTTCATCAACAGCATCACCCGCGGGCGTGAATGCTGACAATCTAAGGATGTGTTATGAAAAAAGGTTTAGTGATGTTCACCCTGCTGGCTGCGTTTACCGGCGCGGCGCATGCCGATGATGCGGCTATCAAACAGTCGCTGGCAAAACTGGGTGTACAAAGTGGTGAAGTGCTGCCCGCACCTGTTGCCGGAATGAAAGCCGTATTGACCAACAGCGGCGTGCTGTATGTAACCGAAGATGGCAAACATATCATCCAGGGCCCGATGTACGATGTCAGTGGCGCGCAGCCAGTGAACGTCACCACGAAGATGCTGTTACCGCACCTGAACGCGCTGGAAAAAGAGATGATTGTCTACAAAGCGCCACAGGAAAAACATGTCATCACCGTGTTCACCGATATCACGTGTGGCTACTGCCAGAAACTGCATAGCGAAATGGCAGACTATAACGCGCTCGGCATCACCGTGCGTTACCTTGCCTTCCCGCGTCAGGGTGTGCCAAGCGAAGTTGAAAACCAGATGAAGGCTATCTGGTGTGCAAAAGATCCTAAAAAAGCCTTCGATAATGCGATGGAAGGTAAAGAAGTGAAACCCGCCAGCTGCGATATCGACATCGCCAACCATTACGCGCTGGGCGTGCAGTTTGGCGTCAATGGCACGCCAGCCATCGTGCTGAATGACGGCTACCTCGTTCCGGGATATCAGGCTCCGGCGGAAATGAAAGGCTTCCTCGATCAACATCAAAAAGCGACCGGCGGTAAATAATTCGCGTGAAAGCTCAGATACAACTTCGCCGCCGTGAGGTGGATGACGCAGCAGAACTGGCCGCAGACTTGCCGCCGCTGCTGCGTCGCTTATACGCCAGCCGCGGTGTGCGCACGGCCAGTGAACTGGAACGCAGTGTTAAAGGCATGCTGCCGTGGCAACAACTTACCGGTATCGATGATGCAGTGGCGCAGCTTTATAACGCCTTACGTGAAGGGCTGCGCATTATTGTGGTGGGCGATTTCGATGCGGATGGCGCAACCAGCACCGCCCTTAGCGTGCTGGCATTGCGCGCGCTCGGTTGCGAAAACGTCAGTTACCTGGTGCCGAACCGTTTTGACGACGGGTATGGGCTGAGCCCGGAAGTGGTTGATCAAGCGCATGCGCGCGGTGCGCAGCTTATTCTGACGGTGGATAACGGCATCTCCTCACATGCCGGCGTGGCGCGGGCGCATGAACTCGGCATTCCGGTGGTAGTGACCGATCACCACCTGCCGGGTGACACGCTGCCGGATGCCGAAGCGATTGTTAACCCGAATCTGCGCGACTGTGATTTTCCGTCGAAGTCGCTGGCCGGGGTTGGCGTCGCGTTCTATCTGATGCTGGCGCTGCGCGCCTTTTTGCGTGACAACGGCTGGTTTGAGGCGCGCGGCCTGGCAATGCCAAATCTGGCGGAACTGCTTGATTTGGTTGCGCTGGGAACGGTGGCGGACGTGGTGCCGCTGGATGCCAATAACCGCATTCTGACCTGGCAAGGGCTGAGCCGTATTCGCGCCGGACGCTGCCGTCCGGGCATTAAGGCGCTGCTGGAAATTGCCAACCGCGACGCGCAAAAGCTGGCGGCAAGCGATCTCGGTTTTGCGCTCGGGCCGCGTCTTAACGCGGCGGGCAGGCTGGATGATATGTCGGTAGGGGTTGCGCTGTTACTGTGCGATAACCTTGGCGAAGCGCGCCAGTTAGCCAGCGATCTTGACGCGTTGAACCAGACGCGCAAAGAGATTGAGCAGGGGATGCAGGCAGAAGCGCTGACGCTGTGCGAGCAGCTTGAACGCAGGGGTGAAACGTTGCCCGGCGGCTTAGCGATGTACCATCCCGAGTGGCATCAGGGAGTGGTCGGCATTCTCGCTTCGCGCATTAAAGAGCGCTTTCATCGCCCGGTGATCGCCTTTGCGCCAGCCGGAGACGGGGTACTGAAAGGCTCGGGGCGTTCGATTCAGGGGCTGCATATGCGTGATGCGCTGGAGCGTCTGGATATGCTGTTTCCTGGCATGATGCTCAAATTCGGCGGTCACGCAATGGCGGCCGGTTTGACGCTGGAAGAAAACCGTTTTGAAGAGTTCCGCCAGCGCTTTGGCGAGCTGGTGACCGAATGGCTGGATCCGGCGTTATTACAAGGTGAGATTGTCTCTGACGGCCCGCTGTCGGCGCAGGAGATGACGCTGGAAGTCGCGGAGATGCTGCGGGAAGCTGGCCCCTGGGGGCAAATGTTCCCGGAACCGCTGTTTGACGGTGAGTTTCGCCTCCTGCAGCAGCGGTTGGTGGGTGAGCGTCATCTCAAGGTGATGCTGGAGCCGGTTGGCGGCGGTCCGCTGCTTGATGGTATCGCTTTTAACGTCGATACCTCCTGCTGGCCGGACAACGGTGTGCGGCAGGTAAATATTGCTTATAAACTGGATGTGAACGAGTTTCGCGGCAATCGTAGCGTACAGCTGATCATCGAGAATCTCTGGCCACTTTAGCGCCAGTATTCGCTATAAAACAGGGCGGGAATCCGGTAAACTTCCGCCCTTATCACCGCATTTTGACTAGTCCATTAAAAGAAATCAGACCATGTTTGAAATTAACCCGGTAAAAAATCGTATTCAGGACCTCACGGAGCGCTCCGACGTTCTTAGGGGGTATCTTTGACTATGACGCTAAGAAAGAGCGTCTGGAAGAAGTAAACGCCGAGCTGGAACAGCCGGACGTGTGGAACGAACCTGAGCGCGCACAGGCGCTGGGCAAAGAGCGTTCCTCACTCGAAGCTATCGTTGATACGCTGGATCAAATGCGTCAGGGGCTGGAAGATGTCAGCGGCCTGCTGGATCTGGCGGTTGAAGCTGAAGACGAAGAAACCTTTAACGAAGCGGTCGCCGAACTGGATGTGCTGGAAGAGAAACTGGCGCAGCTGGAGTTCCGCCGCATGTTCTCTGGCGAGTACGACAGCGCCGACTGCTACCTGGATATTCAGGCGGGTTCCGGCGGCACCGAAGCGCAGGACTGGGCGAGCATGTTAATGCGCATGTACCTGCGCTGGGCGGAAGCGCGCGGCTTTAAAACCGAGATCATTGAAGAGTCCGAAGGTGAAGTTGCCGGCATTAAATCTGTCACCATTAAGATCATGGGTGATTACGCCTACGGCTGGTTGCGTACCGAAACCGGCGTTCATCGCCTGGTGCGTAAGAGCCCGTTCGATTCCGGCGGACGTCGCCACACCTCGTTTAGCTCCGCGTTTGTCTACCCGGAAGTGGATGACGATATTGATATCGAAATCAACCCGGCGGACCTGCGCATTGACGTGTATCGCGCATCCGGCGCGGGCGGTCAGCACGTAAACCGTACGGAATCCGCGGTGCGTATTACCCACATTCCAACCGGGCTGGTCACGCAGTGCCAGAACGACCGCTCCCAGCATAAGAACAAAGACCAGGCCATGAAGCAGATGAAGGCGAAGCTTTATGAACTGGAAATGCAGAAGAAAAATGCTGAGAAACAGGCGATGGAAGACACCAAGTCGGACATCGGTTGGGGCAGCCAGATCCGCTCTTATGTCCTGGATGATTCCCGCATTAAAGATCTGCGCACCGGGGTTGAAACCCGCAACACGCAGGCGGTGCTGGACGGCAGCCTGGATCAATTTATCGAAGCAAGTTTGAAAGCAGGGTTATGAGGAACCAACATGTCTGAACAACAAGCACAAGGCGCTGACGCGGCAGTCGATCTTAATAATGAACTGAAAACTCGCCGCGAGAAGCTGGCGCAACTGCGTGAGCAGGGCGTGGCGTTCCCGAACGATTTCCGTCGCGATCAGACCTCTGACAAGCTGCATGCGGAATTCGATGCCAAAGAGAACGAAGAGCTGGAAGCGCTGGGCATTGAAGTCGCCGTTGCGGGCCGAATGATGACCCGCCGCATCATGGGTAAAGCCTCTTTCGTAACCTTGCAGGACATGGGGGGCCGCATTCAGTTGTATGTCTCTCGTGACGATCTGGCGGAAGGTGTCTACAACGAGCAGTTCAAAAAATGGGATCTCGGCGATATCCTCGGCGCACGCGGCAAGCTGTTCAAGACCAAGACCGGTGAACTCTCTATCCATTGCACCGAGCTGCGCCTGCTGACTAAAGCGCTGCGTCCGTTGCCGGACAAATTCCATGGTTTGCAGGATCAGGAAGCGCGCTATCGTCAGCGTTACCTGGATCTCATCTCGAATGATGAATCCCGCAACACTTTCAAAGTGCGCTCGCAGATCCTGGCCGGTATCCGCCAGTTCATGGTAGGCCGCGACTTTATGGAAGTGGAAACGCCGATGATGCAGGTGATCCCGGGCGGTGCGTCTGCGCGTCCTTTTGTCACCCACCATAATGCGCTGGATCTCGACATGTACCTGCGTATCGCGCCGGAACTGTACCTTAAACGTCTGGTGGTTGGCGGCTTCGAGCGCGTGTTCGAAATCAACCGTAACTTCCGTAACGAAGGTATCTCCGTTCGCCATAACCCTGAGTTCACCATGATGGAACTCTATATGGCGTACGCGGATTATAAAGATCTGATCGAGCTGACCGAATCTCTGTTCCGTACGCTTGCGCAGAATATCCTCGGCAAAACCGAAGTGCCGTACGGCGACGAAGTGTTTGATTTCGGCAAGCCGTTCGAAAAACTGACCATGCGTGAAGCGATCAAGAAATACCGTCCGGAAACCAACATGGCGGATCTGGATAATTTCGACAGCGCGAAAGCAATTGCTGACAGCATCGGTATCAAGGTTGAGAAGAGCTGGGGGCTGGGCCGTATCGTCACGGAGATCTTCGAAGAAGTGGCCGAAGCGCACTTGATCCAGCCGACTTTCATTACCGAATACCCGGCGGAAGTTTCGCCGCTGGCGCGTCGTAACGATCAGAACCCGGAAATCACCGACCGCTTTGAGTTCTTCATTGGCGGACGTGAAATCGGTAACGGCTTTAGCGAGCTGAACGACGCGGAAGATCAGGCGCAGCGCTTCCAGGATCAGGTCGATGCGAAAGCAGCGGGCGACGACGAAGCAATGTTCTTCGACGAAGACTACGTGACCGCGCTGGAACACGGCTTACCGCCGACTGCCGGCCTGGGTATCGGTATCGACCGTATGGTGATGCTGTTCACCAACAGCCATACCATTCGCGATGTGATCCTGTTCCCGGCGATGCGTCCGGTGAAATAATCGCTCAGCGATAAAAAAAGCCCCGGCGTTTGTCGCGTCGGGGCTTTTTTATTGCGCTAATTCTGCGGCAAATTGTCGTAACTGCTTTTCCGCGCTTGTGGCTTCCGCCGCCATCCACGGGCTGAAAGCCCAGGGCGCAGCATTGAGCGCGTGCAGCAACGCATCCAATTTAACCCACTGATATTCCATCACTTCATCACTGTTTATTTTAAGCGGCGATACGATCTCTGCGGCAAAGACCGGGCAGATCTCATTTTCGACAATGCCTGAAGGATCGGTTTCCCGGTAGCGAAAACCCGGTGCGATAGTGGTGATAGCGGCGATTTCGGCTCCCACTTCGTAGCGGCAGCGGCGGACAATCGCCTGCTCAATAGTTTCACCCATTTGCGGATGGCCGCAAACGGAGTTGGTCCAGACGCCGGGCCAGGCTTTTTTACTCATGGCGCGGCGGGTAACCAGACATTCGCCTGTCGGGCGAAAAAGCCAGGAGGAGAAAGCCAGATGCAGCGGTGTATGTGAGGTATGCGCGGCATATTTCTCCTTTGTGCCGAGTACCTCTCCCTGGTCGTTAACTAAAATAACGTGCTCTTGTATAACCATAACGACTCCCGAACATAACAACGCCGGGTGGCGCTATGCCTGACTTACCGGAAGAACGCGATCTCACGGACCTGCCAGGCACAGCGCCACGGGGCAAACGCTAGTATATCCGAGGCTCAGGCAAAAAGAGTGGCCCAGAGAGCGGAAAAGGGCATCACCAGCACCAGACCGGGGAGCATGTTCGCCACCGGAAAGGGCTTGATATTACAGATTCGCAGCCCCGTCGCCACCATGATTAAACCACCCGCGCAGGAGAAGTCGCCCATCATATCCGGGGTGATCATATGCAGGATAAAGACCGCGAGCGTAGCCAGCGCCACCTGGACGATGATCAGCGGAATACCGATAGTCATCACCGAGAAGCCGAGCATGGTGGCAAAAATCGCCGCCGTGAACAGATCCAGCACCGTCTTGATATACAAAATCGAGGGATCGCCGGTCATGCCTTCATGCATCGCACCGAAAATCCCCGTGCCGCTGGCGCAAAATAGCACCAGAATGGCGACGAACTTCTCGGTGAATTCATCATGGGTAAGACCCTGAACCGGCGGGAAAATACGGTTGATTAAACCACGCGTGGTGCCGGCCGCTTTGCCGATCTGTTTTTCGAGGAAAAACGCTTCGCCGATCACCGCGCCGATCACCATCGCCAGCACCACGGCGGGCATAAATTTCACTTTAATAACGAGATTGATACCCAGACCAACAGAGCACAAACCAAATGTCAGCGGCAGCGCCACTTTCACGCGTTCGGGAATGCGCGTACCAACCAGTGAACCGAGCAGACCACCGACAATGACGGCGGCGCCGTTCACATAAGGACCGATTAACATAATGTTTCCTGCACGTTACGCGTGATGAGCGAGGTTTCCCTCGCCCCAGCGCGGGAGATTTTTCACATCAATACCAAACAGATCCAGCGCACGGCTGACGCTGTGGGTAATGATCTCATCAGTGGATTGCGGACGCTGGTAGAGCGCCGGGACCGGCGGGAAAATAATCCCGCCCATTTCCGTCACTGCCTGCATATTGCGAATATGTCCGAGATGAAGCGGCGTTTCGCGCGCCAGCAGCACCAGACGGCGGCGCTCTTTGAGCACCACGTCGGCGGCGCGGGTTAGCAGGTTATCCGTCAGGCAGTTGGCGATAGATCCCAGCGTTCGCATGGAGCAGGGCGCAACCAGCATGCCCATGGTTTTATACGATCCGCTGGAAATGGCAGCCCCAAGATTTCCGACAGGATGCACCACATCCGCAAGCGCCATCACTTCATCTAGCTGATAATCCGTCTCCAGCGCACAGGTTTTTTCCGCCCCTTTCGAGACAACCAAATGAACTTCCAGCGGCTGCCCGCGCAAAAGCTCAAGTGCTTTCACGCCATACTGAAAACCGGAAGCGCCGCTGATGCCAACAATGATGCGTTGCAATGTGGTCACACCGGCCCCCTTATTCGAAATCTGGCAGGAAGCGTTTCACATCCACCGCTTTGAATTTCGAGCGTTCAAAGTGGCTTTTCAGATGGAACGGCACCGTACAGTCAAAAATGGTTTTGCAGGACATGCCCTGCTGCAAAATGCTCGGGCTGTATTCCGGCACCTGCGATGGATCGAGCGGGTGACAACGTACGCCGGGAATGGTGACGGTATCGACATCGCCCTGATAACGGGTTTGCATCGCCCACAGCACATCGTCGCTGTCGAAAATGTCGACATCTTCATCAACCAGAATCACGTGTTTCAGTTCCGGGAACGCGGAGAATGCAAGCAGCGCGGCCTGGCGTTGACGGCCTTCATCCGCAGGCGAGAATTTTTTGAATTGCATCACTGCCAGCAGCTTGCCGCCGCCCGCTGAGTGCGCGAAGACGTTAAGCAGTTTACCCGGCATGGCGCGCCCCACCATATCAAGGATGCTGGCTTCTGTCGGAATACCCGCCATGTTGACGTGTTCTTCGCCCGGCCCAACCGTGGTACGCCAGATCGGGTTATAGCGATGGGTTACCGCTTTCACCTTGATAACCGGCAGGGCTTCTTTGGCTTCGCCGGTGTAACCAGGAAACTCAGGCATCGCTTTGCCGGTATCGGTGTTCTGATCTTCACGCAGACGCAGGTGCGGCAGCAGTTCGCCTTCAATAACGATTTCCGCATGGGCAATGGCGCGTTCGTTGATGGTTTTACACTGCACCATTTCCACGGCGTGCCCGCGTAGCGCACCGGCAACGCTCAGTTCGTCATAACCCAGCGGTGTGGTCGGCGGCTCAAAACAGGCGGCAATTTCAATTGCCGGATCGACACCGATACTGATGGAGATCGGCAGCGGTTTCCCCGCGGCTTCCGCTTTCATGCGAAATGCGTCGATATGGCGACCCGGTGTTAGCCACATCGACAGTTCATCGCGGCTCTGCACGCACAGGCGGTGAATGGTGATATCGGATTCACGCGTTTCTGGATCAGAGGCGTAACACAGACCCATGGTGATGTAGGGGCCAGCATCTTCTTCGGTGTTCGTTGGCGCAGGTAGCAATTTGCGTAGATCGAAATTCGCATCACTTGCCAGATGCACCACTTCCTGGCACACCGCGTGGTCTTGGGTCAGCACTGGCGGAATCGGGTTTTGTACCGAATCTTTCAGCAGGTGACCAAGTTTTTCCGGCGCGCAGTTAAGGAAGTGGCTGACGCGTTTGCGGGAACCGTTGAGGCCGATGGCGACGCTGATATCCTGAAAACCTTTTACCTTGTTGAACACCATCACCGGGCCGTTTTTCCGCGTCGGGCGCTGGCAGGTTCCGCCTGCGCCAACATAACGATAAACCCCGGAGAGTTCCGCGTGTGGATCCACTTCGGTGTCGGTTTCCACATATTCGCCGGGCAATGTTTTGAGTAATTCAAGAGCAGAACGTAAATCGCAAACGCCGCTGGCATTATTATTTTTGCTATTTGACATGGTCTTTTCCATTTTCAGATGGGAATTTACTGACTGCCGTTACCTTATTTTCCCTGTGGTGATTAAACAAATACCGTTTTCCTGAGGCAGACCAGATCAAAAAAGTACTCTTTATAAGAATGTTAAATTCAGGTTGATAAATGACATAAAATGTCGTGCTTTTCCTTTTTTACGCCAGGTGTGATACTGAGCGCTCAGGTATAGCGGAGAAAAGCGGTATGGATTTGAAAAGATTGCGTTATTTTTGCCGTGTGGTAGAGCAGGGCTCCGTAAGCCAGGCGGCGAAAGTGCTGAATATGGCGCAGCCGCCGCTCAGTAAACGGATCCAGGAACTGGAGGAAGAGTTACAGGTTTCCTTATTTTCGCGTCAGGGAAACAGAATTGAACCCACCGAAGCCGGTTATTTTCTTTATCGTAAAGCCTGTGAAATATTACGTCAGGTTGAAGATACGGCACGGGAAACTGTAGCAATTGCCAATAAAGAAAAATTCCAGCTAAGACTCGGCTTAACCCATCTTTTTCAATGCTATTTTAAACCGTTATTACTGGAGCTTTATAAGCGCCACCCCGATGCTGAAATTAATATATCCGTTACCGATTCCAGCCACTTAGAAACCATGCTTAATGAAGGCACGATCGATCTGGCGATGATCCAGCGGCCTTATCGCAGCGAAGGCTTCGATTATGTGTCTTTTGATCCGGTGCGGCTGGTGGCGGTGATCAGTAAGCAGTGCCTGGCGCAAGCCCCTGTGAGCCCGTTTGATTATCAGGCGCTGGCGGCGTTCCCGCTGGTGCTGCTGCACCGGGCAAAAGACGCCGGCACTTACGAGATGCTGATCGATCTGTTTCGTAAAGCGGGTGGTAACCCGAAGGTGATTATGCACATCACCCAGCCGGGGGTGATTCTGGAGTGGCTGGAGTCTGGCCTTGCCGCGGCAACGCTGCTGCCGTCATCGGAAGTCGACGCCCGTAAACTCAGTCATTGCCATGTTGTGGATGTGTTTCCCTCACCGCAGGTATTTTATCCGGCGCTGGTGAAGATGCCCTCCACACCTTTTTTGCCGGAGATAATGGAAATTATCGCGCAGGGTTACCCGATTCCGCGCAACTCCGTTTGAAGGGTTTAGCAACCGGCGAGTGGCTGGTATGATATGTCGCCATTTATTCTATTCGAGGATCTGTTTTGCGCGCAGGATGCCTGACGAAAAGCCCGTTTCGTATTGTCATTTGCCTGGCAATGAGTTTGCTGCTGGCGAGCTGCGCCGGTAGTAACTCTACTTATTCCGGCTCCGTTTATACGGTGAAGCGGGGCGATACCCTGTACCGCATATCCCGTATTACCGGCACCAGCGTAAAAGATCTTGCCAGCATGAACGGTATTTCACCGCCGTATACCATTGAAGTGGGGCAGCGATTGAAAGTGAATGGCGCGTCGAAAACCACCTCATCCTCGACAAAATCCGGTACTAAGACTGCGAAAGTGGTGCCTTCCTCGCAGGTTCCGCTCTCGTCGTGGCCGCCGGTAGGGCAACGCTGCTGGCGCTGGCCGACAACCGGAAAAGTCATCATGACCTATTCCACCTCTGATGGCGGGAACAAAGGCATTGATATCGCTGGTACACGCGGTCAACCGGTTTATGCCTCTGGCGCCGGGAAAGTGGTCTATGTCGGCAATCAGCTGCGCGGCTACGGTAACCTGATCATGATTAAGCACAGCGAAGAGTACATTACCGCTTACGCGCACAACGATACGCTGCTGGTCAATAACGGGCAGAGTGTGAAAGCGGGGCAGAAGATCGCCACCATGGGCAGCAGTGACGCGGATTCCGTGCGCCTGCACTTCCAGCTGCGCTATAAGGCGACAGCTATCGATCCGCTGCGTTATTTACCGCCTCAGGGCAGCCCGCCGAAATGCTGATGAGTAAAGCTAACAGGCGGTCGCCCGGCCTGTTAGCTCGAATAGTTGTCTGGAATTAATTGTTTTGCGTATCCTGGCCGCCGAAGATATTTGCGCGGCTGGTTGAGGACTTACCGTTGCTGTAGCTAGTATCCTGGCCATCGAAAATGTTGGCCCGGCTGCTGGAATGGCTACCGTCGCTGTAATCGGTGTCCTGGCCGCCAAAGATATTCGCTCTGCTGCTGGATGATTTACCGTCACTGGACGTTGTATCTTGCCCACCAAAGATATTGGCTCGGCTGGTTGTGGTTCTTCCGTCGCTGTACCTGGTATCCTGCCCGCCGAAAATATTGGCCTGGCTGCTGGATGTTGTGCCATCGTCATAGCGGCAATCCTGGCCACCAAAAATGTTGGACTGGCAACTATCCGCCAGTGCAGTATTCAACGAGCCCGCAAAAATAATAAATCCCAAAACCAACGGCTTAGCGTTCATAGCGATTCTCTGAAAATGAGTGGGAACTACGGGAGCTATGCTATGCCTGAAAGCGTAACGCGGGAGGTTATGTTGTCCTAATTTTCGCAACAAAATGACGGCGCTATACCAGAAAAGATTAACTGCTTAAAACTCCAGCGGTTACCCGCAAACTCGCCTTGCTCTCACGCGCTAAGAGGTTATAATGCCTGTCGCATCTCAATGCGGGCGTAGTTCAATGGTAGAACGAGAGCTTCCCAAGCTCTATACGAGGGTTCGATTCCCTTCGCCCGCTCCAGAATTCCCCCCCTTCTTTCTTATAAAACACCGCCGAAATTGGTTTATATGTGTTTAGTTTCAGAAGCTTACTATGCGAAAGTTGTTTTTGATCGTTCTGACATTCAACGACGAACCACCAACGGGTATTCGGCGTGTATTGTCTTAATAAAAAGAAAGGGAAAGGCTGGATCTCTCCAGCCTTTGGCGGTCATCTCACTTTCTTGAAGATGAGCAAGATCAAAGGAACGCAGACAGCGAAACCTATAAGAGAGGCTAATGCCGAATCAACGTGATTTTGCGATAACTCCATAACAAACCAGGTCAACTGAGAGGGCGTAACATCCCATCCCTGGCTTACTGTTTCTGAAAAGTTCACTGCGAATACAAGATCGAAGTAAAGCACGATAACGTAATACGCAACGCAGATGAGCGCGATACTCGTCCACCTAATCCAGTACTTCTTATTCATTATCGTACCGTTTTAAAGATAATTAAGATCAGCGGGACACAGATCGCAAAGCCAAAGAAGGCGACACTAAAAACGCCATCAGTGGCTTGCATGAGCGAGTCTATTGATGCTTTGTATTCTTTTAATGGGATTGGGCCAGAAAAACGCATACTTTCACTCTCACTGAATGCACTGTAAGCGAATGTTGATGCTATCAATGTAATAAAGTAGCAAAGTGATACTATGCTAATTCCACCCCATCGGAGGATGGTTTTAACTCTATTCTTCATTGTCATAAGATCCCCTTAATACACCGCCTACAGTACCGCCGGAATAGGGAGATAATGAATCTCCTGTGGCTGCACCTTCTGCTAAAACATGCTCGACTACGCCGCCGGAAGTTTCCTGGTATGGTTGCAAATGACCCGAATTTGGATACTGTTCTTCGAGCGCAAACGTCATCTCAACGACAAGCATTGAGGGCATCTCAATCTCATTTTCTTGAAGATGAGAAAGAACAACGAGAAGCAAACAGCGAAACCCACAATAAAGGCTAACGCCAAATCTTGGGGATTTTGCGATAGCCCCATAACAAACCTGGCCAACTGAGACGGTGTAAAATCCCATCCATGGATTACTGTTTCTGAAAAGTTCACTGCGAATACAAGATCGAAGTAAAGCACGATAACGTAATACGCAACGCAAATAAGCGCGATACACGCCCACCTGATCCAGTACTTCTTATTCATCATCTTACCTTTTTAAAGATAAGTAAGATGAGCGGCACACAGATCGCAAAGCCAAAGAAGGCGGCGTTATAAATGCCGTTTGTAGCTTGCATAAGTGAATCAATCGCCTGGTAATACTCTTTTAATGGAACAGGGTTTGAAACAAGAGTCTGATTTTCAGAGAAAATAGCGAATGCTTGTGAGGCGACAAACAGCCCAAGGAAGTAACCTAGGCAGACAATACAAATCCCTCCCCATCGGAGCATGGTTTTAGTTCTACTCGTCAACGTCATAAGATCCACCTAATACACCGCCAAAAGTACCGCTGGAATATTGTGATAATGAATCACCAGTAGCGGCGAACCCCGCCGCAATGTGCTGAATTTTCCCTTTTGGTGACTCTTGATAGGGCGATAAATTGTCCTTATTGGAATAGAGTTTTTTAAACTCGTCCGTCATTTCAATAACTGTCATTGATGAGAAGTCAGAACTTTTGATCTCAAGATAACGCTGCAATGAGAGAGGAATGGTGAAATCTTCTTCTAACTCGATAGGAATCTGAGTCGTGGTGGATGTGTAGCTATGTTCGAATACCATCGACCCGGCAAACTTAATTCCCTCAACAGAGTGAGTGGTACAATTATTTCCTGTTACGTCGTACTCATCGATGGTGTGGCCTCTTCGCTTGATTTTTTCTTCCATCTTAGATGTTTGAATCGCTGGTTCGCCTTTGTTCCAAAGATCTTCAAAAAATTGCCTCGTTTTCGTCGGGTCAGCGTCACCTATACGGAATGCTCTTGCGCCCATCCGATATAGCTCGACCCTATAGTAATCTCTTGCGTCTTCATCTTGCAGGAAGTTAAGAATACCGTCCCCCGTGAAACCTCCGGGAGCGGTTCTACCGTATCGCCCGTATGTGTAAAGGGAGACAGTGTTGTTCTCATGTACCGAAACGAAAACGTGACCTGCTCTTTTGATTTCAGTCCAGATATAAACGCCGTTCAATAGCGGGTTATCTTCGGGCCCACAGGTGTCCGCAAAGTTATTTTTCTTCTTCGCCGCTTGTGCATATTGTTCAGGTTCTGCAATTTTTGCAGGTTGAGGAGGAGCGTTTGCAACTGGCGGGGCAGCGACAGGAATGGCTTTAACTGGTTTTGCTTCTTCAAGCCAATAAGAGGCATTTGGAAATGACGAAATAAATCTTGCTCTACAGGGACATGTGCTTCGGCTATGCAACGTCCCTGCTGCTGCAACGCCATAAATCCAGTAATCGGGTATGCCACCCGCGATGTAGTAGATCTTTCCATCTTTACCACACGATACAGAGTCACCATTCCTTGCGGTCGCCATCCCGCCAAAGCTATGGCGCGGAGAGCCTGAAAGAATACGGCCGCCGCATGTTGTCTTATCGCCAGGACGTAGAAAATAACCCGTTGGCATAGAATCATCCTTAATAAATTTTATTTACAGAGATACTTACGCAAGCATTTCGATTTACCTGTTGTTTTCATCCTGACCGTTCAATAATCACTAATTATGCTGCCCGCATAACAGTTTGATGAATCATAAATAGAGGCGCATATCGCCAGTAATTTATATTTCTCTCCTCTAAGTTTGGTTTTTTTCACTCTCCTGCCGGGGGATTATTCTACAAACACGTATCCTGATTTTTATAGAGAATATGCTTACGTTAAATTCTGATTTTTAAATAGCATCAGAAGAGGCATTTCAGGTGTTGCGTGAGGTTCTCTGTTAGAGCATGAAGGCCTGTCATCCCGTTTTTACGCATAAAGTTTTATTCCCTGCTGCCGTTAATATGAGCAATGGACTTCAGGAGTATTGCGCATGCTTCGCCCCACGTTTACTGGCTCTCTCGATCTTTACGTATCCTCTTCCGCCAAAGGAGGAACGGTTCGTACTCAGGAGGCCACCCGCACCAGTGAAACCGTTAACCCCACGCCTGCCAGCATCGTGACGCTCAGCCCGCAGGCGAAAGAGTATTACGAAAATTTGCAGGAAAACCTCACCACGCTTAATCGCTTTACGCAGGAAAATGCCCGGAACAGTAAAGCGAATGCGCGCGCAAAACTTGAGGCATTGAAACGGGAAATCGCCCGCCTGAAAGCGCTGGCCATGTTGTTTGGCGGCTCCGGGGGCTACATTATGAAACAGCTCAAACAGCTATCATCTCAGCTTGGACAACTCGCTTCCCAGCTAGGTCAGAGTGATAACACTGGTGCAGGCAATGGTGCCGATGCTAACGCTTCTGACGCAGCACAAGCTTCTACCGGTGAAAGCGATGAATCTGCCATAAAAGCGCAGGCCGCCTCTGACGCTGAAGTGAGCGACGAAGAAAATCCGACCGAAAAAGAAAAGTCGGCAGAGATCGCGGGCGCACAGTCTACTATCGATAACGTTATCAATACGCTACAAAACGCCAGCCAGAGGCAGGAAGACGCCCGTTCTCTGAAAGAAGCGCTCCGGGAGCTAAAATCGCTGCTGTCGCTGATTAAAAGCAAAATGCGGGAAGAGGGAAAAGCGTCTGGCAATGAGCGCAACGATGTTGCCTCTGTTGAGCAGAATCTTAACGACAGTGGAAATATCATTTCGCAGATGGAGCTAACTCCAGGATTTTAAGCGCGCGGAACCATGTGGTGAAATGCTGAATATTGTGCGCGCTTATGCAACTTTTGATATTGACTTTTGTCGTGTAACTTTCTGCTTTTCATTTATAAAGAATGTATTATGCGACACCATAAAACAGTGACACCTGTTTTCTTTGATAAATTCAAATGCGTTGGCCCGGATTGTTTAATTTCCTGCTGCCGTAGCTGGAAAATAAATATTGATAAGAAAACGCATCAACGTTATCTGTCCTCATCCAATCCTGTTATTGCGGCCATTGCGAAAGAGAATTTAATCCCGGTTCATAACGGCAAAAATGAATATTCGGTCATTAAATTGAATGAGGATAAGCAGTGCCCGTTTGTTGATGAAAACCGGCTTTGCATGGTTCACCGTGATTTAGGTGAAAAAGCGTTATCCCCTACATGCTCAACCTATCCGCGTGGTGTACGCAAATATGCCGATGAAGTACGCTTTAGCATGACGCTCTCCTGCCCGGAAGTGGTACGCCAGGTGCTTTTCGAGCCGCAAAGCATGCTGCTGCAAGAGAAAAGCACGCTGGTTGCCCGCTCAAAAGTAAAATTACTGCAGCAGCAAAAGCCGCGAGACCAGGTGGGCCATCTGATACATCTTTTCGCCTGGAATCTGGTTCAGGCGCAGAGCAACAATATTGAAGAGAATTTGATGGCGCTGGCGCAATTTATTCTCTATCTGCAAATGCTCAACTTTGATCTGCAGAATAATCTGGCTGAAGTGGAAAACTTTTATGCAGGGCTGATCGATGAACTACAGAACGGTCGAACGCTGCTTCGTGCGCAAAATACCGTTCGCGCGGCCAGTATGAAAGTCGATGCGTTAACCGTGATGGGTAAACATGTGGCGAAATACGCTTCGCGCGATCCGCTGATATCACAAGGACACCTGCAAGTTGCTGAATATCTGGCAATTACGCCAGAGACGAAAGCGTCGGTGCTGAGTGAGAAGTTTGCCGCTCTTGATCAGCAGTGGGAGCAATTGTGCAAGCATTCTTGTCTGGGTGAACCGCATGTGCTGCGAAACTACTTACTGTATAAGCTTTATGAAAGCGATTTTCCCGGTACGAATACGGCGACAATATTGCGTCAGTTTTATCGCATCGTTATGGACTATTTTTATCTCAAAACGTTCCTCAGCGTACAGTCGCTGCATGTTGAGATAGACCCGCCACTGGTGATGAAAACGATCGCCAGTTTTTCTGAAAAAACCATGCATAACAGCACCATCAACAAACGCATGGATGCCGCGATCGATACGATCAACGGCGGTGATGATCTCTCCTGCCTGCTGTTGATCGGCTAACCACAATGGGGCTGGCTATAAGCCCCACCCATACAAACCGTTGGCAACGGAGCAGGTTTGCTGCTACGTTGCCAGCATGCCTGTTAAATATTCACCTCATTTATCTATTGCGAGCATTATTCGCACCGTCAATCGACCGGTGGGATAACGTTCGTCCTTTTCCCGCCAGCACGGCGGGGCCTTGCTGGCAGCAACCTGCGAGGTGATGTTATGAATGTTTGTTCCGCTTCTTCTGCAACACTCCATCTTCTGTGCGGCAAAATCGCATCGGGTAAATCGACGCTTGCCAGCGAGCTGGCAAAAGCGCCATGCACGGTGGTGCTGAGCGAAGATAGCTGGTTATCGTTGTTATTTAAGGACGCGATGACCACCGTTGAGGACTACGTTTTCTACTCGGCAAAATTAAAATCCGCCATCAAGCCGCATGCCATCGCGCTACTGCGTGCAGGCGTTAATGTGGTTCTCGATTTTCCCGCCAACACGCTGGCCAGTCGCCAGTGGATGATGTCGATCGTTAACGAATCCGGCGCGCCGCATTTGTTGCACTACTTGCCGGTTAGCGATGAGATTTGTAAGGCGCGTTTACGCCAGCGAAATGCCGCAGGTGACCACGATTTTGCCGCTACCGACGAGCAGTTTGCGCTTATTACCCGCTACTTTGTCGAACCGACTGAACAAGAAGGGTTTCGTATCGTTCGTTATTGATTAAACGCCGGAGGGTGCGTAAAAGTAGAGCGGCTATGCTTACTTTTCCAACACCAAAAAGAACAGGGGCAATGTCATGGATAAGGAACTGCTGGACGCGGGTTACCGCGTCTATACCGGTGAAAAGATTGACGTTTATTTCAATACCGCGGTCTGTCAGCACGCAGGAAACTGCGTACGCGGCAGCGCGAAGCTTTTTAACCTGAAACGCAAACCGTGGATCATTCCCGATGAAGTGGATGTCGCAACGGTGGTGAAAGTCATTGATACCTGCCCGAGCGGTGCGCTGAAGTACCGCCACAACTAAGTGAGAAAACCATGGAAATTCTGGAAGGCCACAACAAGTTTTATGTTAATGACGCCCAGGGAACGCAGGTTGCTGAAATCGTCTTCGTTCCCACCGGCGAGCATTTAAGCATTATTGAACATACGGATGTGGATCCGAGCCTTAAAGGGCAAGGCGTAGGTAAGCAGCTGGTCGCGCGGGTGGTGGAAAAAATGCGTGCGGAAAACCGTAAAATCATCCCGTTATGTCCCTTTGCCAAACACGAGTTTGATAACACACGCGAATATGACGATATCCGTGCGTAAATAAAAATACCGGCAACGCCGGTATTTTTGATATGCAATCCAGTAAATAGCTTTTAGTTTTTTCGCTTTATTAATTCGCATTTTCAGAATTTATTCATTTTTGGCAAAATAGTTGTTTCCTTATGGGTGAAGGAGTATATGTTAGCGTTGCTAATAATCCTGAATAACCCATTGGGCGCAGACTGCGTTTATCGTTGCAGTATGCGTTTTTCCTTGTGCTTTATTCATGGTGAAACAAATTGAAATTTACTTGATGAATCAAGGATGGGGTATGTCTGTAAAGAAGGGAAGATTAAAATATACCGTTATATTTTCTTACGTGATTCTTTTTACTTCGCTTTTATTTGTTTCGGGCTATTCGCTGCTCGCTCTGAACAATATCAAAGAGAGCGTGAGGGGCTTAGCTCTCGGGTTTTATCAATATGATGCGCTTGCTCAGACGAGTGCACGTTTGCAGTTCGAAGGCCTGACAGCGACGCAGAGAAGTGCGGCGCTGGCAGAGGTTACCAGAGCCTATAACGGTTTTCTTCAGGTTGCGCCGGTCAAGACCGAAAGTGGCGTGAAAATGACGCGGGAACTCACCTCAGCTATTGAGTCGATTAAACAAGAGCCAACGCGTGAAAATGTTAATACGTTTAATAAGCTGGCCAGGAATTTTCGTGGATTAATCGTCAAATATGATGTTCAGGGCACGCAGGATTATGTTGCTTCAGTCCATAGATTTACGGTTATCACTATCATAACCACATTATCTGCGTTTTTAATTGCATCAGTGATTTTGTTCTTTATATTGCGCAATGAATTTTTGAGTATTACCAATACAATCAAAAAGAATATTCATAGGATATCGCAAGGGGATTTGCATCACGACGCTGATAATAGCGGTGGCGATATTAATGGGGTGCACCATGAACTTGATGGAATGAGAGCATCGCTGACAAAAATCACCGCTTCGCTTAAGACATCGGCCGCGCAGATAAAATTAATCTCCGGCGAAATGGCCAGCGGCAATCACGATCTCGCTTCACGCACTGAACAGCAGGCCAGCGCTTTACAACAGACCGCCGCCAGCATGGAAGAGATAAAAACCACCGTTGTCGGTAACACCGAGCATGCTCATCAGGCGAATATGTTAGCGGCAAAAGCCAATGAAATCGCGCAAGCTGGCGCACAGTCCATGTCGATCGTGATCGCCGGGATGAAAAAAATTGAACAAAGCACGGCGCATATTGCAGAGATTAACCATGTCATTAATGGTATCGCGCATCAGACGAATATTCTGGCGCTGAATGCCGCAGTAGAGGCAGCACGTGCCGGGGAGCGTGGGCGCGGATTTGCCGTGGTGGCAAGCGAAGTGCGTAGCCTGGCGAGACGAAGCGCTGAAGCCGCCGATGAGATCAATTCGCTCATCCAGGGCTCAATGCACGATGTCAGCGCTGGCGCGAATCAAGTTCAGGATGCAGCGAAAGCGATGGAAGACGTGGTGGATTCAATATCGCAAGTTAGCGCCATTATGAATGAGATTACCCACTCCTCCGAAGAGCAGCGCACCGGTGTGAACCAGGTGGCAGTTGCGCTCAACGAGATGGATAGAGCCACGCAGCAAAATGCAGCGCTCGTCGAGCAGTCGGCGGGAATCGCGCAAAGCATGGATCAGTACGCGCAGCAGCTGGCCGATGTTGTGGCGTTCTTTTCCCTTGATGAGCAGAAAAAAACGCCGTCAGTCCACTGACCGTGCAGGAGGGCTGCAAAACCCGTATTAACTCACCCATCCGCTCCCTGCGCCGCGTAAAACGCAGGGAGCGAAACGCAGACAACGTTCAGGTTTCGCCAGGCTGCTTATCCAGCCGAAATACAATAGCCAGCCTCACTACACGCCTTATCTGATGGCAGCTCAGCCAGAATGACGCTGTGCTCACATAAATCAGCTGCGATAGCGCAGCAGCACCATCATCACCAGCGCCAGCGTGCTGAATGAAACTGTATATAACGCCTGCGCTGCCCCCCATTCTGCCGCCAGTAAGGCGGCAATCAGTGTCGCCACGGCGGCGCAGCATGATTGCCAGCGCCATACTTTTGCCGTAGCGGTGGGAACGGTATCGGCATGGAAATTGTGCAACAAGCCGAATGTCCCGACGGCAAAGACCATATTCGACGCCAGATGAGCGGCAAAGATGATGAGCAGCGCGATTTCAGGAAAGGATGTTAAACCCGGCAGCACACAGTAAGCCGCCAGAAAGGCCAGTAAACAGCCGACGAGATACCGGTTGTGGCTGGCATAGCGTTTGAGGTTATCGGCCTTTAGCAGCAGCGGGCCACAAAGCTGACCCAGGCTGCGCGCAAAGATAAGCGGCAGCGCAAGCTCAGTGGTTTCCGCGGGACGCATTTGCTGTATCAGCGCCGGGAGCAACGCCATTGCCGGCGCGCCAACGGCGGCAAGCGCCGGTAACAACAACAAGCTGCGTTTTTGAATGACCGGTAAATGATGCCAGCGTAGGATCACTCTCTTTTCGTGGCGATCCTCGTGGCTTACCTGCGGCAGGTAACGTGCCGTGGCGCATAGCAACACCGTAGACAACACGAAACTGATGGCATCGATTGACAGCAGTGACAACGGTGATACCCGGTCAAAAAGCACCACGCCGGCGCCTGCGCCCAACAACACCTGAGAGGCGAAAATCACCGTTTCCATACTGGTCGCCGCCGGCAGTTCGTTTGCACTTAAACCCCGTTTAAAAACCAGGCTCATGGCAGGCCAGGATAACCCGGCGGCAAATGCTTCGAGTGATTGCACTGCAAGCAGCGCGGGAATGCTGTGCGCCAGCAAGCCGTAGAGGGGGAAAAGCAGCCCGGCAAGGCCAATTAGCTCACACAGCAACAGTAAGTGCAGCGGCGAAACACGCCGGCACCCGTATTCCCCTAATAAACTGCCAAAAAAACCGGGTAGCGTAGCCAGCATATAGCTCAGCGTGAGCGTTGCCGGGGAGGCATGCCAGCGTAATAACTGACCAAGGATCAGGGTTTGCGTTAACCCATTGCCGATAGAAGAAAAAAGATAGGCACTACCAAACAAGCACAGCCAGCGGTGCTGGCGCAGCGCGCGCACCAGAACCATCAATAATGTGTTCATTGTCGACATTCTCACGTAAACAGAAAACCGCGTGCGGCATCCAGCGCACGGTGCAAAGGTATGTTCACAAAGAAAATGTCGTTACATTGGCGAGCCTGATGAATTGCAGAGATCTGTAAACCTAGCATCACTTTTCGCGAAAGAGAAGGGGGCGGGCACATCCTTGTCCCCGTCGGTTTTCATCCGCTACGCGATAAACAGGCTGAGCAGCAGAACCATACCTAAGCCGACCACCGAGTTTATTAACTCCAGCAGCCCCCAGGTTTTGAAGGTGTCTTTCATCGAAATGCCGAACGTCTCTTTAAACAGCAGAAAACCGCCGTCGTACATCAGTGTGATGGTGTTGCTGCCGCAGGCAACGGCCAGGCACATCAGTGCCGGATTGAGGTGAAACGCGCTGACCATCGGCGCAACGATACCCGCCGAGGTGATGGCCGCGACGGCGCCCTGTCCGGTGAGAATGCGGATTATCGCCGTGATTATCCACGCCACGATAAACGGCGACAGCGGGACGTGACTCATAATGTCCACGATATGGTTCCCCACACCGGAAACTACAATCACCTGTTTCAGAATGCCGCCGGCGCTGATGACAAACAGCACATTGGCGATTTTCGCAATCGCGTCGCTGGCGCAGTGGGTGACGCCTTCTGCTGACATCCCACGCTTGATGCCAAGAAACCAGATTGCCGCCAGCGTGGCTAACAGCATGCTGATTTCCGCGCTGCCAAAGAAGGTGCAGACTTTTACCAGCTCCGAGCCTGCGGGCATTAACCCTTTGATAATCGACGCGACAATCATTAGCACCGCCGGGATCAGCGGGATCAGAATGCTGATGCTGAACGGTGGCAGATCCTGCGCGGTTTTCTCTTCGACCGGTTTCAGTAGCGAATTCAACGGAATCGCGTTAATACCCGGCAGGTATTTGGGCAGCAGAATGCCCGCGCAAAACAGCGCCGGGATAATCACTAAAATGCCGTACAGATAGACCTGCACAATGTCGGCGTTGAATGCGCTGATGAGCGCGACCGGGCCGGGCTGCGGTGGGAAAAGGCTGTGTCCCATGGTCGCGCCAACCACGGTGGGCACCACTAATTTCATATACGGAATATTGGCTTTTTTAGCGATATTCAGCACCAGCGGCATTGCAATCAAAAATGCCACTTCATAAAACATGGCGATGCCAAAAATAACGCCGATAAACATCAGCCCGACCGAAAGAAAACGCGTCCCGCAGCGTTCAATAACGCTATCCGCAATACGCTGGCTGGCTCCGGATTCGGTCATGAATTTACCGATGATAGCGCCAAATATAATAATCAATGCAAGATGGCCGAGAATACTTCCCAGACCGTCCTGAATAACCGTGACAATTTTATCCAGCGGAATACCTTCCATGATCGCAACAAATATCCCTGCAATCAGCAAGGCGAAAATATTGTGAAATTTATATTTAAGATTCATAACGACCAGGAGCGCAATACCAACCAGCACCCAAAATAGCGCTAACAACGGGGACATAGAGAATACCTTTCGGATTTGCCTTACATGAAAGCCGGTGGAGTCACCGGCCTGAATGACATTTTATTAATGTTGTTTTTCGAGTGCTTCCCACAAACCGTGCAGGTAGGTGACACCGAGGGCGCGGTCGTAAAGCCCGTAGCCCGGACGCCCGGTTTCGCCCCAGATAAAGCGCCCGTGGTCGGGGCGGATATAACCATCAAAGCCGTTATCGTAAAGTGATTTCATTATCTGGAACATATCCAGCGAGCCGTAGCGGGATAAATGCGCAGACTCATAAAAATCTTTATCTTTAATGAGTTTAATATTTCTAACGTGGGCAAAGTGAATACGTTTGCGGCGGGTAAATTCTGCGAGGATTTGGTAGACATTATTATCCGGATCTTCAGCAATGGAGCCAGTGCATAATGTAATACCATTGGCTTCTGAATCCACCGCATTACAAATCCAGTCGAGATCGTCGCGGTTTTTTACAATACGCGGCAGCCCAAAAATAGAATACGGCGGATCGTCCGGATGAATGGCCATTTTTATACCGACTTCTTCACACACTGGAATAATGCGTTTAAGGAAATACACCAGGTTTTCGCGCAATTTCGCGTCGTCGACATCTTTATACTTGGCAAACAGCTCCTGCACTTTTGCCAGCCTTTCTGGCTCCCAGCCGGGCAGGGCGAAACCGTTGGAATTCTCCAGCACCTCTTTCACGACTTCATCAAGAGTTTTATCGATGCCTTTTTTCTCGAACGCCATGGTGAGTGAACCGTCTGGCAGAACATAGTTCATGTCGGTTTTCATCCAGTCGAAAACCGGCATGAAGTTATAGCAAATCACCTTGACGCCGACTTCCGCCAGGTTGCGAATAGTTTGCTGGTAGTTGGCAATTAGCTGCTCGCGGCTGGGCTGGCCAATTTTGATATCATCGTGAATGTTGACGCTTTCAATGACTTCCATTTTTAAACCAGCCTGATGAACCTGATCGGCAAGCGCGCGGATTTTCTCTTTAGACCACACCTCGCCAACCGGAACATCATAAAGCGCGCCAACGACACCTTCGACGCCGGGAACTTGCCGGATGTGCTCCAGCGGAATTTTGTCTTCAACTGGACCAAACCAGCGCATTGTCATTTGCATGCTCATTACCACCCTTAAACGTTTTGCTTAACTACCATACTAGTATTGATAATAGCCGGATGGTAAGCGCATTTGTGCGATCCACTTCACACAAACCCCTTTGCCGGGATTGAATCCCTGAGAAGCAAACAGAACAGCACGTTAATCTGCTGATAACGCTTTACTGACAAATATTTTTAAAATAGTGCTTGCGCTGTCAAAGCAACCATGCGTTAATGCGTCGTCGGTTTGATAAATCATTATCTCCAGCAGTTCACTAAAGTCTTTCTCATCTCTAAGTACCTCCTTGCTACTTCTTTTTGGGTCTTCGCTTTATACTCTGATAAAAATAATGTCTCAGACCATTACTGCCGCATTCGGCGAACAAAAAGAAGGTAATAAGCATGTCTACTAAAATGAACGGTATCGTTAAATGGTTCAACGCTGAGAAAGGCTTCGGTTTCATTACTCCGAAAGATGGCAGCAAAGATGTATTCGTACATTTCTCCGCTATCCAGAGCAATGCATTCCGTACTCTTGAAGAAAATCAAGAGGTTGAGTTTACTATTGAGAACGGCCCGAAAGGTCCGGCTGCGGCCAATGTGATTCCGCGCTAAGGATTTAGAATTATTAATCGTATTCATTTTCGCTGCCCGTGCTGTCACGGGTCGCAATACCGAATTTCCAGCTTTGATATAACTGAGAAAAATCCGGCAGGTGCCAAATGTATTTTTTGCAAATCAGCAATGACCACATTTGATAATATCGCCGCATTTGTTCAGGCCAGCCAGGCGCCACTGGAATTCCGTAAATAATAAAAAAACAGGTCAGTTTTCTGGCCTGTTTTTTTTATGTCGAGCAATAAACTTCATTTTTTTCTGCGATATACAGAATCCGCGCCCGAATTACTCGTCCATTAACATAATCATTTTGATCGAACGGTTGCTGGTTAGCTGCCATGTCATCTGCCGGTAGTGCAACTCGCCTTGTTGCGGATGATGAAAAACGCGCTCGCCACCCTCACGCACCACCACTTGCTGGCGCGACCAGAACGCGCGAAACAGTTCGCTGTCGTTACTCAGACTCTGCACAAACAGGTTCAGTCCTTTGTCGTGCGGGTAGTGCATCGCGTCCGCGCGTAGCTCGGCGACAATCCGGCTGGCGCGCGTTTCCCAGTTGACAACCAGCGTTTGCGCCAGCGGGTGGCGAAACATAAAACTCATCATATTCGGTTGGGTATCCTTATCCAGCCAGCCGCTGAACAATGTCTCAGCGGGTGTATTCCACGCCAGCATATTCCAGGTCAAATCCAGTAAATAGCAGGGGCAGGCCATCTGATTCACCGTGGCCAGCACAGCAGGTTCGACGGTAATGACGTGCTCTTCCTGCGGGTCGTTTTGCAGCGCCAGATGAAACAAATACTTGCGCTCTGCGGCGCTCATTTTTAACACGTTGGCGATATTCGACAGCGTTTGCGGCGAAACAACAATATCCCGCCCTTGTTCAATCCACGTATACCAGGTGGTGCTAATGCCGCTAAGTTGCGCCACTTCTTCCCGCCGCAATCCACGCGTGCGCCGCCGCCCTTGCGCCGGCAAGCCAATATCTGCAGGCGCGGTATTTTCCCGCTGCGATCGCAAAAAAGTGCCAAGGGTTTTCGGCCCGGCAAATAAGGTACTTTCCATGGGGGGTACTCATTAATACCAGTATAAGTACACATATTGTACCCCTATAAAGGCGGTCGTATAGTCGCCAAAGAGCAACTTTTTGTCGTGCTAAAAAGGAAAAAGAGAATGTCGGTTAATCATCATGAGTTAACAAAAAAGCAGTTTGGCGACCAGGCCCAGGCCTACCTGACAAGCCAGGTGCATGCGCAAGGCGCAGATTTAGTGCGTCTGGTCGAGTGGCTGAGTACTGATGCGGATGCCTCGCTGCTGGATTTAGGCTGCGGTGCCGGGCATGCCAGTTTTGCCGCCGCAGTCGTGGTGCGCGAGGTAACAGCGTATGACTTATCGGAAAAAATGCTGGCGGTAGTGCGCCAGGCGGCGAGCGATCGTCAGTTACACAACATCACCACCGCACACGGCGCGGCGGAAAAGCTGCCCTTTGCCGACAATACATTTGACGTGGTAATCAGCCGCTACTCGGCGCACCACTGGCATGATGTCGCGCTGGCGCTGCGCGAAGTAAAACGTGTGCTGAAACCCGGCGGGAAATTTATCCTGATGGATATCGCCTCGCCTGGCCGTCCGGTGCTGGATATCTGGCTGCAAACCATTGAAGTGCTTCGCGATCCGTCCCACGTACGTAACTACTCGCCAGCCGAGTGGCTGCAAATGACGCAGCAAAGCGGCATGCAGGTTGAGAAGATGGTTTCTGATCGGCTGGCGCTGGAATATCAGCCCTGGGTGGAACGCATGAACACGCCGGAGGTATTGCGTGCGGCGATCCGCTACCTGCAAAATCAAACCTCCGACGAGGTGAAAGCGCACTTTCTTATTGGCGACGATGGCTCGTTTACGTCCGACACGCTGATGTTTCAGACGCGTGCGTAAGCAAAATCGGTGCGCCCACCACGCGGGGTGCACCGGTTTCTTAGCCAATCGCGTTACCGATCACATCACGAATGCGTTGGGCAATGTAGCCAGCATGGGTTTCCAGTGCGAAATGCCCGGTATCAAGCAGCTCGACCACCGCATTTGGATTATCGCGTTTATAAGCGTGCGCGCCTGGCGGGATAAAAAACGGATCGTGCTCGCCCCAGATAATCAGCGCGGGTGGCTGGTGGGTGCGGAAAAAGGCCTGAAACTCCGGGTAGCGCTTCAGGTTGTTGGCGTAATCAAGAAACAGATCCAGCTGGATCGCTTTATTTCCGGGGCGCTCCATCAGTAATGTATCCAGTTGATAACCTTCCGGTGCGACAGTTTCAGGATCGCGCACACCGTGCAGGTACTGCCATTTTGTCCCTTCCAGATTGAGGATCGCATCGTGAACGACCTGCCGGTTTTCCGCGGTCGGCGCGTGCCAGTAAGCCTGTACCGGCGCCCATGCGTCGCCTAAACCGTCCAGATACGCATTGCCATTTTGCGAAATAAACCCGCTCACCCGCTGCGGATAATGCAGCGCCAGCCGCAATCCGGTCGGCGCACCGTAATCAAAAACATACATGGCAAAACGTTGCAGATTCAGCGCATCGACAAAAGCAATCAGCGTGTTTGCCAGCCCATCAAAGCTATAGCGGTAATCGCGCTCAGCGGGAACTTCGGTAAAGCCGAAGCCGGGCAGATCCGGGGCGATAAGGTGAAACTTATCTGCCAGCAGCGGGATCAGTTCGCGAAACTGATGCGAAGAGCTGGGAAAACCGTGCAGCAGCAGTAATACCGGGTTTTCCGGGTTACCGGCTTCACGGTAAAACACCTTGACGCCATCGGCGTCTGCATACTGATAGCGAACCGGGAAATGCGTATTGGCAGCCATATCGTTACCTCTTTTGAAACCGTTAAAAGTTAATTTATAGGGTTACTTCGAAGCTGAGTATGGCGAAAGCATGTAACTGTGTAAAATATATTTTATCGGTTACAATGTGCGGGGCAATGAGAAACAGGGGAGGGCAACGATGACAGCAGCCATGTTACCCGGTGCGGAAGGCCCGTGGTTCATAGCCGAAGACCACGCGCTGGATTTTATCAACACGCTGGCGATGGCGGAAAAATCGCCGCATGACTTTTGGCAGTCCGATGACGATGTGCGCCAGTGGCTACAGCATGTCGGTTTGCAGGTTAACGCGATGGCAAAGCCGGGAGAGTTGCTGGCTGAGGCGCGTAAGCTGCGTGCGTTGATCCGCCAGCTTGTCGAAGAGAAAAAGCACGGGCGGGAACTGTCGCTGGATGAGCTGAACGGCTGGCTGGCGCAGGCGCAAAGCCACTTACGCCTCGTAGTCGATGAGCAAGGCGCGCTGCAAACGCAGCGCGTATATCTGCTTGATACGCCGCAGCAAGCACTGGCACCGGTCGCAGAACAGGCGGCAGCGTTACTGGCAAACGGGCAGTTTGACTATATCCGCCAGTGCGAACACCCGGATTGCACACTGTGGTTTTACGATAAGACCAAAGCGCATCGCCGCCGCTGGTGCAGCATGGCGCTGTGCGGCAACCGGGCGAAAGTGGCCAGATTTCGCGCCAAAAGTAATTAATCCGTGACCCAATGGTGAATAAGCCACGGTGACATAAACACTTTGGCACCATAGGCCTCGCGCAGTGCCTGCCAGAAAGTAAATTTGCGCATAAGTCGCTGTTATAAATTTGCTTAGGGTTTGAGGACTAATGAATCAATCTCTGCTGGTGCTGGTGCTGGTGCTGGTGCTGGTGCTGGTGCTGGTACTGGTGCTGGTGCTGGTGCTGGTGCTGGTGCTGCGACGCTGTTGGCTCTTTTATGGCGCAGGCCGCGCCAACGAGTTTTCTACCAGCATATTTTTCCGGCAACGCGGGTTTCGCCACTTGAAAATGCGCAAGGCGCTGCCGCAACGCCGAAAATCAACGGCGTCGATATTTAGTATCTCATCGTGGCCAACGCCAGTGACGCGACGATCGTTAGCGGTTTGCCGGAATTGGCCGCGCAAAATGTCACTTTGCGGCACAACAATATCGCCGCCAACTACGGTATGTGAACCGGCAGGGGAATGCGGTGCATAGCGAGGTGCAGCAAGGGGCAATGCCGGAACAGTGCCGCAGACGGCGTTGAACCTAAATTGAGGAATTGCCCGGCATGTCAGCGCTGCCGGGCAAATACTGCTTTAGCGTGGGATAATATTTTCCGCTTTCAGGCGGTCAAACAGCGCGGTGAAGGAATCCAGCGTGCTGCGATAACCGGTAAACCCGGCTTTTCGGCTCTTGCTCATATCAGCGAAGGCTTCCATCGGGCGACCGAGATCGGCATCCGTATGCCACCAGGAGGCCAGTTTACCGATGTCTGATTCTGCCAGTTGATACTTGTCCGCAATCTCTGTCCACGCCGCTTGCGCCTCTTGCATGCGCCCTTCCAGCGGCATCATGCTCGCCGGGAAGGCGGCCGCTTCAATGCCGAAATAAGCCGCCAGCCGCGGCCATAACCAGTTCCAGCGGAACACATCGCCATTCACCGCATTAAAATCTTCGTTCGCGCCACCGTCGCTCACCGCCGCCCAGCTCAGCTGCTCCGCCAGTAAACCGGCGTCGGTCACATCGGAGACACCGTTCCACTGCTCAGGTGAGCCAGGGAAGATAAACGGCCACCCTTTTTCGCGGCACAACGTGGCGTAAACCGCCAGCGTCTGCCCCATGTTCATGGCGTTACCGAGCGCATACCCGATGATGCTGTGCGGGCGATGTACGCTCCAGCGATAACCGTATTTTTTCGCCCCGGCCAGGCGTTCGCCCAGCGCATCAATGACATTTTTCACCATCGCGCCATTGACGCGAATATTGGCTTTTTCATTCTCCTGGCGCGCCCAGACGCTAAAGAACAGCGCATCGGGTTTCTCACTTTTCAGCGCCTCGTTGACCGCCGCCGCGTCGGTTAAATCCGCCGTCAGGCTGGTGCAGTCCGCCGGAACTGCGCCGCGCCCGCGTGATAAACCAGTAACCTGCCAGCCGTCTGCCAGCAGTTTCTCCGCCAGCGCCCGGCCAATCACGCCGCTGATGCCGACAATTAATGCTTTTTTCTGCATGAGATATTCCTCTGGGTTTTGTCTACCTCACAGGCTAATAGAGAATTAATTTCTTATCTCTGGTATTAATTCACATCATTCGTAACTTAAATTCACTAATGCCATGAGCGATCAACGTCTGAAAGATATCCTCCCCTTCGTTGCCAGCGTTGAAGAGGGGAGTTTTACCGCAGCGGCGGAACGCCTGCATCTGACCGGCTCGGCGGTGAGTAAAAGCGTTGCCCGTCTGGAAGCGCGGCTGGGTTCGCGTTTGCTGGAGCGCACCACGCGTCGTCTTGAAGTCACCGATGCCGGGAACGCGTATTACCAGATCTGCATTCGTATCCTGGAGGAGCTGGCGGAAGCCGAGTCGGTGCTGGCGGCACACCGCACCATTCCGTCCGGGCGGTTGCGTCTCGCCGTGCCAAACACCTACGGGCGGCTGGGCGTGATGCCGCTGCTGATCCCGTTTTGTCAGCAACACCCGGAAATTGATCTTAGTTTGACTTTCTCCGATCGTTTTGTGGATCTGTTCGATGAGGGGATCGACGTTGCTGTACGCATCGGGCAAACCGTCGATCTACCCGCATCGCTGGGGTGCCGGCAAATTGGTCGTGAAAAGATGGTGTTTTGCGCCGCGCCCGATTACCTGCAACGCGCCGGGACGCCACAACATGAGGCGGAGCTGATGCAGCACCGGGCTATTCTTTATGAGCGGGTGGATGGCAGCACCAAGCCGTGGTTATTTACCACCGCCGACGGGCACCCGGAGTGGCGCCGCGTGCCGTATCGCATGGCGCTCGGCGATGTCGATGCGCAGGTGCAGGCGCTTTGCGCCGGGTTGGGCGTTGGGCAGATGCCGACCTGGCTGGTGCATGAGCATGTGCAGCGCGGCGAGTTGCAGGTAATTATGCCGCAATGCCAGCCGCAGGGGCTGGCGCTCACGCTGGTGTGGCCGCGCCGCAAGCAGCTATTACCAAAAGTGGACGCGTTACTGATGGCGCTCGGCGCGCTGGAGATATCTCCGCCGCTTGCCGCACCAGCACTTGACCAATGACAAGGCGGGTGGGTAGGGACTCTCTTTATAATCAGCCCCGTTTCCCTTCTCACTGGTGTGATTTATGGCTTACCAACTCAACCTCAACTGGCCGGAATTTCTTGAAAAATACTGGCAAAAGAAACCTGTTGTCCTGAAACGCGCGTTCCCGGATTTTGTCGACCCGATTACGCCAGACGAACTGGCCGGGCTGGCGATGGAGCCGGAAGTCGACAGCCGTATTGTCAGCCATGTGAATGGTCAGTGGCAGGCGTGGAATGGCCCGTTTGAGTCGTTTGATCATTTAGGCGAAAAAGACTGGTCGCTGCTGGCGCAGGCGGTTAACCACTGGCATATGCCCTCAGCCGAGCTGGTGAAGCCGTTTCGCGTGCTGCCGGAGTGGCGTTTTGACGATCTGATGATTTCTTACTCCGTGCCGGGCGGCGGCGTTGGCCCGCATATCGACCAGTACGATGTGTTTATTATTCAGGGGATGGGCAGCCGCCGCTGGCGCGTGGGCGATAAACTGCCGATGCGTCAGTTCTGTCCGCACCCGGCGCTGCTGCATGTTGATCCGTTCCCGCCGATCATTGATGAAGATCTGGAGCCGGGCGACATCCTCTATATTCCGCCAGGATTCCCGCATGACGGTTTTACACACCAGGAAGCGTTCAACTACTCCATTGGTTTCCGTGGGCCGAACGGCCGCGATCTGATCAGCAGTTTTGCTGACTACGCGCTGGAAAACGATCTCGGGAACGAGCACTACAGCGACCCGGATTTAACCTGCCGCGAACATCCGGGCCGGGTAGAAGCGTACGAGCTGGAGCGCGTGCGCAATATGATGATCGAGTTGGTTAGCCAGCCGGAGCATTTCAAACAGTGGTTTGGTAGCTTTATTTCCACGCCGCGCCACGAACTGGATGTCGCACCGGAGCCGGACGATTACCGCGTTGAGGAAATTGTCGATGCGCTAAAAGAGGGGCAGGTGCTGACGCGCCTTAGCGGTTTACGTGTGCTGAACGTTGACGGCAGCGTCTTTATCAACAGCGAATATCTGGACACGGCCGATGCGCAGGCCGCCGATGCGCTGTGCCGCTACACCATTATCGGCCGCAAAGAGTTGGGCAACGCGCTGGATAACCCGGCTTTTGCACAAGAGCTGACCGATCTGGTGAATCAGGGTTACTGGTACTTCGACGAGTAAAATTTGTTCGTGTTTCCAGCAAAAAAGTGACTGAGCATTTATGGTGTTCAGTCACTTCAAATCCCGTTAAAAATAAAATCCATCGCGTTGCGGATCACGTCGCGCTGCGCGCGCATACTGCAAACCTCTTCACCCAAAATCGCCAGGCTGACGCCTACAAGATCGTGGGTCAGTAACAAATACGAGTTCCCTTCGATCTCCAGTACCGGGTTTAACCGCTCAACCCGGCGGCGATCTTTGTAATCCGCCAGTGGGCAGAGCGGGATCACCACCCGCGAGTTCATGCTACCGATAATATCGCTCTGTACATCCAGCAGAAACGGGAAATCCCGGCTGTTACTTTTGTTCCGATAAACCGAATATTGCATGGCTTAAAACTTCCTGTGTTCATCCGAGAAGTGGCCGCGTTCGGCAATAAATTCATTTAGATCGGCAATAGCGGCGGCATTTTCGCGCTTCCAGCGCTCAGCTGCCAGATTGCGCAGTTCACCTTGCAAGGCGGTCGCAAGTGTTTGCGAAAGGTTGATGCCTTCTTTGCGCGCTTGTTCCAGTAGCTCGCGCTCGACGGTCACGCTGACATTTTGCTTGTTTCGCTGTTTAGGTGTAGTAGCAGGCATGACGTCCCCCTCCTGTGTATAGATGTGTGTAGTATACGCAGGTGTTTGCATGCCATCTAGCCAAAATTTGTACAATACCAATACGTAGCGGAGAAAAAGAATTGCCCGCTCAGCGGGCAATATCTTTATCAATATCGTTATCTCGCGACGATAAAGCGCTTATCGTCGTCGATATAGCTCTTTTCATCAGCGGCAGTAACAATCGAACCAAAATTCATTTCTGCGCGCAGCTTCCAGCTTTCCGGGATCTGCCACGCGGCGCGAACATCAAGATCGATTAACGGGTTGTAGTGTTGCAGATTCGCGCCAATGCTCTTTTCCGCCAGCGCCAGCCACACCGCGTACTGGGCGATACCGCTGCTCTGTTCTGACCAGACGGGGAAATTATCGGCATAAGCGATGTACTGACGCTGCAGGTGAGTGACCACTTCCTGATCTTCAAAAAACAGCACGGAACCAGCGGCGGCGGCAAAACCGTCGAGTTTATCGGAGGTGGCGTGAAAGCTCTCCGCCGGGATCACTTTGCGCAGCTGCTCGCGCACCATCTCCCAGAAACGATCGTGCTCTTTACCGAGCAGGATTAGCGCCCGCGAACTCTGCGAGTTAAACGCCGACGGCGCCTGGCGGATGGCCTCTTTAATGATGTCAACCACCTCATCTTCGGCGATGGGCAAATCTTTGCCGAGGGTATAAATGGTTCTGCGTGCTTTGGCGAGCGAGAGGAAGTCGTCCACCGCAACGTGAGCAATCCTCGGTTTTAACTCCGCTTCCAGCAATGCCTGAGGCTTGATGGCAGGTGGTGCGTCATCGGTGCGGGCGAGCGTTGATTTTAATATTTGCTGAAACGGATCCATCAGGTGCGGCTCCTGTCATGAGCGTCAGTGGGGTTAAACGTGTCATTATCAGAGCATAGGCCAGAGCATTTCCATCCTTCAAATAGATGAAAGAAAGCGTGGTATTTGGCGCAAAAAAAGAGGTGCCACGGCACCACTCTCGTGATGATGTGGAAAAGGACGAGGCTGTTGAGATAATCCTGAACCATACCTTTCCCCTTTAGGTGATAGATTTTCATCTTACAGGCGAAATAAGCTCAATATTATTCAACAATAACCTGAGTAAGGCGGCATTTAATTTATGAAATAAATGAAAAACGGATATTTAGATCGATGCTGTCAATAATTGATCATGAATTAACCTTTTGCTTTATATGATTTTTTTAACGTTTTAAGACGATCCGCATAGCTAATTTTCCTGTTATTCTTTATTTTAAATAATATTCCTAAAGTATTTTCCAGACTGGTCGATGAATAGAGTTTCGCCAGGCATCGAGGAAAAAAATGAAAACGCAATCATTCGGTCAGGACCTGCCTTTGCACCCGGATCCGCAGGCGACGCAAAATATCCCGATCCCACCTTTTGTCGAGACCATTGCGGTGCGTTTATCCTGGGCCTCATCAGTTGCTGAATCGGAAGCGTATCGCCTGCTCGCGGCACCCTATTATCACGGTGCGGTGACGGCGGAAAACAGAGAACAGCTACTCGCACGCTTTCCTTTTATGGCGGAACTGAATGCGCCTGCGCCGATTGCCGACTATACGATTATGCTGGTCAGCCTGTGGCTTACTATTGAAGAGATGTATCACCGGGGCAAGTTATTGCCGGACGAGATTATGCAGGGATTAATGGCAAAAACGACAACCACGCATTTGCGTGATTGTCGTGAAAATGAAAACGGCTGCATGCAGAATATTCCACAACCGCACGATTAAGTTCACGCCATAACGTTGTAATCGAGAAGGTAGCGTTCCATATAACGGGCAATAACGTTGCGCAGAATTTCATATTTCTTGCGCATCGGATCGCTGCGGTGGAAAATCAGCACCACTTTACGTTTTGGCTCCGGGCTAACGCAGCGAATATAACGAATATTCTCGTTGCCGCCCTGCTGTGTGGAAAGCAGCGGAAAGAAAGAGACGCCGCGATTAAACGCCACACCGCGTCGCAGGGTTTCCAGATGCATGGCGACAAAGCGTGAATCCGGCTCCAGCTCAAATTGATAGCAGTAACGCAGTACCTGGCTATGCAGGCAGTTGCCGTCATCCACCATCAAAATCTTATTATTCTTCAGATGCCCCATATCGATTTCGCTCATTCGCGAATAGGGGTGCTGGTGGCTCACGCCCAGCACCAGCGGTTCGTCGAACAGCGGCAGCTCGACATATTTGCTGGTGTCTTTATTGGAAGTCATGATCGCGCATTTAATGGTGTCCGACTCCAGCATATGCAGCAACTGGTTAGTTTGCGCTTCGTGAATTTCCAGCTCGATTTCCGGGAAATTCTCGCGACACACCGTATTGAGATGAGAAAAAATATAGGGTGCGAGCGTCGGAATAATACCGACATCCAGCGTCTGCATCAGGTTCTGATAATGGCTGCTGCTGGCCATATTTTTCAGCGCTTCAATTTCGCGCAGCACCACCTGGGTTTGCTCAACCAGCCGCAACCCGGTTTGTGTGAAGCGGATCTTACGCGTGGTACGTTCCAGTAACTGCAAGCCCAGCTCATTTTCCAGCTTGCGTAACTGGGCGCTGAGCGTTGGCTGGCTGACATTACACGCTTCGGCGGCGCGCTGAAAATGGCGATGTTTCGCCAGCGCGACAAGGTACTCAAGATTACGGATGTTCATTGTGTTCCCCGGGGCGCAAGTTTCCGTTCTGCTGAGAACCCGCCTGTAACAACATGCTGTGCAAATGACGTGTGATTGTTTTCAACTCAGTCATCAGGTTTTCCCCCTCATGTTTGCACATGAGATTTGATGGTTTTTATTATTCATTTCGCGCTTGAAGCTTCCTGCCTGACTCCTGCGCAATCCCGCGCCGGCATTGTTGCTTTACTACTATTTCGTTTTTAATGAGACGGCAAAAAGCGACAACATGTGCAAAACGGACAAATAATAACCTTCGCCCGGTAGCACAGATGTCTCTATTTGCTGATAGTCGCCCATCGTTAAATCACGCACTGCCAGCATGCCGCCGGACATCGCGTAACTCGCCCGTTCGTCGCCGGAGACACTCACCCACGCAGGCGTCGTGCTGCGGGCATAATTAGCCCAATAATGACGGAAATTCTCCATCGAATGCGCTTGCGTATCGCTGAGGCTTAAATACAGCGGAACGCGAATCGCGTCATAACCAAATCGCGCCGGCCAGTTTTCGGCAGGCATGACTTCACCACTATTCTTAATAAAAATCCAGTCGCTGGGCAGTTGCGGCTTACCGAAGCGCGCTTTATTGAGCAATTCGAGGCTTGAGCTTTTTAACTTAAGCCAAATCTCATTATGCCGCTGCCGCCAGAAGCTCTCCCACGCCGGAAAAATAAAATAAGAGGGGTTAACAATATAGCCGTCGTCTTTGGTAAAACCGCTCAGCCCCGGCAGCAAAAGCAGGCGGGAATCTTGCTCAATAATCAGGCAATTGATCAGCGCATCCTGAATATTATTCGAAGCCGCCAGGTAACTCTGATCGTGCCATTTATTACCGGCCAGCAATAAGGCCCAGGCAATCAGCGTATCGCCGTCGCTGGCGTTATTTTCGTCCGTCACGTTGTGCGTCTTCGGATCGTAACGCCAGGCAAACAGCCACAGCGACGGGCGTAATAAGGTGTTGCGCGTCCAGCGCCACATTTTTTCAAACGTGGCGGGATCGTCATTCAGTACGGCCAGTAACATGCCATATCCCTGACCTTCCGAATGGCTGATATCGCCATTTTCATGGTCAACAATGCGGCCATCCTGGCTCAGGTAATTCTGCTTAAATAGCACCCAGTTACTGTCCTGGCTGTGGGCTGAAAAAGCGGTCATGGCCAGCGACAGTAACAAACACGGCATGAGCCAGGTGGTTCTTAACATGAGATTTCCTGTGGTAGAGATAGGGCAGTTACCTGCCCAGGCGTTACACCGCTTCAGCGATACGTTCTACGACCTCAGCCACCGGCTTGAGCGCCAGTTCATGCTGCAGCCAGTGGCGGAAAGCCGGGCCGGTCGCGCCGTGGCGCAGGCCGTACTCCACAAACGCTTTCATATAGCCAATTTTGTCCCCGCAGTCGTGTGACTTGCCGGTCAGCGCATAGGCTTCAACCGGCTCACGCGCCAGCAGCATAGCGATCGCATCAGTCAGTTGAATTTCGCCGCCTGCGCCAACCGGCGTTTTATGCAGCAGCGGCCAAATCGCTTTCGACAACACATAGCGACCCACCACCGCCATATCGGATGGCGCTTCATCGACCGGCGGTTTCTCCACCATGCCCTGTACCTGGCCGAAACCACCGGCGGGCAGGTTTTCACCGCCGCAATCCACCACGCCATAGCGCGAAACATCGTCGTGATTAACCTGCTCGATCATTAACTGGCTGGCGCCGGTGATGGTAAAGCGATTGATCATCGCCGCCAGGTTGTCCAGCGCCATATCGCACTGGCTATCGTCGATCAGCACGTCCGGCAGCACGACGACAAAATCGTTATCGCCAATTAGCGGCTCGGCGCACAGCACCGCGTGACCAAGGCCTTTCGAGTGACCCTGGCGCACATGCATAATGTTCATCCCCGCCGGGCAGATGGTGCGCACCTCTTCCAGCAGCTGGTTTTTCACGCGCGATTCCAGCAATGACTCCAGCTCAAAAGAGGTGTCGAAGTGGTTTTCTATGGCGTTTTTAGACGAGTGCGTCACCAGCACGATCTCGCGGATCCCGCAGGCGTAGCACTCCTGCACGATATACTGGATAAGCGGCTTATCGACGATGGGTAACATCTCTTTCGGAATAGCCTTGGTTGCCGGAAGCATACGCGTGCCGAGGCCTGCCACTGGGATTACAGCCTTTAACATAGTAATTTCCTGTTTTTTTATTGCTGTTTAAATATCAACACACAACGGTGTTAATGATGCCACCCGATTCATTAATGCCCGGAACCTGGTAGTTAATATAATTATCACCGCCTCGCGCCTTCACTTTATAAAGGGCGGTATCGGCGGCTTTTAAAATGGAAGAAAAATTCGGCCCATGTTCGGGATAACTGGCGACGCCAATACTGACCGATAATTCCACCGTCTGTTGCAGGTACTGCAAATACATCGGCTGGCGGGTGGCTTCGACAATTAATTGCAACACGCCACGCCCGGCAGGTTCGTCGACACCTTCAATGTACGTCAGCGCAAATTCATCGCCGCCAAGCCTGCCAAGCAGCGTGCCGCGAGAAATACACTGTTTCACCCGGCTGATAAAACAGCGCAGCACTTCGTCACCGGCGGCGTGACCCAGGTCGTCGTTAATGTTTTTAAAATTATCGAGATCGAGGATCGCCACCACAATCTGCGCGCCGCGCGCATTGGCGGCACGGATTTTCTTGCGGCTGCGAATATAGTAGCCCTGGCGATTCAGCGTTTTGGTTAATGCATCGTTGTGAGCGCGAAAATGTAATTTCTCGCGAATCGCCATGTGCCGGGTAATATCAAAGCCTAACAAAATAAACGCGAATATTTCACCACGCTCATCTCGCTTAGGCATTAAGCGGGTGTCGAGCCAGACAATTTCACCGCTCTTTTTACGCTGGGATATTTCTCCTTGCCAATTATCGCCGGTGGTTTTGGCGATATTTATCGCCGCCGCCAGTGAGATTTCCGTGTCGTCGTCCGCGGTCTGAAACAGCACCTGGCCTGTCACCTCATCCGGCGTAAAGCCGGTGAGCTGATAAAAGAACGGGCTGGCGTGAATCAGCCGCCCGGCGGTGTCGAGCACCAGCGAAACAAAGGCATTATCCTCCATATAATTAACGGCTTCGATTTCAAGTTTCCTGCCTGAAACCATAATTTCATTCACCATGATGATCACCTGATCGTTGATATAGAGTTTTCATGCCTTTGTGTACTTATTCGCCGATGGCGTAGCGGAAAATCAGTACATCTTCCGTGGCGTTGTCTTTCCAGCGTACCGGAACCTGGTTGCCCGCCCCCTGCGATACCAGCCACTGGGAGTAAGCCCCTTCCAGCACATACGCACTGGCACGACGCCAGCCCGCTTCATCGCGGTACTCCGGCGCGTGCGGCCAGGCGCAGTGCAGCAAGATCAGCTCGCGCTGCGCCGGTGCCATTTTCACAAAACCCCAGTTGAACAGCTCCAGCACCCGGTTAATGCTGGCTTCCAGTTCGCTCACCGTGGTGGCGTTATCAATGGGATACCACTGAGCCATCATCTGGCCGATGCGTCTCAGGGCGTCGGGATCTTTATCGCCACGGCCTTCGGTGTATTCGTTAAAAAACAGATACACCAGGTCATGCCAGCCAGCCTGATAATTGCGTTGTAAATAAGTGTCCTGATTGCTAAACATCATCTGTCCCACGGGTTATTTATCTTGATCGACGTAATATTTGAAATAAAACAACGCTTTACCTTCGTTATAACTGCCGAAGGTGTCATAGCCTAAGTTCGCACCCAGAGCCAGGTTGTCGCTGAGGTGGTAGCGCGCATCCACGCCCAACGTGTAGCCAATGCCGTTTTTCGAGGTGGCTTTGTAAACCGCATCCACATCGTCATCGTCGCTGGCGTAGCTGTTTAACTGCGACTGCAGGCTGCTGTGGCCGGGGAAATAGTCGCTCTTACTCTGTTTGTAGGACTGGTAGCCCACTGCGCCGTTGAGTGTCAGATCCCAGTCATTAAGATGGCGCGTCAGCGTGACCGGCAGCGAAACCGCCATAAAATCCTGCGGGCTGAAATAACCGCCCTGGCCGAGCGTGTAGTAACTGAGGTTACGGTCAAAGTTCATGTAGTTGACGTTAACCCCGACTTTCAGCTCGCTGTCGGCGGTTTTCCACGGCCGCAAATAGCTGCCCGCCTGCGCGCTTACCGCGTGGTTGGTCGGTACGTTGGTGCCAACATAGGTGTCGAAACCTAATTTGCTGTAAAGCCCGATTAACTCGTTATCCCAGGCGAATTGTGCCGACACGCCGTTACGGGTGATGCCACCCCAACTCTCACCGGTGCTCTTATCCTTCACGCCGACATAAGAGAGCAGGCTGTCGGTCACCGCCCGGCGTTCTGCTTTCAGGTTCAGCGAGCTGTTTTGCGTCAGTTTCGGGTTCCATTCCACACCGCCCACCAGCCGGGTAAACTCGCCGCCGGTCGGCGTGCTGCCTATATCCAGCTTATAGTTGTCGCCGCTCATGCTGAGGCTGGCGGCAACGCCGTTCGCCTGCTGGCTGCCTTGCGAAGTGGCATTCGTCGCGCTGGTGGTGGTTGAAGTGCTTGCCGCCGCTTGCGCCAGTTTTTCCGCATGCTCCAGCGCCCCGGAACCAAAGCGGTTCGCCGCTTCGCCAGACATCTCCCCGGCATTGAGTGACACCGGCGTGATATTCAGGTTCAGGCGCGTGGCGTCGCCGATGGCACCGGAGAGGATCATCGGCGCCTGCACTTCATCCAGCGCGCCAAGGCCGGACTCGCCATTACGGCTACGCAGCGAGACGCCCGCGCTGGTCCACGTGGCGCTCTTTTCCTGTAAATCGCGCATCATGCTGTTGATGCCGCTCATTGCCGTTAACTGCGCCTGGCGCGTCGGCGAGGGCAGGGACATCACGGCGCTGAGTTCGTCGTTGTCGTTCTCATCCCCCTGTTGCAGACGCCACTGGGCGGTGCGCAGCAGCGACATGGCACGCTGGTTTTCACCATTAGCGGCGGCGACACGCGCCGCCAACAGCATGTAATCGGCATCCTGGCTTGGCTCAAGCGTAGAGAACGCCCGCCGCGCCGCATCGTTATCGCCACGCGCCAGCGCCAGGTTTACCAGCCCGGTCAGCGCCTGTTTATCGCGCGGGGATTTGCGCAGCACGTACTGGTAGATCTCGGTGGCTTTGTCGTCCATGTGGTCGGCCTGGTAAATGCGTCCCACCGCCAGCAGCAGATCCGTATTGGTCGGGGTGCGTTGCAGTTCCGGCATGAGCAGATTCCACGCTTTGCCAATTTGCCCTTTTTCCCGCAGGCGGTCGGCGCGGGCGATCAGGCTGCCGGTGCGGATATCGTTCATCTCCTGCTGGCTGGTGCCGTTTTGCAGCGCCGGGGCGTTGAGAATACTCTCCGCTTCGGCGAACTGACCGGCCTGATTGAGCACGCGGATCTGCCCGGCGTAATCGATCACCGAGCCGTGCAGCCCCTGCGCCTGGTTTTCCCGCACTAATTGCAGTGCGCCGCTGCTGTCACCGCTTTGCATTAACAGTTCTGCCAGACGGCCAACATCGACCGGGGTTTGCGGCGGGTTACGCTGCAACGCCAGCAGCGAGTTGCGCGCGGCGGCGGCATTGCCGAGCCGTAAATAGTTACGGGCAATATCCAGTTGTTGGTTGGTCTGCACGCGCGTGCTGAGCGCTGTCATATCGGCGCTGTAGCTGCTGCGGGGTACGCGGGCGAGCAGGCTTTGCGCGCGTGACCAGTCGTTCTCTTCGGCGGCGAAAACCGCGGCGGCATACAGCGCTTCTTTGCTGGTATTACTGCGCGTGGTAACGGCGGTCATTACCGTCGCGGCTTGCTGTTTCTGTCCGGCTTTGCGTAAAGCGCGCGCATAGTCGAGTTGCAGCCAGACGTTTTGCGGATATTTACCGGACGCCGCCTGTAAAATTTGTATCGCGCGTGAGCTGTTGCCCGCCTCCAGTGCTGACTGCGCGGCTTTGCGTTCGCCGTCGCCGTTATCGCCAACAGCGGCAAAGCGGGTGCGCAGGCTGGCGGGCAGGGTACGCAGCATGGCGTCCGCTTCGCTTTGCTTGTTTTGCTGCTTTAACACCCACCACAGGCCGGTACGGATATCGGTGTTTTGTGGACGTTCAGCCAGCAGCTTGCGATAAATCTCTTCCGCTTGCGGCAATTTTCCCTGGCGGCGCAGGATGTCGGCGCGCAGCATCTCCGCCGCCAGTTGTTGGCTGTCGTCGTGAGTGTTGCTGCCTTCAAGGCTTGCCAGCGCTTGATCGTAGCTGCCTTTCTGGCTCAGGCTGCGCGCCTGGCCGAGCGCACCGTAAAAGCGAGCGTTATCGGCATCTTTCGCCCACTGCTCGTTGTTCGGGTTAGTGGTGTCCTCCTGGGCGGCGCGGCGCAGAAATTTTTCCGCATCGCTGAAATTATTCTGTCGCAGCGCGACGTAACCCATCCCGGCCAGCGCGTTGCCGTTATTGGCGCGGGTTTGCAGCGCTTCGGCAAACTTATCTTTCGCACCGCCTAAGTCGCCGCTGTTTAACGCGTCGAACCCGGCTTTGGTGGCATCGCCTTCCACGCTTTTGCGGTAGTGATCCATCGGCGCGCTATCGTCCGGGTGGCGCTGCGCATACGCGGTGTAGGCCGGGAGATCGCCCACTTTGGCATCGAGCCACAGCAGCGCTTGTTGCAGCGCTTTGTCGGCGTTTTTATCGTCCGGCGCAAGGCGGCTCAACTGTGCGATCCCTTCCCGGCGCGTTGGCTCCTGGTAGGTGAGCGCCATCGCCAGCGCCTGTCTGGTCGGCACATCATCCGGCATCACGCTGGCGCGCTGGCGCATCGCGGCAACCGCTTCTGACCAGCTGGCGCTGTCGCCTGCCATCGTCTGGTAATACTCCAGCGCCACATCATCCGGCGGCGGGTTGCCGTTAAACAGTGCGCGCCAGGCGGCGATCGCCTCTTTAATCTGCCCACGGCTTGCCAGCTGGCGGGCCGCAGTGAGCTTATCCTGCGGGATACTACGCAGCGTGCTGGCGCTGTTCAGCGCGTTGAGGCGCGGATCTTGCGGTGAAAGTTCGGCGATTTTTTTCCGCCAGATTTCCGACTGCTGAACATTGCCTTGCTGCAACGAGTAGAGCGCCAGCAGATACATGGCGTCGATATTTTTGTCATCCGCCGCCAGCACTTTTTGCAGCGCGTCGATAGCCATTTCGTCGTGGGCTTTGCTGTGCCAGTAACTGGCCTGCGCCAGCAGTTTTTTCACCGCCGTGTCATTGGCGTTCGCATCCGTGCTTTCCGTCGCTGCCGCCGGATGACAAGCTCCCAGCAGGCAGAGCAGATAAAAGGCGTGCGTCAGTGGTTTACGCGTATTCATTTCTTCGTCTTATCCTGCAAGCGTTGGTGGGCATGGCGCTGTAACGCGTTAAACAACATCGGGCCGGTGACGGCGGCAATCAGGCAGGTAAGGGCAACCAGCCAGAAGATATGCTCGCTGGCAAACCACAAAATTTTCATATAGCCCGGCAGGTTGCCGCTGGTGAACTGCTCGCCCACGCGCCAGCTTCGCACGTCTCCCGCATTGGTGATGGCGGTGAAGTCCCCGCCGGCATTGGCGAGAAATGCCGGTTTGCTCATGTCCGCTGGCAGTAAGGCCAGTTGCTGGTTGTCCGTGCCGGTGGCAATGACCACGACGCGTTGTGCGTTCCACGGCGAGCGCAGGCTCAGCAGGCCACGCCACTGGTTGGTATCAAGCAGGTATTCGGCGGCGTCCATGTCTGTGCGTGGCTGGTCGCCGCTCAGCAGAGACAGCACCCGGTTGACCACGCTGGCGGTCATTACTTCGAGCGTGTTTTCGTTGAGCGTAAAAGCACTGCTTTGCAGCAGGGGCGTGAGCAGTTCACGGTTGCTCAGGCTGCCAATCGCCAGAATGTCGCTGTCAGCAAGCTGCGCTTGTGCCTCTTCCTGCCCCGGCATGCCGGTGTACAGGTGCAGATAATTGACGCTTACGCCGGTATCGCGCCCGGCTTGCGCCATCAGATTTAGCAGCAACGCAATATCCTCGGCGGACGGGCGTGCCGGCATCAGCACCGTGGTATGCGCCAGGTCGGCATGGCGAGTGAACGGGAACATGGCGCTGCTAAACCAGGCCAGATTGGGCAGCTTGCCAAAGTGCCAGGCGCGGCTGAAATCGAGCGTCGAATCACCGTCAATGCGGCTTTGAATGTTCTCATCCGCCAGCGCGTTACACGGGGCATTTTTCTGCGCCTGCAAGCCAAACCAGAAGCCAAGCTGGTTGTTGCCGAGGAGCGCCCGTGGGTCAATGTTCACCACCGCGCTTTGCTGGCGGTGCGACAGACCGAATGTCGCCAGCACAGGCGCCAGCAATCCCTCTTTACTTACCGGCAGGCGTTTGAGGAACTCACCGTTCAGGCTGACATTGAGGAACGATGCCTGATCGTCGATCCAGTTTTTCTGCGCAAAGCTGTAGTTCAGGTGCAGGGGAACGGCAGAACCGTCCCATAAGAACAGATCCGGCGCGGTGCGAAACGGCAACTGATTCTCGCCGTGCCAGACGCCGTGCGCCACCAGCGCGCCTTCATCGCTGAGCAAAGAGCGTATGGCCACCGGACGTTCGGTATTGATCCAGCGCGGAGCATCCCAGGCCGCGCGTTGCGCCACTTTCAGGGGCGGCACATCCAGCGTGTCGTTGTCCGGCAGCCCCGGTATGTTCAGCCGCCAGGCGGCCTGGCGCAGTTGCATGTCGTTATGACCGCTTACGATCAACAGCTTGTATGCCGGGTTTTGCGGGTTGTCGATAACCTGCAATGCCGCGCCGTTGCTCTGCGGAATGGTAACGCCTCCGATGGTCTGGCCGGGTTTGCCAATCAGGATGCCATTGCCCGCAGGCAGGGTGTCGTACTGCACCTCAAAGCGGCTGGGTTTGCCATTACTCAATGCGCCAAACTGCGAGGCGACAATTGCCGACGCGGTGAGTACATCCGCATCCGGCGAGGCCGGATAAGCAATGCTAATCGTCTGGTCTTTGGTCTGCTTCACATCGAAGAACGGGCGCGGGAATGTGCCGAGGGTTTTGCGCACGTTCAGCCATAATCCCTGGTAATTCAACGACGATTCCGGCTGTAACGTCACGTTGTAACCGGCGGGCAGCGCGCGCTGGCAGCTCCAGACGTTATTGATAATGTCGTCACCGGTTTTTAGCTGGAAGCTGAGATTGTTGCTGGACGCAATCATCGACGCGGGTACATCAAGGCTCCAGGCTCCTTTATCCTGCTGCAACTGATCGAGCGGAATCGCGCCGAGCGGCTGGCCGTTGAGCATCAGTTGCAGATTTTCACCGCTCACATCGCTGCGGTTAACCTGCACATTCAAATTGATATGCGCGTTGGTTACCACCAGATCGCCCGGCAGGTTGAACGACACGCCGTTTTGTAACTGCTGGCCGCTGAGGGTTAAACCGCCGGTTGCGCCCATATCGCCAAAGCTGAGCGTGCTGGCAATATCCTGGTTGCTGCTGCCCGCAACGGGTGCAGGTTGCGGCTGCGGTTTTGCGCCTTGCAGCGTGACCGGCAGCGGTAATTCCGGCAGCGCGTCGTTCTGGGCCGTAAAGGCGCAGATCGGGCTGAAGCCGCCCACCAGTAAGGCGGTCAAAGTGAAGGGGTTAAAGCGCATTGTTAACCTCTTCCTGTTTTTTCGCCACGGCGGACATCTGGCTATTAAAGCCATTCACGGTTTTTTTGCGGCCGAAGAACAGCTCATACACGCACTGCAAAATCCCCATAAACGACACCAGCGGGCGGTCTGGCGCATGCGGCGGGCGATACCAGGCATCGGCGCGGGAGAGCACCACGCGCACCAGCTTACGGCGTTCGCTCAGCGCCACGGTATCGAACTCAAGACGGAGATCGCCCACGCCAGTCCCGGCGGCGCGAATCGGCACATGGGCGATTTCACCGCCCAGCCCCAGCTCGATTTGTACCGGGGTTTTGTGGCTCATATCTTCGCCTTTCACCAGCGCCACGCGCGCACCACCCATCGAGATGTCAAAGGTGCGGGTCTGCATTTTTGAACCGTCAGAGAACAGCACCGTGACCGGCAAGCGGGCGTAAATACGGATGGTTTTGCGGATCTGCTTGGTCTCTTTCGCCACTGCAATAGAGGCCAGTAAAATAATGGTACTGAACGTGCCCCAGGCGATGTTGAACAGGATCACGCGCGGATCGATACCGGCGTAATCATGCATAAAGTAGCGTACGCCAACCCAGATCATGCTGCCCACCATCAGCAGGGTGGTGATGATCAAGGGGCGTACCGTGTGGGCATCGAAGTAATCGCGGTCGGTCAGGTCGCCTTTATCGGTGACGTTGAACTTGCCCAGACGCGGTGAAATCAGGCTGAGTAGCGTCGGCAGAATCAGGTGGTACGCCATCACCGTTTCATAAATTTCGCCCCAGAACGCGTAGCGGTAGCGCCCGGTAATACGCGAGCTGACCATTGTCGACAGCACCAGATGTGGCAATACATAGGCGAAAATCAGCGTTGCCGACGACGAAATAATGTTCAGATTGAACAACATAAACACCAACGGCGAGGTCAGGAACACCACACGCGGCAGGCCATACTGGAAGTGCAGCATGGCGTTGAGATAGCAGATGCGCTGCGTCAGCTTCAGACCGCGCCCTAAGAGCGGGTTGTCGATACGGAAAATCTGCGTCATGCCGCGCGCCCAGCGAATACGCTGGTTAACGTGCAGCGCCAGACGTTCGGTTGCCAGTCCCGCCGCCAGCGGAATATCCAGAAACGCGGTGTTCCAGCCGCGACGCTGTAATTTCAGCGCGGTGTGCGCATCTTCGGTCACGGTTTCCACGGCAAAGCCGCCAACTTCATTGAGCGCGCTACGGCGGATCACTGCGCAGGAGCCGCAGAAGAACGTGGCGTTCCAGTTGTCATTGCCCTGCTGCACCGGGCCGTAGAACAACGCCCCTTCGTGCGGAACGCGCTTTGCCGCCGTCAGGTTGCGCTCAAACGGATCGAGCGAATAGAAGTGGTGCGGCGTCTGGATCAGCGCCAGTTTATCGTCACGGAAAAACTCGCCAATCGTGGCTTGCAGGAACACGCGCGTTGCCACGTGGTCGCAGTCGAACACGCAGATAAGTTCGCCGTGGGTGATGGTCATCGCGTGGTTGAGATTACCGGCTTTCGCGTGGCTGTTATCCGGGCGGGTAATATACCCAACGCCCGCTTCAGCGGCGAAATCACGGAATTCGTCGCGCTTTCCATCGTCAAGAATATACACCTTCACTTTATCTTGCGGATATTCGATACACTGCGCTGCCAGAACCGTATCGCGAACAACTTCAAGGCTTTCATTATAAGAGGGGACATAAATATCGACGGTCGGCCAGATTGATTTATCTGCCGGTAAAGGCGCAATCGGGCGTTCTAATGGCCACGCCATTTGAATATAACCCAGCAGTAAAATCGTCCACGAGTAAATTTCTGCGGCAAACAGTAAACTGCCGAGCAGTATTTCAACCGTTGAATCAAAATGCAGCGTTGTTGTGGCGCGCCACCAAATATAACGTGTCGACATCAATACGGAGAGGGAAAGCATTGCCAGTACGGCTTTTTTGCTTTTTACTCTTCCCAGAATAAATACCACTGCCATCACGCTAAGGCCAAAAAGGTATTGTTTATCGCTGCTCATGGGAGTAATCACTACCAGCAGCGATAATAAAAGCAGTATCAGCGTGAAAATAATTCCGATGATTTTTTTCATGTTGTTATCATCTTGCACAGAAAAGAATAAAGGCATACCGGCGCGACAATGTCTTCCGGTTACCAGTTAAAATTCGTGACGAGACGGGTTTATCCGGTCAGTTAAAAATCGTTACTGTTTACCGGGCCGCAGGCCAAGAAAAATCGTGCGTTATTATTACCAGGTGAAGATTTTACATGGCAGAGCGATATTATTTGCCAATAACGGAAAATAACATATCCAGCCGAACTGGATTGCGCTCGCGAACGTCCACCTCCGCCGGGCGGTGAAGGGCGGCCACGCTCTGCAGAATACCGTTAGCCGGTGTGCTAAAGGCGTCAGGCGCGGGGACCGGTACCGGTTTATTTTTAGGCCAGGAAAGGGTGTTAGCCGGGATGTCCACAGGTGCGCTGGCCTGGTTAGCCTCCTTGTGGCTCGCCGGCGTTGTTGCAAGCGCGGCGGCCTGCATATCGTCTTTGACCCCGGATGTGGCTGCTGTTGTGGTTACTGCTTGCATTGTTGCACCATCTTCATCACTCATTTCCTGGAAAGAAACACCGGACATCTTCAGTTTTTCAGCCAAAGAACCTAAATCATCATACATAGTATTTGCCTGACTCCGATGTGTTGAATATGCGCTAATATAAGCACGTGGTGGTTGTTTTCTCTTTTATTCGCGAACAAAGCTTACGCGTTAAAACGGACGGGGTGTCGTTAATATTAATTTCCGCATTCCGCTTTAAATGAGAATTTCCTTATATACTGTCGGTGGCGGTCAGTTAAGGTCAAGTGACGTTATCGATAAATGGCCAGACACTTATTAAATGCATCTATGAATGCAACGTTTATTTATTGCTGTGCATCGCGTCGGAGCCGCTAAGTACGCGGGATGGCGAGGGGAAAGAGGTAAATATTATCGCTGTGCGTTACGTCAGTATTTTTATTGATAAGCACGTATAATTAAAATCTCCATAATTAATCCATAATTCTTCATTTTTTGATCGTTTTTAATTGATCGGCATTTGCTGCGGTTTCTTTAACGATAAATAACTGTTTATTTATTGAGGTTCTCTATAAATGATATGGCCAGCATAATATTACGGCTGGGTGATATTGAACCTGTTATTACTTTCAATTAGGATGTTGCCGAACTCTTCTTTAAGAAAAAAGATTATGCATTCTGAAAATGATATTTTCGGCTCTGAGAATATGCTTGCCGCACTCGAAAATGTTCACGATGCTGTCGTACTGCTGGACAGTACGGAAACCGTGTTTTTCTTTAATCGCGCGGCAGAGAAATTATGGGGCTACCCACGTATTTCAGTGCTGGGCTGCAAAGCCTCGACCATTCCGTTATTTGGCGCGCTGGATATGCTGCCCGGCGAAATGGAAAGTGAACGCGCGCTGACGGTGATTTCGTCTACCGGGGAAGAAACCTCGCTGGCGGCGACCATCAGTTATGAAGGTGCAAGAGGCGACCGTGCGCCTTGCCGCGTTGTGGTACATATCGATCAGGAGCGCGTGACTAAGCTTTCCACGTTTGATCGTTTAACCGGGCTGCCCAATCGCAGCGCGCTGCATCACTATATTGATCAGATGATCGCAGGCGACATTCATCAGCGTGCTGCGTTTTTCTTTCTCGATCTCGACCATTTTAAAGATGTGAACGATGCGCTTGGTTACGCCGCCGGGGACAACGTGCTGGTGGCGATAGCGCAGCGTCTGCTGAGTGAATTTTCACGTCAGGGCTTTGTCAGCCACGCCGATAGCGACGCCTTTGTGCTGGTGATCCCGGACTGTGATTACACGCGTGCCACCAGCATTGCGCAGAAGATCCAGGCCCTGTTCCGTATGCCGTTCAATGTCGCCGATCTGGCGCTGAATGTGACGGTCAGTACCGGCATCAGCGTCTACCCGGATCACGGCGCCTCGCGCGATGGCCTGCTTAAACATGCCAACCACGCCTCGCATCTGGCGAAAGCGGCGGCCTCCGGCGGCTATCTGTTTTTCAGCCCGGAGATGAACCAGGTCGATCAGGAACGTTTAAAACTGGCGGCGGCGTTAAAGCTCGCTATCGCCAGTAACCTGCTGCATTTGCACTATCAACCGCAAATATGGCTGAAGAATGGCGAGCTTTATGGGGTTGAGGCGCTGGCGCGCTGGACAGATCCGGTTCTTGGCGATATTCCCCCCGGAAAATTTATCGCCCTGGCCGAGGAGACCGGTGAGATTGAAGCCATTGGTCGCTGGACACTCCATGAAGCTTGCCGCCAGATGGCGGAGTGGCGCAGCAACGGTATTCACGTGCCGGTGGTGTCGGTAAATCTTTCACCCATTAACTTCTATAACAGTAGCCTGCCGCACTATATCAACTATCTGTTGCGCCAGTACCGGATCCCGGCCAGCAGCCTGACCATTGAGATCACCGAAGGGGTGATGATGGATAAGCGCCCGGAAACGATGGAAGTGATTTGCGCGGTACGCGAGCTGGGCGTTGGCCTGTCGATGGATGATTTCGGCACCGGTTTCTCCTGTCTGTCACGCCTGGCGCACCTGCCTATGACCGAGCTGAAAATCGATCAAAGTTTTATGCGCGATCTCAGCGAAGGCAGCAAAATGAAAGCCATTGCCACCACGGTGGTGAAAATCGGCCAAAGCCTGCACCAGACGGTGGTAGCCGAAGGGGTGGAGACCGAACAGCAGCGTAATCAGCTACGGGATTTGCAGTGCGATATCGCTCAAGGATATCTCTATTCCCGGGCGTTAAATGCCTCGGCGTTGGCAGGGTGGTTACAAAGCCGACATGCAGCGCAATAATAAAAGAAGTGAGTTTGCAAGGTAGCAGCAGTGGCCCAGGCCCGCAAGGAGTGCGAGCCGGAATATATCCCCCGTTATCGGGGGATTATTTTATTGTTTTAATAGCCATCTCGCCGATTCAGCTAAAAAACTTCAATACCAGCAGAAATAAGCAAAAGAATAACATTCCCCACGACATCTGGCGGTGCGCCTGGTGCGCCGGGTTGACGCTGGTGGTTTTATTTTTGCGGTTATCACTATTCATTGTTTTTATAACCCTGAACTAATAACAAATCCGCGCCAGGCCTTGCGGCGCGGCGGGCGTGATGAGTAAAGCGTTGTGGCTGTACCGCCAAAGTAAATGCGGTAACGTTATTTTTATTTTATAGATAGCATTAATTAATTCGTCTTTATATATCGCTATTATCTTGCGTGATAAATATCGATGGCGATAATCGGTGAAGAGAAAATATATTAACCGGAAAATTTAAAAAATCCAGGAGTAATTTTCCTTAAGGTAAATTAATTGCTTTAAATAGATACGATCTATAATTTCTTATTGTAATTAAGGTGACGATAAATAAATCGCAGGTTCTGGCCACGTTGCCGAGAGATAAAAAAATAAGCCGCATGAAAAAGTCTGACGAAATCGTGTACAGTGTGGCTATTATTACTTCTGGTGATTGAAAACAGGGTAAGCAGGCGCAAAACCGACATCTCCGAAGCAGAGATGTTGCAGAAAAAAACGCCCAAAGTAAGTATGAATCTTATTCACTTTCATTGGGTTAAGGCGCAGCTTAGCAAAACAGATAGATATATTTTTGTGGTGAATATTTCTTGCCTTCACCACGCTGACCAGGCAAGTTGTTGCGCGCATAGCGGGCCATGCGGAACAGAAACCATGAATAATGACAAAAAACGGCTGGATCACCGGGAAGAAGATGCCAAACATCTCTTCGAATTGCTGCACAACAATTCTGACTGGGTGTGGGAAGTCGACGCGCAGGGACGTTATACGTGGTCTTCCGACGTCGTAACGGAATTGCTCGGCGTACCGCCTGACCAGGTGATTGGCAAAACCCCTTTTGATTTTATGCCGCCGGGCGAAGCGGAACGCGTGGCGGGCGCGTTTGGTGCCATTGTGGCGGAGAAGCGCGCGTTTTCTGGCCTGGTCAACCGCAATCAACGCGCCGATGGCAGCATTGTGGTGCTGGAAACCAGCGGCATCCCGCTGTTTGATGAGCAGGGTGAGCTGCGCGGTTATCGCGGTATCGATCGCAATATCTCCAACCTCGGTGAACGGGTGCTGCAACTGGAGACCATTTACGAAACCACGCCGGTGGCGCTGTGTATGATTGACCGCCACGGGCGTCTGGTGATGTCCAACAAGGCGATGGCGAAATTGCTGGGTGAGGCGCTGGAAACAGAGGATCACTTTCAGCGTTTGATGCCTGATTACTGGCCCTTTTTCCTGACGGATTTCGCGCTGGCGGATAAGGGCGAGGCGTTGCCGTCACGCGAGTTGGGCTGGCGCGATCGCTGTTACGATATTCAGGCGGTACCGGTACATGACGCCATGGATATGGTGGTGGGGCTGTCGGTCACGTGGGTCGATATCACCGAACGTCGCCAGGCAGAGCACAAGCTCGCCAGCGCGAATAAAGTGTTACAACAGTACGCGCAACACGATCATCTGACCGGGTTGTTTAACCGGCGCTATATGGATGAGTGTCTGCTGAGCGAGATTTCCCGCGCTTTGCAGGAGGATTTCCCGCTGTCGGTCTGTCTGGCGGATATCGACTATTTCAAAAACTATAACGATACCCAGGGGCATCAGGCCGGGGACGATTGCCTGCGCCTGGTTGCCCGCACGCTCACCTCGTCACCCTTGCGCAGCGGCGATAACGTCAGCCGTTACGGTGGCGAAGAGTTTCTGATTATCCTGCCGGGAACCAACCTGATGCAGGCGATGAATGTCGCCGAAGATGTGCGCAGCAATATCAACGCGCTTAGCGTACCGCACGCGGCCAGCCCGACCGGTTTTTTGACCATCAGTATCGGCGTGGCGACACTGCAAACGGGGCAAGTGCATTTTGAAGATAAACCGTTGCATATGATTGCCAGCGGTCTTATTCACCGGGCCGATACGGCGCTGTATGCCGCGAAAAAACAGGGCCGCAACCAGGTAGTATCGGCGTGGGACAACCCGTTAACATCGCAGGGAGCCTGATGGCTCCCCGATTTATGTGCTTACGCCAGCGCGTTTTTCCAGTCAGCAATCAGATCCTGTTCATCTTCGATGCCCACCGACAGGCGGATCAACTGCGGTGTGATGCCGTTTGCCAGGCGCTGTTCAAGCGGAATTGACGCGTGAGTCATGCTAAACGGCTGGCTGACCAGGCTCTCGACACCGCCGAGGCTTTCCGCCAGCGTAAACAGTTTTAACTTATTGATAATCTCTGTCGCCCGCGCGTCATCACCTTTGATGACCACCGAAATCATGCCGCCCGGCAGCGCCATCTGTTTGCGCGCCAGCTGATACTGCGGGTGCGATTCCAGCCACGGGAACCACACTTTCTCCACCTGCGGCTGTTGTTCCAGCCAGCGGGCGAGCGCCAGCGCGTTGCTGCTGTGGCGCTCCACGCGCAGGGAAAGCGTACGAATGCCGCGCAAGGTGAGGAAACTACTGAACGGATCGAGCACCCCGCCGACGGCATTTTGCAGATAACCGAGTTTTTCGGCCAGCGCCGGGTTATCGCCGACCACGGCCAAACCGGCCACCACATCCGAGTGCCCGTTCAGGTATTTCGTGGCCGAATGCACCACGATATCAAACCCTAACTCCAGCGGGCGATGGATAACCGGCGATGCGAAGGTGTTATCCGCCACGCTGAGAATATTGTGACGTTTGGCGATGGCGGCAATCGCCGCCAGATCCGCCAGCTTCAGTAACGGGTTGGTTGGCGTTTCCACCCAGATCATCCGTGTGTCGGGGCGAATGGCAGCTTCGAGGCCTGCGAGATCGTCCGGTTTTACCCAGCTCACCTGTAATCCGGCGCTGCGGCGGCGTACATTTTCAATCAGGCGATAGGTGCCGCCGTACACATCATCAATCGCCACCAGATGGCTGTCTTTATCCAGCAGTTCCAGCACCGTGGAGATGCTGGCGAGGCCCGAAGCAAACGCGTAACCGCGCGTGCCGCCTTCCAGTTCGGCAATCGCCGTTTCCAGCGCGTGGCGCGTCGGGTTGCCGCTGCGCGAATATTCGTAGCCGGTGTGTTGGCCCGGCGCAGGCTGTGCGAAAGTGGAGGTGGCGTAAATCGGCGGCATCACCGCGCCGTGTTGGTCGTTGAATGCGCCGCTGTGGACGCTCTGCGTTGCCAGTGTTTTCATTTTATTTCCCTTATTGTTCAAGACGGTTGCGCCAGGTGGTCAGCACATCGCTGCGGGTTATCAGGCCAACAAAGTGGCCGTTGTCGGCGATCACCGCGACCAGGCCGCGATCAAAAATGGCGTACAGCGCGCTTTCCGGCGCGTGTTTATCGAGGATTTCCACGTTGCGGGTCATCGCCGCTTTTACCGGCAACGCGAAACGCGCACTGTCACCGCGCACGTGGCTTATCAGATCCCATTCGTCAACAATCCCCACCACCTGACCGTTTTCCAGCACCGGCAGTTGCGAGATATCGTACAGACGCATGCGCGCCAGCACGGCGGCGAGGCTATCCTCTGGCGCAGCGGTGACGGTGGCCCCTTCGTCGTGGCGCAGGGCGATAAAATCCGTGAGATCGCCGTTAGAAGGGCGCGTGAGCAACCCTTGCTGGCGCATCCAGTCATCGTTAAACATCTTCGACAGATATTTGTTGCCGCTATCGCAGGCGAACGTCACCACGCGTTTCGGCGCGGTTTGCGCCTGGCAGTAACGCAGGGCGGCGCTGAGCAGCGTCCCGGTGGACGATCCCGCCAGGATGCCTTCCTGTTGCAGCAGTTCTCTGGCGGTGGCGAAGGCTTCGCGATCGGTAATACGAAAGGCTTTGCGCACACCGTCAATGTGCGCCAGCGGTGGAATAAAATCTTCGCCAATGCCTTCAACCAGCCAGGAACCTGGCGTGCTGTAACGACCATGTTCCACCTGATCGGCGAGGATCGAGCCGGCCGGATCGGCCAGCACAAATTCGGTGTGCGGCGAGTGTTTAGCAAACCAGGCTTGCAGTCCGCCAAGCGTGCCGCCGGAACCCACGCCAACGACGATGGTATCGATTTTGCCGTCCAGTTGTTCAAAGAGTTCCGGCGCGGTTGTCGACGCGTGCGCCAGCGGGTTGGCGTCGTTATTGAACTGGTCGATGTAAAACGCGCCCGGCGTCTCTTGCGCCAGGCGGCGCGCGTAATCCTGATAGTAAGCCGGATGGCCTTTGTTCACGTCTGAGCGGGTGAGCACCACTTTCGCGCCCAGTGCGCGCAGGTGGAAAATCTTCTCGCGGCTCATTTTGTCCGGCACCACCAGCACCAGTGAATAACCCTTTTGCGCAGCGATCAGCGCCAGTCCCAGTCCGGTGTTACCGGCGGTGGCTTCAATAATCGTCCCGCCGGGTGCGAGCAAACCGAGGCGTTCGGCTTCGTTAATCATCGACAGCGCGACCCGGTCTTTAATCGAACCGCCAGGGTTCTGGTTTTCCAGCTTGAGAAATAATTCGCATGGCCCGCTCGGCAGTTTATGTAACTGCAACAGCGGTGTTTGACCGATCAATTCGGTTACAGAATGGAAGACTGACATTGTAGATTCACCCGTTAACATTCGTGATGAGCGGATGATAGGTCTGTCATTTTGCCTGTTTAAATAACCTTTATTCGGCGTTTAGAGCGATTGGAAATATAAACCGCTGTTTAGCCATCAGGACGGCGAGCCATACAGTCGTCCGGATGGATTGATTGCCAGAAAAGCGGGTTTTAGCGCTGATTTCAGGCACTTTTCCTCTTCTCTCCATCGCAGTTATGCAATTTCCGGCAATGCAATGCGAAATAAAGTCTTATCGTCGAAACCCCTGTTCCATCGCTGTTAGCGTGTTTAGTTATAAGTAATGTCTATTTGGTTATTTGAATTATCACTGCGGCTGATTATTATCTTCTGGACATCCATACTGCTAAACCGCCAAACGGAAACACCAACGAATGATCGTCCTCAGGAATATCTCCAAGATTTTCGACCAGGGAAAGGCATCGATTACCGCCGTCGACAGCGTCAATCTGACGGTTGAGCAGGGGCAGATTTACGGCATTATTGGCTACAGCGGCGCCGGGAAAAGTACGCTGATTCGCTTGCTGAACGGTCTGGAAAAACCCACCTCCGGCAGCGTTGTGATTAATGGTCAGGACATTGCCGCCGCGCGCGGGGAAACGTTGCGCCAGGCGCGGCTGAAGATCAGCATGGTCTTTCAGCACTTCAATTTATTGTGGTCGCGCACGGTGAGCGAAAACATTGCGTTTTCGATGCAAATTGCCGGTGCGCCAAAAGCGCAGATTAATGCCCGCGTGGCGGAACTGATTGAGCTGGTGGGGCTGAAAGGGCGCGAAAAGGCTTACCCGTCGCAGCTTAGCGGCGGGCAGAAACAGCGTGTTGGCATTGCCCGCGCGCTGGCGAATAACCCGGATGTGCTGCTGTGCGATGAAGCCACCTCGGCGCTGGATCCGCAAACCACCGATCAGATCCTCGATTTGCTGCTCGATATTAACCGCCGTTTCAAACTGACCATTGTGTTGATCACCCATGAAATGCATGTGGTGCGCAAGATTTGCGACCGCGTGGCGGTGATGGAGAACGGCAAAGTGGTGGAAGAGGGCGATGTGCTGAGCGTCTTTACCCATCCGCAGCAGCCGATCACCAAACAGTTTGTGCGCCAGGTGAGCCAGTATAAAGAAGAAGAGGCGTTCAACCCGGAGCTGAACAGCGATCTGGACGGTACGGTGATCAAGCTGACCTTTACCGGCCACAGCACGCACCAGCCGATCGTCGGCGAACTGACGCTGCGCTATGGTCTGCCGTTTAACATTTTGCACGGCAAGATGTCGCAAACCGCGCACGGCGTATTTGGACAATTATGGGTGAACGTGAAGGCGACCCCGGAACAACTGAACAATATCCTTGCAGACCTGAGCAAGACGGATATTGAAAGCGAGGTCGTGACGCATGGCTGAATCCCTCTTTCCGCACCTGAAATGGGCGCAACTCTGGGCGGCGACGCAAGAGACACTGTATATGACAGCGCTGTCGGGCGCGGCGACTTTTGTACTGGGGATCGTGCTCGGTCTGGCGCTGTTTCTCACCGCGCGCGGCGGCCTGTTCCAGAATCGCACGTTGTACAGCGTGATTTCGATTGTGGTGAACGTCTTCCGTTCTATTCCGTTCATCATTTTGATTGTGCTGCTGATCCCGTTTACCAAAACCCTCGTTGGCACCATTCTTGGCGCGAACGCCGCGCTGCCTGCGCTAATCGTTGGTGCCGCGCCGTTTTATGCGCGCCTGGTCGAGATTGCGCTGCGCGAAGTGGATAAAGGGGTGATTGAGGCGACGCGTTCGATGGGCGCGCGGTTGAGCACACTGTTATTTCGGGTGTTACTGCCCGAGTCATCTCCAGCGCTGGTGTCCGGGATTACCGTGACGCTGATTGCGCTGGTGAGCTACAGCGCCATGGCCGGAGTTATCGGCGCTGGCGGGTTGGGCAATCTTGCTTATCTGGAAGGATTCCAGCGGAACCATAACGACGTCACGCTGGTGGCGACGGTGACCATTCTTATCATCGTCTTCATCATCCAGTTCTGCGGCGACGTGATTACTTCTCTGTTAGATAAACGATAATTATTGGAAACCAACATCATGAAAAAAACACTGACACTGATTGCCGCAGCCACCCTCAGCGTGCTGAGCTTCTCCTCCTGGGCCGATACGCTGACCGTTGGCGCGTCAAACGTGCCGCACGCCGAAATCCTTGAGCAGGCGAAACCGATTCTGGCAAAACAGGGGATTGATCTGGAAATTAAACCGTTCCAGGATTACATCCTGCCGAACACGGCGCTGGCCAGCCGTGAACTGGATGCCAACTACTTCCAGCACATTCCGTACCTGAATAGCGTTATCAAAGATCACGCGGGCGACAAAACCTATGATTTTGTCAGCGCAGGCGCTATCCATATTGAGCCGATTGGCATTTACTCCAAAAAATACAAATCGCTGAAAGATCTGCCGCAGGGCGGCAAAATCATCATGCGTGATGCGGTGTCTGAAGAGGGGCGCATTCTCTCTATTTTCGAAAAAGAGGGCGTCATCAAGCTGAAACCGGGCATCGACAAAGTGACGGCGCGTATTGATGACATCGTTGATAACCCGAAAAAACTGCAGTTCCTGCCGAACGTCGAAGCAGCGCTGCTGCCGCAGATGTACAACAATGATGAAGGCGATGCGGTGGTGATCAACGCCAACTATGCGATTGATGCCGGTCTGGATCCAGTTCACGATCCGATCGCGGTGGAAAGCGGTGAAAACAACCCGTATGCCAATATCATCACCGTACACCGTGGCGACGAGAAGAAAAAAGATATCGTGGCGCTGGTGAACGTGCTGCACTCCAAAGAGATTCAGGACTGGATCCGCACCAAATATAAAGGCGCGGTGATCCCGGTTAACAACTGATTTTCCCCTTCTGCGCGGCCTTGCTGGCCGCGCAACTTGCCGCTGCTTTCCCGCCTCTGACTTTCGCTGTGACTAATCTCACCAATTTTAAACAATTGAGTTAATACTTGTTAACAATGCACTACTATTGCCGGGTTGAACAACTGCGGGGGTAGAGATGAAAGATGTCGTGATAGTCGGCGCGGTTCGCACGCCTATCGGCTGTTTTCAGGGCGCATTGTCACGCCTCTCTGCCGTTGAGTTGGGCAGCCAGGTGGTGCGCGCATTGATTGAGCGTAGCGGCGTGCAGCCACAAGATATCGACGAAGTGATTTTAGGCCAGGTGCTGACAGCAGGCGCCGGGCAAAACCCTGCGCGGCAGTCGGCGATCAAAGGCGGCCTGCCGAATACGGTTTCGGCAATCACCATTAATGACGTCTGCGGCTCCGGGCTGAAAGCCCTGCACCTGGCCTCTCAGGCGATCCAGTGCGGTGAAGCCGATGTGGTGATCGCCGGTGGGCAGGAGAATATGAGCCGTGCGCCGCATGTACTGACCGATAGCCGCACCGGCGCGCAGCTCGGCAACAGCCAGCTTATTGATAGCCTGGTGCATGACGGGTTGTGGGACGCCTTCAACGATTATCATATGGGCGTAACGGCGGAAAACCTGGCGCGTGAATATGGCATCAGCCGTGAACGCCAGGATGAATGGGCGTTAAGCTCGCAGCATAAAGCGCGTGTCGCTATCGATTCCGGGCGTTTTCGCGATGAAATTGTGCCGGTAAGTGCGTTGGATGCAGCAGGCCAGACGCAGATTATCGATACTGATGAACAACCGCGTACCGACCCCAGCGCGGAAGCGCTGGCGAAACTCGCCCCCGCTTTTGAACAAAGCGGCTCCGTCACCGCCGGTAACGCCTCGCCGATCAATGACGGTGCGGCGGCGGTGCTGGTAATGAGCGAAGCAAAAGCGCAGGAACTGAATTTACCGGTGCTGGCGCGCATCCGCGCGTTTGCCAGTGTCGGCGTCGACCCGGCGTTAATGGGCATTGCGCCGGTTTATGCCATGCGCCGCTGCCTTGAGCGCGCGGGCTGGCAGCTCGATGATGTCGATCTGATTGAAGCGAACGAAGCCTATGCGGCGCAGGCGCTGTCGGTCGGTAAAATCCTTGAATGGGATGAGAAGCGGGTGAATGTCAATGGCGGGGCGATAGCGCTGGGCCACCCGATTGGCGCTTCCGGCTGTCGTATTCTGGTTTCGCTGGTGCATGAAATGCAAAAACGACAGGCCCGTAAAGGACTGGCAACCTTATGCATCGGCGGTGGCCAGGGCGTGGCGCTGGCAATCGAACGCGATTAATCTGACTTTAAGTTAAATAAAACCTTCCCGCTGGAAGGTTTTATTATTTTTGGCACCCATTACCGCTCGCGTTTCAATTTAATTAAAACTTCCACCTTTCCAACCAATAATTTTCCTGGCTTATTCAAAATCACTTCTTCAGCGCTGATTATTAATATCGTACCCTGCGTGACCATTATGTCTGCAAGCGATAAGCGTGCTTATTATTAATGATTTTGTTTTGTAGGTATCTGTTTTATTTTATGTTTTTAATTTGTATTTGAATTTGTAAGTTAACAGTTAATAGAAAATCGGTGTGATCTTTATCATATTAATTCGCCGTTTTCGGGAAAATATATTGATATTCATCACGCCGTTATACATAGTTCCGTTCCATACAAATATTTACGATCGCGATCACTAAAATAAAGTTACCAAAAAAATAAAATGAAATTCCATAAAAATGGAACATAATTTTAATTATTGAGGTAATCTCATGTTTAAGAAAACTCTGGCTCTTGCTTCACTCCTTGGCGCTTCCTTTGCTTCACAAGCCGTCACCGTGGATTTACGTCATGAATACATCGACAGCGGTTCCAACGCCGATCGCGTAGCGGTTTCTCACCGTTTCGATAATGGCTTAGGTTTCGGTGTTGAAGCGAAATGGAAATCTGGCGGCGATGACGCCGACAAACCGTTAACGGAAATCGTGGGTAACGGCCACGAAGAGTCCATTAACTGGCGCTGGGCTGCGACGCAGAATTTTGCGTTAACACCGGGCTTTAATATCGAAAGTAAAGATACCAACTCCATCTATAAACCGTATCTTCATGTGCAATACAGCTTTGATAACGGCGTCTATATTGCCGGTCGTTATCGCTACGAATACACACGTAACCCGGATTCCAATACCGTTGATAACAAGGTCAACAAATTTGATACCTGGGTCGGCTGGGCGATGGGCGACTACCGTATTGAGCTGAACTATGTTTACGCGAAGAGCACCGAAGATGTTATTCGTGAAAACAACAAAACCTATTCCAACGAATATAACGCCAAGGTGGCGTACAAACTGGATAAAAACTGGTCCCCGTATGTGGAAGTGGGCAACGTGGGTGTGAAAAGCACCGACGAACGCCAGACCCGTTTCCGCCTCGGTGTAGCTTACTCTTTCTGATTGTCTGAACTACCTGTGTTACCCTCACAAAAACCCCGGAGCCATTGGCCGGGGTTTTTTATATTTATGTCCGCCATATTCACCGCAATCATTTACTTCAGTTAGCTCCCGGGAACTCGCTGCGTTGCCGCCTTCCTGTGACTCAAATGATTCAGGGCAGACCTGAGCAAATGCAAAAAGCACTCTCCAAAAGTCCAAAGAAAGTAACGAACCTGTAGCGAAAAGTAAGGCAGCCAGCACACCAGTGGCTGAAAGTATGACGGGCAAGAACGGCACAAAAAAAAGCCCCCCAGGAGGAGGGCAAGGCCAGTTACAGAAACACTAACTCAAAGTTTATGCTTGCAACATTACGCGTTGCTCAGGAAGTTTCGCGATATAAAGCGCCGGTTTACCGTCTTTATCGGAACTAAACAGAATCGCACTGTCGTCCGGTGTGAACGACGGATGCGGATGCGTTACCTGGCGGCTGTTGGCAACCGTTGCCCAGGAGGTATCGTGGCGCGCCACGCGGAAATAGGCTTTTTTCGCCACGTCGAAAACATACAAATACGGATCGTTATCAATGGTGTAACCACTGGTATCTTTCACATCCACCGGCGTGCCGGAACCATCGCCGACCAGTAATGTGCCGTCGAAGTTGCTCATCAGATGTGAACACGCAGGCATCGGCATCACCGCGTCGTTCACGCCGGTATCCGGGTTGAAGCTGTAAATCATGCGCCCCTGTTTGCCTTTCAGGTAAGAGACGTACACCAGCGCGGAACCGTTCGGCACCCAGAATTCGTGGGTACAGCTTTCGCCTTCGGCGTGATCTTTGACTTTGCGCACATGGCTGCCGTCTTCATTGACCAGCCACATCCGCGCATCCACCAGATCGTGCGGGCCTTCGTGGCAAAACGCCACGGTGTTGTCGTCGAATGGGCGATAGATCGGGTGCCCCAGCCAGTTTTTCTCTTCATGGATCACGCTGCTTTCGCCGCTTTGCAGATCCACGCGCAGCAGACGGCAGTGCGGGCCTTTATGAAAGAAATCATGGAACAATTTCCAGTCATTGAGCGGCGTCCAGTCGCTGGCGGCGATCTCAATGCCAACCAGTTTGCTGCAATCGCTGTTTGCCACCCAAGTGCCGTAGCCGACCCACTCGTCCGGTACGCGATAAATTTCGCGCTCGGCGAGCGTCTGTAAATTCACTTCACGCAGCGTGCGATCGTTTTTCACATAATATAAGGCACTGTCATCCGGCGAGAGGAAACCGCCAAAGGTGTTATCGCCCGCGCCTTCCGTTAACTGCACGGCTTCGGCTTTCGCGATATCCAGCAGGTAATAATTCCAGTGGCCATCAAATTCACCGGCAAACAACAGATGGCTGCCATCATTGAAAAAACACTTCTGATAGAAGTAGTTCCGGTGACAGGTCACTTCCGGTGGTGTTAAGCGGGTGACTTCCGCGCCGGTATCCGGATCGCGGCTGATTGCGTAATTGAGTTTTACCCGCATGCCTTTCGCCATATTTCACTCCTTTAGATGGTCCGGTGGGAAAGTTGCGCCCCCAATGATGACCACAGATGATTACAAGTTTAAAAATAGAGTGTTAATTTATCAAAACAACGTTTCAATATGTGTGATTGCTGACGCACTTTATAAGAAAACAACGTCTGCGAGCCGGATAAATGCGAGGTGAAAAAGCGTTTGTGCTAGCGGGCTTTGATTTTACACACAAAAATTACTGATTAGCCGTCAAAACTCAAAGACGATCTTAACTTATTGTTTGCTATGATTTATTTAAATTTACTCTCATAGCCTAACCGGTAATGACGCACTGTCAACGCCAAACAATCGTGATCGGACTTACAGATTTAATAATAAGTCGCAGAAAAATTGAAACGTTGTTTTATTCAAGATTGAAAACATGTTTTAGCCGGGATAAGATGCGCCTAATGAAGAAACGGAACACTGTTTCTGCGTTTCGTTGAGTGACGTTTCGGTCAAAATTTACTTCGGAGGTTATTGTGGAAGTCAGACAAAGCATCCACAGTGCGCATGCGAAAACGCTGGATACCCAGGGCCTGCGCAATGAGTTTTTAGTCGAAAAAATATTCGCTGATGACGAATACACCATGGTTTACAGCCATATCGACCGCATTATTGTCGGCGGTATTAAACCGGTGAATAAAACCGTTTCTGTCGGTAGCGAAGTGGGTAAACAGCTTGGCGTGAGCTATTTCCTTGAGCGCCGCGAACTGGGCGTGATTAATATCGGCGGTCCGGGCACCATCACCGTTGATGGTCAGTGTTATGAAATTGATCATCGCGATGCGTTATATGTCGGAAAAGGCGCCAGAGAGGTGGTTTTTGCCAGCATAGATAGCGCGAAACCGGCCAAGTTTTACTACAACTGCGCACCCGCACACACCACCTTCCCAACGAAAAAAGTGACGCCAGCCGATGTCGCACCAGTGACGCTTGGCGATCCGCTGACCAGTAACCGTCGCACCATCAACAAATATTTCGTGCCTGACGTGCTGGAAACCTGCCAGTTAAGCATGGGGCTGACCGAGCTTGCGCCGGGCAACCTGTGGAACACTATGCCGTGCCATACCCATGAGCGCCGCATGGAAGTGTACTTCTATTTCAATATGGAAGAAGACGCCTGCGTATTCCATATGATGGGGCAGCCGCAGGAAACGCGTCACATTGTGATGCATAACGAGCAGGCGGTCATTTCTCCCAGCTGGTCAATCCATTCAGGCGTGGGTACGCGTGCGTATACCTTCATCTGGGGGATGGTGGGTGAGAACCAGGTCTTTGATGACATGGATCACGTCGCTGTAAAAGATCTGCGCTAATAGCGGGCAGCATAAAACCATGCCTGTCCAACACAGGCGCTGATAGATTAAGGAATAAACATGATTCTGGATGCATTTTCTCTTCAAGGTAAGGTTGCGGTAGTCAGCGGTTGCGACACCGGTCTGGGCCAGGGTATGGCGCTGGGCCTGGCGGAAGCGGGCTGCGATATCGTCGGTATCAATATTGTTGAACCAACAGAAACCATCGAGCGCGTGGCCGCGCTGGGCCGTCGTTTTCTTAGCCTGACCGCCGATCTGCGTCAGATCGACGGCATTCCGGCGCTGCTGGAGCGCGCGGTTGCCGAGTTTGGCAAAATCGACATTCTGGTAAACAACGCCGGTTTGATCCGCCGCGAAGACGCGATCAACTTCAGCGAGAAAGACTGGGACGACGTGATGAACCTGAACATCAAGAGCGTATTCTTTATGTCCCAGGCGGCGGCAAAACACTTCATCGCGCAGGGTAACGGCGGCAAGATCATCAACATCGCGTCGATGCTCTCTTTCCAGGGCGGCATCCGCGTACCGTCTTACACCGCGTCAAAAAGCGGCGTCATGGGCGTGACGCGTCTGCTGGCGAACGAGTGGGCGAAACACAACATCAACGTTAACGCTATCGCGCCGGGTTATATGGCGACCAACAACACTCAGCAACTGCGTGCCGACGAGCAGCGTAGCGCCGAGATCCTCGATCGCATCCCGGCGGGCCGCTGGGGGCTGCCGAGCGATCTGATGGGGCCAGTTGTGTTCCTGGCATCAAAAGCGTCTGACTACATCAACGGCTACACCATTGCGGTGGACGGCGGCTGGCTGGCACGTTAATTCGCCTGGCATTAGCTGCATAAAAAACCTGCCTGCGGGCAGGTTTTTTTATCTCTGCGTATTAATTGTCCATATCTGATGAATAGAAAAATCCATATCCTTTTATCTTAATTCGCAGGCTATTGATTAAAAATCGTTAAAAATAAATAATTTAAAATTAGTTTAGTGCTTAAACTATATTTTCAAAATTGTAAACTCCATCACAAAACACCATGCCACAGCGCATTTATCCATATCTTCGCGTTTTCAGCACTGACGCTTTGACCCGTCGCTGACTTACTTTCATAGGACGTCTTATTCTGTGTAGGCAGGAAAAAATGACTTCTATCAGTAATGATTCCGTAGCTTTACCGCGCGCCTTGCGTGATACCCGGCGTATGAATCTGTTTGTCTCGGTGTCGGCAGCGGTCGCCGGGCTGTTGTTTGGTCTCGATATTGGGGTGATTTCCGGCGCGCTGCCGTTTATCACCGACCATTTCACCTTATCCAGCCCTTTGCAGGAGTGGGTGGTGAGCAGCATGATGCTGGGCGCGGCGCTGGGTGCGCTGTTTAACGGCAGGCTCTCTTTCCGCCTTGGGCGCAAATACAGTTTAATGGCGGGCGCGGTGTTGTTTGTCGCCGGCTCGCTCGGTTCCGCGTTTGCCGCCAGTGTGGAAGTGCTGCTGCTTTCCCGCGTGCTGCTCGGCATTGCGGTCGGCATTGCGTCTTACACCGCGCCGCTGTACCTCTCTGAAATGGCCAGCGAAAACGTGCGTGGCAAGATGATAAGCATGTACCAGTTAATGGTCACGCTGGGCATTGTGCTGGCGTTCCTGTCGGATACCGCGTTTAGCTACAGTGGCAACTGGAGGGCAATGCTCGGCGTGCTGGCGCTGCCAGCGGTGTTGCTGATTATTCTGGTGGTGTTCCTGCCTAATAGCCCGCGCTGGCTGGCGCAAAAAGGGCGGCATATTGAAGCGGAAGAGGTGCTGCGTATGCTGCGCGATACCTCGGAAAAAGCGCGCGAAGAACTTAATGAAATCCGCGAAAGCCTGAAACTGAAACAGGGCGGTTTCCAGTTGTTTAAAGCTAACCGCAACGTGCGCCGCGCCGTTTTCCTCGGCATGTTATTGCAGGCGATGCAGCAGTTCACCGGCATGAATATCATCATGTATTACGCGCCGCGCATCTTCAAAATGGCCGGGTTTACTACTACGGAACAGCAGATGATCGCCACGCTGGTGGTGGGGCTGACCTTTATGTTTGCCACCTTTATCGCGGTGTTTACCGTAGATAAAGCCGGGCGCAAACCGGCGCTGAAAATTGGTTTCAGCGTGATGGCAATTGGCACCTTGATCCTGGGCTACTGCCTGATGCAGTTTGATAACGGCACTGCGTCGAGCGGGTTATCCTGGCTTTCCGTTGGTATGACGATGATCTGTATTGCCGGGTATGCAATGAGCGCCGCGCCGGTAGTGTGGATCTTGTGTTCTGAGATCCAGCCGCTGAAATGTCGCGATTTCGGTATCACCTGCTCGACCACCACTAACTGGGTGTCGAACATGATTATCGGCGCGACTTTCCTGACCTTATTGGACGCGATTGGCGCGGCGGGCACCTTCTGGCTCTATACCGCGCTGAATCTTGCATTTGTCGGTATCACTTTCTGGCTGATCCCGGAAACCAAAAACGTCACGCTGGAACATATCGAGCGCCGTCTGATGTCGGGTGAAAAACTGCGTAATATCGGCGTGTAACAACATCCCTCTCCCTGGCGGGAGAGGGCAAAATTACACCCGCGCCAGGTAGAGCGCGGGCATGCCTTCGGCATCGGAGGTGTAGAGTACCCACTGGTTATCTGGCGAGAAAGACGGATGCGGGTGAGTGACCTGGCGGTCGCCATCCAGCACTTTCCAGCTACTGTTATGCTGGCAAATCGCTTTCTGTTCGCCGCTTTTGATATCAAATACCCAGATAAACGGATCGTTAAGGTGGATATCCCCGGTGTGATGCGGCGCGCCGTCGCCAACCACCAGGCTGCCGTCTTGATTACTCATCAGGTGCGAACAGGGCGGGATCGCCATCAACTGCTGGTTTTCCAGCGTGTTCGGATCCGCGCTGTAGAGATACCGGCGCGGATCGTTTTCCTGGTGCGCTACGTAATAGAGCGCGGAGCCGTCCGGCACCCAGAATTCATGGGTAAAACTTTCTCCTGGCTTGTGCTGGCGCACTTTGCGCACATTGCTGCCATCTTCGTTAATCAGCCACATACGTGCATCAATCACATCGCGCGGGCCTTCGTTGCAAAACGCCACGGTGTTATCGTCAAACGGGCGATAGATCGGGTGGCCAAGCCAGCGTTTTTCCTGCAACAGGGTCTCACGTTTACCGCTTTGCAGATCAATGCGGATCAAGCGGCACTCCGGATGAGTGAAGTAAAAATCGCGGAATTTCTGCCAGTCGGTAAGCGGCCGCCAGTCACTTTTCTTGATTTCGATACCAACCAGTTTTGTGCAACCGGAGTTGGCGACCCAGGTGCCGTAAGCCACCCATTCATCGTCGACTTCGTAGACGATATGCTCTTCGAGCGTCTGCAAATCCACGCGGCGCAGTTCGCGGGTATTTTTCACATACCACAGCGCGCTGTCATCGGCGGATAAAAAGCCGCCGAAGGTATTATCGCCCGCGCCTTCGGTGAGTTGTGTCGCTTCGCGGTTAGCGAGATCCAGTAAGTAGTAATTCCAGTGGCCTTCAAACGCGCCGCCGAAAATCAGTTTCTCGCCGTCGCGGGTAAAGCATTTTTGATAGAAGTAGTTACGGTGACAAATAATATGCGGCGGCGTCAGCCGGATAACTTCATGCCCGGTTTTGTCGTCTTTCTGGCTGCGGAAGGTGAGAGAGACTATTTTCCCCTTTGCCATTACCTGCTCCTTAGATAAAAAAATACCCTGCCGCGAACGGGCAGGGTATGTCATTGCGGTAAAACCTTAGCGCATGGCGCGTTTCAGAATACGTTCAGCCTGACGCTGGAAGTCGGCTGCGGTTTCTTCAACGGATTTCTGGCCATAGTCGATGTACTGAATTGCGGTACCGAACTGGGCAACAATCTGCGGATCGTCAAAGTAAGGCGATACCGAGAGTTTGGTCGGCAGAGACTGTGCCAGACGCAGACCCGCAACCGCCGGATCGGCCTCTTTGATCGCGCCATTGGCGGTCAGCGTTTGCACCGCGGCTTTGCTCAGCGGCACACCGCGCTCCAGACCCAGCGTTTCCGCGCCTTCTTTGCTGTTCAGCAGGAAGTTAATCACCTGGGCCGCCTCTTTCGGATGCTTGGTGGATTTACCGATCGACAGCATTTGCGCCGGTTTGAAGAACAGGCCCGCGTCTTTCGCGCCCGGCAGCATCGGATAGTCACCCAGCACCAGTTTGGCTGGCGGCTTCAGGTTGTCGGAGTATTTGGTGATGGTGGAGTTCCACATGTAAGTACCGGCCCATTCACCTTCGATCCACGGCTTCATTTCATACATGTTGCTCTTACCGAATGACGCGTAGTACTTAGCGTCCGGCATCACGTGGCTATCGACCAGTTTTTTATACATCTGGAAGAATTCGACCCACTGCTCGCTGGTGTAGCTGAATTTCTTCGCTTTTTCATCCACGGCAGGAATGTTGTATTTCTGCACCATGTAGGAGTTCAGCAGCGCCAGCGTATCCTGGTGCTCCAGCACTACCGGGTAGTACTGTTTGCCGAGCTTGCTTTCAAAGGTTTTGCCCGCGGCTAACAGCTCATCCCAGGTTTTCGGGAAGGCGACGCCCGCTTTTTTCCACTGCTCGTCGTTGAAGTAGAACACGCGCGCGGTGACGGAGATTGGAATGCCGTTCAGCTTGCCGTCAACGGTGGTGGACTGCAGCTCTTTAGCGTCGAACTGGCTTAAATCAATAATGTCTTTTACCTGGTTCAGGTCGTAAAAACCGTCGCCATTTTTGGAGAAAATCGGCAGCCAGTTCCAGTTGGTCTGCATCACGTCCGGCTCGGTGCCGCCTGCGATTTGCGTGGTCAGACGGGAGAGGTGGCCGTCCCAACCGGTGTATTCGGATTTAACGGTAATGTCCGGATGCTGTTTATGAAACTCTTCCAGCGCTTTTAAGGTGACCTGATGACGACCGTTGCCCCCCCACCAGGACATACGCAGATCAACATTATCAGCGGCGGTTGCGGGTACAGCGCACATGCCCAGAGTTGCGGAGATGATGGCGCCGGTAAGCACTTTTTTCATTTTTATACTCCAACGTTTAGTTAAATTTCATTCTTCAGGCTGCCCCTTTGTGGCTGCGTTGATGTCTGCCGGCGACTTACTTGCGTAAGCGCCGGGAGACAATGACTTGCCGCGCCGGGGCATCGCGAATGATTTCGTCGTTATAAGGAAATGTTCTGTTCTGTTTTCGCGTCAAAAATATGACACTTATTCATATCAAACTTAAAGTACACCTTCCGGTGAAGCCCCTTTGCAATCATTGGCTTAGCTTCATCAGAAGGGATTCGGGCGGTCAGTTCGTAGTCGCCAACTTTCAGGTAAACAAAGAACTCGTGACCCATGTTTTCGACGCGTACCAGCTCACCGGAGCCGCAATCGTCGCTGTAAGGCTCATCTGAAACGGAGACAAACTCCGGGCGCACACCAAAGAACACCTCTTTGTCGGCGTAATCGGCGACTTTCTCCTGCTGATAAGCGTTCAGCGCCAGCGTTTCATGACCAACGGTGATGTGCAGTTGGTCGGCTTTTTTCACGATTTTCGCCGGTTTGATGTTCATTTCCGGCGCGCCGATAAAGCCCGCCACGAACATATTTTTCGGGAAGTGGTAGAGGTTATCCGGGGTATCCACCTGCATGATATGGCCGAGTTTCATCACGCAGATACGGTCGCCCATGGTCATTGCTTCAGTCTGATCGTGCGTGACGTAAACGGTGGTCGCCGGTTTACCGGATTTCTTTAACTGCTTGTGCAGGTCGGAAATACGGATACGCATTGAGGCGCGCAGCTTGGCGTCCAGGTTCGACAGCGGTTCGTCAAACAGGAACACATCCGGCTTTTTCACAATCGCGCGGCCAACCGCCACGCGCTGCGCCTGACCACCAGAAAGCTGGCGCGGCAGGCGGTCCATCAACTCTTCCAGTTCGAGGATCTTCGCCGCTTCATCAACCTGTTTGTTGATCTCCTCTTTCGGCATTTTGCTGAGCTTGAGGCCGAACGCGAGGTTTTCACGCACCGTCATGTGCGGGTAGAGCGCGTAGTTCTGGAACACCATCGCGATACCGCGTGATTTTGGCGCGAGGTTGTTGACGATCTTCTCGCCGATGCGCACTTCGCCGCCGCTGATGGTCTCCAGACCTGCCAGCATACGCAGCGTGGTGGATTTGGCGCAGCCGCTTGGGCCGACAATCACCATAAATTCGCCATCGGCAATTTTCAGGTCGATACCATGTACCGCTTTGAAGCCGTTGGAGTAAACCTTTTCCAGTTTGTTGAAAATAACTTCAGCCATGATACTTCCCTCTTAACCTTTAATTCCGCTGCTGGTCACGCCCTGTACGAAGTAGCGCTGTGCCAGGAAGAAGACAATGATGGACGGCAGAATGGAGATACTCGCCATTGCCAGAATTTCGTTCCACGGCGCACCTTCGGTGACGTCGATGGACATTTTCAGCGCCAGTGCGATCGGGTATTTATCCACGCTGTAGACATAAATCAGCGGCCCGATAAAGTCGTTCATTGACCACATGAACTGGAACAGTGCCACGGAGATAATCGCCGGTTTCAGGATTGGCACTACCACGTACCACAGCACCTGCCAGGAGTTACAGCCGTCGATTTGTGCCGCTTCTTCCATGTCGCGCGGTACGCCGCGTAAAAACTGAATCAACATAAAGACGAAGAAACCGTGTGTCGCAAACGCCGTTGGCAGATACAGCGGCATGTAGCTGTTGAGCATGCCCATTTCACGGAACATCAGGTATTGAGGGATCAGCAGCACGGTGCTTGGCAGCAGCATGGTGGCGATAAGCGTACCGAACCAGAAGTTCTTCCATGGGATCTCAAAGCGGGCAAAGCCGTAAGCCACAATGGTGGAAGAGATAATGGTCAGGATCACTTTCGGGATCACATACTTAAAGGTATTCAGCATGTAATGACCGAAGGTGTATTCGGTGCCGGTTTTCCAGCCGTTAATAAAGCCGTCCCAGGTGGCGTGGGTGGGCCACAGTCCCAGCGTGGTGAAGATCTCGTGGTTCGGTTTGAACGACGCCGAGAACATCCACGCCAGCGGGTAGAGCATTAACAGGCCGACAAAAAGCAGGATCGTATAGCGGATCCATGCGCTGATTTTCTCGCGGCGCAGCGTGCGCGCCACTTCACGTTCGGCTTCTTTCATGCCCGGCGTGAGATGTTGGATATCAGCCATTTTTGCCTCCCTTATCGGCAGAGTAGAACACCCAGTATTTCGAAGACTTAAAGGCGATGGAGGCAAAGACTGCCACCACCAGGAACAGCACCCAGGCCAGCGCCGCGCCGTAGCCCATGTCGAAATACTTGAAGGCGGTGTCGTAGATGTAGAGCGAGAACAGATAGGTGTAATAGGTCGGGCCGCCACCGGTAATGACATACGGGCCGGTAAATTCCTGGAACGCCTGGGTGGTCTGCATGATGAAGTTGAAGAAAATAACCGGCGTAATCAGCGGCACGGTGACTTTCATAAACATCTGCCATTTGCTGGCGCCATCGATCATTGCTGCTTCGTACTGGGATTGCGGTACGTTCTGCAGCGCAGCAAGGAAGATGACCATCGCGGAGCCGAACTGCCAGACGCGCAGCAAGGTGACGGACATCAGCGCCAGCGACGGTTCGCCAAGCCAGTTAATCGGATCCAGACCAAACACGCCGATAAAGCTGTTCAGCAGGCCATCGATGGCGAACAGTGCGCGCCACAGTACGGCGATCGCCACAGAGCTACCGAGAATGGACGGAATGTAGTAAGCCGTGCGGAAAAAACCGATGCCGCGAAGTTTAAAGTTGAGCACAAAGGCAATCCCCAGCGCGAAGGCGAGCTTCAGCGGGATTGTCAAAAATACATACGCAAAGGTGACGCCCATTGATTTCCAGAAGAGCGTGTCTTCGGTAAACATGTAGCGATAATTCTCAATGCCGTTAAATACCGGCGGGCTCATCAGGTCATACTCAGTAAAACTGAGAAAGAACGATGAGATGAATGGGAAAGCCGTAAAGACTATCAACCCAATAACGTAGGGCGATATCCAGGCCAATCCCAGTAGTCTGTTTTCATTCATACATACCTACCTGGCGAACAATGTGTAATACGGATTCGGAGATTAACTTTTTTCCCCCGCCGCATGGGCGTCCGGGGATTAAAACAGGCTCTGCGCGTGCGCTTGATCACAATAATCAATTGAATCAATACGTTTTGAAACTTTAACCACCGGAAATTACTCACGATATTCCGGGTTTTAAAATCCTGCGAACTTGCGTTCTTGGTTTGTGAAACGTCGTTTTAAAATATTTTATTGTGTTTTGAATTGGCGTCATTCGATTAATTCGTGAAATGTGATCGAAGTCGAAGCGATGTTTCAATAAAGTGAGGTGGGTGTCATTTTTGCCGAAAAATAGCGGGTTTAAAGCCAATAAGCGTAAAGATTTAAGTAACAGCCTAAGGTATTAAAAATTGCGAAATGAAATCATTGGAAATTAAAACGATTATCCGGCGAACTATTTTTATTGGCCGGGAAATAAAAACGCCCCCCTAATTATGGGAGGCGTTAACTATTTTAGGGCGCGATCAACGTTTTAAAAAATCTTCACGTACCGGTGTAAAGGTATCGAGCAGCGTTCCGGCTTTTAAACACACACATCCGTGCATAATGTGCGGTTCCTTATAAAGTGTATCGCCTGCGGTGACGATATGTTTCTCATCACCAATGGTAAATTCGAACTCGCCGGATAAAACGTACGTAAGTTGTTCATGAGGATGGTTGTGCATTGGGCCGATGGCGCCTTGTTCGAACATAACTTCGATCGCCATCATTTTGCCGTTATGGGCAAGAATACGGCGGCTGACGCCGTTGCCCAGGTCTTCAAGCTGAGTGTCTTTATGGAAGATAAACATCGGAGTGTCCTGTAGTAGGTATCGTTAGTGATTACGACAGAGTAAATGATGAAACGTTGTTTCAAAATAACTTATCTCAGCGTTCTATAAAAATAAACGCGAGGCCAGAGAAGTTGAAAGTCGATCACAACTTTGATTGACTGAGCGCTAAACCAGACGGAGACAAGCGATGAAAACGATAGGACTGCTGGGCGGTATGAGCTGGGAATCGACCATTCCTTATTACCGCCTGATTAATGAGGGCGTGAAAGCTCGTCTCGGCGGCTTGCACTCCGCCAGCTTGCTTCTGCACAGCCTGGATTTCCATGAAATTGAGACCTGCCAGGCGACAGCGCAGTGGCACAAAGCCGGTGAGATCTTAGCCCAGGCGGCGGCGGGTCTGGAGCAGGCGGGCGCGCAGGCGATTGTGCTGTGTACCAACACCATGCACAAAGTCGCCGGTCAAATTGAAGAGCGCTGCCATATTCCGTTCCTGCATATTGCCGACGCCACCGGACGGGCGATTCAAAACGCCGGCATGCGCAATGTCGCGCTGCTGGGTACGCGCTACACCATGGAGCAGGATTTTTACCGTGGCCGCCTGGAAAAACAGTTTGCCATCGAAACCTCTGTGCCGGGCCCGGAAGATCGCGAGCGCATCAACGACATCATCTTTAGTGAGCTCTGTCTGGGAACGTTCACCGATGAGTCTCGCTACTATTTTGTTAATCTAATCAAGAAATTGGCTGGCGAAGGCGCGGAAGGGGTGATTTTCGGTTGCACCGAGATCGGCCTGCTGCTGCCGGAAACACATTGCCCGATTAAGGTGTTTGATACGGCGGCGCTGCATGCCGCCGATGCGGTGGATTTTATGCTCTCTTAACATTCGCCCAGCATGGCAGCCAGCGGCCCGCTAACCAGCGGCATGGCTGCCTGCAAATGGGCGGTAAACGCCTCGACCAGCGCGGAAGCGGGGCGGTGCAGTGGACGGATCAGGCTCACCGTAAACGGCACATCAATACTGAAACGACGCACGGCGACACCGCTGGCCGCGTAATCCAGTGCGGTCAGCGGGTTTACCACAGAAATGCCCACCCCGGCGCGTACCATCGCGCACACTGAGGCGGCGCTGTGCGTTTCCAGTACCATCCGCCGCTTCACCTGATGTTCATTAAACAGCGCGTCCAGCAACTGTCGGTAGCTGTCGGAGCGCGACAAACTGATGTAATTCTCGCCCTGAAAGTCTGCCGGTGTTAACACGGTTTTGCGCGCCAGCGGGTGATCCTGTGGCATGACGCAGACTTCATTACAGGTGAGCAGCGGCGTGCGCTCGGTGCCCGCCGGGGTGCTGAGCGTTTCGGTTAAGCCCAGATCGTGGCGCTGCGCCGACAGCCACTCCTCCAGCAATGGCGACTCCTGCGGCACGATATTCAGGCTGACATCCGGATAGCGCGCCAGAAACGGTTGCAGCAGCAGCGGTAAAAAAGACTGCGAAAATACCGGCAGGCAGGCGATGGAAAGCTCGCCCTGGCGGAACTCACGCAGGCTTTCGGCGGCGCTGACAATCCGGTCCAGCCCGTACCAGGAGCGCTGCACCTCTTCGAATAACCGCAAGCCTTGCACCGTGGGTTGTAAACGCCCGCGCGTGCGCTCGAACAGTTTCAGCCCCAGCACTTTTTCAAAGCGCGCCAGCTCGCGGCTTACCGTCGGTTGCGAGGTATGCAGCAGTGCGGCGGCCTCCGTCAGATTGCCGGTGGTCATTACAGCGTGAAAGATTTCGATATGGCGCAGATTGACAGCAGGCATCGGCAGATCCAGTTTCAGCAGGTTATCCATATCATTTTTGCATAGAGTCGCGATAAAACGATATTTTTTATTCTCTTCGCACTGTGGCGTAATCAGTAAAAATTTTGTTGCCCGGAGTCACCATGCCACGCTCATTACACCAGACTGAAACCGACCTTAACGCCGCTAACCTGCTGCGCTTACCTGCTGAATTTGGCTGCCCGGTATGGGTTTATGACGCGCAAATCATTCGCGCGCAAATCGCCAAGCTGCGCGCCTTCGACGTGGTGCGCTTTGCGCAAAAAGCCTGCTCGAATATTCATATTCTGCGTCTGATGCGCGAGCAGGGCGTGAAAGTAGATTCCGTTTCGCTCGGTGAGATCGAACGTGCGCTGGCAGCGGGTTACGATCCGCAAACGCACCCGGACGATATCGTTTTTACCGCCGATGTGCTGGACGAGGCGACCATCGCGCGGGTAAGCGAACTGGGTATCGCAGTGAACGCCGGTTCGGTGGATATGCTGGAACAGCTTGGCGCGGTCTCGCCGGGTCATCGCGTCTGGTTACGCGTTAACCCTGGTTTTGGTCATGGCCACAGCCAGAAAACCAACACTGGCGGCGAAAACAGCAAGCATGGCATCTGGTACAGCGATCTGGCCGATGCGCTGGCGGTAATGCAGCGCTACCAGTTGAAACTGGCGGGCATTCATATGCATATCGGTTCCGGCGTGGATTATGGCCATCTTGAGCAGGTGTGCGGGGCGATGGTGCGCCAGGTGGTCGATTTCGGCCAGGATCTGCATGCTATTTCCGCGGGCGGTGGTCTTTCGATCCCCTATCACGAAGGGGAAGAGCCGGTGGATACCGCGCATTATTACGGGCTGTGGAACGCGGCGCGCGAGCAAATCGCCAAACATCTGGGGCATGCGGTGAAACTGGAGATCGAACCGGGGCGCTTCCTGGTGGCGGAATCTGGCGTGCTGGTTTCACAAGTGCGTAGCGTGAAAAACATGGGCAGTCGCCACTTTGTGCTGATCGACGCCGGTTTTAACGATCTGATGCGCCCGGCAATGTACGGCAGCTACCACCACATTACGGCGCTGGCCGCCGACGGCCGCGATCTTCGCCATACGCCATTGATTGATACCGTGGTTGCCGGCCCGCTGTGCGAATCCGGGGATGTCTTTACCCAGCAGGAGGGCGGGAAAGTGGAAACCCGCGCGCTGCCGGAAGTGAAAGCCGGGGATTATCTGGTGCTGCATGACACCGGCGCGTATGGCGCATCGATGTCATCAAACTACAATAGCCGCCCGCTGCTGCCGGAAGTGTTGTTCGATAACGGCGTCGCGCGGTTGATTCGCCGCCGCCAGACCATCGAAGAACTGATCGGTCTGGAGCAGTTCTAAGCCTTGCTGCCCGGTCCCGCCGCTACCGACTCACGCAAGACCAGTGTGCCGGTAAACGGTGGGATCGCGGCGATCTGTTCGTTGTTCACCAGTTTGATCGCCTGATCAATCGCGGTGGTGATCATGTTGTCGATCGGCAAATAGACCGTCGACAGGCCCGGCTCCAGCCAGCGGGCGCTTGGTGCGTCATCAAAGCCGAACAGCGAAATATCCTGCGGAATACGCAAACCCGCCTGCCAGATGGCCTTTGAGGCACCCAGCGCCATATCGTCGTTACAGGCGAACAGGGCGCTGAATTTCACCCCGTCCTGCAACATCTGCTGGCACAGCTCATACCCGCGCGTCATGGTCGAGTCGCCGTACTTCACTCTGTGCGGATCCCAGGGAATGCCGTGTTTTTCCAGCGCCTTGCGATAGCCCATCAGCCGCGCTTTACCGGTTGGTGTATGGATCGGCGCGGTAATACAGGCAATATCCCGGTGGTGTTGTGTGATCAGGTAATCCACCGCCTGGAACGCCGCGTCCTGCTGCTCGAAGAACACGCATTTGTCATGCGCCTGAAACAGCTCGCGGTTGATGACAATCAGCGGCATTGGCGTGGCGTCAATGAGCGTTAAGATCGCTTTTTCGCTCATAAACCGGGTGTAAAGAATAATGGCGTCGCAACGCCTGTCCGCCAGCATCTGCACCGCCAGCTCTTCCCGTTCGGGCGTATCGTGACCGTCGGTGACAATCAGCTGTTTGCCGTGTAATTCCGCCTGACGCGACGCCTGCTGCAATAAGCGGCCGAAATAGAAACCGTCAAAACTGGACACCACCAGGCCAATGCTGTTGCTGGTGCGGTTTGCCAGCGAGCGGGCAAGAAAGTTGGGGCGATAATCCAGCTCCTCCATCGCCTTAAAAACCTGATTGCGGGTGCTCTCTTTGACCTGACCCGTACCATTCAACACGCGGGAAACCGTTGCTTTCGAAACGCCCGCGCGCAGTGAGACATCCAGCATTGTGACCATGACGAGTTCTCGTTTCGCGTAATGAAACGCAGTTTACCACACTCATTTCACGGGTTAAGGCCAGCGGTAACGGTTTGCGCTAAGTGTCGGAAATCCCTGCGAAGCGCAAGGTGGTATGCCAATGTTGTCATCCGTCTCGTTTTGGAATACCAGTAAGCGGGTTGCGAGTCTCGTCACAGAACTTTCCGCCACGCATCGCTATTTTTGGTATGCCAAATGGGACTGTGCTGTATCCCTGCATCGATAAAAAAGCCCCTTTACTGAGGTGTTAACTCATGGCCCTACAAGAAAAGCTCATCGATTCTCTGGGTAGTTTTGCGACAAAGTTCAACAGCTATCGCTATATCATGGCGATCAAAGCCTCGTTCATTACCCTGATGCCGGTGATCATCGTCGGCGCATTCTCCGTCCTGATCTCCAACATGGTGCTGGATCCGAAAAACGGCCTCGCCAGCTTCCAGTCACTCTCATTCCTTGCCGCGCTAAAGCCGATCACCAGCGCGATTAACTACGCCACGCTCAACTTTCTCAACATTGGCGCGGTGTTCTTAATCGGTATTGAACTGGGGCGTATCAACGGCATTAAGACGCTGTTTCCTGGTTTGCTGGCGGTAATCTGCTTTATCTGCGTCACACCAACCACCGTGGAAATGCTGGTAGACGGGCAAATGCACGTAGTGAAAGACGTGCTGCTGCGCCAGTTCTCCGATACCCGTAGCCTGTTCCTCGGCATGTTTATCGCTATTTTGTCGGTGGAAATTTACTGCTGGCTGGAGAACCGCGACGGGCTGAAGATCAAAATGCCGGACACCGTGCCGCCTAACGTTTCCGCGTCGTTTTCCGCGCTGATCCCTGCGATCATCACCACCACCGTGATTGCCACCTTCGGTTTTGTTTTCCACCAGGTGACCGGCATGTACCTGTATGACGCCGTTTACCAGGTAGTGCAGCAGCCGCTGGAGCGCGTGGTACAAAGCCTGCCGGGCATTTTATTGCTGATGTTTGTGGCGCAACTGTTCTGGGTTATTGGTATTCACGGCAACCAGATGATTAAGCCTATCCGCGAACCGCTGCTGCTGGGCGCGATCACCGTCAATATGAGCGCCTTTGAGCAGGGCAAAGAGGTGCCGAACATCATCACCATGCCGTTCTGGGATGTTTATATGAGTATCGGCGGCTCGGGTTTAACCATCGGTCTGCTGATCGCGGTGATGATCGCTACCAAACGCAAAGAGATGAAAGAGATCGCCAAACTCTCTATCGGGCCGGGGGTATTTAATATTAACGAGCCGGTGATTTTCGGTATGCCGATCATGCTCAACCCGATCCTCGCGATCCCGTTCATCATCACTCCGCTGGTGACCGGCTCGATCGGTTATTTCGCCACGGTGACCGGTTTTGCCGGCAAAGCGGTGGTGATGGTGCCGTGGACGACGCCGCCGTTGATCAACGCCTGGCTGTCGACTGCCGGTTCAATGGGCGCGGTAGTGACGCAGCTTATCTGCATTATTACCTCCGTCATTATCTATCTGCCGTTTGTGAAAATTGCTTCTCGCCGCGCCGAACAAGCGCAACTGCAAGCCGAAGCGACGAACAACGCCTGAGGATGTAATGAGCACGAAAACAATAGCGATACCGCCGTCGTTTATTCTGGGCGCGGCGGCCTCAGCCTGGCAAACCGAAGGCTGGACAGACAAGCGGGAGGGCCAGGATTCCTGGCCCGATCTCTGGTACAAAAACGATCGTCACGTCTGGCACGACGGCTACGGTCCGGCGGTGGCGACCAACTTTTACCAGCGCTTTCGTGAAGATGTGCAACTGATGAAACAGGCGGGGCTAACCCACTATCGCACCTCGATCAACTGGTCGCGCTTTCTCACCGATTATGAAAACGGCGTGGTCGATGAACGCTATGCCGCCTATTACGACGAACTGTTTGACGAGATGCAGCGCCACGGCATTGTGCCGATGATCTGCCTGGAACATTACGAACTGCCGGGTTATTTGCTGGAAACTTACGGCGGCTGGGCGTCAAAAAAAGTGGTTGAGCTGTACCTGTTGTATGTCGAAAAAGTGTTTGAGCGCTTTCATCAAAAAGTGACCCGCTGGTTCACCTTCAACGAGCCAATTGTGGTGCAAACCCGTGTCTACCTTGACGCGCTGCGCTGGCCTTATGAGCAGAACACCGGTACCTGGATGCAGTGGAATCACCACAAAAACCTGGCCACCGCGAAAGTGGTGAAACTGTTTCGTGAGAAGGGTTATCAGGGCACTGTGGGCTGTATTCTCAACCCGGAAGTCACCTATCCGCGCTCGCGCGCGCCGCACGATGTGCTGGCCGCCGAACGCTACGATCTTTTTTATAACCGTGTTTTTCTTGATCCGATGGTGAAAGGTCACTATCCACCGGAGCTGTTCCCGTTGCTGGAAAAACACCAGGTCGCGTGGGATTACAGCGAGGAAGAGCTGGCGATCATCCGCGATAACACTGTGGATGAGCTGGGCATTAACCTTTACTACCCGCATCGGGTAAAAGCGCCTTCCCGTGCCTGGCACCCGGAGACACCTTTCCACCCGGCGTACTACTACGAGCCGTTTGAGTTGCCGGGCAGAAAAATGAACAAATCTCGCGGCTGGGAGATCCTGCCGGAGATCATTTATGACATGGCGATGCGCATCAAAAACGACTACGGCAACATTCCGTGGTTTGTTGCCGAAAGCGGCATGGGCATTGAGAACGAAGGGCAGTTTCGCAACGCGGCGGGCACCATTGAGGATGATTACCGCATTGATTTTATTGCCGCGCATTTATACCAGACGCTGCGCGCCAGAGAAGCGGGCGCGAACTGCCAGGGTTACATGTTGTGGGCGTTTACCGATAACGTCTCGCCAATGAACGCGTTTAAAAACCGCTATGGCCTGATTGAGATTGACCTGCAAAACAACCGCGACCGCAGGCCGAAAAAGTCTGCCGGCTGGTTTCGCAAGCTGCGCGACGAACGCCAGCTTACCCTGACTATTGATGACGAATGGAAATAAGGAGCCACCATGAAACGTATTGTGTTGTGCTGCTCCGCCGGGATGTCCACATCGCTGGTGGTGACCAAAATGGAAAAAGCGGCGGCCGAGCGCGGTCTTGAGCTGAAGATCTACGCCATTGCCGAGCAATCCCTGCGTGACGAGCTGCAAAGTTATGCCACCGAGATAACCGCCGTGCTGCTGGGGCCGCAGGTGCGCTTTAAACTGGCGGAAAATAAAAAGTTAACTGACGAGTACGGCATTCCGATTGATGTGATCGATTCGGTGGCTTATGGCACCTTAAACGGCGCGAAAGTTCTCGATCAGGCGCTGGCTTTGGTAAGATAGCGCTGACAGGCCGGGGCGCCCGGCCTGCGCGATAACTCAGACTTGCAGGTGATATTGTGGAGAAGGCCGTCGTCCCGCCGGAAAAAAAACAGTACCAGGAGATTGGCGAAGATTTACGCGAGCAGATAATCCAGGGGCATTACCCCGTGGGTTCCCGCCTGCCGCCGGAGCGCAATATCGCCGAAAAATATGGCGTTAGCCGCACCATCGTGCGTGAAGCGCTGTTGATGCTTGAACTGCAAGGCACGGTGGATATTCGCCAGGGCTCCGGCGTCTATGTGATGCGTATTCCGCAGGAGCACGAGAACGAAGAGGAGCGCTTTCTGAGTAGCGATGTTGGCCCCTTTGAGATCTTACAGGCGCGCCAGCTGCTGGAGAGCAATATCGCTGCCTTTGCCGCCAAAATGGCGACGCGCGCGGATATCGATAATCTTCGGCGCATCCTTGAGCAAGAACAGCGCGCCATTGCGATGAACGACACCTCGCAGGACAACAGCAAAATGTTCCACCTGGTACTGGCGGGCGCATCGCAAAACCAGATGCTGCTGGCGACGGTGGAGAGTATCTGGCACCACATGGACAGCAGCCCGCTGTGGCAACAATTCAACGTGCATATTGCCAGCCGGCCCTATCGCCTGAAATGGTTAGGCGACCGGCAGACGCTGCTGGCGGCGCTGCGTCGCCGCGATGTGATGGGTGCCTGGCAGGCGATGTGGCAGCATCTGGAAAATGTCAAAAAGAGCCTGCTGGAGCTTTCCGACGAGGATGCGCCTGATTTTGACGGCTACCTGTTTGAATCAGTGCCGATTTTTCAGGGAAAGATCGTATGAAAATTATTCCCCTTTACGACGCGCCACACTTTGCAGAGCAGGTTGTGGACTGGTTATGGCGTGAGTTTGGCGACTCGCTGCCGCGTGATTTCTTCGCCTCTATTATCACGCACAGCCAGACGCCCGGGCAGTTGCCGCTGACGTTTGTTCTGGTTGATAGGGAGCAACTGCTGGGCACCGTTGGGCTGTGGCGCTGCGATTTAATCAGCCGCCAGGATCTGTTCCCGTGGCTGGCGGCGCTGTATGTGAAAGAGAGCGCTCGTGGGCAGGGGTTGGCCGGGCAATTACAGCGCCATGTTATCGAGCAGGCGAAAGCGATGGGTTTTCAGGAGCTGCATCTTTATTCGGCGTGTCGCGATTTTTATGAGCGTTTTGGCTGGCACTACATTGGCGACGGTCTCGACTATCCGGACAAGACCGTGCACCTCTATCGCTACTCTTGCGGCGCAATCACCGAATGACGACGCACCAGCGTTGGGTTAAACAGGTGCGTGATTTCCGGCAGCGGGCGGTTTTCCGCCAGCGCCAGCGCCAGCTCGGCGGCCTGTGTTGCCATGGTGACAATCGGGTAGCGCACGGTGGTTAAGCGCGGGCGGACATAGCGCGACACCAGCACATCATCGAAACCAATCAGGGAAATCTCACGTGGCACCTCAATGCCGTTGTCATTCAGCACGCCCATAGCACCTGCGGCCATCGAATCGTTATAACAGGCGACGGCGGTAAAGTTACGCCCGCGACCGAGCAGCTCGGTCATCGCCTGTTCGCCGCCGCTCTCATCCGGCTCGGCAAACGTCACCAGCCGGTCGTTGCAGGGCAAACCGTTCTCTTTCAGCGCATCGTAATAGCCCTGCAAGCGATCTTCCGCATCAGAGATTGCGTGGTTGGAGCAGAGGTAACCAATTTTCGTGTGGCCTTGCTGGATCAAATGGCGCGTAGCCAGCCAGGCACCATAACGGTCATCCAGCGCCACACAGCGTTGTTCAAACCCCGGCAAAATGCGGTTGATTAACACCATGCCCGGCATCTGTTTCATCAGCGAGGCGAGTTCATCGTCAGGAAGGGTTTTGGCGTGAACGACCAGCGCTGCGCAACGGTGGCGAATCAGTTGCTCAATGGCTTTGCGCTCTTTTTCTTCGTTATGGTAGCCGTTGCCAATCAGCAGGAAATTCCCGGTAGCCGAGGCGACTTGCTCGACAGCCTTTACCATCGCGCCGAAGAAGGGATCGGACACGTCGCCCACCACCAGACCTACGGTTTCGGTGGACTGCTGCGCCAGCGCGCGGGCATTGGCATTCGGGTGATAATTGAGCGCATCCATTGCGCTTTGCACCGCCAGGCGCGAGGACTCGCTCGCTTTTGGCGAGTCGTTAATCACGCGGGAAACCGTTGCGACCGAAACTCCTGCCAGCCGCGCGACATCTTTGATAGTCGCCATTACGCACCTTCCTTTGGGTAAGCGTTTACACGCTGCATAGTGTTACGGAAAAGAGATGTGTAATCAAGGAAGCTACCCGGCAGGTGTCTGCAAACGTGAGCTGACGCGAAGGAAATCAGTGAAACCGTTACACGCGGGAAATTGCAAAGTAATTCAGGCACAACCTTTAGTTACACTTTGCGAAGGGCTGTTTCGATTGTCCGCTGGTGGCAGATATCCCCCCGTGACAGAGTAGAACTCCCAGAGGTATTGATAGGTGAACGCGGCCCCCAGGGTTGCACACTCGAATTACACCAACCTGCGCAGATGCGCAGGTTTTTTTTTACCTTAAGTCTGTAACAGTAATCGCTAATGGACACACCTCGTTTCACTTCGGCTCACTCTCTTGCTTTTTCCCGCTGGTGAGGCGCGGTGCCGCACGCGACAATCAAGGTCCCAGAGGTATTGATTGGTGATTTATTCGGTACGCTTTTCGTACTCATTTCTTGCACCAACCTGCGCGGACGCGCAGGTTTTTTTTCGCCCGCGTTTTAACCCGCCGCACTTCTCATGTAATCTGCCACAATTTGATAACGTCCTTAATTTACTGGCAAAAGGAGTTGAAATGCTACTGGGCTTTTTCCGCGGCCTGTTCCGTGTGTTGTTTCGCGTACAACTGACCGGCAACACGCAGGCGCTGCACGGCGAACGTGTGCTTATTACCCCTAACCATGTCTCTTTTATTGATGGCATTTTGCTGGCGTTATTTCTGCCAGTACGCCCGGTTTTCGCGGTCTACACCTCCATCAGCACCCAGTGGTACATGCGCTGGATAAGCTCGATTATTGATTTTGTCCCGCTGGACCCGACCAAGCCGATGTCGATTAAACACCTGGTTCGGCTGGTGGAACAGGGGCGTCCGGTGGTGATTTTCCCGGAAGGGCGCATTTCGGTTTCCGGATCATTGATGAAAATTTACGACGGTGCGGGGTTTGTGGCGGCAAAATCGGGCGCGACGGTGGTTCCACTGCGTATCGATGGCGCGGAGCTAACCTACTTCAGCCGCCTGAAAGGGCTGGTAAAACAGCGCCTGTTCCCGCGCATTACCTTGCATATTCTGCCGCCAACAAATCTGCCGATGCCGGATGCGCCGCGTGCGCGTGACCGTCGCAAGCTGGCGGGCGAAATGCTGCATCAAATCATGATGGAAGCGCGCATGGCCGTGCGTCCGCGCGAAACCCTGTTCGAAGCGTTGCTTTCTGCGCAGTATCGCTATGGCGCCAATAAGCACTGTGTTGAAGACATCAATTTCACCCCGGATAGCTACCGCAAGCTGCTGACTAAATCGCTGTTTGTTGCCCGTATTCTGGATAAATACAGCGCGCCGGGCGAGAAAATCGGCCTGATGCTGCCAAACGCCGGGATCAGCGCGGCGGTGATTTTCGGCGCGATTGCGCGTGCGCGCATCCCGGCGATGATGAACTACACCGCCGGTGTCAAAGGGTTGAGTAGTGCGATTACGGCGGCGCAGATCAAAACCATCTTCACATCCCGTACGTTTATTGATAAAGGCAAGCTGTGGCACCTGCCGGAGCAGCTCACCCAGGTGCGCTGGGTGTACCTGGAAGATCTGAAAGGCGATGTCACCTGGGAAGACAAACTGTGGATTTTCCGCCATCTGCTGACGCCATTAAAAGCGCAGCTGCCGCAAAAACCGGAAGACCCGGCGCTGATCCTCTTCACCTCCGGTTCTGAGGGCAATCCGAAGGGGGTGGTGCATAGCCATAAAAGCCTGCTGGCGAACGTTGAGCAGATCAAAACCATCGCGGATTTCACCGCCAACGACCGCTTTATGTCGGCGCTGCCGCTGTTCCACTCGTTTGGCTTAACGGTGGGGTTACTCACTCCGTTATTCACCGGCGCGGAGGTGTTTCTTTACCCGAGCCCGCTGCACTACCGCATTGTTCCTGAACTGGTGTATGACCGTAACTGCACCGTGCTGTTTGGCACCTCGACGTTCCTTGGTAACTATGCACGTTTCGCCAACCCGTATGATTTCTTCCGCTTGCGCTATGTGGTTGCCGGTGCTGAAAAATTGCAGGACAGTACCCGTCAGTTGTGGCAGGACAAATTCGGCCTGCGCATTCTCGAAGGTTACGGCGTGACCGAGTGCGCGCCAGTGGTTTCCATCAACGTACCGATGGCGGCAAAACCCGGCACTGTCGGGCGGATCTTACCGGGGATGGATGCGCGTTTAATGGCGGTACCGGGCATTGAAGACGGCGGTCGTCTGCAATTAAAAGGGCCCAACGTGATGACCGGCTATCTGCGGGTGGAAAACCCTGGCGTGCTGGAAGCGCCAGCCGCGGAAAATATCAATGGCGACATGGAAGCGGGCTGGTATGACACCGGCGATATCGTGCGTTTTGATGAGCAGGGCTTTGTGCAGATTCAGGGGCGGGCGAAGCGTTTTGCCAAAATCGCCGGGGAGATGATCTCGCTGGAGATCGTCGAACAACTGGCGCTGGCGGTGTCGCCGGAGAAACTGCACGCCACGGTGGTCAAGAGCGATGCCAGCAAAGGCGAGGCGCTGGTGATGTTCACCACCGACAGCGAACTGACGCGCGATAAGCTGCAACAGCAGGCGCGGGCGCAGGGCGTGCCGGAGCTTGCCGTACCGCGCGATATTCGCTTCCTGAAACAACTGCCGGTGCTGGGCAGCGGCAAACCTGATTTTGTGACCCTGAAAAGCATGATTGAAGAGGCGGAATCGACACATGCATGAGTCAGTAAGCACTAACTCCTCGCTGTGGTCGCGCGGGATGATGGCGGTGATTGCCGCGCAATTTCTCTCGGCGTTTGGCGACAACGCGCTGCTGTTCGCCACGCTGGCGCTGCTGAAAGCGGAGTTTTATCCCGACTGGAGCCAGCCGATTTTGCAGATGGTGTTTGTGGGCGCTTACATTCTTTTCGCGCCCTTTGTCGGGCAGGTCGCCGACAGCTTCGCCAAGGGGCGGGTGATGATGTTTGCCAACGGCCTGAAACTGATTGGCGCGGCGAGTATTTGCGTCGGCATCAATCCCTTTGTTGGCTATTTGCTGGTAGGTGTGGGCGCGGCAGCCTATTCCCCGGCGAAGTACGGCATCCTTGGCGAAATCACGACCGGCGATAAGCTGGTGAAAGCGAATGGTCTGATGGAGTCGTCGACCATTGCTGCCATTTTACTCGGCTCAATGGCTGGCGGTGTGCTGGCCGACTGGCATGTGCTGGCGGCGCTTGCTGTTTGTGCGCTGGTGTATGCCGGAGCGGTGATCGCCAATCTGCTGATCCCGAAGTTGCCTGCTGCGCGTTCGGGGCAATCCTGGCGCTTTACACCGATGACATCCAGCTTCTTCAACGCCTGTAAAAGCCTGTGGCGCAACGGTGAAACGCGCTTCTCACTGGTCGGCACCAGCCTGTTCTGGGGCGCAGGCGTGACGCTGCGTTTCCTGTTGGTGCTGTGGGTGCCGGTGGCGCTCGGGATCACCGATAACGCGACACCAACGTATCTTAACGCGATGGTCGCCGTGGGGATTGTTGCCGGTGCCGGGCTGGCGGCGAAGCTGGTGACGCTGGAAACCGTGGCGCGATGTATGCCTGCCGGCATTCTCATTGGCGTGGCGGTGGTGCTGTTTTCCTTGCAACACGCGTTACTGCCAGCCTACGGCGTACTGATGTTGATCGGCATGTTGGGCGGTTTCTTTGTGGTGCCGCTGAATGCGCTGTTGCAAGCCATTGGCAAAGAATCCGTTGGCGCGGGTAACGCGATTGCGGTGCAGAACCTCGGCGAAAACATGGCCATGCTGCTGATGCTCGGTCTGTACTCGCTGGCGGTGAAAGCGGGTGTGCCGGTAATTGGCACCGGCGTTGGCTTTGGCGTGATTTTCGCGCTGGCGATTGCGGCGCTGTGGATCTGGCAGCGCCGCCGTTAACCGTTAACCGTTACGGTGCCGGGTAGGTGTAAACCTGATGCACCGCTTCGATCTCAGCCAGCACCTCTGCGCTGAGATCGAGATGCAAACTTTCCACGTTGGTTTTCAGTTGCTCCATCGTCGTCGCGCCCAGCAGGGTGCTGGCGACGAAGGGCTGACGCCGCACGAAAGCCAGCGCCATTTGCGCCGGATCCAGATTGTGGCGCTTCGCAATATCCACATACGCCGCGACTGCTTTTTGCGCCTGCTCACCGCTGTAACGCGTAAAGCGGCTAAACAGTGTGTTGCGCGCGCCAGCGGGTTTCGCTCCGTTGAGATATTTGCCGGTTAGCGTCCCAAACGCCAGGCAGGAGTATGCGAGCAGCTCGACGCCTTCATACTGGCTCACTTCCGCCAGACCCACTTCAAAGCTGCGGTTTAACAGGCTGTACGGGTTCTGAATTGTCACGATGCGTGGCAATTCATGCTTCTCGGCCAGTTGCAGATAACGCATCACGCCAAACGCCGTTTCGTTGGATACGCCGATATAGCGGATTTTCCCGGCGCGCTGGCACTCGGTCAGCGCCTCCAGTGTTTCCAGTAGCGTCACGACCGGCGCGCTATCAACCCAGCTGTAACCCAGCTTGCCAAAGCAGTTGGTCGGGCGCTGCGGCCAGTGTACCTGGTAAAGATCGAGATAATCGGTTTGCAGGCGCTTTAAGCTATCGTCCAGTGCCACGCGGATGTTTTTGCGATCCAGCGCCTGGTTCGGGCGAATACCGCTGTCGTTGTTACGGCTTGGGCCGCTGACTTTGGAGGCGATAACCAGTTTTTCACGGTTGCCGCGTTTCGCCAGCCAGTTGCCGACATAGGTTTCCGTCAAACCCTGCGTTTCCGGACGTGGCGGAACAGGGTACATCTCTGCAACGTCAATCAGGTTGATGCCTTGGCTGACGGCGTAATCGAGCTGTGCATGGGCGTCGGCTTCGCTGTTTTGTTCACCAAACGTCATAGTGCCCAGCCCCAGGGTGCTTATTTCAAGCGAACTGTGGGGGATACGGTGATACTGCATAGCCGGCTTCCTTAAAAGTACAACGTCAGTTGACCTGACAAAGGAATATAAACATGGCAGAGGGGAGGAAAAAGGGAAAGAGAAAAATCAAATAAAGGCCAGCAGGTGACTGACCTTTATAGCAATTTCTTAGCGTTCAATAATCTGGGATACGTCATCGCGGTTAATCTGCATCTTATTGCCCTGCTGATCGCGGTAGCTGACCAGCCCGGTATCATCGTCAATTTCCGGTTTACCGTCCGTCAGGATCATCCTGCCGTCTTTTGTCGCCATCACGTAATCACTGCTGCATCCGGAAACGGCGAAAGCCAACCCCACTGCGGAAATAATCACTGCCCATTTCTTCATCATTCTGATCCTCTGGTGGCATGCGTCTGACAACAAGTTTAGTAATAACTTGCTGTCTGGAGACGAAAAAGCAGGATAATCTGAAAAAAGTTGTTAAAGGCAGATCAAAGATAAAAAACGCTTCCCCGGTTGAGGAAGCGTTTTGTTTACAGCGGATTCTTCTTATTTCGCATCAGGTTGAGCGTTTCAACCGCAATGGAGAAGAACATGGCGAAGTAGATGTAACCTTTCGGCACATGAATGGAGACGCTTTCCAGAATCAGCGTAAAGCCAACGAGGATCAAAAACGACAGCGCCAGCATTTTGACCGACGGGTGGCGGTCAACAAACTCGCCAATCGGACGCGCGGCAAACATCATCACGCCAACGGCGATAACCACTGCCGCCATCATAATAAACAGATGATCGGACAGCCCCACCGCGGTGATCACCGAGTCGAGACTGAAGATAATATCCAGCAGCATAATCTGCACAATCGCGCCAAAGAACGAATGCACATTGGTCTTCAATCCTTCCTCTTCGCCTTCGATCGATTCGTGGATCTCTTTACTCGCTTTCCAGATAAGGAACAGACCGCCGAGGAACAAGATCAAATCGCGGGCCGAAACGCTGTGATCAAACACGCTGAACAGCGGGTGTGTCAGTCTTGTCACCCAGGCAATGGATGCCAGCAGTAACAGCCGCATGATCATTGCCGCAGCCAGACCTAACCGACGAGCGTGATTACGCTGCGCGGTAGGCAGTTTCGCGACCACCAGCGAGAGGAAAATAATATTGTCGATCCCTAAAACGATCTCCAGCAGCGTCAGCGTACCGAGCGCGAGCCAGGCGTTGGGATCGGTTATCCATGCAAATAGCATCTCTATAAAGTCCTGCCAAAAAAAGAAGCGCTAATTATAAGCGTCGCTGTGGAGTAGGCAAAAAATTAATAGGGTGAGAGCAAAAAATGGCGCGCCAGCAGTGCGCCGGTGAAGTTCTTTTTCAGGTAAAAACCGCGCGGCAGCGTGAGAATGGTTTCGCCATGTTCGCCAATGGCTTCGGTTAGCGCTTTACTGTTGGCCGCCTTCGGGCGCAGTTGCAGCACTTCGCCGTGACGGGCGGTAATGCGGGTGACCTGGCCTAACACAATCAAATCCATCAACTCTTCCCAATCGAGCCGTAACTGCTGTTCTTCTTCTGCATTGGGACTCCAGAGCAACGGCGAACCGACGCGGCGATCCGCGACCGGGATCTCGCGTGAACCTTCAATCGGAATCCATAAGACGCGCTTGAGCTTATGCCGCACATGGCTGGTTTCCCACACGACGCCGCTGTTGCCGGTAAGAGGGGCCACGCAAACAAACGTGGTCTCCAGCGGGCGTCCCTGGTTATCCACCGGTATGGTTTTTAGCTCAACGCCCAGCGCGGCAAAATCCTGCTCGGGCTTACTGCCTGCGCTGGCGCCGAGCCACAGCTCCAGCAGAACCCCCGTCCAGCCTTTATCACGCTTTAAATCGCGCGGAACGGGCAAGCCTGCCAGCGTGGCCAGTTCGCCGAGCGTGTAGCCCGCCAGGCGCTGCGCCTGGGCCAGCAATTGCGCTTCTGATTCAGGCGGTGAAGTGAAAGGAGCCAACGCGAACATGTTAAAAACCTTTTGTCTAAAAAATAACCGCTAGTTTTGCACCGTAGCCAGGCAGTGTACCTTTTTCTGTCCTTCGTGAGCAACTGGATGATTTATAAAGGAATTTAACGAGGGTTTTGATGAGTTGCGCAACTGTGCGCCGGGTTTTCCAAATCTGGTCACTGACAATAAACAGGATCTTACACCATGTTATCCACAGAAAAGTGGGATAACTGGGGAAAAGTGCCACTACTGTTTCGATTTACAGCCTTGACGTGCGATGAAAATCGAAATTCTGCACAAAATGTGCCTAACTTATTGGCATAATCTGTGGATAAATTCGGCTCTGTTCGATCTTTCATCAGCGCCAGGATCCTTAAGGTGATGATCGTCACATTATGGGGCTGTTATCGGTTGAAAAGCTATTTAACTGCATGAATTGCTGTATGTTATTTCTTTGGTGTAAAACGGGGCTATTCAGACTGTTCCGGGTTTTCCCTGGGTAATTCCATACTTTTTCACAACTCTATCCACAGAAAAGGTGAATAAAAACCGTCGTCAGCATCGCTTTCTGTTTATAACTTTGATGATTACTGTGAGTTATTCAAATGTTATTCGTTCGTATCCCTGTCATAGAGTGGTTTACCGTTTTCCGGGAGTGTGAAACAATCGCTTTATTCAGACTTTTTTTGAGGTAGTCCGGTGATTGATGACGATGGCTACCGCCCAAATGTGGGAATCGTAATCTGTAATCGACAAGGTCAGGTCATGTGGGCCAGACGCTTTGGACAGCACTCATGGCAGTTCCCCCAAGGGGGTATTAACCCTGGCGAGTCCCCGGAACAAGCAATGTACCGGGAACTGTTCGAGGAAGTGGGCTTAAGTCGTAAAGATGTTCGTATCCTTGCTTCTACGCGTAACTGGTTGCGTTACAAGTTACCGAAACGTTTGGTGCGTTGGGACACAAAGCCGGTTTGTATCGGCCAGAAACAAAAATGGTTTCTTTTGCAGTTGATAGGTAACGACAGTGAGATCAACATGCAGACCAGTAGTACGCCCGAATTTGATGGCTGGCGTTGGGTGAGCTACTGGTATCCTGTTCGCCAGGTAGTGTCGTTTAAACGCGATGTCTACCGGCGGGTGATGAAAGAGTTTGCAAGCGCGGTGATGTCGCTTCAGGAAACGCCTCCGAAGCCGCAAAGCGCGCCTGCCTGGCGACGTAAACGAGGTTAAGCCACCCATATTATGCTCACCCGACTGCGAGAAATAGTTGAGAAAGTCGCCAGCGCGCCACGCCTTAATGAAGCGCTGGAAATATTGGTTACCGACGTTTGTCTGGCGATGGAAACCGAAGTGTGCTCGGTCTATCTCGCAGATCACGACCGGCGTTGTTATTACCTGATGGCGACGCGCGGTTTAAAAAAGCCGCGTGGTCGCACCGTCACGCTCGCATTCGATCAAGGGATTGTCGGTCTGGTAGGCAGGCTGGCGGAACCCATCAACCTGGCGGATGCACAAAAACACCCCAGTTTTAAATATATTCCCGCTGTAAAAGAAGAGCGCTTTCGCGCTTTTCTTGGCGTACCTATTATTCAGCGCCGCCAGTTGCTTGGTGTGCTGGTGGTACAACAGCGTGAGCTACGCCAGTACGATGAAAGCGAAGAGTCCTTTCTGGTTACGCTCGCCACCCAGATGGCGGCCATTCTCTCCCAGTCACAATTAAACGCGCTGTTTGGCCAGTATCGGCAGACGCGAATTCGCGCCTTACCGGCAGCACCTGGTGTTGCTATCGCTGAAGGTTGGGTTGACGAAACGCTGCCGTTAATGGAGCAGGTTTATCCGGCTTCGACGCTTGATACCTCGCTTGAGCGCGAAAGGCTCACGGCGGCTCTGGAAGAGGCCGCCAACGAATTTCGCCGTTACAGCAAACGTTTCGCCGCCGGGGCGCAAAAAGAGACGGCGGCAATTTTCGATCTCTATTCGCACCTGCTTTCCGACGCGCGCCTGCGCCGTGATCTGTTTGAGGAAGTCGACAGGGGCGTGGTGGCGGAATGGGCGGTTAAAACCGTTATTGAGCGTTTTGCCGAACAGTTCGCTGCGCTCAGCGATGGCTACCTGAAAGAGCGTTCAGGGGATTTGCGCACGCTGGGCCAGCGTTTGTTATTCCACCTCGATGACTCTATTTCGGGGCCAAACAGCTGGCCGGAGCGCTTTATCCTGGTTGCCGAGGAACTCTCCGCCACCACACTTGCAGAGCTGCCGCACGACAGGCTGGCGGGCGTGGTGGTGCGCGATGGCGCGTCAAACTCGCATGCGGCAATTATGGTGCGTGCGCTTGGCATCCCGACGGTAATGGGGGCAGATATCCAGCCCGCCGTGCTGCAACGTCGCATGTTGGTGGTGGACGGTTATCGCGGTGAGTTGTTGGTGGATCCTGAACCGGTGCTGTTGCAGGAATACCAGCGCCTTATCAGTGAAGAGAATGAACTCAGCCGCCTTGCCGAAGATGATGTGAACCTGGCCGCGCAGCTTAAAAGCGGCGAGCGGGTGAAGGTGATGCTGAACGCGGGTTTAAGCCCGGAACATGAAGAGAAACTGGGCAGCCGCATTGACGGTATTGGGCTTTATCGCACCGAAATCCCGTTTATGTTGCAAAGTGGTTTCCCGTCCGAAGAGGAACAGGTGGCGCAATACCAGGGCATGTTGCAGATGTTTAACGACAAGCCCGTGACGCTGCGTACGCTGGATGTCGGCGCGGATAAGCAACTGCCCTATATGCCCATCAGCGAAGAGAACCCCTGCCTTGGCTGGCGCGGTATTCGGATTACCCTCGACCAGCCGGAAATCTTCCTGGTGCAGGTGCGCGCCATGCTGCGCGCCAATGCGGCTACCGGGAATCTCAGCATTCTGTTGCCGATGATCACCAGCATCGACGAAATCGATGAAGCGCGCAGACTGATTGAACGCGCCGGTCGTGAAGTCGAAGAGATGATTGGTTACGCCATTCCTAAACCGCGTATCGGGGTGATGCTGGAAGTGCCGTCAATGGTGTTTATGTTGTCGCACCTGGCGAACCGCGTCGATTTTATCTCGGTTGGTACCAACGACCTGACGCAATACATCCTGGCCGTCGATCGTAACAATACCCGTGTAGCAAATATGTACGACAGCTTGCACCCGGCGGTGCTGCGGGCGCTGGCGATGATTGCCAGTGAAGCAGAACGCTTAGGCATTGATATCCGTTTGTGCGGCGAAATGGCCGGTGATCCGATGTGCGTCGCCGTGCTTATTGGTCTGGGATACCGCCATCTTTCCATGAACGGACGCTCAGTAGCGCGCATTAAATATTTGCTGCGGCGCATTGACTGTGAAGAGGCGCAAACGCTGGCGAGACGTACGCTGGATGCGCAACTGGCAACAGAAGTGCGTCATCAAATTGCCGCATTTATGGAACGCCGTGGGCTGGGCGGCCTGATTCGCGGCGGAATTTAGCTGGCTCAGGGATATACATAACTTTTACAACTTCGCCGCCACCCGCTCGCGGTGCCTTATGCTATGATTCGCAGCTTTGGAGCGGCCAGCAATTGCGGTCGCGTAGGTGAACCGCTGTCCACTTTCGGCGGAATAACAACAAGTTGTGGTGACAGATGAACAGTGGCTATCTGCATTTTCCGGACTTTGATCCGGTGATTTTTTCCATTGGACCGGTTTCTCTCCACTGGTACGGATTAATGTACCTGGTGGGCTTCGTTTTTGCGATGTGGCTGGCAACGCGCCGGGCGAATCGTCCGGGCAGTGGCTGGACAAAAAACGAAGTTGAAAACCTGCTTTACGCGGGCTTTCTCGGTGTTTTCCTCGGCGGCCGTCTCGGCTATGTGCTGTTCTACAACTTCCCGGTTTTCCTGGACGATCCGCTTTATCTGTTCCGCGTATGGGACGGGGGCATGTCTTTCCACGGCGGTTTGATTGGCGTGATTGTGGTGATGATTATCTTCGCCAGACGCACCAAACGCAGCTTCTTCCAGGTTTCTGATTTTATTGCGCCGCTGATCCCGTTTGGCCTTGGCGCAGGGCGCCTGGGTAACTTTATCAACGGTGAGCTGTGGGGACGTGTTGATCCGTCATTCCCCTATACCATGCTGTTCCCTGGCTCACGCGCGGAAGATATGGCGTTGCTGCCTTCACATCCGGAGTGGCAATCGCTTTTTGATACTTACGGCATGTTGCCGCGCCATATGTCTCAGCTTTACGAGCTGGCGCTGGAAGGCATTGTGCTGTTTATCATCCTTAACTTGTTTATTCGCAAACCTCGCCCGACGGGCGCGGTCTCCGGCTTGTTCCTGATTGGCTACGGCGCGTTCCGTATCATCGTTGAGTTCTTCCGCCAGCCCGACGCGCAGTTTACCGGCGAGTGGGTGCAATACATCAGCATGGGGCAGATCCTCTCCATTCCGATGATCGTTGCAGGCGCAATCATGATGATTTGGGCGTACCGCCATCGTTCGCCGCAACACGTTTCCTGAGGAACCATGAAACAGTATTTAGAATTGATGCAAAAGGTGCTGAATGAAGGCACCCCGAAAAACGACCGCACCGGGACAGGCACGCTGTCTATTTTTGGCCATCAGATGCGTTTTAATCTGCAGGACGGCTTTCCGCTGGTGACCACCAAGCGCTGCCATTTGCGTTCAATTATTCATGAGCTGCTGTGGTTCCTGCAGGGCGACACCAATATTGTCTATCTGCGCGAAAACAAAGTCACCATCTGGGACGAATGGGCCGACGAAGAGGGCAATCTTGGCCCGGTTTACGGCAAACAGTGGCGCGCGTGGCCTACGCCTGACGGCCGCCATATCGACCAGATCACAACAGTGATTAACCAGCTGAAAAACGACCCGGATTCACGCCGCATTATTGTCTCCGCGTGGAACGTGGGTGAGCTGGACAAAATGGCGCTGGCCCCTTGCCACGCGTTCTTCCAGTTCTACGTGGCGGACGGCAAGCTCTCCTGCCAGCTCTACCAACGCTCCTGCGACGTGTTCCTTGGTCTGCCATTCAACATCGCCAGCTATGCGCTGCTGGTGCATATGATGGCTCAGCAGTGCGATCTGCAACCGGGCGATTTTGTCTGGACCGGTGGCGACACCCACCTTTACATCAATCACCTGGAACAAACGCGTCTGCAATTAAGCCGTGAACCGCGCGCGCTGCCGAAACTGGTTATCAAACGTAAGCCTGAGTCGCTTTTTGACTACCGTTTCGAAGACTTCGAAATCGAAGGTTACGATCCGCATCCGGCCATCAAAGCGCCTGTCGCTATCTGACTTCTACCAACATGTCATAACCGGTGCGGCAACGTACCGGTTTTTTTTACCCGATAATCGTTTCTTCGGCCCTGCTTCCACCCCGCCTGCAACTCACTGCAACATAGTGCATTTCTTTCGTGCTGCCTCGTAACCTCTCTGTTTGTACCTCGACCTAAATGCGTAGTGAGGACACACTGCCGCCATGAAAAAAGAAGATGGCTTCACCCTGATTGAAACCCTCGTTGCAATGGTGCTGATAGTTATCCTGAGCGGAGCGGGAATCTCTGGCTGGCAGAGTTGGCAGGCGCAGCAGCGGTTGTGGCAAACCGCGTTGCAGGTGCGGCATTTGCTTGAGCGTCTGCGCGATGATGCCAACTGGCACAACCGTTCACAGCTGGTATATGGCATTCGTGACGGCGAACACTGGTGCCTGGTGAATTCGCCGTCGCAAAACTGCGCTGCACAGAATGCTTTCTCACTGCAGCCTCGCTGGCCTGACGTCACGCTGGTTGATGTGACACCTTCGCTGGGGTTCTTTGGGCTGCGCAACACTGCCTGGCCCGGCAGTATTCGGCTACGTAGCAGTGCAGGGGAGTGGCGGGTAGTGGTATCAGCATGGGGGCGGATCAGAATGTGTCAGCCATCAGCGGAGAATCTATGTTAGACAGGCAAAAAGGGTTTTCACTGTTGGAAACCGTGCTGGCGATGGCAATTGGCAGCGTGCTGTTACTGGAGTCTGCCCGTTTTTTACCGGCGCTACAGCTGGCGGTAACGCAGCACACCCGTATCCAGACGGTGGAAGACGATCTCTGGCTGCAACTGCGCGGCATCGCAAAACATCTCCAGCGAGCGGGATATTGCAATGGTAGCTGTAGCGGCCAGCCGCTGGTTATCAATAGCACTGGCGACTGTGTTATTGCTCAGTGGGACGCCAACAGCAATGGACGCTGGGAGTCATCGGGAAGCAGCGAACCGGAACAAACCGGCTTTCGGCTGCAAAGTGGTGCGCTGGAAATCATGCGCGGAGCCACATCCTGCAGTGGCCGGGGCTGGGAAAAAATCACCGATCCTGCCCAAATGAGTATTGAGCGTTTTCATGTCGCTCAGCATCAGAGACCGGGGTTTGCACCACAGCTTGCGATCACGCTCTCGGCTCGTGTTCCGGGCAATGCCGGGCAACCCTTTACCGCTGATTTAAGCGTGATCGGGTACAACTTATGAACCGGCAACGAGGGATGTCGTCACTGGCGCTGGTTTTGCTGTTATTGCTGTTGGGGAGCCTGATGTTGCACGGCTTAAACCTGCAATTGAGCAGCCATATCTGGCGCGTGAACAATGAAAATCAGGGGATACGTAATGCTGCGGAAATTGCTTCAGCCATGGAGTGGGCGCGTCATCAAACCTGGCCTGCCCAGCCCGCGCTACAGTGCCAGCAAAGCGCCGGGCAAAATGTTCGAAGCTGCTTACGCATTTTCACCGATGGGGCCGCGCTGCTGATTGTCGCAAATGCTGAAGCTGCGCTGTGGCATCTGGGGCGCGTGGAGGGGGCGCAGGTACGTTTTTTGCCCCATGGCTGGAGTGATTTTTGTCCACTAAAAGAGGAAGCGCTATGCCGGTCGCCGTAAACAAACAACGGGGTTTTAGCCTTACCGAAGTTCTGCTGGCTATGGTGTTAATGGTGATGGTTGTTACCGCGCTTGGCGGTTATCATCGTGCGCTGGCCTCGGGGTTTGTATCCACCAGCCAGTGGCGACAGCTATGGCGCTACGCCTGGGAACAGGCGCAACCAGAAGTATCATCGTTACCGCCAGGCTGGCAGGTTCAGCGGGGGCAGACAACCACCGGGGGATGTGTCAGCATCAACGTTACCGTTAGTTCGCCAGCGGGCAGGCAGGGGCAAATGACGCGATTATTTTGCCCGAACAGTCAGTAGTCAGGAGCGCTTATGTTAAGGGTCTACCACTCCAATCGTCTGGATGTGCTGGAAGCATTGATGGAGTTTATTGTTGAGCATAACAGGCTCGACGATCCCTTTGAGCCAGAAGTGGTGCTGGTGCAGAGCACCGGCATGGCGCAATGGCTGCAAATGACGCTCGCGCAGAAGTTTAGTATTGCCGCCAATATTACCTTCCCGCTACCTGCGAGTTTTATCTGGGAAATGTTCGTCACCGTACTGGACGGCATTCCGAAAGAGAGCGCATTTAACAAACAGAGTATGAGCTGGAAGCTGATGTCGCTATTGCCCGACATGCTGGAGCAAGATGCGTTCACCATGCTGCGCCATTATCTGAATGACGACGATGACAAGCGTAAACTCTTCCAGCTCTCTTCACGCGTGGCGGATCTCTACGATCAATATCTGGTTTACCGCCCGGAATGGCTAACACGATGGGAAGCGGGTGAACAGATCGACGGGCTGGATGAAGCGCAGCGCTGGCAAGCACCGCTATGGCGTGCATTGGTGGAACATACCGCGGCGCTGGGGCAGCCACACTGGCATCGTGCCAACCTCTACCAGCGTTTTATCGATAAGCTTGAATCGGCTGAGCAGCGGCCCGCCGGTTTGCCTTCGCGCGTCTTTATTTGTGGGATTTCCGCGCTGCCGCCCATTTATTTGCAAGCGCTTCAGGCGCTGGGTAAGCATATTGATGTCCATCTTTTGTTTACGAATCCCTGCCGTTACTACTGGGGCGACATTAAAGATCCGGCGTTTCTGGCGAAACTGATCACCCGTAATCGTCGGCATCACCGGGAAAACCGACAGTTTCCGCTGTTCCGTGATACGCAAAATGCCGAAGGTCTGTTCAATGCCGATGGCGAGCAGGATGTTGGTAACCCTTTGCTGGCTTCATGGGGCAAGCTGGGACGGGACAACATTTTCCTGCTGGCGGGCATGGAGCGCTATGAAGAGCTGGATGCTTTCGTCGACATTACGCCCGGCTCGCTGCTGCAAAATCTGAAGTACGACATCCTGGAACTGCAAAATGGTGCGGTGGCGGGCGTAACGGCAGAAGAGTTTTCCCGCAGTGATAAAAAACGTCTGCTTGATCCCAACGATCGCAGCGTAACGGTGCATATCTGCCACAGCCCGCAGCGAGAAGTAGAGATCCTGCATGACCGGCTGCTTACGATGCTGGAAGAGGATCCTGAACTGACGCCTCGCGATATCGTGGTCATGGTCGCCGATATCGACAGCTACAGCCCGTATATTCAGGCGGTTTTCGGGAGCGCCACTGGTGAGCGTTATCTTCCCTATGCTATTTCCGACCGCCGCGCGCGGCAGGCTCATCCGGCGCTGCAGGCCTTTCTCAGTTTGCTCTCCCTGCCGGACAGCCGCTTTGTGAGTGAAGATGTGCTGGCGCTGCTGGATGTTCCGGTGCTGGCGGCGCGTTTCAACATCAATGAAGAGGGGCTGCGTTACCTGCGTTTATGGGTCAATGAGTCCGGCATTCGCTGGGGAATGGACGACGACAACGTTCGCGAGCTTGAATTACCCCCGACCGGGCAGCACACCTGGCAATTTGGCCTGACGCGAATGCTGCTCGGTTATGCGATGGAAAGCCGCCAGGGTGAGTGGCAGTCGATTTTACCGTATGACGAATCCAGCGGGCTTATCGCCGAGTTAGTTGGCCACCTGGCGGAGCTGTTGATGCAGCTTAATATCTGGCGTCGCGGCTTGTCTGAGGCGCGACCGCTGGAAGAGTGGCTCCCGGTTTGCCGCGACATGCTTAATGACTTTTTCATGCCAGACCAGGATACAGAAGCCGCGCTGGCGCTGATTGAACAGCAGTGGCAGGACATTATCGCGCAGGGTATTGGTGCAAATTACCACGACGCGATCCCGCTTTCGCTACTGCGTGACGAGCTGGCTCAGCGCCTCGATCAGGAACGTATCAGTCAGCGTTTCCTCGCAGGGCCTGTGAATATCTGCACCCTGATGCCGATGCGCTCTATTCCGTTTAAAGTGGTCTGCTTGCTGGGCATGAACGATGGTGTCTACCCGCGCGCACTGCCTCCGCTGGGGTTTGACCTGATGAGCCAGAAACCGCAGCGAGGCGACCGCAGCCGTCGGGATGATGACCGCTACTTGTTCCTCGAAGCGCTTAACTCAGCGCAACAGCAGCTCTATATCAGCTATATCGGCCGGTCTATCCAGGATAACAAAGAGCGTTTTCCCTCGGTGTTGGTACAGGAACTGGTGGATTACATTGGGCAGAGCCACTACTTGCCAGGCGATGCCTTGCTTAATTGCGATGAAAGCGAGCAGCGGGTAAAGGCACATATTACGCATCTGCATACGCGTATGCCGTTTGATCCGGCAAACTATACGGCTGATGAGTGGCAAAGTTATGTCCGCGACTGGCTACCTGCCGCGAGTTCGCAGGGGCAGGCGCATGCCGAGTTTATTCAATCGCTGGATGACGTGCCGCTTGAAACGCTCACATTTGATCAGCTCCAGCGTTTTTGGGCGCATCCGGTGCGCGCTTTTTTCCAGATGCGCCTGCGCGTTAATTTCCGCCCGGAAGAGAGTGAAATCCCGGATGCAGAGCCGTTTATCCTTGATGGCCTCAGCCGTTACCAACTCAATCAGGAGATATTAAATACGCTGGTTGAAGAGCAAGACGCAGAGAAGCTGTTTCGCCGCTACCGCGCGGCTGGCGTACTGCCTTATGGGGCGTTTGGCGAAATCATCTGGGAAACCCAATGTCAGGAGATGCAGGAGCTGGCTGACCGCGTTATTGAATATCGCCAGCCTTCTGACAGCCTTGAAATTGACTTACATTGTGCAGGCGTTCATCTCACCGGATGGCTGCCGCGTGTGCAGCCAGACGGGCTATTGCGCTGGCGTCCGGCCTTGTTGAGCGTTTCGCAAGGCCTGCAACTTTGGCTGGAACATCTTGTCTATTGTGCCAGCGGTGGCACCGGCACCAGCCGCTTGTTCGTGCGCAAAGAGGGTAAATGGTGTTTTCCCCCGCTACCCGCTGATAAGGCGCGGGAATATCTGGCAACGCTGATTGAAGGTTATCGGGAAGGCATGGTTAAACCGCTCCTGCTATTGCCGGAAAGCGGCGGCGCATGGATAAAAGTCTGTTATGACGCGGCAAATGATGCCATGTTAAAGGACGAAGAGACGTTACAAAAAGCGCAGAGTAAATTCCTGCAGGCGTACGAAGGCAACATGGTGGTGCGCGGTGAAGGCGATGATGTCTGGTATCAGCGCCTGTGGCGAACCCTTGAACCTGAGTACTACGCTGAAATTACCAAACAAGCGCAGCGTTTTCTGTTACCGCTTTATCGACACAACCAGTCCGATTGATTGTATAAAAATTGCGCGAAATGGTTGCATCCATTATCATGCGCGACGGTCACGGACTGATATAACAAGAGTGCTGGCTCAGCCAGCACAGGTTTACCCGGCTTTCTCCATTCTCCCTGGGCGAGCCGGAAAAGTTAATGATGAGGTTCGTGAATGCCCCGCAGCACCTGGTTCAAAGCTTTCGTCCTGTTTTTTGCCCTCTGGGCTTCATTCAGTCAGGCAGACAACGGTTGGCAACCTGTTCAGGAAACTATCCGTAAGAGCGACAAAGATACCCGGCAATATCAGGCGATACGCCTTGATAACGGCATGGTTGTGTTGCTGGTGTCCGACGCGCAGGCGGTAAAATCGCTCTCCGCGCTGGTGGTGCCGGTCGGCTCGCTTGAAGATCCGGATGCGCATCCCGGCCTTGCTCACTATCTTGAGCACATGACACTGATGGGTTCCAAAAAATACCCTCAGCCCGATAGCCTGGCCGAATTCCTGAAACTGCATGGCGGCAGCCACAATGCCAGCACCGCGCCTTATCGCACCGCTTATTATCTGGAAGTGGAGAACAATGCGCTGGAAGGGGCTGTTGATCGCTTAGCCGATGCCATTGCCGCCCCCATGCTGGATAAAAAATATGGTGAACGTGAGCGCAACGCGGTCAACGCCGAGCTGACAATGGCCCGCACGCGTGACGGTATGCGTATGGCGCAGGTCAGCGCGGAAACCATCAATCCGGCGCACCCCGGCGCGCGCTTCTCCGGCGGTAATCTCGAAACCCTCAGCGATAAGCCGGGCAGCCCTGTTCATGCCGCGCTGCTGGCATTTCGCGATAAATACTATTCGGCCAACCTGATGAAAGCGGTGATCTACAGTAACCGCCCATTAGCGGATCTGGCGAAAATTGCTGTCGAAACGTATGGCCGTGTGCCGAATAAGAATATCGACAAGCCGGACATCACGGTTCCCGTGGTGACCGATGCGCAGAAAGGCATCATTATCCATTATGTCCCGGCGGTGCCGCGTAAAGTGCTGCGTGTGGAATTTCGTATCGATAACAATACCGCCGCTTTTCGCAGTAAAACGGACGAGCTTATAACCTACTTAATTGGTAACCGCAGCCCGGGCACGCTCTCGGACTGGCTGCAAAGTCAGGGGTTGGTAGAAGGTATTCGCGGTGATTCCGATCCGGTAGTGAACGGCAACAGTGGCGTGCTCGCCATCTCTGCAACGTTGACCGATAAAGGCCAGGCCAATCGTGATGAAGTCGTGGCTGCTATTTTCAGCTATCTGCAACTGCTGCGCGAAAAAGGCGTTGATAAACGCTATTTCGACGAGCTGGCACATATTCTCGATCTCGATTTCCGCTATCCCTCTATTACCCGCGATATGGATTACGTCGAGTGGCTGGCGGATACCATGATCCGCGTACCTGTCGCCCATACGCTGGATTCGGTGAACATTGCCGATCGGTTCGATGCCAAAGCGGTACAGGCGCGTCTTGATGAGATGACGCCGCAAAATGCGCGTATCTGGTACATCAGCCCGGATGAACCACACAATAAAACGGCCTATTTTGTTGAAGCGCCTTACCAGGTGAATAAAATCACGCCGGAAACCTATGCCGACTGGCAGACGCGCCGGAGCCGTATTGCGCTGAAATTCCCGGAGTTAAATCCCTATATTCCCGATGACTTCTCGCTGATAAAACCGGCGAAGCAGTACGAACACCCTGAATTGATTGTCGATGAGCCGACGCTGCGCGTGGTGTATATGCCAAGCCAGTATTTCGCCAATGAGCCCAAAGCGGATGTCAGCGTGGTGCTGCGTAACCCGCAGGCGATGGATAGCGCAAAAAACCAGGTGATATTTGCCCTTAATGATTATCTGGCGGGGCTGGCACTCGATCAGCTCAGCAATCAGGCGGCGGTCGGTGGCATCAGTTTTTCCACCAACGCCAATAACGGGTTGATGCTCAACGCCAACGGTTATACCCAGCGTTTGCCGCAGCTTTTCCAGGCACTGCTGGCGGGTTATTTCAGCTATACGCCGACGGAAGAACAGCTTGCCCAGGCCAAATCCTGGTATGCGCAGATGATGGATTCTGCCGAAAAAGGTAAAGCGTTCGATCAGGCAATTATGCCGATCCAGATGTTGTCACAGGTGCCTTATTTCCAGCGTGAAGAGCGTCGCGCACTGCTGCCGTCTATTACCTTGCAGGATATTTTGCACTACCGCGATGCGCTGAAAGATAATGCGCGTCCGGAATTCCTGGTGGTGGGTAACCTGAGCGAACAGCAGACGAAAGACCTCGCTCATGACGTGCAAAAACAGCTTGGCGCTAACGGTACGGTGTGGTGCCGAAACCAGAACGTCGTGGTGGACAAGCAGCAGAATGTGAGCTTTGAAAAAGCGGGCAACAGTACGGACTCCGCACTCGCGGCGGTGTTCGTACCTACCGGTTTTGATGAGTTCAGCAGTTCGGCATACAGCGCGATGTTAGGGCAAATCGTGCAGCCGTGGTTCTATAACCAACTGCGTACAGAAGAACAACTGGGTTATGCCGTGTTCGCCTTCCCTATGAGCGTAGGTCGCCAGTGGGGTATGGGGTTCTTGTTGCAAAGCAATGATAAGCAGCCAGCCTATCTCTGGGAGCGCTACAAGGCTTTCTTCCCCACCGCAGAAGCGAAATTACGGGCAATGAAGCCGGAAGAGTTTGCGCAGCTTCAGCAGGGCGTCATCGCGCAACTTACGCAAGCGCCGCAAACGTTAGGTGAAGAAGCTTCCAAACTCAGCAAAGATTTTGATCGTGGCAATATGCGCTTCGATTCGCGTGATAAAGTAGTCGCTCAGATAAAACTGCTGACGCCGCAAAAACTTGCCGATTTCTTCCATCAGGCGGTGGTAGAGCCGCAAGGTATGGCGATCCTGTCGCAGATCTCCGGTAGCCAGAGCGGTAAAGCAGATTATGCCCGCCCGCAAGGCTGGAAGGTCTGGGATAGCACCAGCGCGTTGCAGCAAACCTTACCGAAGATGACCGAGAAAGATGAGAGAAACGACCGCTGAGACCCTTGATCCCCTGCGCTTGCCGCTCACCGGCGAGCGCCTGATTGAAGCCTCGGCGGGTACCGGTAAAACCTTTACCATTGCCGCGCTCTATTTGCGGCTGCTATTAGGGTTAGGCAGCAGCGCCGCCTACCCGCGCCCACTCAGCGTTGAAGAACTACTGGTGGTGACTTTCACCGAGGCCGCGACAGAAGAGCTGCGCGGCCGCATTCGCAGTAACATCCATGAGTTGCGCATTGCTTGCCTGCGCGAAACGAGCGATAACCCGCTGTACGCACGCCTGCTGGACGAGATTGCCGATAAGCAACAGGCGGCGCAGTGGCTGCTGCTGGCAGAGCGGCAAATGGACGAAGCGGCAATCTTTACGATCCACGGTTTTTGCCAGCGCATGCTGAGCCTCAATGCCTTCGAATCCGGCATGCTGTTTGAACTGCAACTGCTGGAAGATGAGTCGCTGCTGCGTTACCAGGCCTGTGCGGATTTCTGGCGTCGTCACTGCTACCCGCTAGCGCGTGAAATTGCTGAAGTTATCCATGCTTCGTGGAAAGGACCGCAGGATCTGCTGAAAGCGATCGATCGTTATCTGCAAGGGGAAGCGCCGCAAATTAAAACGCCGCCCGCAGCAGACGAAACGCTGGCCTCGCGCCATCAGCAAATTATTGCGCAGATTGGTGAGGTGAAGCGTCAGTGGAGCGCTTGCGTCAATGAAATCGAGCCACTGCTCGAAAACTCCGGTATTGACCGACGTAAATTTAACCGTGGCAACCAGGCGAAATGGATCGAGAAAATCTCCACCTGGGCGCAGGAAGAGACCCGCAGTTACCTGTTGCCGGACGCGCTGGAAAAATTCACTCAGTCCTTTCTTACTGAACGCACAAAACCTGACGGCGTTGTGCCAGAACACCCGCTTTTCGTCGCCATTGAAAACTTGCTGGCGCAGTCATTGACGCTTAACGATCTGGTGCTGACCAGCGCGATGCGTGAGATTCGTGAAACGGTGGCAAAAGAGAAACGTCGGCGCGGCGAACTGGGCTTTGATGACATGCTCAGCCGCCTTGATGATGCCCTGCGAAGCCCGAGCGGCGAAGCGTTGGCCGCGGCAATCCGCACCCGTTTCCCGGTTGCGATGATCGATGAGTTTCAGGATACCGACCCGCAGCAGTACCGTATTTTTAGCCGCATCTGGTTGAAACAGCCGGATTGCGGTTTATTGCTGATTGGCGATCCAAAGCAGGCCATTTACGCATTTCGCGGCGCGGATATTTTCACGTATATGAAAGCGCGCGATGAAGTGAGTGCCCGCTATACGCTGGATACCAACTGGCGCTCGTCGCCTGGCATGATTGCCAGCGTCAACCAGCTCTTCAGCCGGATGGACGACGCTTTCATGTTCCGTCAGATCCCGTTCCAGCCGGTAAAACCCGCCGCCAAAAACGCAGGTTTACGTTTTGCGTATCAGGGGGAAACACAGCCAGCGATGAAGCTGTGGCTGATGGAGGGCGACGGCGTAAGCGTCGGGGATTATCAGGGATTTATGGCGCAGTTATGCGCAGCGCAAATCCGCGACTGGCTGAGCGCCGGGCTGCGGGGCGAAGCGCTGCTGTATGAAGGGGAAAACGCGCGGCCGGTAAAAGCCTCGGATATTACCGTGCTGGTGCGCAGCCGCCATGAAGCCTCACTTATTCGCGATGCGCTGACGTTACTGAATATTCCGTCTGTGTATCTTTCCAACCGCGACAGCGTTTTTGAAACACCTGAAGCGCAGGAGTTGCTGTGGCTATTGCAGGCGGTGCTGGCGCCGGAGCGCGAAAGTACGCTGCGCAGTGCGCTGGCGACCTCCTTGCTGGGGCTTACTGCGCTGGATATTGATGCGCTCAACCAGAATGAGCTGGCGTGGGATGAGATTGTTGAAGAGTTTTCTGGCTATCGCGAGCTGTGGCAAAAACGCGGTGTGATGGCGATGTTGCGCAGACTGATGAGTGCGCGACAAGTGGCGGAAAACTTGCTGGCGACCCCCGGCGGTGAACGACGGCTGACGGATATCCTGCACATCAGCGAGTTGTTGCAGGAGGCGGGGACGCAACTGGAAAGTGAACACGCACTTACCCGCTGGCTGGCGCAGCGTATTGCCGAGCCGAACGCTAATGCATCAAGCGAGCAATTGCGGCTGGAGAGCGATAAACACCTCGTGCAGATTGTCACCATCCACAAATCGAAAGGGCTGGAGTATCCGCTGGTCTGGCTGCCGTTTATCGCCAATTTCCGCATTCAGGATCAGGGCTTTTACCACGATCGTGACTCCTTTGCCGCCGTGCTCGATCTCAGCCATGCCGAAGAGAGTGTCGCGCTGGCGGAAGCAGAGCGTCTGGCCGAAGACCTGCGTTTGCTGTACGTGGCGTTGACGCGTTCTGTCTGGCATTGCAGCCTGGGGGTTGCCCCGCTGTTTCGTCGCCGTGGCGAAAAAGCCGGAGCCAGTGATTTTCACCAGAGCGCGCTGGGGCGGCTTTTGCAGAAAGGCGAAGCGCTGGATGCCGCCGCGTTGCGTAACGTTTTGCAGCAACTGTGCAATGACGATATTGCCCTTTGCATTCCTTCTCTGCCGGACGCCGGGCGCTGGCAGCTACCGCAAACGGAACCACCGACGCTGAGCGTGCGTGAAATCACGCGGCGCATCAGCGATGACTGGCGTGTCACCAGCTATTCCGGATTGCAGCAGCGTGCTCATGGCATCGCTCAGGATCTGCTGCCGCGTCTGGATATTGACGCAGCCGGAGAGCGAGAAGCGTTGCAGGAGCCGGTATTAACGCCGCATCAGTTTCCGCGCGGCGCGGCACCGGGGACATTTTTGCACAGCTTGTTTGAGGATCTGGATTTTACGCAGCCGATAGCTGACACCTGGGTTGCAGAGAAACTACTGGCGGGCGGTTACGAAGCACACTGGCAGCCGGTGCTAAGCCGCTGGCTGGAAACCGTGCTGCATGTGCCGCTGGCGCAAACAGGCATCTCGCTGAGCCAGCTGACGAACAAAGAAAAACAGGTGGAGATGGAGTTTTACCTGCCGATTAGCGCCACGCTGAGCGCGGAGGCGCTGGATGAACTTATCCGGCGTTATGATCCGCTCTCGGCTGGCTGCCCGCCGCTCGATTTCCGCGATGTGCGCGGCATGTTGAAAGGCTTTATCGACCTGGTGTTTCGCCACAACGGGCGCTATTACCTGCTGGATTACAAATCCAACTGGCTGGGCGAGAGCGCAGAAGCCTATACGCAAGCAGCCATGGCGGCGGCGATGCAGTCGCACCGTTATGACTTGCAGTACCAGCTTTACAGCCTGGCATTGCACCGCTTTTTGCGTCATCGCATTACAGGGTATGACTACGAACGCCATTTCGGCGGCGTGATTTATCTGTTCCTGCGTGGCGTGGATGCGCAAAACCCACAACAGGGGATTTTCACTATCCGGCCTGATGTTGAATTAATTACACAAATGGACGACCTGTTCGCAGGCGTTGCGCCGGAGGTTGCGCCATGAGTATGCAAAGTTTGCTACAGGAAGCGGTGGAGCAGAAGTTGCTGCGTGCGCTGGATGTGCAGTTTGCGCTGACGGTCGCCACGGAACAGGAACCCGCCGTGATGCTGGCTGCAGCGCTGCTCAGCCATGATACTGGTGAAGGGCACGTATGCCTGCCGCTCGCGCGTCTTACGCCTGAGACATACGGTAACGACTCACCGCTGTTTAGCGAGTTATTCGCCCTCGCGGGCAACCCGGATGACTGGCGTAACGTCTTGCTGCGTTCGCCCGCAGTGAGCGAATGTGAAGCCGCGACGCCGATGATCCTCACCGATTCTCGCCTCTACCTGAACCGCATGTGGTGTCATGAGCGGCGGGTTGCCGCGTTTTTTGCCGCACAAGCGCCACTGCAGGATGTTGATGAAACGCGAATGGAGCAGACGCTGGAGACGCTATTTCCCTCCTCGTCGGAAACTGAAATCAACTGGCAAAAAGTGGCCGCTGCCGTGGCGCTTACGCGGCGGATTTCGGTGATTTCCGGTGGTCCAGGAACCGGCAAAACCACAACCGTGGCGAAACTGCTTGCCGCGCTGGTGCAGATGGTGGACGGCGACAAGTGCCGAATTTGCCTTGCCGCGCCAACCGGTAAAGCTGCCGCGCGCCTGACCGAATCGCTGGGCAGTGCGCTACGCCAGTTGCAACTGGATGCCCGACAAAAAGCGATGTTGCCGGATGAAGCCAGCACGCTGCACCGGTTGCTTGGCGCGCAGCCCGGCAGCCAGCGCATGCGTCACCATGCGGGTAACCCGTTGCATCTGGATGTGCTGGTCGTCGATGAAGCATCAATGATCGACTTACCCATGATGTCCCGCTTGATTGATGCGCTGCCTTCACGCGCCCGGGTCATTTTCCTCGGCGATCGCGATCAACTGGCCTCGGTGGAGGCCGGCGCGGTGCTGGGCGATATCTGCGCGTGGGTCAATGCCGGGTATAGCGCTGAACGCGCAGCGCAATTGTCGCGTCTGACGGGCGCTCAGGTTCCCGAAGGTATCGCCGAGGCAGGCAGCTTGCGCGATAGTCTCTGTTTGCTGCAAAAAAGCTACCGCTTTGGCAGTGATTCCGGGATTGGCCAGCTCGCCGCCGCCGTCAACCGGGGCGATAAACGCGCGATGCAAGCGGTATTCAGCCAGGGCTTTGCGGACATTGAGCGTAAACCCCTGAACAGCGCGGAAGAGTATCAGGGCATGATTGACGATGCGCTGGCGGGTTACGCGCGCTTTCTCTCATTGGTGCGAAGCCACGCCGGGCCGAAAGAGGTGATTGCCGCCTTTGGCGAATATCAGCTGCTCTGCGCCTTGCGTGAAGGGCCGTTTGGCGTCAGCGGGCTGAATGAGCGGCTTGAACTGGCGCTGGTTCGTCAGCACCAGATTACCCGGCTGGCGCATTCGCGCTGGTATCACGGGCGACCGGTAATGATTTCGCGTAACGATTCGGCGCTGGGGTTGTTTAACGGCGATATCGGCATCGCGCTGGATCAAGGGCAGGGGATCCGCGTCTGGTTCCCGATGCCGGACGGTGAAATCAAACCGGTATTGCCAAGCCGTTTGCCGGAGCATGACACCGCGTGGGCGATGACGGTGCATAAATCGCAGGGGTCGGAGTTTGATCATGCCGCGCTGATCCTTCCGGGGCAGATTGCACCGGTGGTGACGCGTGAACTGGTTTATACCGCGATTACTCGCGCCCGTAATCGCTTGTCGGTGTATGCCGACGAACGCGTGCTGGGGCAGGCGATCGCGACGCGCACTGAACGGCGCAGCGGGCTGGATTCACTCTTTCGTTCCTGGATGTAAAAAGCCCCCGCAGAAGGCGGGGGCGAAAGCTCAGGTGAGATCGGCCATCAGCACTTTTGACCGGCGCTGGTAGTTGTACATCTCTTTTTTGGTTTCCGGCAGGGAATCAATATCCACTGGCGTGAAACCGCGCTCCTGGAACCAGTGAATGCTGCGGGTGGTCAGCACAAACAGTTTGCTCAACCCCATTTGCTTCGCCTGAGCGGCAATGCGCTCCAGCAGCACTTCGCCGCGCGATGAGCTGCGGTAATCGGGATGAACCGCGACACAGGCCATCTCCCCAATTTTCTCTTCCGGGAAAGGGTAAAGCGCCGCACAGGCGATGGTCAGGTTATCGCGCTCGATGATCGTGAACTTGTCGATCTCCATCTCCAGTTGTTCGCGCGAGCGGCGTACCAGGATCCCTTGCTGTTCCAGCGGGCGGATAAGTTCCAGGATCCCGCCGATATCGTTGATAGTGGCGCGGCGGATCTGCTCGGCGCTTTCCATCACAATTTGCGTACCGATACCGTCGCGTGAGAAGAGTTCCTGCAACAGCGCGCCGTCTTCCTGGTAGCTGATTAAATGGCTGCGGCGCACACCGCTGCGGCAGGCTTTGACCGCGCCACGCAGGAAACGTACGGTGCCGGAGTGGTAATCGCCACGTGCTTCCAGCGTCTCGACGCGCGCCTGCGCTTCATTTGGGAACAGCTCAGAAACAATTTCGCCTTCATCATTCATCACACCTTGCGACGAACAAAATCCGATCATCTTTTCCGCTTTCAGTTTGATCGCAAGCTGAGTGGCAATCTCTTCCGAGGTCAGATTAAAACTTTCGCCAGTGACCGAAACTGCCACCGGCCCCATCAGCACAATCGCGCCGCTGGCAAGCTGGCGGTTAATCGCCTCTTCATCAATACGACGAATACGGCCGCTGTGGCAGTAGTCGACACCATCATCCACGCCCAGAGGCTGAGAGATAATAAAATTGCCGCTAACGACATTAATATGCGCGCCTTGGAGCGGCGTATTGTTGAGGCTCATCGACAAACGTGCGGTGATATCCAGTTGCAACAACCCGGCGGCTTGCTTAACCAGCTCAAGGGTTTTCGCGTCGGTAACGCGGGTATGTTTGTGGTAAATCGGCTCATGGTTGTGTTCGGCGAGATTCGCGTCGATCTGCGGACGCGCGCCGTAGACCACCACCAGCCGGATACCCAGGCTATGAAGCAGGCCGATGTCATTGACAATACTGGAAAAGTTTTCATGCTCAATGGCTTCACCGCCGAGCATAATGACAAATGTCTTGCCACGGTGGGCATTAATATAGGGAACGGAGTGGCGAAATCCCTGCACCAGTTCGGTTCTACGCTCTTTTACCACGGCCTGTCCTCAATGCATGATTATTCGTAAATTGTGTATTTTTATTCTTTTCTGCCGCCGCGTGCAAGTGCAAATTTTGCTGTCGTATAACAAATGTTCCTCGCCGCAGCCCGCGGGCAGACATATGTTTACCCTTTAATAGATGACAGTTTATGCATCATTCGTTAAAGTTTTCCGTCAATTTTGACGAATATTATTACGTAGATAAAAATTGCTCGGGAGAAGCATGTCGGGAAGTCAATCAGCGCTGAGCCGCCGCAGATTTTTAAAAGGCGCGGGGGCCATGTGGTTATTAAGCGTGAGCCAAATTGGTTTGGCCGCAGTCAGCCAGGTGGTGGCGGTTCGCGTCTGGCCAGCGTCAAGCTATACGCGCGTGACGGTGGAATCGAACCATGTCGTCAAATATAAGCAGTTCGCGTTGAGTAATCCCGACCGGCTGGTGGTGGATCTTGAAGGTGTGCATCTGAACTCCGTGTTAAAAGGCATGGGCGCGCAGATCCGTGGCGACGATCCTTATATCAAATCCGCGCGGGTAGGGCAGTTCGATCCGCAGACCGTGCGCATGGTGTTTGAGCTGAAACAGGACGTGAAGCCGCAGCTGTTCGCGCTGGCGCCGGTGGCCGGTTTTAAAGAACGTCTGGTGATGGATCTCTACCCGGCCAATGCGAAAGATGTGCAGGACCCGCTGCTGGCGCTGCTTGAAGAGTACAACAAAGGCGATCTTGAGCAGCAGGTGCCGCCCGCAGAGAGCGGCCCGAAGCCGGGGAAAGCCGGGCGTGACAGGCCAATTGTGATCATGCTCGATCCTGGTCACGGCGGTGAAGATCCGGGGGCGATGGGGAAATATCGCACCCGGGAAAAAGATGTGGTGCTGCAAATCGCGCGTCGGCTGCATGCGCTGATCGAGAAAGAGAGCAATATGAAAGCCTATATGACGCGCAACGAGGATGTGTTTATTCCGTTGAAAGTGCGCGTAGCCAAGGCGCAGAAACAGCGCGCTGACCTGTTTGTGTCGATTCACGCTGATGCTTTCAGCAGCCGCCAGCCGAGCGGTTCTTCTGTCTTTGCGCTGTCGACCAAAGGGGCGACCAGTACCGCCGCGAAATATCTGGCGGAAACGCAGAACGCGTCCGACTTAATCGGTGGGGTGAGCAAGAGCGGCGATCGCTATCTGGATCACACCATGTTCGATATGGTGCAGTCGTTAACCATTAACGACAGCCTGAAGTTTGGCAAAGCGGTGCTCAATAAACTTGGCAATATTAATAACCTGCATAAAAACCAGGTTGAACAGGCCGGCTTCGCGGTGCTGAAAGCGCCGGACATTCCGTCAATTCTGGTGGAGACCGCGTTTATCAGTAACGTGGAAGAGGAGCGTAAGCTGAAGACGGCGAAATTCCAGCAGGAAGTGGCAGAGTCGATTCTGGCAGGGATTAAAGCCTACTTCGCGGATGGCGCGACGCTGGCGAGAAGGGGATAACAGAGTGGCGCTGAACAGCGCCATTTTTTTTGCGAACCACAGAAACAAAAAAACACCCGTTAAGGTGTTTATTGTGTTGGTTGCGGGGGCCGGATTTGAACCGACGACCTTCGGGTTATGAGCCCGACGAGCTACCAGGCTGCTCCACCCCGCGTCCGTCTTGTTTACACTTCCGTCATGTAAACTTTTTTCTTCACATTTTAATTGGTTGCGGGGGCCGGATTTGAACCGACGACCTTCGGGTTATGAGCCCGACGAGCTACCAGGCTGCTCCACCCCGCGTCCGTGGATGCGCACTATACTCTGCAAACGTTTTGATGCAACCTTTTTTTTGCCTGGATCGCATAATTGGCGGGATTATGTGTAAAAACAACACAATCCGTTTATTTTTTGCACTAAATTAGCGTCGGGTAGTGATAGCGCATTTCATTAGCGGGTGGGGTTTGTTATCTTCACCCCGCTCCGGGTTAATCAGAAGATGAGAGATAATGAAAGGACGTTGGGTTAAGTTCGCACTCACAGGCGCAATGGTGGCAATTCTCGCGGCCTGCTCTTCAAAACCGACCGATCGCGGTCAACAGTATAAAGACGGAAAATTTTCCCAGCCTTTTTCCCTGGTCAATCAACCTGACGCCGTAGGGGCGCCAATCAACGCCGGAGATTTCTCCGAACAGGTTAATCAAATTCGCAGCGCCTCGCCGCGCCTCTACGGCAGCCAGAGCGGCGTCTATAACGCTATTCAGTCGTGGCTGATGTCCGGCGGCGATACGCGTAATTTGCGCCAGTTTGGCCTCGACGCCTGGCAAATGGAAGGCACGGATAACTATGGCAACGTGCAATTCACCGGTTACTACACGCCAGTTGTGCAGGCGCGCCATACCCGCCAGGGCGAGTTCCAGTACCCCATCTACCGTATGCCGCCTAAACGCGGTCGCTTGCCATCCCGCGCGGAAATCTACGCCGGTGCGCTCAGTGACAGTTATGTGCTGGCCTACAGCAACTCGCTGATGGACAACTTCATTATGGATGTGCAGGGCAGCGGCTATATCGATTTTGGCGACGGCAGCCCGCTTAACTTCTTCAGCTATGCCGGGAAAAACGGCCACGCTTACCGCAGCATCGGCAAAGTGCTGATCGATCGTGGTGAAGTGAAGCGCGAAGATATGTCGATGCAGGCGATTCGCGAATGGGGCGAAAAACACAGTGAAGCGGAAGTTCGCGCGTTGCTGGAAGAGAACGCCTCGTTCGTCTTCTTTAAACCGCAATCCTGGGCACCGGTAAAAGGTGCCAGCGCGGTGCCGTTGATTGGCCGTGCGTCTGTCGCTTCCGACCGGTCGATTATTCCGCCGGGCACGACGCTGCTGGCGGAAGTGCCGCAGCTTGATAACAACGGCAAGTTCAACGGTAAATATGAGCTGCGCCTGATGGTGGCGCTTGATGTTGGTGGCGCAATCAAAGGCCAGCACTTCGATATTTATCAGGGCATTGGCCCGGATGCGGGTCATCGCGCCGGATGGTACAACCATTATGGCCGCGTCTGGGTGTTGAAAACCGCCCCGGAACCGGCGCTGGCGGCGGCGTGTTCAGCGGCTGAGTGTGCTACACTCGCACCCTCTTCCGGCTCCGGAAGAGGGTCTTTCGTTTCATCTTGAGGTTTGTTTATGTCAGCAGTAATCAGTGACGCCTGGCGCCAGCGCTTTGGCGGCACCGCGCGGTTGTATGGTGAAAAAGCGCTGCAGTGGTTTGCCGACGCGCATATCTGCGTGGTGGGCATTGGCGGTGTCGGCTCGTGGGCGGCAGAAGCGCTGGCGCGCACCGGTATTGGTGCGATCACGCTGATTGATATGGATGATGTCTGCGTGACGAACACCAACCGGCAAATCCACGCGCTGCGTGAAAATGTGGGGCTGGCGAAAGCCGAGGTGATGGCGGAGCGTATTCGCCAGATAAACCCGGAGTGCCTGGTGACGGTGGTTGATGATTTTGTCACTGCCGATAACGTCGCACAGTTAATGAACCGTGATTACAGCTATGTGATTGATGCGATTGATAGCGTGCGCCCAAAAGCGGCGCTCATTGCTTACTGCCGACGCAATAAGATCCCGCTGGTAACGACCGGTGGCGCAGGTGGGCAGATCGATCCGACCCAGATCCAGGTGAGCGATCTGGCGAAAACCATTCAGGATCCGCTGGCGGCGAAACTGCGCGAGCGCTTAAAAAGCGATTTTGGCGTAGTCAAGAACAGCAAAGGCAAGCTGGGCGTGGATTGCGTGTTTTCCACCGAAGCGCTGGTTTACCCGCAGGCGGATGGCTCGGTGTGTGCGATGAAAAGCACGGCGGAAGGGCCAAAACGCATGGATTGCGCCGCCGGTTTCGGTGCGGCGACCATGGTGACCGCGACGTTTGGCTTTATCGCGGTCTCCCATGCTCTGAAAAAACTGATGGCGAAGGCGGAACGTCAGGCCAGCGCCTGACGGGCTGCTTCCTGCACGGCGGCGGCCAGCGCCGCCAGCCCCTGGCTACGTGACGCGCTAAGCTGGGCGCGTAAGCCCAGCTCATCAAACAGCGCCAGCGGATCGTTTTCCACCAGCGTTTGCGGGGTTTTGCCTTCTACGGCGGTAAGCAGGACTGCCAGCAACCCGCGTACGATGCGGCCTTCACTGTCGCCAAAAAAGTGCATTTTTCCGTCCACGCCGAGCGTGGAACCCAGCCAGACACGATTTTCACAGCCGGGAATTTCCCGCGCCTGCGCTTTTAATTCGTCCGTCGCCGCAGGCAGTTGTTTGCCGAGCAGGATCAACTGGCGGTACTTCTCTTCCCACTGGTTAAGTGCGCTAAATGTCTGGCACAGCGTCTCTTCGGTTATCACCGTGCCGAACGGATGTCCGGCAAAAGCTGGGCTGGTCATGCATCCCCCAGAATGTCGAGTGCGCGATCAACAGCGACTATCAGCGCATCAACATCGTGTTGCGTATTGTATGGGGCAAATGAAGCGCGCAGCGTACCACTGACCCCCAGTGCCGCTAGCAATGGTTGCGCGCAGTGTTGCCCGGCGCGCAGCGCGATACCGTAACCGGCAAGGAGCGTCACCATATCGCTGTGGTGAATGCCGTCGAAATCGAAAGCCAACAGGCTGGAATCCTGGCAGCGGAAAGAACGGAAACCCGGACGCTGCGCCAGTTGCTCCTCCGCAAGCGTGGCTAACCCACGGCTGTAGCTCTCCGCCTGGACAATATCCATCGTGTCCAGCCACTCAAGCGCGGCGCTTAAACCAATCACCCCTGCGACGTTAGGCGTCCCGGCTTCCAGCTTGTACGGCACCGGTTGCGTGGTGAAGCCATCAAACGTCACTTCGGTAATCATCTTGCCGCCGCCGAGCCACGGTGTCATTTCATTGAGCAGTTCCGCTTTGCCGTACAGCGCACCGATGCCATTTGGTCCATACAGCTTGTGGCCAGAGAAGGCGTAAAAATCGATATCCAGACGCTGAACGTTCGCCGGGAAATGCACCACGCCTTGTGCGCCGTCAACCACCACGATCATGCCTGCCGCATGCGCCAGGGTAATGGCGCGTTCCAGATCCGGGCAGCCACCGGTGACGTTGGACATCTGTCCGAGCGCCAGAATCCGGCTACGTGGAGTAATTAATTGTGGTAACTGCGCGATATCCGGTAAGTGGTCGGCCCCCAGCGGTAATTTCACCACTTTTGCGCCGGTCTGCTGCGCGACCATCAGCCACGGCACCAGGTTCGCGTGGTGTTCCGCTTCACTGACGAGGATTTCATCCCCGGCTTGCAGACGCGGGCGGGCGTAGCATTGCGCGACCATATTAATGGCTTCTGTGGTGCCGCGCGTCCAGACGATATTTTTCCCGGAGGGCGCGTTAAGGAGGGCGGCAACCTGTTCGCGCGCCGCTTCATAACGGGCGGTGAGCTGTTGCGCCTGCGCGAACTGGCTGCGATGCACGTTGCCAGCGCTCAGGCTGTAGAACTGTTGCGTGGCGTCAATCACGGCTTGCGGCTTCAGGGCGGTAGCGGCGCTGTCGAGATAGACGCCCGCATCGGCAAGCGCCGGAAACTGCGCGCGAAAGTGCGCTGGGTTAAATGCGTTCATGCGATTCCTCATCTAATTACTCAGATCGTCGCGCAATTTTTCGGTCGTAGCAAGGCAGTTGATAACCATCGGAATTGTCTGTTTGTCCTGGCAGAGTCCGGTAAGCAGGTTATGCTGAATAGTGTTAGTTAATCGTTCGAGACTCTTCCGTGAAGAGTATTTCACAGCATTAATTGCCAGAAGGAGAAGAAGATGAAAAAGGCTGCCGCAATTATTTCTGCATGTGCTTTTGCTTTTGCCCTGAGCGCTTGTTCCAGCCCGAACTATGCATTACACACCAACGATGGTCGTACGATTATTTCGGAAGGTAAACCGAAAACCGACGATCAGACCGGCATGATCTCTTATAAAGACGCCAACGGTAATGAGCAACAGATCAACCGTACCGACGTTAAAGAGATGGTCGCGCTGGATAAATAACCCTGATTTCAGGTAAAAAAAAGCACCGCAATCTTGCGGTGCTACATTAATCACTATGGACAGACAGGGTAAATGTACAGGAAGTGAAAAAGGGGTAGCGTCGCTACCGGGGTCTGAATAGCAGACCAAATTGCAAACACAACAACACAACATCACAACCGTAAGCCAAAAGCCCTTCAGAACACACATTCCAAAAAAAGCTTCTCGTTCCGGCTCAGGAAGTGCCGCCACTATAGGTATTTGCTGGTAGAAGCTCAACGGACAATTTATAATGGCTCAGATAAAAAAAACTAATAGGTTAAACACTGTTTCCTGTTTGTTAAATTGCCTTTACATCTAAGCCTGATAACCATGTCCAAGCGATTACCACCACTAAATGCATTACGTGTTTTTGATGCCGCTGCCCGCCATCTGAGTTTTACGCGCGCCGCCGATGAGCTTTTTGTGACGCAGGCCGCAGTAAGCCACCAAATCAAGTCTCTCGAGGATTTTCTCGGGCTGAAACTGTTCCGTCGACGCAACCGTTCGCTGCTGCTTACCGAGGAAGGCCAGAGTTATTTTCAGGATATCAAAGAGATATTTTCCCAGCTCAATGAGGCCACGCGAAAACTACAAGCACGCAGTGCAAAAGGCGCGCTCACTGTTAGTTTATTGCCCAGTTTTGCCATTCAATGGTTGGTGCCGAGGCTCTCTAGCTTTAACTCAGCTTATCCGGGAATCGACGTGCGCATCCAGGCGGTTGACCGCGAAGAGGACAAACTGGCGGACGATGTCGACGTGGCGATTTTTTACGGTCGCGGCAACTGGCCTGGGCTGCGTGTTGAAAAATTGTACGCAGAATACTTGCTACCCGTCTGCTCGCCATTATTACTCACTGGCGATAAAGCATTGAAAAAGCCTGAAGATCTGGCGCATCACACCTTGCTGCATGACGCTTCCCGGCGCGACTGGCAAACTTATACGCGCCAGTTAGGTCTTAATCTTAATGTTCAGCAGGGACCTATTTTCAGCCACAGCTCTATGGTGCTGCAGGCCGCTATCCACGGACAGGGGATCGCACTGGCCAACAATGTAATGGCGCAGTCCGAAATTGAGGCAGGTCGTCTGGTCTGCCCGTTTAATGATGTTCTGGTCAGTAAGAACGCGTTTTATCTGGTTTGTCATGACAGCCAGGCAGAACTGGGTAAAATAGCCGCCTTTCGTCAGTGGATCCTGGCAAAAGCGGCCAGCGAACAGGAAAAGTTCCGTTTCCGTTACGAACAATAATTCGCGCGCGTATGGCGCGTATGACTTTTAGGGTACTCACATGACCAGCCGTTTTATGCTGATTTTTGCCGCGGTAAGCGGTTTTGTGTTTGTCGCGCTGGGCGCTTTCGGCGCGCACGTGTTACGTAAATCTTTGGGCGTGGTGGAGATGAGTTGGATCCAGACCGGGCTCGAATATCAGGCGTTCCACACGCTCGCGGTGCTTGGGCTGGCGGTGGCGATGCAGCGCCGCATCAGCATCTGGTTTTACTGGAGCAGCGTTTTTTTGGCGTTCGGCACCGTGTTGTTTAGCGGCAGCCTTTATTGCCTGGCGCTCTCACATTTACGCCTGTGGGCGTTTGTTACGCCGGTCGGTGGCGTCTGTTTTCTCATCGGCTGGGCATTAATGTTAGTTGGCGCAATTCGTCTGAAACGTAGGGGCGTTGTTCATGAATAAAGTGGTATTGCTGTGCCGCCCGGGTTTTGAGAAAGAGTGCGCAGCAGAAATTACCGATAAAGCCGGTCGCCTTGAGGTGTTCGGTTTCGCGCGTGTGAAAGAGAACGCGGGTTACGTTGTGTTTGAATGCTACCAGCAAGACGACGCCGACAAACTGGCGCGCGAGCTGCCGTTCAGTTCGCTGATTTTTGCCCGCCAGATGTTTGTCGTCGGCGAGCTGCTGCGCGACTTACCGCAGGAAGATCGCATTACGCCGATCGTCGGCATGCTGCAGGGCGTCGTGGATAAAGGCGGCGATTTGCGTGTGGAAGTGGCCGATACCAACGAAAGCAAAGAGCTGATGAAGTTCTGCCGCAAGTTTACCGTTCCGCTGCGCAGCGCGCTGCGTGAAGCGGGCATCCTGGCGCGTAGTGATTCAGCGAAGCGTCCGGTCGTTCACGTGTTTTTTATTGCGCCGGGTTGTTGCTACACCGGTTATTCGTACTCCTTTAACAACTCGCCGTTCTATATGGGCATCCCGCGCCTGAAGTTTCCGTCCGATGCGCCAAGCCGTTCAACGTTGAAACTGGAAGAGGCGTTTCACGTTTTTATTCCGGCAGATGAGTGGGACGAGCGCCTGGCAAATGGAATGTACGCGGTGGATCTCGGTGCATGCCCTGGCGGTTGGACCTATCAGCTGGTGAAACGCAACATGTGGGTAGCGTCGGTGGATAACGGCCCGATGGCGCAAAGCCTGATGGATACCGGCCAGGTGACCTGGCTGCGTGAAGATGGTTTCCGCTATCGACCGAACCGCAACAACATCTCATGGATGGTGTGCGACATGGTGGAGAAACCGGCGAAAGTCGCCGCGCTGATGGCGCAGTGGCTGACTAATGGCTGGTGCCGGGAAACCATTTTCAACCTCAAGCTGCCGATGAAAAAGCGTTACGAAGAGGTGTCGAACAACCTGGCGTATATTCAGGCGCAACTGGATGAGCATAACGTTGCCGCGCAGATTCAGGCGCGGCAGCTCTATCATGACCGTGAAGAAGTGACGGTACATGTGCGCAGAATGTGGGCTGCGGTAGGCGGGCGACGCGACGAACGCTAGCCGCCGGTTGATCACTTCTGCTGAACCCGGAAGTGTGCAAAAATCTTTTCGTTTCGGTTTTTGCACACCGGTCGGGTTCGGGGGAGTTGCAAGATAACACCAGCCATGCTGGCGTTAATTTTTGGTGGTTTTCGCCAGTTCGCTCACCAGCGGCAGCATGATGCGCACCACGTCGCGGCTGCGGCGCTCAATGCGTCCCGGCAATGCCTGATCGATATACTGCTGGTTATCCAGCCGGGCATTATGGAGGCTTACGCCTTCCGGGAAGGTTTTGGATTTGGCGCGCTGCTGGTTGCCGTCTTTCAGACCCAGAGACCAGTTTGTCGCTTCCACCGACAGCACCGGAATAGAGGCCTGATCAAACACCTGCGCATCATTAGCGCTGTGGTTGCTTTTGGTGGCTGTGACCGGGGCGCTCAGCGCCTGAATGCCGTGCGAACGGGCAATGGCCAGTGCCCGATCCCGCGTCAGTTTGCGCACTGAAGCCGGGGTGTTTTTCCCGCTGCTAAAGTAGAGCTTGTCGCCGACGATCAGGTTATTCATATTGATCACCAGCAGCGTATTTTTGCGCTCTTTTTCGCTCATTCGCGCAAGATAACTCTCTGCGCCAAGCTGGCCTTCCTCTTCGCCGCTGGTGGCGACAAAACGAATACCGTATTGCGTTGGCGTCTGCTTCAGCGCTTGCGCCAGTTCCAGCATCACGCCTACAGCCGCCGCGTTATCATCTATACCCTGCAGCGTTAAACCGCCGAGGTTATTGTCGACATCCGCATCGCTGCGCGGTGCGTAGGTATCGAGGTGCGCCATAATAATGATCTGCTGCGGCAGTTTGCCTTCATGCGCGGCAATCACCGTGCTGCCGGTAACGTTTTGCCAGTTCTGCTGGTTATCTTTCGCCGTATAGCGGTAACGGGTTTTGAATTTACGGATATCGCTCTGGTAGCCCATTTGTTCAAATTGTTGCTGAACGTAATCCGCAGAGAGCATTTCAGCGGGGGTGCCGGTCATTCGTCCCGGGAACAGGGTGGCAATGTGACGAGCCTGCTCAGTTGCAAAGTCGCCGGGTTGAGAGGTCCGGGCAGAAACCGGGAGGATAAAGCATACGCCGAGCGCCAGGGCAGCGGTACGGAGGCGCAATGCGGAAAACATAGGGAGTCCTTTAAGCAGCAGAATTTTTACCGCGCTTAGTATGAAACTGTGACCCGCTTTACACAATTTCATTTCTTCTTAACCTTCCGAAAATGTTGATGTTAAGCACTTTTTGATATTTGCTTTGCACAAGCGTTATTCCTTTGAGGAACTACTCATTCCAATTCGTAATTTCATTCGTTCTAAACCGCCCCCTATAGTCCCTCTATTGCTGGCCTTGAGTGAGTTACCGCGTTGTGGATTACCTGCCGTTATTTGCTGCTGTAAAAGACCGCCCCGTTTTAGTGATTGGCGGCGGCGAAATCGCCGCGCGCAAGATTGCTTTTTTGCGTCGCGCTGGCGCACATGTGCAGGTAGTGGCGCAACGGCTGGAGCCGCAGTTGCAGCAACTTGCCGATGCGCAATCTCTTCACTGGCTGGCTACCGAGTTTGACGAATCACAGCTGGACGCGGTTTTCCTGGTAATTGCCGCGACCAACGATTCGGCGCTGAACCGCCGGGTGTTTGACGCCGCCAATGCGCGTCATCGGCTGGTGAATGTTGTCGATGACCAACCGCTGTGCTCCTTTATTTTCCCGTCGATTGTGGATCGTTCACCGTTACTGGTTGCCATCTCTTCTGGCGGTAACGCGCCGGTGCTGGCGCGGTTACTGCGTGAAAAGATTGAAGCGCTGCTGCCGGGTAATCTCGGGCGCATGGCGGAAGTTGCCGGGCGCTGGCGGACACGCATCAAGGCGTTTCGTCGTACTACCGATGAGCGGCGTCGTTTTTGGGAAACGGCTTTTCGCGGGCGTTTTGCCAGCCTGATGGCGGCGGGCGACGAACCGGCAGCGGAAAAAGCGCTGGAAGCAGAGTTAGCGCAACCGGGTTCCGGGGGCGGTGAAATCATTCTTGTTGGTGCCGGGCCAGGCGATGCCGGATTGCTGACGTTGCGGGGTTTGCAGGTTATCCAGCAGGCAGACGTCGTGTTTTATGACCACCTCGTGAGTGATGCGGTGCTGGAACTGGTGCGGCGGGACGCAGAGAAAATCTGCGTTGGCAAACGCGCTGGTTCGCACGCGGTGGCGCAGCATGATACCAACCGCATGTTGGTGGACGCGGCGCGCGAGGGGAGAACGGTGGTGCGCCTGAAAGGTGGCGATCCGTTTATCTTTGGACGCGGCGGCGAAGAGCTGCAGGCGGCGGCTGTAGCGGGCATTCCCTTCCAGGTGGTGCCGGGCGTTACGGCAGCATCGGGTGCGACAGCCTATGCCGGCATCCCGCTGACGCACCGGGATTTTGCCCAGAGCGTTACTTTTGTTACCGGCCATTATAAAGCCGACAGCGCGCCGTTTGACTGGTCGCAACTGGCGCAGAGCCGCCAGACGCTGGCGATTTATATGGGCACGATGAAGGCAGCCGAAATCAGCGAACAGTTGATTACCCACGGGCGGGACAAAACCACGCCGGTAGCGGTGATTTCCCGCGGTACGCGCGTGGATCAACACGTTGCTACCGGCACATTAGAACAACTTGAGGAACTGGCGAAAGCCGCACCGATGCCTGCCCTGCTGGTGGTGGGCGAGGTGGTCGGGCTGCATCGCGAACTCGCCTGGTTCCGGCATACGACAGCGACGGAGGCGTTCGGCGCCGCCGTGATTAATCTGGCTTAAGGAATGGTTATGGATCAAAAACGACTCACTCACCTGCGACAACTGGAGGCGGAAAGCATCCATATTATCCGCGAAGTGGCCGCCGAATTTTCCAACCCGGTGATGATGTACTCCATCGGCAAAGATTCCAGCGTGATGCTGCATCTGGCACGCAAAGCCTTCTACCCAGGTACGCTGCCGTTTCCGCTGCTGCACGTGGATACCGGCTGGAAATTCCGTGAGATGTACGAATTCCGTGACCGTACCGCAAAGGCCTATGGCTGTGAGTTGCTGGTGCATAAAAACCCGGAAGGGGTGGCGATGGGCATTAACCCGTTCGTACACGGCAGCGCCAAACACACTGATATCATGAAAACCGAAGGGTTGAAGCAGGCGCTGAACAAGTACGGTTTTGATGCGGCATTTGGCGGCGCGCGGCGTGACGAAGAGAAATCGCGTGCCAAAGAGCGCATTTACTCCTTCCGCGATCGCTTCCACCGCTGGGATCCGAAAAACCAGCGCCCGGAGCTGTGGCACAACTACAACGGCCAGATCAACAAAGGCGAAAGTATTCGCGTGTTCCCGCTCTCTAACTGGACCGAGCTGGATATCTGGCAGTATATCTTCCTGGAAAATATCGACATCGTTCCGTTGTACCTGGCGGCGGAACGCCCGGTGCTTGAGCGCGACGGCATGCTGATGATGATCGACGATGACCGTATCGATCTGCAGCCGGGTGAAGTGATCGAAAAACGGATGGTGCGTTTCCGTACGCTTGGCTGCTGGCCGCTGACCGGCGCGGTGGAATCAAACGCGCAAACGCTGCCGGAGATTATCGAAGAGATGCTGGTTTCAACGACCAGTGAACGTCAGGGGCGCGTAATTGACCGCGACCAGGCCGGCTCCATGGAGCTGAAAAAACGTCAGGGATACTTCTAAGGAGCCGCCATGAACACCACGATTGCACAACAGATTGCCAATGAAGGCGGCGTCGAAGCGTATCTGCATGCCCAGCAGCACAAAAGCCTGCTGCGCTTTTTAACCTGCGGCAGCGTTGATGACGGCAAAAGTACGCTGATTGGCCGACTGCTGCATGATACCCGCCAGATCTACGAAGATCAGCTCTCCACGCTGCACAACGACAGCAAACGGCACGGCACCCAGGGCGAAAAGCTCGACCTTGCGCTGCTGGTTGATGGCCTGCAAGCGGAGCGCGAACAGGGCATTACCATTGATGTGGCGTATCGCTATTTCTCTACCGAAAAACGCAAATTTATCATTGCCGACACGCCAGGGCATGAGCAGTACACCCGAAATATGGCGACCGGCGCGTCGACCTGCGATCTGGCGATTTTGCTGATCGATGCGCGCAAAGGCGTGCTGGATCAAACCCGCCGCCACAGCTTCATCTCCACGCTGCTTGGCATTAAACACCTGGTCGTGGCCGTCAATAAAATGGACCTGGTAGACTTCAGCGAAGAGACGTTCGACAACATTCGTCAGGATTACCTGACTTTTGCCGGGCAACTGCCGGGCAACCTCGATATCCGCTTTGTGCCGCTGTCGGCGCTCGAAGGAGATAACGTTGCCAGCCAGAGCGGGAAAATGCCGTGGTACAGCGGCCCGACGCTGCTGGAAATGCTGGAAACTGTTGAAATCCAGCGCGTGGTGGATACGCAACCGATGCGCTTCCCGGTGCAGTACGTTAACCGCCCGAACCTCGATTTCCGTGGTTTCTCCGGCACGCTCGCCTCTGGTGTGGTGAAAGTTGGTCAGCGCATCAAAGTGCTGCCGTCTGGCGTCGAATCGACTATCGCCCGCATCGTGACGTTTGACGGTGATTTACAGGAAGCCGCAGCGGGTGAAGCGATCACGCTGGTGCTGAAAGATGAGATCGATATCAGCCGTGGCGACTTGATTCTGGATGCACAGGAAACGCTGCCTGCCGTGCAGGGCGCATCGCTGGATGTGGTGTGGATGGCGGAACAGCCGTTGCAGCCAGGCCAGAGCTATGACATCAAAGTGGCAGGCAAAAAAACGCGCGCCCGTGTGGATGGCATCCACTACCAGGTGGACATCAATAACCTGACGCAGCGCCAGGTGGATACGCTGCCGCTTAACGGTATTGGGCTGGTGGATCTGACGTTTGACGAGCCGCTGACGCTGGATGCATATCAGCAGAACCCGGTGACCGGCGGCATTATCTTTATCGATCGCCTGAGTAACGTGACCGTTGGCGCAGGAATGGTGCGTGACGTTCATATTCAGCAGCAGGCCACTACATCCGGGTTCAGCGCATTCGAACTGGAACTGAATCAGCTTATTCGTAAGCACTTCCCGCACTGGGGCGCACGCGATCTGCTGGGGGGCAAGTAATGGCGCAGCATGACGAAAACGTCGTCTGGCACGCGCATCCGGTGACGCCTGATGCGCGTGAGCAACTTCACGGTCACCGTGGGGTTGTGCTGTGGTTTACCGGCCTTTCCGGTTCGGGGAAATCGACCGTCGCGGGGGCGCTGGAAGAGGCGCTGCACCGCGCGGGTGTCAGCACCTATTTGCTGGATGGCGACAATGTGCGCCACGGGCTGTGCAGCGATTTAGGCTTTAGCGACGCCGATCGTAAAGAGAATATCCGCCGCGTGGGCGAAGTGGCTAAATTGATGGTTGAAGCCGGTCTGGTCGTGCTCACCGCCTTTATTTCGCCGCACCGCGCCGAGCGGCAAATGGTGCGCGAGCGCCTGGGAGCAGGGCGCTTTATCGAGGTGTTTGTTGATACGCCGCTGGAGATCTGCGAAGCGCGCGATCCTAAGGGATTGTATAAGAAAGCGCGTGCGGGTGAACTTCGCAACTTCACCGGCATTGATTCGGTATACGAAGCGCCGCAATCGCCGGAAGTGCATCTGGACGGCGAACAATTGGTAACAAATTTGGTCAGCCAATTATTAGACCTCCTCCGGCAGGGCGATATTATCAGATCCTGAGACGGTACTGGCGATACACGCCATCTTCAGGTTTCCCGGCGTTAATGTTGGCGCCGCCTGAACGAGGGTGTGTATTTCCGTTACCGGTCGTACAGGCAACAGGATCAGATATGCGCAACAGTCAGAACATCACCATTCCACGGTCGCAGTCGATGACGACCACCACCGATGAAGCCACAACATGGTCGTTCCCTGGAGCGGTTGTGGGCTTTGTCGCATGGCTGCTGGCGCTCGGCATCCCGTTCATGATTTACGGCTCCAATACGCTGTTTTTCTTTCTCTACACCTGGCCTTTTTTTCTCGCCCTGATGCCCGTATCCGTTGTGGTCGGCATTGCGCTGCATTCGCTCCTCGATGGCAAGCTGGTTTACAGCAGCGTGGCGACACTGTTGACGGTAATCGCCATGTTCGGCGTGCTGTTTATGTGGCTGATGGGGTAACGCAATCCCTACGTCAAACCGTAACGCTCATTAAGGCAATGTGTCCGGCTACGGATCGACAGACATTTATGGTAAAGTCTGGCGCTTGTGCGGCATCACCCGGCTGGAGTGGAGTCTGACGAAAAGTTATGGGATGATGATGCCGTTTTTCAGGGGGCAGGATGGGTAAACTAACGCTGCTATTGCTGGCTTTGCTGGTCTGGCTACAGTATTCGCTGTGGTTCGGCAAGAATGGTCTGCATGATTACGGCCGCGTCAGCGAAGATGTGGCGGCACAGCAGGCGACAAACGCCAAATTAAAATCGCGTAACGATCAGCTTTTCGCCGAAATTGACGATCTCAATGGTGGCCAGGAAGCGATTGAGGAACGCGCTCGCAACGAATTAACCATGACGAAGCCGGGCGAAACATTTTATCGTCTGGTGCCGGACGCCTCCAGGCGCGCGTCGGGCTCAGCGCAAAACACGCAAAATACACAAAATACGCAGAACAGACCTTAAATAATCCCGGACTCACGACATGTCAGCAATGATCCCGGACGTCTGTGCCGTGGTGCCGGCCGCCGGATTTGGCCGCCGCATGCAAACGGAATGTCCTAAGCAGTATCTCTCCATCGGTGATAAAACCATTCTTGAGCACGCGGTCGCCGCGTTGCTCGCCCATCCGCGCGTTAGTCGCGTGATTATCGCGGTCAGCCCTGGCGATGAACGTTTCGCGCAATTACCCCTTGCCAGCCATCCGCAAATCACCGTGGTAAACGGTGGCGCAGAGCGTGCGGATTCTGTGCTGGCGGGCCTGAAGGCCGCCTCGGGCGCGCAGTGGGTGCTGGTGCACGATGCCGCACGGCCTTGCCTGCATCAGGATGATTTAAACCGCCTGCTGGCGCTGAGTGAAACCAGCCGCGTGGGCGGAATTCTTGCCGCCCCGGTGCGTGACACCATGAAGCGCGCCGAACCCGGTAAAACCGCGATTGCTCACACTGTTGAGCGCAACGATTTATGGCATGCGCTAACGCCGCAGTTTTTCCCGCTGCCGCTGCTGCACGACTGCCTGACCCGCGCGCTGAACGAAGGCGCTGTCATTACTGATGAAGCCTCAGCACTGGAGTATTGTGGTTTTCACCCGGAGCTGGTCGCCGGACGCGCGGATAATATTAAAGTCACCCGACCCGAAGATTTACGACTTGCAGAATTTTACTTGACCCATGCAGACCTCCAGGAGAAAGCATAATGCGCATTGGACACGGTTTTGACGTACACGCCTTTGGAGGCGTTGGCCCGATTATCATTGGCGGTGTGCGCATTCCCTTCGAAAAAGGCCTGCTGGCTCACTCTGATGGCGATGTGGCGCTGCATGCGTTGACCGACGCGCTGCTGGGCGCGGCGGCGCTTGGCGATATCGGCAAATTGTTCCCGGACACCGATCCGGCGTTCAAAGGAGCAGACAGCCGCGAGCTGCTGCGTGAAGCCTGGCGGCGCATTCAGGCGAAAGGCTATACGCTTGGCAATGTCGATGTCACCATCATCGCTCAGGCACCGAAAATGCTGCCGCATATTCCGCAGATGCGCGTGTTTATCGCTGAAGATCTCGGTTGCCATATGGATGATGTCAACGTCAAAGCCACCACTACCGAGAAACTGGGCTTTACCGGCCGCGGCGAAGGTATCGCTTGTGAAGCGGTGGCGTTGCTGGTGAAGGCGGCAAAATGACAGATTTTGAGAACCTGACATTTTTGCACGGCAAACCGGTGGCAAGCGGCGTTCTGAAAGCCAATCCGGAAGATTTCGTGGTGGTGGAAGATCTTGGCTTTGAGCCTGATGGCGAAGGCGAGCATATTCTGGTGCGCATCCTGAAAAATGGCTGCAACACGCGTTTTGTCGCTGATGCGCTGGCCAAATTCCTTAAAATCCATGCGCGTGAAGTGAGCTTTGCCGGGCAAAAAGATAAACACGCTGTCACTGAGCAGTGGCTGTGTGCCCGCGTACCGGGTAACGCGATGCCCGATCTCAGCGCCTTTCAGCTTGAAGGCTGCAAAGTGCTGGAGTATGCACGTCACAAGCGCAAACTGCGCCTCGGTGCGCTGCAGGGCAATGCGTTTACGCTGGTACTGCGCGAAATCAGCGACCGTGCGGACGTTGACGCGCGTTTGCAGGCCATCGTGGAGAAAGGTGTTCCGAATTATTTCGGCGCTCAGCGCTTTGGCATCGGCGGCAGCAACCTGCAAGGCGCGCTTCGCTGGGCGCAGAGCGATGCGCCGGTGCGCGACCGTAACAAGCGCAGTTTTTGGTTGTCGGCGGCGCGCAGCGCGTTGTTTAATCAAATCGTCAGCGAGCGGTTGAAAAAAACAGACTTTAATCAAGTTGTTGACGGCGATGCGCTACAATTAGCGGGGCGCGGCAGCTGGTTTGTTGCAACCCGTGAAGAGCAGGCGGAACTGCAAACGCGCGTTGAGGCGAAAACGCTGATGATTACCGCGTCGCTGCCAGGCAGCGGTGAGTGGGGCACACAGCGTGACGCGCTGGCGTTTGAACAACAGGCGGTTGCGGATGCGCCGCAGCTACAGGCGCTGCTGGTGCGGGAGAAAGTCGAAGCAGCGCGCCGCGCGATGCTGCTCTACCCGCAAAAATTGAGCTGGAACTGGTGGGATGACGTCACCGTCGAATTACGGTTCTGGCTTCCGGCGGGCAGCTTTGCCACCAGTGTCGTCAGGGAACTTATCAACACATCGGGTGATTATGCGAATATTGCTGAGTAACGATGACGGGATCCACGCGCCGGGTATCCAGACGCTGGCAAAGGCTCTTAGAGAGTTTGCCGACGTTCAGGTCGTCGCTCCCGATCGTAACCGCAGCGGCGCGTCTAATTCACTGACGCTTGAATCCTCGCTTCGTACTTTTACGTTTGAAAACGGCGATATCGCCGTCCAGATGGGCACACCGACCGATTGCGTTTACCTGGGCGTAAATGCGCTGATGCGCCCGCGCCCGGATGTGGTGGTGTCTGGTATTAATGCCGGGCCGAACCTTGGCGATGATGTTATCTACTCCGGTACGGTTGCCGCTGCGATGGAGGGGAGACACCTGGGATTCCCGGCGCTGGCGGTGTCGCTTAACGGCCATACGCATTATGATACTGCCGCAGCGGTCACCTGTTCCCTCTTACGCGCGTTAAGCCGCGAACCGCTGCGAACGGGCCGTATTTTGAATATTAACGTCCCGGATCTGCCGCTGGATGAGATCAAAGGCATTCGCGTTACGCGTTGTGGTAGCCGCCATCCGGCGGATCAGGTGATTCCACAGCAAGATCCGCGCGGTAACACGCTGTACTGGATTGGCCCGCCCGGTGAGAAATGCGATGCCGGGCCGGATACTGATTTCGCCGCCGTTGATGAAGGCTATGTTTCCGTGACGCCGCTACATGTAGATTTAACCGCTTACAGCGCGCATGATGTGGTGTCGGGTTGGTTGGATCGTGCCGGGGTGAACAGGCAATGGTAAGCAAACGCGTACAAGATCTTCTCAATCAATTACGCGCGCAGGGCATCAAAAACGAGCAGGTGCTTGAGGCGTTGTCACAAGTGCCGCGCGAGAAATTTATTGACGAGGCGTTTGAACACAAAGCGTGGGATAACGTCGCGTTGCCTATTGGCCAAGGGCAAACCATTTCGCAGCCTTACATGGTGGCGCGAATGACCGAGCTGCTGGAGCTGACGCCAGCCTCGCGGGTGCTGGAAATTGGCACCGGTTCGGGGTATCAGACCGCGATTCTGGCGCGCCTGGTGCATCATGTTTGCTCGGTTGAACGCATCAAAGGGTTGCAATGGCAGGCGCGTCGTCGCCTGAAGCAGCTTGATTTACATAATGTTTCTACGCGTCATGGTGATGGCTGGCTGGGGTGGCAGGCTCGTGCGCCGTTTGACGCCATTATCGTGACCGCTGCACCGCCGGAAATCCCGGCTGCGCTGATGTCGCAGCTTGATGACGGCGGTATTCTCGTTTTGCCCGTGGGCGATGAACTCCAGCATTTAAAGCGGGTTCGTCGACGGGGAAGCGAATTCATTATCGATACCGTTGAAGCCGTACGCTTTGTGCCGCTGGTGAAAGGCGAACTGGCCTGAGAAACAGAGTTTTCCTAGGTTTTTCAGGCAATAACAGCGTATGGTGAGCACATTTGCCGTAAACGTTCACGGTTATCTTTAAGTCATTGGTAATTTACATATTGTTGGGGGATAAATGAGCGCGGGAAGCCCAAAATTAACCGTAAGCCGTGTTGCGGCATTATCACTGGTTTCACTTTGGCTGGCAGGGTGTTCAAATTCCACTAATGCTCCGGCCCCGGTTAGTTCCGTTGGCGGCATGAAGAGCGCCAGCAGTAATAATTCCAGTTCCGGTATGTTAATCACGCCGCCGCCAAAACTTGGCACGTCCGCGCAGCAACCGCAGATTCAGCCGGTACAGCGTCCTGCCGTTCAGCCGACGCAGATCCAGCCCGTCGCACAGCAGCCCGTTCAGACGGTGAACGGCCATATCGTCTATAACCGCCAGTATGGCAATATTCCTAAAGGCAGCTACACCGGTGGCAGCACCTACACCGTTAAACGTGGTGATACGCTGTTTTATATCGCGTGGATCACCGGGAACGATTTCCGTGACCTCGCGCAGCGTAATCACGTTGCCGCGCCGTATAGTCTGGAAGTCGGACAAACATTGCAGGTTGGCAATGCATCCGGTACGCCAATCACTGGTGGTAACGCCATAACTCAGGCTGATGCTTCTGCGCAAGGAATCGTCTCAAAACCTGCACAAAATTCAACCGTAGTGGTTGCTTCGAAACCGACAATTACGTATTCTGAAGATTCAGGTGAACAAAGTGCTAACAAAATGTTGCCGAACAATAAGCCTGCGACTATCGTCACAGCGCCTGTTACGGCTCCTTCTGTAAGCTCAACCGAACCGACTGCCAGCAGTACCTCAACCAGCTCGCCAATTGCTTCATGGCGCTGGCCGACTGATGGCAACGTTATCGACAACTTCTCTGCGACCGAAGGTGGCAACAAAGGCGTCGATATTGCGGGCAGTAAAGGGCAGGCTATCGTCGCGACCGCAGATGGGCGCGTTGTATATGCCGGTAACGCACTGCGCGGTTACGGTAATTTGATCATCATAAAACATAACGATGATTACCTGAGTGCCTACGCCCATAACGACACAATGCTGGTCCGGGAACAACAAGAAGTTAAGGCGGGGCAGAAAATCGCTACCATGGGTAGCACCGGAACCAGTTCTACACGCTTGCATTTTGAAATTCGTTACAAGGGGAAATCCGTAAACCCGCTGCGTTATTTGCCGCAGCGATAAATCGGTGCAAAGTGAATGAAGTGCTCCCCATTTGAGTCGTTGCAGCGTGCGCAGATGCCGCTGCAGCCGGCAAAATGAGTAGTCTTCAGGTGCTTTGCCCAGGGATCACGGGTAGGAGCCACCTTATGAGTCAGAATACGCTGAAAGTTCATGATTTAAATGAAGACGCGGAATTTGATGAGAACGGAGTAGAGGCTTTTGATGAGAAAGCCTTAGTAGAAGAGGAACCCAGTGATAACGACCTGGCTGAAGAGGAGCTGTTGTCGCAGGGTGCAACCCAGCGTGTTTTGGACGCGACTCAGCTGTACCTTGGGGAAATTGGGTACTCCCCGCTCTTAACGGCCGAAGAAGAAGTTTATTTCGCACGCCGTGCGCTACGTGGTGATGTAGCCTCTCGCCGTCGCATGATCGAAAGTAACCTGCGTCTGGTGGTGAAAATTGCCCGTCGTTATAGCAATCGTGGTCTGGCGCTGTTGGATCTGATTGAAGAGGGTAACCTGGGGCTGATCCGCGCCGTTGAGAAATTTGACCCTGAACGTGGGTTCCGTTTCTCAACGTATGCCACCTGGTGGATCCGTCAGACCATTGAACGGGCAATCATGAATCAAACCCGTACGATTCGTCTGCCAATCCACATTGTTAAAGAGCTGAACGTCTATCTGCGTACTGCTCGCGAGTTGTCCCATAAACTGGACCACGAGCCGAGCGCGGAAGAGATTGCCGAACAGCTGGATAAACCTGTTGATGATGTCAGCCGTATGCTGCGTCTCAACGAGCGCATTACCTCAGTTGATACGCCGCTGGGCGGTGATTCTGAAAAAGCGCTGCTGGATATCCTGGCCGATGAGAAAGACAACGGTCCGGAAGACACCACGCAAGACGATGATATGAAACAAAGCATCGTTAAATGGCTGTTCGAACTGAACGCCAAACAGCGTGAAGTGCTGGCGCGTCGTTTCGGTCTGCTTGGTTATGAAGCTGCAACACTGGAAGATGTGGGCCGCGAAATTGGTCTCACTCGTGAACGTGTTCGCCAGATTCAGGTTGAAGGTCTGCGTCGTCTGCGTGAAATCCTGCAAACGCAAGGGCTGAATATCGAAGCGCTGTTCCGCGAATAAGCACCATTTCACGACAAAAAGGCCGCTCGCAGATGACGCGGCCTTTTTTCTTTGATCTCAATTCACCGTCACGCTGCCTGTGCCGTTTCATGCAAATGACGCCACAATACGCGCCCTTGCTGAAATTGAAACACCACTGTCGACCAGCGCACATGCTCGCCCTGCGTTTCCCGGTAGCCTATTACCGCGCCATCCTCCCACTCCGCCAGCGGTTCGATGTTATCGACCACGATCTTCAGCCCTGCTCGACTACCGCGCTGCGCCTGGAAAAAACCGGCAAGGGCCGCGTAGTCCAGAGATGCACCGGAAAGTGTCACCATGGAAAAGTTTTCGGCAAAGCGCGCCATCAATGCCTCCAGCTCACCTTCACCCCGGCTGAGCCAGTTTTCGATGGCGATATGCGCGTCAATAATTTCAGTAATATAGGCTTTCATGGTTTCTCCTGATGCAGATAGTGCAGAGTTTGTTGGTTATTCAGTCGCAGGGCGGCCACCAGCGGTAACAAGGAAAAGGCGGCAGCGGTAATAAACGTGCCGCGCCAGGCCAGTAAAGGGGAAAACAGGTGCTGCAATGCGCTCAACACGCACGCCAGCAAGGTTGTCCCGAGGAAGAAGCTCAGTTGCCGGTTAAGATTCCACAGCGCGCTGGCATCGGGCATCTCATGATAGGGAATCGTCAAAAAGGCACTGCTCTGCGCGGTGCTGCTGCACAAACTCCCACCCGCGCCCATCAACGTAAATGCTGCGGTAACGACGCTGACAGGCGTCTCTGGCGTAACGCCCGTCAACATCAGCATCCCGACAGCCTGCAATAAACAGCCGGTGATGATTAATGGTCGCGGGCCAAGGCGGTTGAAATAACGGCCGCTAAAACAGATCGCGGCGAAAGACGCCAGCGACCACGGGATCATTAATGCGCCGGTCACAGCGGGCGACATCCCGGCGATGCGCTGCAAATAAAACATGCCCACCACACTCACACCGATGAACATCCCCGGCACACAGCGATAAATCAGCATGGCGAAGCGCAGCAATGAATTGCGCAGTAAGGGTAAATGCAGCAGGCGCGACGACCCGCCTGCCACAGGCTCGTCTTTTAGCCACAGGCTCGCGAGCAGCAGCGTTAGCAGCGCAACAGGTAGCGTGGCGAAGAATATCCAGCGCCAGCTAAAAGACTGTACCAGCACGCCACCGATCGCGGGCGAACAGGCGGGAGCCAGTAGTGCGACCAGCATCACGGCGGATGAGACTTTGGCGCGTTCATGAGGCTCAAATTGTTGCCAGGTTAACGCTTGCCCCACCGGGATCAGCAGCCCGCCGCCTGTGCCTTGCAGCACGCGCCAGAAAATCAGGCTACCAGCGGAGTTAGCGCAACCTGCCGCCATCGCCGCTGCGCTAAATACAACCAGTGAAAAGATAAAGACGCGTCGAGCTCCAAAACGTCTGGTTAGCCGGGCGCTAAACGGGATTGCCAGCGTTAAACCGGCGATATAGCCGTTGCTGACCCATGCCAGCGCAGAAACCGACGCCTGCAGGCTAACCGCCATCGCCGGAAACGCTACGCTGGCAATAAACATGTTGATTAAGTCGAGAAAAAAGCCCAGCAGATAAACCACCGCGACCCTGTTGCGATACACCATTTTCTGCCCTCCTGTGTGGAGGCGTAATGTAGCGGGGCCATAGGGCGGGATAAACGGCGCGCCGGGCGATATACTGTCAAAATTATTTTTACAATGACGGAACCCCGATGCTCAATTTATCGCGTATGGCTATCTTTGTTGCCGTGGTCGATACTGGCAGTTTCACCGCGGCTGCCGTTGCACTTGGGCAAACCAAAGCGGTGGTCAGCTTTAATATCCACCAGCTTGAAAATGAGCTCGGCGTAACCTTGCTGCTGCGCTCAACGCGACGGCTAACACTAACCGATGCGGGGCGTGTGTTTTATCAGCGCGGCGTTGAATTGCTCAATGCCGCAGAGTCCTTGCAAGATGACGTCCGGGCAAGCCACGTAGGTTTATGCGGTGAGCTGCGGATCACCAGCACGCCGGAGTATGGCGCACAGGTTGTGGTTCCGGCACTGGCGGCGTTCGGTCAGGATCATCCCGGTTTACGCATCCGCCATGTGGCCTCGTCTCAGCACAATGATTTGATTTCAGAACGTTTTGATGTGGCGATCCGCTTAGGATCGCTGGCGGATTCGCGCTATCACGCCGCGCTGATTTCACGCTTCGCGATTGTGCCAGTGGCGACGCCCGAATGGCTGCGCGCCCATCCTGTGACCTCGCTGCAATCGCTGGCGCAGGCGGAGTGGATCATTCATGAGCGCTTAAACGCACCGCTGCGCTGGCAGGTTACCGATGCCAGCGGGCGCAGCGAAACGCTGGAAATCACCACGCCAGCGCGGTTATCCGCCGATAGCGCGCAGGCGTTAATGGCATTCGCGCTGGCCGGTTGCGGTGTGGCGTTGTTACCGCTATGGCTGGTGCAAACGGCGCTGGACAGTCACCGGCTTGTTCATCTGTTGCCGGAATACCGCTTCGCGCAGCAGGGGGTTTATGCCGTGTACGCGGATGCGCAGCATCAGCCGGCCAAAGTCCGCGCGTTTGTGGATTTTTTGCGTGCTCGTCTCGCTTAGTGCTGCCCCGGCTTTTTAGCTCATCAGGCACACTTAAACGACCTGAAAAAGTGGCATCCAGAGGCTGGGCGGAAAACGGACCGGCACCGTTAATAAAGTGCGAGACATCCTATGGCCATCCAGGCGAGTGATTACCGACAAAAGGCGGCTGAATGCATGGTCATCGCGAACCGCTGCGCCGTTGCACAAGCGTGTTTTGCATGACACAGCTAAGGTTTGATACTGAACCGGAGATGTCGGCGTGGCTGGCGAATAAGGGAAAATCCCTCTCCGGGCGGGAGAGGGAAGAGGGGTTACAGCAGGTTTTTCAGACGGTAGATCCATTCCAGCGCCTGGCGCGGCGTTAAGCTGTCCGGATCGAGGTTTTCCAGCGCTTCAACCGCCGGATTTGTCTCTTCCGGTGCCGCCAGCAGCGACATTTGCGTGCCGTCGATCTGCGTGGCTGCCGCGCTCGGCGACAGGCTTTCCAGCTCGCGCAATTTACCGCGCGCGCGCTTGATCACCTCTTTGGGCACCCCCGCCAGCGCGGCGACCGCCAGGCCGTAGCTCTTACTGGCAGCGCCATCCTGCACGCTGTGCATAAAGGCGATGGTATCGCCGTGCTCCAGCGCATCGAGATGCACATTCGCCACGCCTTCCATTTTTTCCGGCAGTTGCGTCAGCTCGAAATAGTGGGTGGCAAACAGCGTCAGCGCTTTGATCTTATTCGCCAGATTTTCCGCACACGCCCACGCCAGCGACAGGCCATCGTACGTTGATGTCCCGCGGCCAATTTCGTCCATCAGCACCAGGCTGTTTTCCGTGGCGTTATGCAGGATGTTAGCGGTTTCGGTCATCTCCACCATAAACGTGGAACGCCCGCTGGCCAGATCATCCGCCGCGCCGACGCGGGTAAAGATGCGATCGATTGGCCCGATCTCCACCTTTTGTGCCGGAACAAAGCTGCCGATATAGGCCAGCAAAACAATCAGCGCGGTCTGGCGCATATAAGTACTTTTACCGCCCATATTCGGGCCGGTAATGATCAACATCCGGCGCTGCGGTGACAGGTTCAGAGGGTTGGCGATAAACGGCTCTTTCAGTACTTGCTCCACCACCGGATGGCGGCCTTCGCTAATGCGAATGCCCGGTTTTTCGCTGAAGGTCGGGCAGCAGTAATTGAGGGTATAAGCACGCTCCGCCAGGTTGACCAGCACATCCAGCTCGGCCAGCGCGGCGGCGCTCTGCTGCAAATCCGCCAGATGCGGCATCAGCAGATCAAACAGCTCTTCATAGAGCTGTTTTTCCAGCGCCAGCGCTTTGCCTTTGGAGGTCAGAACTTTGTCTTCGTACTCTTTCAGTTCCGGAATAATGTAGCGCTCAGCGTTTTTCAGGGTCTGACGGCGCACATAGTGAATCGGTGCCAGGTGACTCTGCCCACGGCTGATCTGAATGAAATAGCCGTGCACCGCGTTATACCCCACTTTCAGCGTATCCAGCCCCAGCCGCTCACGTTCGCGGATCTCGAGGCGGTCGAGATAATCGGTCGCGCCATCTGCCAGCCCGCGCCACTCATCCAGCTCGGCGTTATAGCCCGGCGCAATCACGCCGCCATCGCGCACCAGCACCGGTGGCGCTTCAATGATGGCGCGCTCCAGCAGTTCGCGTAACTCGACAAATTCGCCCATTTTTTCACGCAGCGCCTGTACCGGTGCGCTGTCGATATCCGCCAGTTGGCTGCGCAGTTCCGGTAATTGCTGAAAAGCGTAACGCATGCGCGCCAGATCGCGTGGACGGGCAGTGCGCAGCGCCAGACGCGCCAGAATACGTTCCAGATCGCCCACCTGACGCAGCACCGGTTGCAGCTCACTGGTGTGTTCCTGCAACGCGCTGATGGTTTGCTGGCGCTCGGTCAGCACTTTCGTATCGCGCACCGGCATATGTAGCCAGCGTTTGAGCATACGGCTGCCCATCGGCGTAACGGTGCAGTCGAGCACCGAGGCCAGCGTGTTCTCGACACCGCCCGCCAGGTTCTGGGTTATCTCCAGATTTCGGCGCGTCGCGGCATCCATAATGATGGTGTCCTGCTGGCGCTCCATGGTGATGGAGCGAATATGCGGCAGGGCGGTACGCTGCGTGTCTTTCACATATTGCAGCAGGCAACCGGCGGCGCACAGACCGCGCGGTGCGTTCTCGACGCCAAAACCGACCAGGTCCCGCGTGCCGAACTGCATATTTAATTGCTGGCGCGCGGTGTCGATTTCGAACTCCCACAGCGGGCGGCGGCGCAAACCACGACGTCCTTCAATCAACGCGGTTTCCGCGAAATCTTCCGCATAGAGCAATTCCGCCGGATTGGTGCGTTGCAGTTCGGCGGCCATGGTGTCGCGATCCGCTGGTTCGCTAACGCGAAAACGTCCGGAACTGATATCCAGCGTCGCATAGCCAAAGCCTTTGCTGTCCTGCCAGACGGCGGCGAGCAGGTTGTCCTGGCGCTCCTGCAACAGCGCTTCATCGCTGATGGTGCCAGGTGTGACAATGCGCACCACTTTGCGTTCCACCGGCCCTTTGCTGGTGGCGGGATCACCGATCTGCTCGCAAATCGCCACCGATTCACCCAAGCTCACCAGCTTCGCCAGATAGTTTTCCACCGCATGATGCGGCACACCCGCCATCGGAATCGGCTCACCGGCAGACGCACCGCGTTTGGTCAGTGAAATGTCCATCAGTTGCGAGGCGCGTTTGGCGTCGTCGTAAAACAGCTCGTAGAAGTCGCCCATACGGTAGAACAGCAGAATATCCGGGTGCTGTGCTTTCAGTTTCAGATACTGCTGCATCATTGGCGTGTGGGCGTCGAAATTCTCTAGTGTACTCATCAGTTTATGATGTCCATTTTCTTAAATTTTAATGAGTTAGTGATATTTGTTGTTCTCATTGAGTTTCACTTTGTCTCATTGGATCTCATGAAATCCTACATTTAAATGTAGGTTAAAGTGTAGCTTGCCAACCTATAGCCTGGTAAAATATGGCTACATACAGCACAACCTACATTTCGTTTCATAAATGCGTAGGGAGCATGATAACGGAGTCTTTATGGCAGGAAAACAAGAGGCAAAGCCACTGTCGTTTAAAGCGATAGAAATGATGAAGCCAGGTGACAAAGATAAAGCTGATATAGGCGAAAATCGTGGTTTACGTGTCTCCTGTGGAACGACCGGTGTTAAGTCTTTTTTCTACCGTTACACAAGTCCTCTGACTGGCAAGCTTGCTCAGGTCAAAATTGGCAACTTTCCGCAGACTTCTCTCGCCGCTGCACGACTTAAACTCAACGAGTTAAAACTTCTCCGTCAGGAAGGCCGATGTCCTGCATCAGAACTCAAGCAGGAAAAGCAACTCCGTGCAATCGAAGCTGAACAGGCCAAAGTACCTGAATTAACTGTGCAGGGATTAGTTGAGCTCTACCTGACTGAGCGCATTGAGGACCGCAAAACTAAGGATGGCAAAATCATTCCGGGAGCCCGGAAGAAGAAAGGCCAGGATGAAGTGCGCAGAACACTGTATGCCGATGCGGTAGATAAATTGGGTGATCGAAATGCCGCTGAAATAACACGCAACGACGTGATTACGCTAATCAATGGCATTGTCGCCAGAGGAGCAAAAGTGCAAGCCGGTAACGTTCTACGGGAGCTCTCATTGGCCTATGAGTTCGCTATTGGTCTGGGGCGTTTTGATGCCAGCTTTGCTAATCCCGCGCTGTTGGCAAAATCCAGCCTGCGTCAAACTCGAATCAAGCTTACTAATAATCGCGGGACTCGAGTTCTTAGTGAAGCTGAGCTGAAAAAGTTTCTCCAGTGGCTGCCGGGTTCTGCTTTTTCAACGACCATCAAAAACGTGCTTCGTCTGACCTTGTGGACAGGTTGCCGCACCGGTGAGGTCTGTAACATGGCGTGGAAGGATGTTGATCTGGAGAAGGGTACGATACACCTGCGCGAGACTAAAACGGGTGTTGAGCGTTATGTCCAGTTATCCACTCAGGCCGTAGACTTTCTTAAAGTGCTCCGCCTCAACTCGGATACCTACCTATTTCCGTCTACACGAACAAGACGACCAATCCAGCAAAAGTATCTGACAGAGAATGCGTGGCGCTTACGTGAATCTGGCCAGATGTTAGATATACCGAGCTGGACACCGCATGATTTACGGCGGACTGTCCGTACAGGGTTGTCACGGCTTCAATGTCCTAACGAAGTGGCTGAGGCTATTCTGGGGCATACAAAAGGCGGTGTGGAAGGAATTTATAACCTCTACAAGTATGATGCAGAGTGTAAAAAGTGGCTGCAGATTTGGGCAGATTATATTGATAGTTTTTAAATGGGTTGAATCGCTACAGTGATCTGCTCCTCATTGATTAACACACCGCGATGTTAGTAATGTCTTCATGATGACCCTGACCAGAAATTCTGCACCATTCAGAAACAGAATGTCGGCATGATCTACACTCCCTGAACGGAGGTGGTGCCGATGAAAAAGTCACGATTCATCGAAGAGTAGATTGTCTTTGCCCTGAGGCAGGCTGAGTTGGGTACGCCCGTGCCGGAAGTCTGCCGCAAGCTGGGCATTTCCGACGCCACGTTCTACACCTGGCGCAAAAAGTACGGCGGGATTTCTCCTTCAGAACTGAAACATATGCGGCAGCTCGAAGAGGAAAACCTTCGCCTGAAGAAGCTGGTTGCCGATCTGAGCCTCGACAAGGCCATGCTGCAGAACGTGCTGGCAAAAAAGAGCTGACGCTGGCACGCCTGCGCGAGTGGGTCAGGAACTTACAGACCCGCTACGGTGCCAGTGAGAGGCAGGTCTGTTTTGCGCTATGGATCAGCCGCAGTTCGTTCCGCTACCGTTCTGTGGCAGCAGACGGCAGTGCGCTGCGCCTCCGTATCCGCGAGATCACCGAAACCCGGCCCACTATGGCTACCGCAGGGTTCACGTCATGCTCAGGCGGGAGGGCTAGCGGGATAACCATAAACGCATTCACCGACTCTACAGCGAGCAGGGCCTCAAACGTCCCCATCGCAATAAATCGGCACAGCGGCGACAGCCCCAGCCACAGGGGCTGTATCCGAACCATGTCTGGGGCATGGGTTTTGTCTCTGACGCCTTATTTGCCGGGCGTCGGTTACGTCTGCTGACAGTCATTGATCTCTACACACGCGGAATGTCTGGGGATCTGCGTGGGCCAGTATCTGCGCTCAACGGAGGTCGCAGAGATGCTGAACACCATTGCGCTCAGACGCCCCTTACCACAGTTGCTGAAAACCGATAACGGCTCTGAATTTGCAGGGAAAATGCTGGACAAGTGGGTGTATAAACGGGGGATCCGTATAGACTTTTCCCGGCCAGGAACACCGACGGACAATGCCACAGTGGAGTCGTTCAATGGCCGGCTGCGCCAGGAATGTTTGAACGAGTACTGGTTCATGTCTCTGGAGGATGCACGGTGCAAAATCGAGGCCTGGCGCATACACTATAATCAGAGGCGTCCCCATCCTGCACTGGGCTGGATGACGCCATCCGAATTCGCTGAGAAGTCTGCAGGTTGGCAGAATATGCAGCCAACATGAAGCCGGTTATTCCTGATTACGACTGGATCATATTCGGGGTCAGGGTCACAGGGTAAAGTTAAACTTACTGCACTGACATCCCATTTTGTAATAGCTAGTGTTATTTTTTTGATGTCAAGTTAATTTTATGTGTTACTGCTATGCCATTTGAAAACAGACGGTTAGCATTTTTTACTAAACAATAGCTCTATCTTGAATAGAGTTTGTTACGTGATATCACACGGGTTACCTTTCTTTTTGATATAAGGCAACTTTTGACTTAAATCAATGCAGGACTAAATTGTATCGAAATACATCGTTGGTTTGTTGACACCCTTAAAATGCTAATATAATTTTGAAATCGCATAATTCTTTTCTATATTTTGGATTATGTTTCACGTGAAACTCTATATTATCGTATTGGATGATTTAATGAAGCTGAAAAGCAAAGTTAAAAAAGTAGTAGTAAAGACTCGTACAGGCGCAATGTATTGTTTTAAAAACTGCCAAGCGAATCAAAATTAATTAAAAGCGGGAGTAATCCCGCTTTTTTTATAGAGAATGAATGATGAACTATCAGACAATAGAGTATGTGGATAATGAGATTGAATTAGAAAATGATTATATCATTAGCATCCCTAATACCATTGATAAAAAAATAATAGGCGAACGATGTGTAATTGTAGAGCCTAATAGTGGGATGTTTATGGTTCTTTTCAATAACAATCAAAAGGAAATTTTCGAATTCATTCATAATAAAACAATTGAGGATGTTAAATTAAAATATGGTGAAGAAAATGAAGATCTTAATTATATACTAATGGCCTATTTCGATTCTGGATTACACAATTACAAAGATTATCTTGTCAAAGATGAGCGCAAATCTCTTTTTATATATTTGACCGACAAATGTAATTTTACTTGCAAGCATTGCTATCGTAATAATGACTATCTACATTCATCCGTATTGAAGCTAAGTGATTGGTATGGCATTGTTAACGAGTTTCATAAAAATGGCGGCGAGGAAATAACAATATCAGGTGGAGAACCTCTTCTCTATAAAGATATTATCGCCCTAATAAATTTTATTAAAAACCTCGGTGTTAAATTAACTATTTTGTCAAATGGAACTTTATGGGAAAATGTTTTCAGAAAAAATACTGATACTCTTAAAATTATTGATGAAATACAAATTAGTTTGGATGGGTATGATGAGGTATCATTTTCATTAATGCGCGGCAAAGGTAATTTTAATAAGGTATTATCAAATATACAATGGCTCAAAGCTAACGAAGCCAATGTAAGCCTCGCTGTAACTGCTAGTCCAAATATAGTTAATGATCTCATAAGTTTTTTTAATCTAAAAAATTTTTTATTATCACTTAAAGATGATTTCATACTCAGATTGACTCAAAAGATACTTCCGAATGAAGGTATTAAAGAATTCGATGAAGAACAATACTATAAACGCATACAGGAGTTGAGTGAGTGTATATACCCTAACAACAATAAAGCAAAATGGATATCTGTATATTGGTCTAAAGATTCAAGAGAAGATAACTGTGGTTGGGGTAATCTAACAATTAATGCAATTGGCGATGTATATACTTGTAATAGAACTGATGAAGCAACTAAAATTGGCAATGCGTTGTCAGATGTATTTTCAAATATTTTAATTAGTGCCAATTATGAAAAGGAAAAAACTTCTGTAAATAATATATACCCATGCAAGTATTGTGCTCTTCGATTGTTATGTAACGGAGGTTGTCGTATAGATGACTTTACTAGCTATCAAGGAAGTTTAAAAAGGGCATGTGACCAAGATAGGAAAGATAAAAAGTATATGAACATGATCGATGCAGTATTTGAAATATACTACGGAGATGATTAGAATGTCGCTTGAACTCGTGATTATATATGATGAATGGAGTAAGGATAGAAGTATTAGAGTAGAACTGCAGTCTAGAAGGCTCAGTAATCGGGTCGGTCCATTTTTACGCAATATAAAAGATGACATAACCTTAGAAAAAAATGTTTTACCAGAGCATCGTAATATTCTATATGTTTTGAGATATTTCTCTCATCCATTGCAGTTTCCAATAAGGATTAATGAATCGGATTCCGGGTTTTTAATATATAATGCAGTACAGGCGGGCGTTCAATTTTATTCGAAAAAGAGCTTTTCTTCCAGCGTTAAAAAAAAGATAAATAACGATTCCCCGTTACACATACTTACCTTCTCAACCTTGGTAAAGTTTAACATATTCATATATTTCTTCGATGATACATTCTATATTACGCCTTTTTTTCAAGATTCTAATGTTGGAAATATTATACCATTGCATACGTCTTTATTTTTAGATGACGTGCTGTTTGAAAAATATGTACCTAGTGAATGCTTGAAGAGGCTTGCTAGAGATAATATAGATTCCGCTTTTTGGATGATAGGTGTTAATGATCTAATAAATTTACAGAATGAAGCCCAAAGATCTTCTATAGAATACGTTTTTTATACAAAAAAAGAAAATACTAAAAAAGTAAAATCAAAAAAAAATAGCTATGAAATAGAGTGGTTTGACTCTAATAGTCAAACTATTTTAGTAGACTTAAAAAGTAGCATTATCGAAACATACCTTCTGGAAAAGAAATTTGAAGAATTAACTCAAGTTATGGATGTGTTAGGTTTAGATAAAAAACAAAACTCTATATCTCTTGAAGATAAACTATTATCAAATTTAAAAAATAAAAAACTGCCAGAATATATACCTTTGGATATTACGGATATCAAGTCAAGATTAAGAGCATTTGGATTTACGGGTGTACTCAAGGAGTATCAAGAAAAAGGGATTGTTTGGCTTTTAAATCATCTATCCAATGGAGATGATGGCGTACTTTTATCTGATGATATGGGGTTAGGAAAAACTATACAAACTCTTTCATTCTTAGCTTCCATATATGGTCCAGAAGGCGAATATCTAATTATTTGCCCTGCTTCACTAAAGTATAATTGGTTATCTGAAATAAATAAGTTTTACCCATTTTTAGGGGGGCGTGTTTCATTTGATCTTGTTGGAAGTGAGGGGAATATACATGTAGTTTCATATGAACAAGCCAAGAAAATAAAATCAGAAGAGTTCTATTTTGATGTTTTAGTTTTGGATGAGTCGCAAAAAATAAAGAATAAAAATACGAAAGCATGGACCAAAATTAATGAAATCAATAGTGGCTATAGGGTTTTATTAACTGGGACACCTGTGGAAAACTCCGAAAATGATTTGATAAATACGATGTGTTTTATATATAGAGGCCAGCTTCCATCCTCTTGGTCTTTGCTTGAGAAAAATAAATATTATTTATCTCTTCCACACGACGAGAAAGTCACTCTAATAAAAAGTTTTTTTAATGATGTCATTTTATCTCGCAAAAAAGAAGATTATTTAGATTTACCGCCTTATTCAAGAGATGTTTTTTACATAGACATGGAACCTAAAATGAAAGATTCTTATGACTATATATATTCTCTTTTTAGAACCTCATTATCTGCAAGTTCAGAGCAGTATGGTATTATTTTTCTTGATGCATTGTTGAAACTTAGGCAGGTATGCTCATTGCCATCGATACTAAGTAAGATGTTACCTCGTGAACTGTCGATGTTTGAATGTGATAAGTTTAAAATAACAAAGGAAAGATTGCAGTACAATGTTGAGCGAAAAATAAAAACAATATTGTTTTGTACTTTTGTACATGTTCTTGATGCTTTTGAGAAATCCTTATCTGATACTTCGGTCGGTTATGTTCGAATCAGTGGCGATGTGAATAATAGAGATAGAAATATGAGAGTCAGAAGATTTCAAGAAGATGAATCCTGTATGGTCTTTTTAAGTACAATGCACGTTGGAGGAGTTGGTCTGAATCTGACAGAAGCAAGTGAAGTAATAATCTATAATAATTGGTGGAATCCTGCAGTAGAGTTACAGGCGATATCTAGAGCTCATAGGTTAGGTCAAAAAAATAAAGTCACTGTCTTTCTTCCCATATATAGAAACTCAGTTGAAGAAAAAATTGAACTTCTACTCGAAAAGAAAAGGAAATTACATGAAGCATTCACTGAGCAGTTGACTCTTCATGATTATAAATTTTTATTAAGTGGTGATTCTGATGTTTAATATATTGCGTGAGTTAACAAATATCCAATCTGTTTCAAAGCATGAATGTAACACCATGGATTATATTCGAGAGGTAATCTCTACAAATAGAACACTGAATTTTGAACAAGAACCAGATTATCTATATGTAAGAAATGAAGCATGTGTACAAGAGAAAATGTGCTATATAATTCATGTCGATGAGGTTGGTTTTGAAGTGGGCGATGCCATTGCAGACAATATCCTTGAACTGAAATTAATTGGCTTTATTCCAAAGTCTTCTTACTGGTTTACGGATGTACATGATGTAAATAATAACTACATTGGTTATATTGCTCCCAAAATTGAAGCCTCTTTATATAATGGTAATGATGATGATCTTGTTATTGTCTTGCCAAACTCTGAGTGTGCAAATAATTTAAGTAAAAATACGCCTTTAAGTTTGCCTGGAACTCTAAGTATTTTAAATGATATGATTATTGGAAAAGGGTTGGATAACAAGATAGGAGTCGCTGTTATTATTTTCTTGATAGATGAGATAATTGATTCTGGTGCCAGTATCTTATTTACAACAAAAGAAGAAATAGGAATGACAAGATATCCAGATTCTATTTTCGATATTTCTTGTCTTGTTGTGATCGATGCATATACTACAACGGAAGAGGATTGCTTTTTATATGAAGGCCCTGTTGTTGATGGTGATAATATCACTCTTAATAATTTTACTCCATTTTTTGAAAAGAATGGGTTGAGGTTTCAAAAAACAACTCATGATACCAAAACTGGAACTGAAATTGACTTTATCATCCGTGATGAAAGATATAAGAATAATTCTTTTTTGATGCTGCTTTACCCTCTTTCTAACATGCACACCCCTAAAGAAAAAGTATCGCAATCAGATTGTAATGAGTTAATAAAAGCAGTGAGACTGTCAGTAAATCATTTAATGAATTTATTCTGATTTTTTATCAATTAGCTTTTATAGCATGAGCAATAATCTATTGATGAAATAAAAACAATATTAGACGTGGGATTATTCCGGAATGTAGATTTTTTAATTATATAGTGGGTTGCCACGAAATGTTAGTGTCTCCCATGAGCATCACAATTAAAGTTATAATGACTGATGTCAATGAATTAAGCTTTGCATTTTCTCTCTAATTATTGCATTTATTCGTACGATATTTTAATGTCAAGAAGGCTTATGCGTTATCAGTCCCTTTTTATGAGGGTTTTATATATTGACTATTTTGTTAATTGTGAAAACGTTGTATTATAAAAGGAGTTAAGTTTTATTTATGGTTTGTTATATGCATAAAGTACTTTTTTGCTCTAATTAATAATGTGACAATTATTTAATTGTTGCCAGTCATTCGATACGAAACCATTAGATGGTGTGAGGTTTAGAGTGTTTTTTTGACTATCAATCTTAGAACTATCCTTTGAGTTAAGGAACTAATGAGAGAGATTGTTATGCTTATTTACTTATACTATTTACTATAAGGTAACGGATAGCATAAATTAAATCCTATCCGTTTATGTCCTCATTGTTATTAACAATTATAAACCCGATACATTAATATAAAACTGCCCTTTACCATCGTCAGTTCTCTGTACCCGATACGTAATGGGTAATGAGTCTTTCATATTTGGTTTGGCGAAAGTTAGATCGGCAGCACACTGATAAACATCAAGACCTGACTCATGACTTACCGTCCTGACGTTCTCGACAGAAATACGTACATCCTTATCCAGCGTCATTCCTTTCTCTATCGTTTTCCGTGCTATATCAATGACCAGATTCTTGGCGTTATCGCTATTGCATTTTGGCGTCTTATCGCCGCAGCCGACTATTGAACCCGCTGCAATCAGTACCAGAAGCATATTTATTTTCATTTGTTGTTTCCCTTCAAATCAAAGTGCCGTTTTATTATTTTTTGCTGTATTGACCATCTATTGCGCCTGCTGCCGAAGCCCCGCAGTATCCTTCGCAACCACGACTCATTACGCTGGTTTTTCCATTATTCATTTCACTCAGCACAGCAACACATTGGCTGGAACTATCATTCCAGACCCAACGGCGTTTCTGATTCTCACCAGCAGCTATTTGTTGTGCTGTACCTTCCATGTTGCAGGTCCCTGAGCCATCTTTGGTTGTTGCGTTGATGCTGAACTCCGCATTACCGCTCCCTGGCTTTAGCGTTAAAACTGCACCAGGCTTAGCGTATTGAGCTGCCATTGTCGGGAAGGCTAAAGCTGTCAGTACTAATGCAGTAACTATTCTCTTCATCATTAAATATCCTGTTAGCTGATACGGATGTTTTTGGTGATTTTCCCCAGTGCCAGCGGCCTGCGTTTTTCCACAAAGAAATACACAATGTTGAAAGCTGATTTACGGTGATTTCCCCGACCCAGGGAGGGCCAGTTACGAAAAGATTCGATCTGTTCTTCTGAATAGGGCGTGTCAGAGAAGTCAAACAGTACAAGCAGGGCTTTGCCGTCGTGCTTCATCAGCTTCTTCACTTCCGTGCTGTTTACGGTTGCGGAGACATTGGAACGAGCTGCTGTTGGCTTACGGACTGCAAACTCAACAGCCACATCGTCAATCACAAAGTCAATGAAACCATGTCCGGATACCGTTCCTGGTAACCTGCTTTTGACTTCTGGCGAGACGTTATCCGCAAACCAACCCAGCAAATAGCAACGTACTAATGGCAGTAATTCCCGCTCGCTGCATTCGTTCAGACGCAGGGTTTTGACAAATTCACGCCGGTAAAGAGAACTGAAAAAATACTCAAAACATTCCGTTATTTCTGTAATGGTCGTTGCCATTCTTGTCTTCCTTACTTGCTTTGCCGCGCTGATTTAAGGGCATATCGTTCCGGCCATAGTCTCTCCGGCGTAGTTTCCAGAGCATCTGCAATAATACGTTCCGCACGAGGGTAATGGCGCTCCAGAGCATTGTTCAGTGTGCGGGGAGCGAGTCCATGGCTGCGCGAAAGGGCTGCAAGAGTAAGCCCGCGTTTATGCAGCGCCGCCACAATATCGGCACGATGCCAATTCCCGGAACTTCCGTTGCCCCGGTTTTTCTGCGATGCTGTTGAGTTACGCACTGTATTAACTCCATGGAATCAGTACATGGATATTAAATGCAAACAAAAGATACCTTTCAAGTATTTTTATTATCTTTTTGGTGGTTTGTGAATTAACGCATTGATATCTGTATTAATTTAGATGAGTAACGCAAAGGCTAATATGGACAAAAAAACCTTACCTTCCACGGTTGCTGATGAACCCAGAGACTGGCTGACGGCTGACGAATTTACGCGGATTGAAGGGATGCCGGGCACTGCAAGGGGAGCAAGAATGCGCCTTGAAAAGCTGGCAGAGATCCACCCGGAAATCCGGCGTAAGCGAAGTGTCGGTAAAGGTGTGGTTTACCATATCAGTGCTGCTGCGATGTCGCTTGAAAACGAACGAAGCAGGGCCAAAGATGAAGCATTCAGCGTTGCGGGAGCTGATAAACAGCTGAGTCTGTGGGTTCAGCTTTTCCGTAACATGTCGCCAGCCTCACGTGCATTGCTGATGGAGCAGGCTTTAAAGCAGGTGACAAAAGATTTGGCCAGCCAGCATCAGGATGTTTCCCTCCTGGCTGAACAAATAATGAAACTTCCCCCGGAAGAGCGGGAGCGCTTGCTTGAGCAATTCAAAGACCAGTAATGAGCTTATTTACTGTGCCGGGATAGCCGCCCGATAATAAATAACTTTAACTGGTTACTTTTATTTCCAGCCACGGCAGGCAGGTGGAACCACCCCGGAACCCTGACCACCTGCCATGGAGGTAAATCAGTATGCCATTCTTCTTTAGAAATAAACATTTCGGTTAACGTATTAATAATAGAAAATTGGTTTCCTAGTGAAACTATTTGCTTTATAAGTATATTCCTGGTAAAATTTCATTACTGGATAGTGTCATATTATTCAGTAACTGATGCATAAACTAATAACCAACTTAACGTTTCATTTTATATCCCTTCTGGCGGGAGGACGTCTATCGTCTGAAAACTCAGTAAGGGTTATGAATAATTAGTTGCTTGAATCATCAATACAAACGTATATCTATCGGAATGAACATAATGAATATTATCCGTCAGGAAGGGCTGTCCATGCCCGTAAGTCAGGAACTCATTAATATTATACTGGCTGAACTCAGTAAAAAGCCGCCAGTTAAACCGAATATTCGTGCTGTCACTTTGCTGTTCAAAGATATCAATTACAGCGCTGAAAATGGTGGGTTTCATCCGGTCGAAATAAGGCTTATCTCCCGCAACGATGAATGGTATTTCGATTACATCACTGACTTCAAATATATGGGAACAGACCCGGAGCTCGAAAAGGAAATAGATATCAGCTGGAGCCAGCGCTATGTCTTCCTGTCCTATGCCGGTGATTTACCCCCGGGGGAAGGGCGCGACATTTTTGCACTCTGGCAGAGAAATTTCGTTCATTACCACTTCCTGAATATCTACACCCTCACCGTTATGTGGGAAAGCTAATCCCGCCACACTGACAGCTAATTATTGATGGAGACATTATCTGTGACTGCTAACAGAGGGATACACGCGTCTGTACAGGGAGAGCTTGACTCTCTTTGTGGCGCGTACTGTGTGGTGAATATGCTGAGCTGGCTGTATGACGGTCGGGTGAAGCGAAAACCACTCATGAACCGACTTCTTCAGGCCTATCAGCAACGCTGGCCTTTGCATGAGTGGCTGAGCGAAGGGATAGATGAAAACCGGCTCGACTGGCTGATTGCACAGGTACTCCGGAAAGGTCACTACCACCGCCAGTTTCCGGTCCAAATCAGCAAACCTTTCGAAGGAAGTCGCGGTCTTGTGGAAGGGCGGGTTTTCAGTGAAATGAGGCGGTTCCTGGCGGTAACAGACCACTCCCGGCTGATTATGCTCAGCGACCAGTTTCACTGGTCCCTTGTCACCAGAATGGACGAAGAAACGCTCTGGTTCTTCGACAGCAACGGGCGAACCTCCATGCCCCGCAAAGCTTTCTCCTTTCGTGCTGGCGCAACCCGACGCCAGTTGTTTCCCGAAGCCATTTACTTCATCGAAAGGGAGTTCTGAACATGACGACGTTTACCCTCCGTGAAACCCGCATCCTGGACCAGGCCCGCGACATTATCAGCCGGTGCTACCAGCGTGGCGTTCAGCTTTGCTCCTCTGATGATGTACGGCGGTGCGTGATGTATGAAATGGCCCTGCTGGAGCATGAGGAGTTTGGCATCATCCTGCTCGATAACCAGCACCAGTTTCTGCATCGGGAAATGCTGTTCAGGGGTTCGTTAAATACGGTCAGCGTTCATCCCCGTGAGGTAATCAAGCGGGTACTCAGGCATAACGCCGCCGCGGTCATCCTTGTGCATAACCATCCCAGCGGCGAGGCTGAACCCAGCAAGTGCGATATCGAGATAACTAAGCGGCTGCAGGAGCTGCTGCAAATGCTGGATGTACGGCTGCTGGACCACTTTATTGTGGCCGGGACGGAGACGGTGTCACTGGCTGAACGAGGGCTGGTGTGATGCAGACAGTTACCTGGTTTAATACATGTTATAACAGGTTAAACGCATGAGCAGGGCTGCGCTGCGCCAGGTCGCGCCCGTGGTAGAAACCACCGTGCTGGACGCCTATATCAGCGGTCTTGCCCCGTCGGGACGGCGGGGTATCACCAGCCTGTTAAACCGCAGCGCCGGCATACTCAAACGCGGTGCGGATGCGGCCAGTTATCCCTGGGAGCAACTTAGCTTCGCTGCCGTCGCTAAAGTACGTGCGGCACTGCTGGATGACGGTTACGCTGTGTCGTCGGTTAACATGGCGTTGTCAGCACTCCGGGGCATAGCGCAGACGGCCTTTAACCTCAATTGCCTGGAGGCGGACACCCTTGCCCGTATCCGGGCAGTTAAGCGCGTTAATGGCGATAACCAGCGCAAGGGAAGGGCACTCAGCCGGGAGGAGGTTCGAGCACTCGTTCAGGCCGCTAAACGGCATCCGCAACGTATCCGCTGCTGTCGTGATGTCGCCATTGTAATGACCCTTTGCGGCGCGGGTTTGCGGGCCGGGGAACTGGTCAACCTTGAGCGCCGGGACTATGACAATGGCATTCTTACAGTAAGGCAGGGGAAGGGGCGTAAATACCGGGAGATACACGTTGCGGCAGCGGTAGATAAAGCCATCCGCGCATGGATTAAAGACAGTGGCGCGAAAGAGGCCGGGGATGCATTGTTTAATCGCATTCAGCGCAACGGCAGGGTTGCCTGCCAGCCGCTGACAACGACCGGTTTAACCGGCATCCTGGAACAGTTACAGCATGACGCAGGCATTACGCGTTTTACTCCTCACGATATGCGCAGGACTTTCATTACGCGCTTGTTAGAGCAGGATGTGGATATTAATACCGTACGCCAGCTGGCAGGGCACAGCGACATATCCACGACTACCCGCTATGACTGCCGTGGGGATAAGGTAAAAGTCAGAGCCAGCCGACGGATTCAGTGCTACTAGAACACTTCCTTCTCTTACTCAATAATTAGCGGCTCCCGTCGAAGCGTGCAGGTGCGGGACTGGCGGTGATTTTGATGTAATGCTTCAATGCCGGTGGACGCGAAACGCCCCGTGGATCGCCGATGAACGGGAGTTGCATGAAGGGCGTCGCTGGTATTTCAACCCGCCATGTTGTATCGCCAATAAAGCTGAATTCAACTGCATTAGGTTGTATGTTCAGGTCCGTAAACGATCCTGTCAGATATGCGCCACCCAACGTCAGCATCTCTTTCACACCCTCTTTCAGGTCGAGCAGTGCGATTTTAAGCGCTTCTTCATAGGGAACGTCATCGGTAAGAAATAACAGCAGGCGTTTATCATCAACCTGAACAGCAGCTTCTATCACCTGTACTGGAACCATAATGCCCGTACCTTTTCCAGCAATCAGGACTTCATATTTTCCCATTGATGTCGGTGTAGGTTCTTCCCTGAGCATAAGTGTTACGTTGTCGAGCTGCTTAAACATAGTTAGTCCCAGAATCCGCTGATTTCCCATGCGGCAATCGCACCGCCAACAAAAGCACCAATAACAACGCAAACAGGTGCGCCAGGACCACACATCAGTCCCGCCAGCGCTCCTCCGCCCCACGCACCTGCAATCCCGGCGCTACTGATGGCAAGCTGCCGTTGAGTCTCAAGCACTCTGTCCTCAGCTTCATAGATTTGGTAGACAGCTACTGCAAGAGAAAGGAATATCAATCCACGTCCGGCACCTGACAAACGCTGCATTTTGATATTTACTTCGAGGTTGGATTTGCCAGCCGATTGCACCACGGCGCTGTAAACCGCGTTTTTCTGTGAAACAGAAAGATTATTAAAGTTAACTTTGTCGCCGTACAACGCCTTTGTTTTATAGGCTATCAGCTCATTGAGCGTCTTGCCCTGCGCCTTCATTTTTTGCGCCAGTGCTTTGCCAACAGGTGTGCTTCGGTAGCGGATGAGCTCCATCAGAAGGTTGCGCGTCTGGTTCGCTTCCTCTGCGGCTTTTTCCCAGCTAATGATCCCGCGTGAAGCTTTGGCGTAGAGATCGTCAGACATGGCTTTGATGCGACGTGAGTACTCAAGTCTGAGCTTTGGATCAACATACAATACGCCCGAAGCAGCATTCACATCACCCTGTAGCGTTGCGATTGCCCGCTCCAGCTTTTTCTTTCCTTCACCATCAAGAGACGCAAGTAAAGCAGTATCCATAGCGCTTCCAACATGTATTCATAGATCTAAAAATAGTAGCAACGAAGCGATGGATATGAAATGGCGTATGGGAGACTATCAAATGCCAAGAAAACTCAAACTACAGTCATTCCTTGTCCCCCAAGGGATTCGCACGTGTTCTTCGCTTTTTGAGCTAGTTGTCCTGGCCGTTCTAACGACTGCTACGGACTCCTGGCGCTCTTTTTCTCTGGGATCGTTTGTTCAACTTATCTAAATATTGTCTTAGAAGTTCGCCAGGCTGTGACCCATCCGCAAATAGCATGCGGACATCTCTTTTTTCCCAACGCGATATTTTGAAATTAATAGCGGTCAACGGTTTTGTTGAATACAGATCATCAGGAGTGGGATAACCAGCTTGATTTAAATAAGCAACGATCTCTGTAAGAGATTTGCCTTTGTCCTTCATTGTCGTAATCCGTTGAAATATATCATATAGTGATTGTGCTTTAACCGTTTTCGGTGGCGGCAAAGCATCATAGATAGGGGGCATCGCACGCGATTTCTCCAGAATATTGTAAGTGGCTTCAATGCAATAACTTAATGTCTGGTTTAATGGGTCTCCGCTCTTTTTCCCTTCTCTGGCCCATTCCGGATAAAGCACAGAAGCGATAAATTGCAGCTTTCGTAGCGAATCTGCTCCAATCTTAGGGTAAATTGGGATTAAATCTTGTTCCTGCATGTAACCTATCCTTTCTGTAGATGATCGTATCCGTTTTTTCGTTAATGAATACTCTGCATCGCCCACCAAGAAGTTGGAAGAAAAAAATACTCGATATTATGTGATGTAAATCACAAAACATTGATGCTTTTTAGGGCCGATAATTCGCGCATTAAAGAGGCAAACGATTGCTAATGGAAAGGTTTGAAATTCTTTTCTTTTTAATTCCATGAGAGCCTCAAAACCATGCCGTAGGATCTTCCTATCAGATTTCAGGAGGAAGCATGGCAATAAAACGCTTGTTGAAAATTCACGATGTCTTGCACCGTTGCAGCATATCAAGATCGTCACTTTATCGCTTGATGGCTAAAGGATACTTCCCATCCCAGGTTCTATTATCACCCGAAGGACGCGGAGTCGGTTGGCTTGAAGAAGAGATTGAAGACTGGATCGCCAGTCGTAAACCTGTCAATGAGGTGAAGTTTAAATGAAAACATACAGGAATTATCCACGTAATGTTACAACCCAAATGGCCTTCCGCCCAGAACTGGAAAAGCTGGCAAAGAAGATCCGTGAGGTAATGCCGAACTTCGAAACGAAAGAAGATGCTCTAAAAGAAAATGCAATACGCGTGGGTACGTTACGTTCAGCTGGCCGGAAACTTGACAAGAAAGTTTGCCAACAACTGGCTGACAAACTGGAAAGTTGTTCTCCGGAAGAGCCATGCGGAAGTATGGCATGCAGTATTTGCCAGCATATTCGTCGATTAATTCATATTCCTGGATGGCAATCTTATATCGAAGAGCATCAGGATGAGTATGTTGCTGTAACGCTTATTTCTTACGTAGATATGGTACCAAATAAAAAATTATTAGGCTGGGATTTCGATGCGATGAAAGAGCGTTATCGTAAGGCTATTTCTCGTATCGGATTTAGCTTGCCAGTTATTGGTGGTTTCGAAATGGACTACCACAACTACAGCCACGCTCCAGAAACGAGTCACTGGATGCCACATTTCCATCTATTGGTTCCCAATGAACCAGAAAAAATTGAGAGGCTGCATCACTACATGCTGAGGGGTAAAAATCTGCATGCTCGTAATGGACGCAAGAATCGACCTTTCAGGAAAGATCGTATTGATAACCCAGTTCGAGCATTGAGTTACTGCATATCAGGAATATGGATGGAGCACGTATGGTTTCGTAACGAAGAAAAGGAGGTGAAGAAACGCCGTAACCCAATACGTATAAGCGATGAGCGTATTTTTGCCAAATCACTTGTGAAGCTTGATCGCATGAGCGATGGACAACTCACATTTGGGGTAAATGTCCAGGCTATGCGGAAGAAGATATCAAGTTGATGCCACTAACTCGCTGGTTAGACGCATCGGGAGCATGAGCTGAGCCTATTATACGCATAACACTGTTTAGTTTTTATCTAACCTGGCAATGTAATTAGAAATAGCAATCATCAAAAGTGATTTGGTGATTGGCGTGTTTTCCCCAAAAATAATTAGGATATGATAATGACGGTAAGAAAGAATTTACCTGTGCGGTTGATTGCGCTTTCTGAAATGAAATCTAATATACATTCCTATCGTATAGTGAAGGTTAAAAATTGTTATAGTAATAAATTTCGGACAATTTTAATTCCTTCGCGGTTGGTTTATGATAAGCGAAAACTTATAGAGGTATTACTCAATAACGGGCTTGCTGCGGATCTCGACGTGAAAGAAATGAACGAAGTATTTGATGAGATAAAGCGTACCCCAAATATCTCTGTTCCGCTGCTAATTCGTCCTGGTTTTTTCGAGCAAAAAGGCGAATTATGTTATGCAACAGGAAATGGAAAAATTATAGGTGATTATGAGGGGTTATCACCGAGACCTTACCCCGAAACCAAATCATTTAAAAATGACTGGCATCGTAAAGGTCGTCTGGTGGAATGGCAAGATAATGTTGCAACCGCTGCTATTCATAGCCCCCAGATTATGTTGTCATTATGTAGCTCCATTGCCGGTTTTTGTACCTTTTATATAAATATAGAATCAGGAGGTTTCCACATATATGGTGATAGTTCTAAAGGAAAAAGCACAGCTGTAATGGTTGCAGCTTCTGTTTATGGTGGAAGCGAATATGTTAGTGACTGGAATACAACAGAAGCTGCATTTGAAGAGTTAGCTGAATCCCGCAATCATTCCTTAGTTCTGCTGGACGAACTTGTTATGATTGATACAAGTGCTAAGGATTCTGCGCAAAAAAGGCAAAAGCTTGTTTATGCATTGGCATCCGGCCACGGAAAAGCGCGTTCAGGTAGCTATCAATCAAACAAAGCAGAATGGCGGCTTACTGTAGTCAGTAATGGCGAAAGTGCAATGGAACAGCACGCACTTGAGGGTGGTCAGAACAGGAAAAATGGAGAAAAGGCACGTCTGGTGGATGTTCCGGCAGACAGCGGCTACGGGATGGGGCTTTTCAGAACTATACCTGATGATCTATCTCCAAGCACGTATGCTGAAAGTATCATTGAGGCATGCGGACTTTATCATGGAATTGCTGGACCACTGTTTGTCAAAAAACTTCTTAGGAAAGATAAGTCTGTAGTTACTGCACTGCTTGAGGAACGAATGCAGCGTTTTTTAAATGCTATGAAAGTTGACGGTAATAATGGTCTGGAAAAGCGAATAGCTAAGCGTTTTGCATTTTCTTTCGCCGCTGGAAGTCTTGCTGCAAAATTTAAAATATTTCCATTTGGTGATGATGTAATCATGGAGGCAATCGCTTTTTGCTATATGAAAGCAGTTAGCGATGGCTCTGTTTTAAATGATTTTTTTAGCGAGAGATTGGAGTTTGAATTAAAAAATGCAACTTTCCAACCTTGTTACGAAAACTTGGATTCCAACGATTTAAACGATAAAAATGTTATTGAATATGAATTCAAAAATAAGAAGGATGATAGTAAAATAAAAGTACTGGCGGTAAAGGCGTCTTTCTTTAAAGAAAACCTCTTAGTTTCTTATGACTTGGCGATCTCTATGCTGAAAAAGCAAGGAAAGTTGCTACCAGATGCCTCTGGAAAGGCTACGCGACAAATAAATTACAAAGGTAGGGGCTTAAAAAGGCGTTATTGTCTCATTATGTAAAATGCCCGAAGAATTTTTATATTTTGATATGCCATCCGGGATTTTAGATTGGATGGCATATCATTTTAACGGTTTTAATTAACACCCAAAGCTTTATATACTGCGTCAACAGGATCTGAGTAAAAGCTGACCTGGAACTTCGTAAAGAGCTCTGTCGGCACTGTGGGGATATCCATAGCAGAAGCCATAGGTAACAATACGCGCTTGGCACCGCTATCAAATGCCACCTGCAGGCATGCAGCCAGATCCTGCACCGGGTTAATCACACCGCCAAGCGTCATGTTACCCAGTACTACCATTTGCTCCTGAACAGGTTTAGCCAGCAACACCGAGCAGAAGGCAATCAACGCAGCAAGGCTGGTTGATATGCTGGGACCGGTACTATGGAGCTCTACAGCATGCAGATGATATTCATGGTCTGAGAACTTTGCAGTGGCACTGATACGGCTTAGATTGCCTTTGAAATAATCAAAGCCCACGCGGATAGCTTCTTTAGCGGCTGTGTTTGAACCAATCCCGGAAACCGAATGCTTACCATTTCCGGCGGTCATCTGTGTTTCGAATCGATACAGCCCGGTCATGTTACTTTCGGCCTGGGTAACCAAGTGGACAACGCCGGGTTTTGGCATACCCGCAGGGATGAGCTCACTGCCACCTTGTTCCGGCACGCTAACAAAAAACTCTTCCAGCGTTTCGTTATCGATATAGCTAAAGTTCACATCAAAAAATTCCAGCCCACCCAGTTTTTTAAGCTGTTCTTTGACGCGACGGCGGACTTCCAGCGCGTATGTAAGGCAAACACGCACGTCCTCTTTGCTATAACTGCCGTGAGGATGGAGTAGCTTGAGTAATCCCGAAACGGTACGGCGGACGGCGATCACATCACGTTGATTAAGGTTGTTACCCAGTTTAAAGAATTTATCAATTGCATCGGAAAAGCTGCGCTTACGCATCTCCCGCATATATTCAGCAAGGTAATCAGTGATCAGTCCGTAGCGATTGGTAAAGAATTCCGGGCGCATTTTCGGGATCTCCCACCCAGGAATATAGGCATGGAAGCGATCGAAAAATGCGGTATCGATCATTGCTGCCGGGAACGGAGCCAGCAGGTGACTGGTTTTAACCAGCGTATCCACGCTCTGGTTGATATTACCGACAAATACCATAGAAGCTTTGCCTTCGATGGAGTCTCTGCCACGGGAAAAAGAACCGGATGCCATGTAATCTTTCATGATTTGCACGCCGTCTCGGTCTTTAAAAGTGATCCCGGCGACTTCATCGAATGCGACGACATCCCACATGCCCACTAAACCTACCTGCCGACTGGCCATGTTATAGAACAGATTGGCCACGGTCGTTTGCCCACCGGAAACCAGCAATGAGTTTGGTGAGCACTCTTTATAAACATGGCTTTTACCTGTGCCGCGAGGCCCAAGCTCACAAACGTTGTAGTTATTTTCTACGAAAGGGATCATGCGGGTGATAAGGTGCCACTTGGTACGCTGCTCAATATTGGCAGGTTCCATACCGACTGAACGCAGCAGCACGTCGATCCACTGATCGCAACTAAAGTGAGTCCGCGCGTTGAATACTTCATCCATATCCATATTGGGCATCTGGATCGGTTTCAGCGTCATCAACGAGAAAGGCGAAGTTTTTTGCCCTTCCTCGAAGTAATAGTTAACGGTGATCATGCACCAGATACCGCCGGTCAGCAGTTTCTCGTTGTCCTTGACCATCTGGGAAGGAACCAGTGCATCTTTAATGCCGAGGTTGGAAAGCTGGGCTTCGTAAACATCTTTTTTCTGGTTCAGCCTTACTGAAACTTTGTCGATGATTTTGTAAGAGCCACGCTCGCGGATGAGAGATTTCACCTTCTCCGCTTCATCCGGGCGGACATAGTTATCAGAAAGGATACGCTTAACGTTCTGCAAACCTTGCTCAACAATGCTGTCATCATCGGATGCACAATACATACCGAGCAGGTACTCCAGTACGTAGACGGGAACGTTCGCACCTTCTTTGAGTTGCTTTGTCAGATCTTTGCGTACCACACGCCCCCGGAAATGCTGGTTCAGCAATGCATCCAAATCTTGCCCTTCGGTTGAGACGAGTTCCCCTTCGGATATGGCTGGAATGGGTAAATCATTATGGTTTTGCATATCGCCTCACTTAAAAGAAATCATCCTGAAACGCCAGATCGATAATGACAGGGTACTTCTGATAGCCAGTTTCGGTTTGCGCATCTTCCAGCATCAGCCAGTACTGATTCCGCCGGTTAAAGTTCGCGCCGATTAACTTTAACGTGACATCACGTACCCGTTTGTCCATGGCATCGTTATCACTGTCGAAGCTCACTTTCTCTTTACCCGACACGACATTATTTTCTTCATCAACGATAAAGATATTTAACGTTCGGGGTTCGTAAAGTTCACCAACAGGATGTGTCTGTAGCAAGCTCACCTTATCAATATTGTTCACCAGCTTGATCACGGGATGGTAAGCAACAATATCGACCGGACGACGCTGCGGTTGTTTTTCTGCGGCTGTTTTTTGCAACGCTTTTACCTGAAGTACCGGGACACAGACTTCCTGCAGCATTGCACCACCGTGTACAAATCGCGCGCCGCCGGAAAAATGGAAACGCTGTACGCCTTTTGGCAACAGGAATTCACTGTCATCCGCGACGCTAGCGGTATCAGCCAGTTTGCCTTTCCAGCAAAAATCATCGGCAGGGAGCTGATGGCCGATAATAAAGCGCTTATGGTTTTTAATCGTATTTTCCGGCTTGATTGCCAGGGTCGTTTTATCCTGCGTGGAAAGCTGTTGTTGCTGGAACAGGAAGCCATGATCGGCGGTGACAATAATACGCGTGGCATGGAGACGGTTAATGACGCGGGTCACCAGATCTTTTAATTCGTCAACTGCGCTACGGCACGCTTCGAAGGTTTTCTCTTCCGTGGATGCACTGTCTCCCATCGCATCGATGGTGTTATGCCAGATGTAGACGACTTCAGCATCACGAATAATATCCCGGCCTTCCTGATTCTTCCATTTCAGCAGGTCGTCGGATTTTACCCCCATCCCCTTAAATTTCTTGAGGATAATATCTCTGTTAGGGATACCTGAAGTAGACAAGCCATCGGCATAGACAATATCGTTGTTACCTTGCTGGTAACTTAATTGCTCATGCGGTAGTAATGCCGCCATCCCCAACTGGGTATAGCTTGGCAGAACGCCGGTCTGTGAACGCAACTCTGCGCTAAAGCGCTTCTCTTTATTGATCTGGGTGCTTAACTCTTCTGCGACCTCATAACGCAGCGCATCTGAAATGATCACGAAGACACGCTTGATCTGCGGATTGTTAAATTGCGGCCTGACAACCTCTTTGTAAAAGTCCTGCTGCCGGGGAATGCCGGGAATGCGCCATTCCTGCATACGCTTTTCGGCTTCCAGCACTTTATTCCAGCTGCGGCTTAGCTCCGCCAGATACCAGTTGGAATAGAGCGCTTCAATATAATCATCCAGGCTTTTTAGGATCATCGCGCCTTTACTGTGGACTAACAGCGCTGATTCGTTAAACAGGCGATAGGCCTGATCGAAGCGGAACAGCTCTTCACAATAGGCTTTCCAGAAGGTTGCGCTATCCGGGTAGTGGAAACCATCAATATAGCGATTACGTAAATGCAGCAGGCGCTCTGCCTGGCGCAGCGCATCGTAGATGGCGTAATACTCCTGCCGCGTCTGGCACCAGTATTTACTCTGGCGCTCGGAAAGTAATTTCTTAAAGGCTTCGCGATCCAGCGTGGTGCTCTCTTCCTGTAGCTGAGTCACCAGCGCACGGATAATCGTCTGCTCAATGCTTTCTGTGGTTTCGCATTCGTGCAGAACGTAGGGAGAGCTCTGGCGATAGTGATCTTCAGGATGTAGTGCTTCTTGTATCCACCGGGCGCAGTAATCGTAGGCTGATTTATAGCGACGATCGGCACGCCAGCTAACCATAAACGCTAATGCTGAGGCCCGGCCGGATGGTGTGAGCAGGACATTTTTCTCCAGCCATTCGCGCTGTTGCGGATCGGCCTGCGCAGACAGGTCAGTACAAAATAACTTCAGGATCAGGTTTTCCAGCGATGGTTGTTCATTCGGATAACCCAATTCATTGTGCGCTATTTTCCACAATACGTTGTCGAGCTCGTGGCGCTTGAGCATCGCCTGGGTATTTTCCAGCTCGCTGTCGTCATCTTGTTGCTGGTTCACATACTGATTAATCAGGCTGAACAGGATATCCTCTGTTTTAAAGGATTTAGCTCCCGTAATGACGGCCAGCATTTTTTTATCCAGTGAATCTTCTGTTTCCTCTTCGGTGATCCACTGCTTCAGCGCCTGCGGGCGTTTGCCTTTAAAAAATGATTTACGACGCTGAATATGATCCCGCAGACCAAGCTGCGGAATACCTAATGCGTTAAGCGTGATCGCCGCAAAGTCAGCATGGAATTCCGTGCTGTACAGGCGAATATCACGCAGCCAGTCAAGCTCCGGAGATGGCACATCATGTGGGAACCACAGCAGGAATTGCTGCTCTGGTTCGTCAATTTCAATACGTTTTTTAGTTGCCAGCTGCGAGGCGTTGCTCATATTGAGCAGCGTGACGTTTTCAAGCGCCAGTTGATCGAGATCTTCAGCAAAACGTTGGTCGGGATCGTGCCAGAAAACGATGCGATAGTCGGTAAATTTTGCTTTTAGTCCGGCAATAAGTTCCTGATTTTGCAAGGTCACAATCCCATGTTGTTACAGTGAATCCAGTGTAGAAAAACAGAACTACGATGTGTACGAGTTCTGACTTTATATGTGAGCGTAGGGTTTATCTTTGATGACATCACACAGCAGCATTTTATCATGATCTGCTGCCAGGGTTGAGATGTATAAGTAAAGCACCACCGGTGGCAAACCGATGGTGCCAGAAAGATTAGATTATTTCGGGGGCGTTACCGGTGATAGCTTTGACATCGGCTAACAGATCGCCAAATTTGCCGTAGTTAACCTTTACGCCATCATCGAGATCGAGGGTGATGCGCATATCAGCGTAGTGGCGTAAGCGATCATCGAAGCTGCGCAGTTCGTTAAACTTTTTGCTTAAACTATCGCGTTCACGCTTCAGACGCATCGCTTCGCCACCGGAAGATGTATCGATCTGCTCATTCAGACGATCGATATTCGCCTGATAACGCGCCAGAAGTGGCACTACGTACTCGGTACGCATTCTTGCAAGCGTCGCGTCGTTATAGCGATGCAGATAGACCAGGCACTCAAACGCTTTCTCTTTACCAGAGCTGAACAACCAATAGATTGGGCGCTTTTTATACATCTTCAGATGATCTTTCCAGAACTGCGTCGAAAGATAACGGCGAATGGTATCCAGCGCAGATTCACCTTTTTTAGGTTTGATGGCATATAAACAGAGACTTTCAGCGATAAATTCGAGGTTTTCCTGCAGGTATTCTTCGCCCCAGACGGTAAGGACAAACTCTTTAACGCGGGAGGTCACATCATCGTCAAACCATGCATCATCCATCAGCGGCAGGATACCATCGTTATCGGCTGGGAAGGTTTTGTAAGCGCCTTCGGCAACAAGATCGGCAAAGCCTTGGTTGCCTTCATGAGCATAGACAAGGCCTTCGCGATCAAGGGAGTAGCGTCCCATCTGGCAACCGATGGTATAGGAGATCAGCTCTACAATGGTGTCTGATTGTAAACGCTTTTCACACTCATCATCGCTTAGACTGCCACCATAGCGATAATGCGGATTACAGGTGAGGGTAATTTCACTGAAAGTTACCTCAGCTGTAAGCTCATTCTCTAGACCATACGCATTGATAAAGATTTTATTATTCTCTTCTTCGAGACATTGCATTTCTCTAATGGTTTCAAACCAGTGAGCGCGGGTTTTTTGATAGTTATCTTTAAGTCGTAATAAATTCTTATCTGCGGTCATTAACGGAGGACGACTGAAATCCCAAGCAATTTCATAAGAATTCCAATCTGTTCTTGATATCGAGATTAATTTTGATACTACTTGGCGAACACCAATAACTTCTTGAGGAGGTAAAGGAATGATACGAAGATTGGCAGGTTGGATATTAAGTGTAGGATTTATTATTGTTTGTATATAAAGATTAACCTTGCTGCAAAAAAGTCCAAGCAGTAATTCGCCCTGTTCATTTTTAAAAGAACAAACACCGGAAGCATCATCATATAAAAAACCATCATCTGAGTATCGGAAACAGGGTCTTCCTGATGTCACTTTGCTCCAAACTAAAGCTTTCTTGAAAATACTATCCAATACAAAATTATGTGCCCACACTCTATTTCCAGATGGATGTAATGTTGTTTGAAGCTTGTATCCATCATTTTCCCAGTCAACAATGTGTTCGAGATTACCAAACCAATTACGGAAATCACCACCTTTATTGTAAGGAAACCATTTTAACCCAGACAGTTTAGCTTCATTTCGACTACATCCAAAGCCGATAGTTTTAAATGAGGGTTCGTACCATTTTTTAATATATTGTTCTGTATTTCCTGTAACCAGTGCTTGATTAGGCTCGGCAATACTATCGACTAAATGATTTTTATCTGAAAATAAGTTTCTTATAGAATCACTCACCCAATAACCAATCGGATTTCCGGGTATTTTTTTTAATTCATTAGTAGTGGCAGTTTTTAAACGTTCATTTTGCACCGGGAATTCTTTCGGGAAACCCTTATCATTTATGTCACTATTTTCGGCATAAGAGAATGAGCCTTGATAAGTAGGGATATGGTTGTTTCTAAATACAGTTGCATTGGTGCCAAAAGCAATTTTCATAACGCCGTTGCCCATATGCACCATCGTTTCGATAGTGTAATCATCAAGGATTTTTTCACGCATGCTTTCATAGCTGGAAAGGAACATCCATGATTGCATTGTTACCATTGAGTTGAATCCAGCATTTTTCAACCAAAGGAACCCACGTTCGATAAACATTGCGAACAAATCCGACTTACTATTGGGGAAGTTATTTTTAGCAAACTCTTTTAGTTCGACATTCATTCCCTTGCTGCCCATATAAGGCGGGTTCGCTACCACAGCATCATACCGCTGTGCCAGTATCCAGGCCTGCTGAATTAATGGTATAAACGCCTTCGCTGCGGCCTTCTGCTGAATATCCCCTTCCTGCTCCAGTCGATAGAGCGCATCCAATAATATTTTCAGCTCCGCTTCTTCTTCATGCGGTACCTGAATCAACGAGCCCAGCGTTTTGGCATTGACAAATAGTTTCAGCGTGCGCATCAGCAGCTGATATTCCGGACTCTCTGTATGTGCCAGTTCGGTGTTTTCCGCAAACATATCACCGATGCTGCCGGTCTGGCTCTGATGGTGGAAGTTCAGCTGCTGCCACAGTTTAGCGATATCCAGATGCAGGCTCTCCTGCAGGGAGAGAATATTCAGTCTTACCTCGCGAGAGAATATCCGGCGGTCATCCTGACGCGCCATCATCATTAAGGCAAAGCCGGAAAGCTGGGCGGCGCGATCGTCGATATCAAGGCCGAAGATATTATTTTCCAGGATCAGCTGCGGAATATCACGCCCACGGTAACCGCGCTCTTCATAAATATTTTTCAGCACATTGTAGGCTTCAATAAGAATATGTCCGGAGCCGCAGGCCGGGTCGATTACTTTGATGCTTTCCGGTTCAATACTAGACGGGGTAATAGCTGCCAGCTGCGCCAGAACTTCCGGCGTCTGTTTCGCAGGCTCAATATAGTAAGCCATTTTGCTTTTCAGCGGCGAATCGGGGTAGGTCTGTAACCACTGGCGACCCACAGAGTTCTGCACCAGATACTGCACAATCCAGTTCGGGGTAAACAGCTGGGTGGCGGCAGGGATATCTTCGCTTTTTACTACATTGCCGATAACCGCATCTTTTTTCTCGGAGATATAGAACTGATACAGCCAGCCGATTACTTCTACCTGATCCCAGTCTTCTGGCGGGATATCGTCCACCAGATTACGTAAAATGGAGTCAGTACGGGTCAGGTTATCCGGCAACAAAAGTTCAGCTTCGTCGTCCACTGCCTCAAACAGAAACGGCATGGCACGATGCAGCGCATGGCACTGACCCAGCAGTAATTCGCGGTAAAGCTCTTCGTCCTGATTACCGGAAAGCTTCATCTCAACCAAACGTGATTTATCGATCCCCAAGCTTTCGGCGACTTCCGGCACATGATCCAGCACCTCAAAACCCGTTGGGTTATCAGGGTGGGATAATACGTGGAAACCGTGATCGAGATAGCCGTGCCGTTCCATGTAACGGATTGCGCACAGGCGGTTAAACCAAGTATAGGCGCTGCGCTCGACCAGCACATCAAAACCCTGTTCGCGCGCGCATTTCGCCAGTTTTTCACGGCGGGGGAGGGATGATTTGTGATAGTCAAACTGCCCGTAACGCACCGTCTCGCCAATGATTTCAGCATCAGCAACCTGTAAGTGACCTTTTTTATCTATGGTGATACCCAGCGTCATGAGCTTATCGATCACCGCATCACGGAATTGATTACGTGCCTTCGGGGCATATTTTTTGATGTTATTGGTGTTCATAGAAAATCCTGCAAAGGGCAGCAGGACGCTGCCCTGAAATGGGTTTACTGAAGGCGAATACGATCGCCAGCTTCAATGGTGGCCAGCAGCGTTTTACGCAGAGTTTCCAGCGCTTTTTCGACCTGTTCGGCCGTTTCCAGCACCTCGCTACCCGTCGCTTTGCGCATTTCAGCCGATACATTTACCAGGTGAGTTTTCTTCGGTACCGGCTGGATAGCGGCTGGTTTCTCAGCGGTGTAGGGTTGCTGCGGCTCGGCTGCATGTTTCGTCTCATTTGACGCGCGCAGCTGTGCCTGCTGTTTTTTACGCAGCTCATCAATCCACTGGTTGACCTGTTTGTCCGCTTCCGTTTGTAACGCAATGGTTTCATGCTGTTCGGCAAGGATTTCAGGAATGGAATGATTCTCTTCTGCACGATTACGCGCTTTTTGCATCGGCAGCAGAACGCGGTTTTGCAGCTCCGCAGTGGCATGCGCTTCGAGTAACCGTTGGCGGGTTTCTTCAATACGCGCATCGATACGCTCTAATGCATGTTTACGATGCTGCTCAACAAGCCGCTGGTTAACACTCTGCACCTGCTCAATAAGCGGTGTAATACGGTTAAGATGTTTATACGGCTCTGGCATCAGCCAGATGCTTTCCAGCTCAGTGAGCGCTTTTAACGCATCAGCATCTTTTTCCAGCGCGCTACGGTTGGATTTAAAGCTGCCCTGCAATGCGGCTCCCAGCTTCTGCCAGGTGTTGAACTGCTTGCGGTAGAAGTCGACCAGGTCTTCACGATCTTCACTGAAATCCAGCAGTGCATCAGCCTGGATCGTGACCTTTTCAACCAACGCGAAGTCTTCTTTCTCATTAAGGATTGAGTTGAGCAGGCGGAGCCCTTCTTCAATCTCCTGTTTGCCCGGGTTATTGCCACCTTCGGCTTTGGCTTTGAAAACATCCAGCTCTTGTTTCCATGCATCCAGCACAGTGCGGATATGTTCCACCAGCGCCGGTTCTTCACGTTCATTAAACGGCTGTTGGGCCACGTCCGCCATGATTTTGGCGGCTTTGAGGATCTGCGCTTCATCGTGGCGGCGAATTTTATGCAGACGTAGCTCGCTATGGCGGCGGCTGTTATTAAAGAGGTCCCACGCCTGTTTTAATTCGAGATTATTATTCTGCTGACTGAAGCTGATTTTGCGTTTTTGCGCCAGCCGCGCCACCAGCAGTTTGACTTCGTCCTCGGGCCAGCCATAAGGGCGGCGAGCGAAATGGTTGAGCACATCACGCAGGTACACTGGTTTGTGGTAATCAATACCCATGCTGATCCAGTTTTCCACTTCGCGCAGGGCGTCGCGATTGGATTCTTCCATCTCGCCCAGATTCAGCTCAGTATCATTTTCTACTGTCAGAAAGGCATGGATCTCACGGTTAATATCGCCGTTAAAGGATGTTAGAAGTTTCAGTTTGCCGAATGTGTTTTCAATCACATAACGGTAAGCTTCATCTACAATGCTGTTTGGCGTGGAGGATTTTTTCGGTAAGCGTTCACCTATCGCCCACAGTTCCGCCTCAGCCAGCAGGGACTCGATCTGGACACGTAACATTTTTTCACGCGCGTTATTTTCACGTGCTTTCTCAGACAGCAGGCTGGCTTGCTCAGGGCGCTGCCCCGCATTGTCTCTGAGGAACTTCTCTGTCTGTACAACAAGATCGATATCAGTCCAGACACGCGAGTCCGCAGGCAGACGAATCAATACACAACCATTTCCTTCTGCGGTATACGGGCGGCAGGCTGCATCACTGCTGTAAAAATCATACGTAGGATCTTTAGGTGTAATAATCTTCACCACCAGATCGTTGAGCATTGCGCCATCCAGCGGGTGACCGTTAAGGAAACGGCTGATATCAAAGTCCTGCTTGTTTTCAGGGTAGCGATAGCGCTTATTTTTCAGAATGTCATCAAAGATGATTGATGCGAGCTTTTTATTGATCGCTGAAAAATCGACTTCCACGTTACGAATTTCGTTTTCAATCTCTTTCTCTTCGTTGGTCAGGAATACATATTTATCTTCCACACGGGCAATCAGCATCTCCCGTTCCAGCTTATTCAGGCTGTTCTCAACGCGACGGCGCAACTCTACTTTGTCGGTGTCGATCTTATCAATCGAGAGCGTAACCAGGTTATCGAGAGTACTTTTCAGCACATCGACATAACGAATAAGGAACAACGTTTTCAGCAGGTTGCCATCGAACTCGTCAAGCACGCCATTTTGACAAGCTTGTGTAATGGTCCTGCTTACCGCTGGTTCCAGGAAACTTTCAATGGCTGCGTAGAAACGCCAGAAGGGCACCAGGGAGTCGAGACCTTGTGTGGAAATCTGCTGGGCCGCTGTCTGGAAAGCTTCCAGTTGCGAACGCTCACCCATCGCCAGCTGTTTACCGGCAGCGCCTTTGGTACGAATAGACTCAAAGACTTTTTGCAGGATCTGATAATGCCACGGCACAAACGGGTAGTTATCAATAAACTCTTCTTCGCTGGTGTATGGGCGCAGCGAAGCCGTTGTCGTTGGATCAAACGCCAGCTGATTACGCAGAATATCGCCTTTCTCCTGCCACACTTTCGCCAGCGCGGTTTTTGCAGCATCGGTTTTTACCAGCAAGCGTTTCTGGATAACTTCCGAGGTGTTGGAGCTCGAAAGCTGCAAACGTGTGGAGAAACGACCCTGGATTTTAGAGAAATCCTGCCCGTCGCGGCTGCTCATACCGCCAATGGCAGCATTGATATCAGCCTGAGAGGTGACAATCACCCAGGCGCGTCCGCCACAGATAACACCAAGGTTTTCGGTGATGGTCTGCAGCTTGAGCATCATCTGAGTATTTTTACCAATGAACTGGCCGACTTCATCCACCATAAAGAGCAGATTTTTACCATTCTCATCCAGCCACTCTTTTACCCACTGGCAAAAATTATTGATATCCAAAGGGAAATTTTTATCCAGCTGTTCAACCCACTGGCGTGAGGCATCAATACTTTGTCCGGTTGCCTGACTTAAGGCATCAGCCATCTCATCACTAATGAAGTAGTAAGAGTCGCGCTCTTCTTCCCAGCTTGAGCCGTTGATCTTTAGAAAAGCTTCTTTAAACGTTTCGTATTGACCGCGCTTATCCAGCTCGCGCTCAAGATGAGCAATATGCGGAAAGTCCGCGCAATAACCGACGCGCTCGTTAAATACTTTCAGGAAGACTTTAAGGATGGCGTCTTCTTTGTCATCGACGTTGGCGCGGGAATCGATATTGAACAGGATGACTTCGGTAGGATGATGTACCGCTTTGTTGATATCAGCCAGAAACAGCGCATCTTTGATTTTGTCTGCGAAGAAAGAGTAGGCGTCACGTTCTACATTGTTGTGGCTAACTTTACGGTTAGACAGCAAGTACGACAAAATCTTAATAAAATGCGATTTACCTGAACCAAAGAAGCCTGAAACCCATACGCCAATTTTGTTCTCCATTCGGATGCGCTCCGGGCCTGTTGCCGGAACATATGATTCGAAGAAGTGGCGCAGGTGGCCTTCTAACTCGCGGGTAATAACGTATTCATCCAGCTCAATCCACGCGCTGGCATCATCTGTCTGTTCGGCTTTTACGACGCCATTAATGTTACGTTTTAATGGTTTTTCAAAAATCTGTTCAATATCCATGCTGTGCTCTTCAATGAGGATTCAATGTTGCCGCTGGTCCATGCTCGGGCACCAGTCTGAAGGCGCGATAATAATTACGTGAATCAATACCTGCTAAAGGAGAAAGGTCATAGCCGCTGTAAGTGCCAGGGTAGAACATCAATAAAGGAGTGAAACCCATAACATCCTGCAATGCGCTCATCAGTTCATGCCCACGAACTAACGGCCAGGCATTCCCCATACCGGTAAGAATGACGAATTCCTGTGCAGGAAGATCGACTTTCTGGGCAATATAATCGGCAATTTTTTTCTGATTAAGTGGGCCGGCAAGCTGCTTTTTCAGAGCCTCCGGGCCGACTTTCACTTCTTGCTGACAAACGCGTTCAAACAATCCGCGCTCGGTCAACATATCGATAATGACCTGAAAAACATTAAGGTGCGTAAAGTGGTGATCCTTTTCCAGGTTACGCAGCAGGTATTTCAGATGCTCACGAACCTGCAGTTCATACTGCGCAGGGTAATCAAAGATCCAGAAACCAATCTCATTACCTGAGCCATTATTTTTAAGAAAACGATCTTCCTCAATGCGGCTCTGAATCTGTGAAAGGCGGTAGTCAAGAACGGGATCGATCACCGTTTACCCTCCAGAATAGAAATCAAATCCTGTTGCCCAAGGCGTTGCAGCACTTCTTTAGTTTCCGGCAATAAAAAAAGTGGCTGCAGATTGCGACGGCGCGGTGTATCGAGATAACCCACCTCAGCAAGCGCTTTCACAAGATTGTTACCCATTTTAGTAATGGATGAGTCTGAGTAACTGGTAAGCACTGGGTACTGGCGTATGTGGTTAGTAACAAATTCACTCCAACTATCGTTTGGTAGTTTTTCTTTAAACTGCCTGCGCAGGTCATTCACCGTTTCGTCCAGAAAATCTTTCACTATTGGAGAGTGCAATATCAGGGCTATAAACAGTAGTTGAACACGTTCCCGCTCACTCCCTTCCGCAATCAACCTCCATGCGCCTATATCCAGCATCATCAAGCGCAACCGGATCGTGGTTGCATAACGTTTTGCAGTATTAGAGGAGGAAGCCTGAAGGATGTTCTGCTCAACGATCTGTTGTTGCCAGCTGTTTTCATCCGGGTCGGACAACATCAGTTCCGCAATGACACGACTCTCCTTGCTCATCAGCGGCCCGCCCAGCAGGTCCCCAATCCATTTTTTATCGTTATTCATCATTATCATTACCCCCCAGAAAACTGCAAACTAGCCCGCAAAAAACAAAGAGAGATTGTAATGGCTAGGCGGGGGGATGTCATGGTGTGAATAGCAAGGAAACGACAGAGATTGACTGGCATTTTTATCCATCAGGCATAGGAAAAGTCAAAAGATGTGCTGCTCATTGTACGAAATTTTTATCGTCAAAAAGGTCTGAACCAGTGCGGAGCACCCTGGTGGTTTTGCTCATACTCTGTTGTCAGAGAAGCAGCATTTATCGAAGTTGTTACCAGGGGCATGCAGTTCTCTGTCATCGTTGATATAATGTAATCAGTGAATTTGTTAATCAGGAGTCGCTATGAGCAACAACAAAAAAACGCAGGTAGGTTATGTAAAACCGTCTCGTACAGACATTGTGCGTTCTGTGGCGACGTCAACGGCTGTTGAAACAGGGCAGGCTTCCGCTAGGGTCGAAGCTTCGCTGGAAGCCGCACGCAAGAAGTTCGCTCATTTACGTCTTGCGGTTTAGCCCCTTCTTAATACTTCTCTGACCCAGTGTCTCATCGGCTCATAGTCCATTGATACGCCTGCATGGATAGCCGATATATACTGGGTTTTGTTTTGCTCCCAGCTTTGATAATCCAGCGGTTTGTACCCTCCCTGAACGGCCATCACGTCGGCTAGCAGCCGCGACAGGCGTCCATTTCCCTCTCTGAATGGGTGGATGAGTATCAACTCGACATGAGTTATGGCGATAGTGGTGATGAGTTGTTCTTCATCCATGACGCTACACGGTGTGTATTGAGCCAGATACCTAGTGTCGAATTCATTCAGCAGTTTTGCAACTGCGCTGAGGGGGCAAACATAAAGCCGCCCTTACTGATATTGACCGTTCTTTCGTGTCCAGCCCACTCGTAGATGTTGCCTAATCAGCGGCGATGCCAGCTTTTTAGCAGGGTTATGCTGAGTTGCTCTTCCGGGAACTGTTCTTCAAATACAGACTGGTAGAGTTGTTCTAACAGGACAAGTTCAGCTTCATCCATCTCATCAGAAGTAGCGATCCCCAGCTTGTTAGCCAAAACTTGCTCGCCAGAGTCTTTCTCATACTGGCCTTCACTGCTGGATACATGGTATCGGCTCATGGAGATGCCCTGTGTTATTAGAGGGATGGAAAAACAGAGGGATTATAACGCTGGATGAGGACAGCAAACAATAATCGTAAAATCAGACACTTAAGTAAGTGTAGGTTAAAATGTGGCTTTTATAATTTAGTGGAAAATAATTGTTATTAATCAGTGTTGTCACACCAATGCATCATTGGCGTATGCGCGTCGAAATTCTCTAGTGTACTCATCGGTTTATGATGTCCATTTTCTTAAATTTTAATGAGTTAGTGATGTTTGTTGTTCTCATTGAGTTTCACTTTGTCTCATTGGATCTCATGAAATCCTGCATTTCGCTTCATAAAGGCGTGGGGAGCATGATAACGGAGTCTTTATGGCAGGAAAACAAGAGGCAAAGCCACTGTCGTTTAAAGCGATAGAAATGATGAAGCCAGGTGACAAAGATAACGTAGATATTGGCGAAAATCGTGATTACGTGTCGCCAGACGTACGGTATGTATCCCGCCCAGGCAGATCATGCGCTTTTAGCTCTCTGTCCGGTTCATGCCATAACTTTTTCGCTATCCGCGGCACATAGCGTTCGACTGGAAAGCATCATGCATGCTATGAGCGGGAAGCGACTATTCGCGCATATTTTCATAAGACTGAACTGAACCTCAGCAGCGAAACCCGCTATCAGCAATTAACAAAGCTGAGTAACCTGTTTTTATGCCAGTGGGTGGGGCTTATGGCGTTTGCGGTGTTTACGGGCTCTGGAGGATGGTTTTTCAGATAGCGTGACGCTTGACAACCAGGCATCCGCAAACGTCACCGCAAGAGAACCAATAATCGATTCAGGCATTAAAAAATGCTGATGACAGACAGGAGAAACGATAGATCCCACCCGGAGTGGAATCTATCCCCGTGAGATTAAATCGACTGCCCGCCGGAAACTTCAATGCGCTGTCCAGTGACCCATCGGTTGTCCTCACCCAACAGGCTGGCAATCATTGGACCGATATCATCAGGTAGTCCCACGCGACCCAGCGCAGTCATGCCTGCAAAGGCTTTGTTGTAATCGGGAATGTCACGTACAGCGCCTCCCAGGAAGTCCGTTTCGATAGCACCTGGCGCAATGGCATTGACGGTAATGCCGCGGCTGCCCAACTCTTTAGCCATATAAACGGTGAGCACTTCCACCGCGCCTTTAGCCGCCGAGTAGGCCGAGAACCCAGGGAATGACACCCGCGTCAGACCCGATGAGAAATTAATGATCCGTCCGCCATCGGCCAGGATCGGCAGAAGTGACTGCGTCAGGAAAAATACGCCTTTCACGTGGACGTCAAAGAGCGCGTCAAACTGCTCTTCTGTGGTATTCACGAAGTCGGCCATTTCACCATGCCCGGCGTTATTGATCAGATGGTCGAACGTATCGCGCCCCCAAGTGTCTTTCAATGCTGCGCTGACGGCGGCCACGAAATCGCGAAAGGAGGACACGTCGCGCATGTCCAGTTGAAGGGTAATTGCCTTACGACCAAGGGACTGGATATCAGCCGCCACGGCATCCGCAGCTTCTTTACCATTACGATAGGTGATGATCACATCGCCGCCATGGCGGGCAATGTTCAGTGCAGTATTACGACCAAGGCCCCGACTGGCACCGGTCACAAGAGAAATGGTTGTCATAAAATATCTCCTGATATGTGGAGATAAAATACTATCCATCACAGCGCATTTTAGGTTGCCCGATAATCGCGAAAATTTGCCTGATAATTTTGAATTTTCTCTTCAGTCAGAACTGCACTAAGATTAGCGCACGCTCAAATTACATTTATTAGCCTAAAAATATGACGGCGATGACCCGATTACCTGAAGAATGCGTCTCTGGCACTGACGAGTCTGACGGTGCAAAGACGATGGCGGCGCTCCTGCGGGTGGCGCGGAAATATGCCGACGCGCACCTCAATAAAGACGGTGTGGCAACAACCCCCATTCCGGGGGTGTTTATCTTAAGCGAAGCCGCACCTTCCTTGTTGCAGTTCGCCATTACTAAGCCGCTGGTGGCACTTGTGCTGCAAGGGCGCAAGCGCGTGACGATGGGCAGTCATACGTTCGATTTCGGCGCGGGGGAGTCTTTGCTGGTTACTATGGATGTGCCGACAGTCAGCCAGGTTATCACCGCCAGCGCTGCCGCCCCATATTATTCACTGGTCGTGGAACTTGACGCCGCTGTGATTACCGAACTGGTTGGCGATATGGAAAAACTGGAGGTAATGCCGGATGTGCCTGTAAGGGTTGACCAGATCGAAGAGGACGTTGCAGACGCTGCGTTGCACCTGCTGAAATTGCTCGACAGACCGCACGCGTTGAAAATGCTGGGTCGCCAGTTAGTGCGCGAGTTGCATTACTGGCTGCTGTCCGGCCGCTATGGCAAATCTATGCGCGCCCTGGGAAATATTGATAGCCATGCCCGCCGGATCGCCCGGGCTATCGAGATTATCCGGACTAAATATGATCAGCCGTTGCGAATCAAAACACTGGCCGATGCTGCGGGGATGAGTATCTCGGTATTTCACACGCATTTTCGCAACGTCACTACGCTCACTCCACTGCAATTTCAAAAACAGTTGCGTCTGGTTGAAGCTCGCCGACGTATGCTTGCGCAAGGCGCTGCGATCAGCACCGCTGCCCACGGCGTGGGCTATGAGAGCGTGACGCAGTTTACACGTGAATATTCGCGCATGTTCGGTCAGCCACCGGCTCGCAGTATCCGTGAAGCGCGCAAAAGTGAGTAGTTGGTGAAGCCCGTGGAACCTACGGGTGACAGTAGCCCGGCTTTAACAGGCGGCATCGTTTTCACGGCACGCCTCTGCACCCGCAGCTTATTCAGGCATCATCAGGAATAACCGCTTTCGCCTGCCATTTCCGGCAGGCTTAAAATAAGTGCTGGTGTTTAATGAAATATCCCAACCCTTGCCCTACTGCCTGACAGCATCATCCTTCCCCGGCAGCCATTTACAACGCACCCAGTTGTTTCATCAGGGTCAGATTATCTTCAAGATGCCAGTTCGCGATAATTTTATTGTTCCTGACCTGGTAGATATCCGTCGCGATAAAATCCACCTGCTGGCCTTTACCTTTCAGTTTGCCGAAGGTTCCCGTGAAATGTCCGCGGAAATGAAGGTGCGATACGACTCGATCGCCTGCAACGATCATCTGCTCAACCTCGCAACGCAGATCCGGGACGGCGGTGCGGAAGGCGCGGGAAGCCAGAAGCGCGCCTTCCGGTCCCTGTTTGCGGCCTTCAGGCGGTGTCTTATCGACAAAATTATCGGCCAGCGCCTCACGGGCCAGGGCTTCATCGCCGGTATCCCAGAATGTTGCGTAACGCCTTGCGACGGTTTCAAGTGCAGCTACGTGGGCGGATGATAAGTGGCTTTCCGCAATCAATTCATGGGGTTTCACCAGCTCAAGCGGTGCAGAAAACACAGCGCTGGTCACAGGAAGCAGCATAAGCGTCGCCAGTCGGGAAGAGTAAAACCTTAACTTATTCATAAAAAGATCCTTTATTTAGCCTCAGAGAAACAGGTGATCCGGGCGCATTTCAGCCGCCCGCAGATAAACGTGAGGTTTAGTTAATTAGCGCGCCGCCTTCGATATCCAGCAGGGTTCCGGTGACAAAGGGATTGTCCATCACGAACAGATAGCCTTTTGCGATGTCCTCTGCCCGCCCGAAGGCTTTTGCCGGCAGATTTTCAGCGGCAGACAGCAACATTTTTTCGCGGGCAGCAGGCTCCATGCCTGCATGCGCCTCGGTATCTGTCAGCCCCGGGCTCACCGCATTTACGCGCAGCGGAGAAAGCTCTTTCGCCAGCACCTTAACGGCTGACTCCAGAGCCGCGTTCATGGTGGTTTTGACGATAGCGCCCGCAACAGTGCGGCGGGAAACAAAGCCGCTGGTCAGCGTCAGGGTGCCCCGGGCGTGGATATTTTTACTCAGATGCCTGGCAACATGGATGCTGCCCCAGAATTTGGTGTCGAAAGCCAGCCGGGCCTCGTTCAGATTCAGTGACGTGAGCACCCCGCCTGGTGCATGCGATCCCGCCGTCACAATAATGTTATCTACCTCTCCGAGCGTCTGGCTAAGCTGGATCACCTCCTCCTCTTTGCTGATATCAAGGACGACAGTATCCACAGATGCGCTTTTCTGGCTCAGCAACTCTCTGGCTCGCGCCAGCTTTTCACTGTTCCTGCCGGCAAGGATCAGGCTTCCTCCCTGTTCAGCCAGCGCACGGGCCACAGCAAAGCCAATACCGGAAGCCCCACCGATGATTAATGTTTTTTTCGCCATCACTTTACGCCTCGTCGGTTTTGTAGAACGGATAATCGGTATAGCCTGCGCTGCTGCCGCCAAAGAGCGTGGCGGGATTGTTAACGACCGCTAAGGGAAGGTGATTCCTGAGCCGGTACGGCAGGTCAGGGTTGGCAATGAACGGGCGGCCAAAGGCAATCAGGTCGGCCAGACCCGCCTTAAGGAGTTTGTCCGCTTTGTCCTGGGTATAATTTCCGGCGACGATAAGCGTGCCGCTGAAGGTGGCGCGTAATGTTTGACGAAAATCATCAGGCACCTGCGGGGCATCGTCCCAGTCCGCCTCTGCCAGGTGGATATAGGCGATACCTCTCTTTTCACACCATGCCGCCAGCGCGAGGATCGCGTCAATCACCTGCGGATCGTTCATTCCGCGCTGGGTGATGAACGGGGAAAGGCGTATGCCCGTGCGCGTATTGCCGATAGCGTCGCTGATGGCTTCCAGCACCTCCTGCGCGAAACGGATCCGGTTAGCCAGGCTGCCGCCATACTCATCGGTACGTTTGTTTGATGTCCGGCGAAGAAACTGATCGATCAGATAACCATTACCGCCGTGCACCTCAACACCATCAAAACCGGCGTTAATGGCGTTTACTGCGGCCTGCCGGTAATCAGCAATGATCTGCTGAATATCGGCCTGCTCAAGTGCCCGCGGCACCGGACAGTCGACCATATGTCCTTCACCCTGCTCATCCACCACCCATACCTGGGCATCGGGCGCGAGCGCAGACGGCGCGACCGGTTTGCCGTCTTTATGGAAACCCGCATATGACATGCGCCCAACGTGCCAGAGCTGGGAGAAGATAATCCCGCCTGCACGGTGAACGGCTTCGGTGGTGAGCCGCCATCCTTCAACCTGCTCAGCGGAGTGCAGGCCAGGTGTCCAGGAGTACCCCTGCCCCTGAGGTGAAATCTGCGTGGCTTCGGTAATAATCAATCCCGCGCTGGCACGCTGCTGGTAGTAAGCCGCCATTAATGCGGAAGGAACGTTTCCCGGCTGTAACGCCCGCGCCCGCGTCATCGGCGCCATCACGATCCGGTTTTTCAGGCTGAGCGCCTTCAGGTGGTAGCTCTCAAAAAGTGTACGATTTCCCATTTTCTGTCCCCCGTAATGAATCTTTAAAAGCACTTTACGCGGCGTCAGATATTTTGATAATGGCATTAAAATATGATTCTCTTTTCAGGATTACTGAATAATGGGAAAGCTTGAAGATATGGCACTGCTGGTTGCCGTGGTGGAGGCGGGCGGGCTTTCAGCCGCCGGTCGCCGGATGGGGCTTTCGCCGGCAACCATGACCGCAAGGCTGAAGGCGATTGAAGAGCGTTATCAGACCCGGCTATTCCACCGCTCCACCCGCGCTATTACCATGACGCGTGCGGGTGAAGAGTTCTATCACGCTGCACTGCGCGTACTGGATGAAATGAACCATGCTGAGTCGCTGCTTACGCAAAAAGAAGGGGTGCTCAGCGGTAATATCCGCATTTCGGCCCCCTCCGATTTTGGCCGACAGTATCTCAGCCCGGCCCTGCTTGATTTTTCCCGACTGCATCCGGCAGTGAAAAGCTCGGTATACCTGGGCGAAAATGTCGCCGATCTGGTCGCCAATCGTCTGGACATGAGCATTCGCTTCGGAAACCTGCCAGACAGCAGCCTGGTCGTCAGAAATATCCGCCCGAATCACAGGGTACTGGTCGCTTCCACTAACTATCTCCGGACGGCAGGCACACCAGCGGCCATTGAGGATTTGCACAGCCACCGATGCCTTGCGCTGGAACTGCGCGGAATGGTCATGAACGAATGGCGTTTTGAGCATGACGGTAAACAGAGCGCAGTACGCTTTACCCCAGCCATGGTATGCGACGATGGCGCGCTACTCCGCCAGTGGGTGCTGGCGGATGCGGGGATTGCCAGCAAGTCATGGTGGGATGTAAAACGCGATGTGGAACAGGGGAGGGTGCACCTGCTGTTTGCTGAAAGTTTTATTGGGTTCAGCCGCTTTGATAAAAAAAATGTCGGGCTGCAATTTGTCTATCCGCAGCGACGGTTGCAGCCGCTGCCGGTTACCGCCTTTACCCAGTTCTTCATTGACTGGCTGGAAAATGAGTAAAACTCGCTGACCAGCGCCCGGTTTTTTAACTCGCCGTTGCGTTAGTCATGGGCGTTTTTGCACTCAGCAGATGATCGCATAACGTACATCGTGCTCATTGGTCAGGGATGTTCATTATCGCGAAAGGTATGAGTGAGTCTTTTGTGGTTGTGGTTCGCGATCGCTCTGCCAGGGCGGCATGATAACGACGTATGGGGCCGGGAAACGGGAAGTAAAAACCAGGCTTCCCGCATAATGGGGAAGCCTGGCGGAGCGTTACAGTGCGGCGGCTTGCGGGAAATCCACAACCGTGTCGTTGACGCGGTTAATCATATTGGTAAACAGAATGGCGCTGATAGCGCTGATTATCTCGACAATCTGACGATCCGCGAAACCGGCGCTGCGCAGCGATTCAACCTTTTCTGCCGGCAGCGTACCGTGCGTGGTGACCACGGTTTTTACGAATTTCAGCAGCGCGTCAATGTGCGCATCTTCAGGGAATTCGCCACGGCGCAGCTGTTGCGTTTGTTCCACGCTATAACCCGCCATTTTTCCTGTTAACGTATGCGCGGCCAGGCAGTAGTCACAGCCGGAAATTTCACTGACCAGTAAGTTGATTGCTTCCAGCTCTTTTTTATTCAGCGAACTTTTTGCCAGTGCGGCATTATGTTGTAACGCCTGAGCAAGCATATCCGGGGCAATGCCAATGGTCTGGTAGGCATTAGGTACTTTACCCATCGCTTTCTTAATGGCACCGAAAAGATCGGCGGTTTTATCGGTAGCGTTTTCGGGTTGAATGGATGTTAAACGGCTCATGATTATCTCCTGTCAGTGTATGGGTTCCGCCGTATCGGCGATGTGCTCATCATAGGGAGATAGCTTGCGGGTAACTGTTATACATCGTCTCTATTTTTTGTCTTATCGTCTCAGAGGGAAGTGTGGATAGCCTCAGCCAACTGCTTGCGATGCTGGCGCCACTATGCGCTGTAAACCTCCACTGCCGCTTTGCCGGGCGGTGGGAAGCCGACCATCAACAACTCGCGCCTGGCGTGGTGCCCTGGCATGTGGTTTTGCACGGCGAAGCGAGGCTGGTGGTAGAAGGCAGAAATGTGGATGTGTGCGCAGGCGATGTGCTCCTGCTTCCCCACGGTTCGCCGCATCTGCTTCAGAGCCTGGTTGAGTGGGGGCAGATTGTTCCGGCGCTAAAGCATGACAACGGCATCCTGACAGAAGTCCGAAGCCCGGCGAAGGGCGCGGCGGTGGAAGTGCTGTGCGGTGAATTTGATTTTGGCCCGCACAGCGGCTGGTTGTTTGCCCATGAAAGCCGCCTTATTCATCTGCAAACAAACCACTGGCAGGCGTGTCCTGAACTGGAAATGTTGCTGATGATGCTGGTGCGGGAAAGTCTCGGTTCGTTGCCGGGGAATGCGACGATTGCCAAAGGGCTGGCCGATACGCTGCTGGCGCTGATCTTGCGTCTGTTGCTCGCACTACATGAGCCGCCCGCCGGTCTGCTCAGGCTGATGAGCAATAAACGGCTTGCTCCCGCGTTGCTGGCCGTCATCGCCGATCCTGCGCACCCGTGGACTCTGGAAACCATGGCCGAACGATGCTTTTTATCCCGCGCGACATTTGCCCGCTATTTTGCCCGCAGCTATCCGCTTACGCCGCAGGCGTGGCTTTCCCAGCTGCGTATGGCGATGGCCTCGCAGTTACTCATTACGCACGCGGGGTTAACTATCGACGCCATCGCCGAACGATGCGGGTTTCTTTCGCTGTCCTCGTTTTCGAAAGGGTTTAAGCGGCTGTATGGTGTGAGCCCCGCGCAATACCGAAAACGCCGAACCCATCTGCAAACGCCTCAGCCATAGCGGCTGTGCATGCAAAAACGGGCTGGCAAAAATCGCCAACCCGTTTAAAGATTTTGCTCACTGAAAACCATCAATGATTAAGCACCGCTGCTCAGGGTCATGACGTTAAGATCGGCGAGCCCGTCAATGGCGCTGACTAACGCCCTGAATGGCGCGGCCTGGCTGTGTTGCTCCAGCATTTTTGCCGATGCCCAGCGCTCAATCATCACGAACTGGTGGTCGTTTTCACGGTTGACATGTAGCTGATAAGAGAGACAACCCGGTTCGCCCTGCACATCGCGTTCAACGGTTTTAAGCGCCCCGGCCACCTTTTCACGGCTACCGGCATGGGCGGTAATGGTTGCAACAACCGTTACGGTATCGTTCATTTTATGCTCCTGATTTCATGAGAAAGTTCAGGTTAGTCTACGCCGCCTGCCAGCATAAAAAACCCATTTCTGGCATTAGCTCTTTCACCGCAGGAATGAAAATCGGTATGAAACCTCAGCGACCGGTGCGCAGCGACTGCGGCGGGATACCGTAACCACGCACGAAAACTTCCCGCATATGGCGACGATCGCGAAAACCGGCTTCACGGGCAATTGTATCCAGCGAAAGCCGGCTTTGCTCAATCATCAGCCTCGCCGCTTCCAGCCGTAATCCTTCAATCGCTTTCGCTGGCGATTTGCCCGTCTCCTGGCGAAACAGGCGGCTGAGCTGGCGGGCGCTCACGTGAACCGCATCGGCCAGCAGTTCCACCGTCAGCGCTTTTTTCAGATTATTGCGGGCGTACTCCAGCGCGCTTTGCAGCCGATCCGAGCGCGGTGCCAGCGCCAGCATTTCAGAGTGCTGCGTCTGCCCGCCGGAGCGGCGTTGATTCATCACCAGCCGGTGCGCGACGACACGGGCTGCCTCGGCACCCAGATCTTTTTCCACCATGCCGAGCGCCATATCCAGCCCGGCCGTCATTCCGGCGGACGTCCAGATACGATCATCAATAATAAAAATACGATCGTCTTCAAGCTGAACGTCAGGATGTTGCAGCACCAGGCTTCGGGCATGCGCCCAGTGCGTGGTGGCGCGCTTTTTCTCCAGCAAACCTGCCTGCGCCAGCACAAATGCGCCGGTGCAGATCCCCGCGATGCGGCGCGCCTGTAGCGCGGTGGTTTGCAGAAAGTGAACAATGCCAGCGCTGGCCGGTTCATCCACGGGCGACAGCACACCCGCGACCAGCCAGGTGTCGATTTGCGTGACGCTTTCCAGCGCTCGGGACTCGACGCCAATACCGGATGAGGAATAAACAGTGCCGCCGAATTCTGAGTAGACCGTTGGCTGATAAAATGCTTCACCGGCAACCATGTTGGCGAACTCAAACACCGTCAAGGTGGACAGCGCCAGCATCTGAAAATGGTCGGAAATAAGTAATCCAATTTTGTGCATCGCGACACCCTTTAACATGCGCTGGCGGCCTGCAAAGCCTGGCTCCGAACACGTAATCGTTCAGAGATCCATAAGCTGATAAGCGCCAACAGTAAAAACAGGACTGCGCTTAGCATCACACCATAAAAGCCGAACAGCGGATAGAGCCATGAAGCGACCGCCGAGCCAAAACCAATGCCGCAAAACATAAATGCGCTGGTCAGGGCGAGCGAGATCCCGCGTGTCGCCGCCGACGCGATCTCGACAATCCGCCGCTGCTGGGTTGGCCACAGAAGATCGGTAGAAAACGCCCACAGCACCAGTAACAAATAGAGCAGCGCCAGCTTACCGGGCAGGATCATAAGCAGCAGCATATCCAGCACCAGCATAGTGATGCCAGTGACCAGTAACCGTTCGGCGCTATAACGGCGTGCGGCGCGGCCAACAAACAAGTTCCCCAAAATCCCGGCAACACCAATCACCGTCAGCGCAACCGAAACACTGGCGGTATCGCCCTGCCAGCGATCACGGATCATCGGCGAAATAAAGGCATACATGTCATACACGCCGGAGGTAATGAAAAAGACCACCAAAAATGCCGCCAGCGATTTGCCATCCATTAACACCTGTCCTACCTGGCGTAAACGGATGTCCACCCCTTTAACGATGTTCGGCACCGAGAACCAGACGGCCAGCGAGGTCAGCACACTCACCAGCGCGACAAGGGCAAATAACGTTCTTGCCCCCAAACCATTTGCGATCCACGCCGCCAGCGGAATGCCAACCATACTCGCCATGGAGACGCCGAGCAGGATCGTGGCAATAGCGCTGCCGCGTTCATGTTGCGTGACGAGTTCCGCGCCGAGCGCCACCAGCACCGGGCCAATCAGCGATGCGCCCAGCCCCATCACCACACGGGAGATAACCAGCGCGGTGTAATCGGGGGCGATGGCGAAAATAAACGCCCCGAGGCCGAACACCAGCATCCCGGCCAGCACCTGGTATTTGCGCATCATATGACCCAGAAACACCTGCGCCAGCGGTGCGCTGATGGCAAAGGTCAGGCCGAAAATAGCGAGTAAACGCGCGCTTTGACCATCGCTTAACCCCCATTCATGGGAGATGGCGCTCAGGCTGCCCGCTACCGATAGCGCCCCCGTGGCCTGAATAAAATACGCCAGGCTCAGCGCCCACAGCGCGCGTCGTTGCGCCAGAGATAACCGATTATTCATCATTCACTCCCGCTGCGGGGCCCAGGCCCCGCAATTCGATTACGCCACAGGGATCGGGTTGTCCACCATCGCCTGGTTAAAGGCGTTGACCATCTCATGTTCGTTCGCACCAGGGTTGGCGCGCGCGGGCAGCACACTATCGACAATGGCTTCAATGGTATCGGTGCCCAGCTTGTCGAAGGTCTGCTGGATAAAGTCCGGCAGCGGCATCGCACGGGTGTCGCCACTTTTATAGATCAGGTCGGTATCCACCCACGGCGGCGAAATTTCGATAACCTTGATGCCAAAATCCTTCAACAGGAAGCGCTGGGACAAGGTGTAGGAGTGGATCGCGGCTTTGGTCGCCGAATAGAGCGCGTTACTGACGAGAGGTAAGAACGCCAGAATCGAACTGTTATTGATAAGTACCGCGTCCGGCTGCTTTTTCAGATGCTCAATAAACGCCGCGCTTACCCGCACTGGGCCTAACAAGTTGGTGTCTAATAGCGTGGTGGCCATCGCGTCATCAAGTTCCCCGGCGGGGTTGTCGAACGGCATAATGCCCGCATTGTTGATAACCACGTTCAGCGCCGGGTAGCGCGACAGCACCTCATGCGCCGCCGCTTTGATGCTTGCGGCCTGCGTGACGTCCAGCACCACGGAATCCATGCCTGGGTTGGCTTCTGTTACGCTATCCAGCAGCGCTTTTCGCCGTCCGGAGATGATCACTTTATTGCCCAACTGGTGAAATTTTTCCGCCATCGCGCGGCCAATGCCTGAAGTGCCGCCGGTAATAAAAATCGTATTGCCTGTCAGTTTCATAAAGAAAGCCCTCGGTTTGAAATGGATGTTCAGTGCGTGGTAGCCGGGCGGTAGCGCTCAGCCGGTACGTTGCTGGAGAGGTTGGGCAGCATGGCCTGTCGGCGCTGTTCCATTGCCTGCCAGTCCGCGTCGTTGTGCAGTGAGGGGATGGTGACAAGCTCACCCTGCGCGAAGCCAACCAGTGCGGCGTCGACCAGGTCGTAAGCACTCATCACAATGGATTTATCCAGCTGTTCCAGCGGCAAACCGCCGTTGTCCCAGAAAGGCGTTGCTGTTGCGCCGGGTAACACGGCCTGGATCTGAATGCCTTTCTCCGCCAGCTCATGATGCAGCGACTGGCTAAACGCCAGCACAAAGGCTTTCGTCCCGCCGTAGACCCCGTTCAGCAGTTCCGGTGCGATGCCGACAATCGAGGAGATATTGATAATGGCGCCCGCGCCGCGTGCCACAAAACCGGGAACGACCGCGTATGTGAGGCGGGTCAGGGCAGTAACGTTGAGGTTAATCATCGCCTCCATCTGATCAACATCGCTGGATAACAGCGGCGTGTGTGTCCCGACGCCGGCGTTGTTCACCAGCAGCGTGATGCTGGCATCCTCACGCAGCTTCGCTTCCAGCGCCCGCAGTTGTTGGGCATCGTTTAAATCGGCGGCGACGGCTTCCACATTGCGGGCGGTATCTGCCGTGATGTGGCTGGCCATCTGGTTCAGGCGGTTTTGGTTACGGGCGACGATAATCAGGTCATAGCCCATTCTGGCCAGGCGGTTGGCGTAAATCGCGCCAATACCGGTTGATGCGCCGGTGATAACAGCCGTGCCTTTGTGTGGTTGTGTAGCGATGGTCATGCGAGACTCCTTGGGTTCAGCAATGAATGCGATGGAAGCATCATAAGCAAACCCTGCATGTCTTAAATGACGTTTATAGGCGTGATTTGGGACATCTGGTGACGTCTGTCGCCGTGTTGTTTTCACTGCAAGCCTCAGGCTTGTCGCGTGCGCTTTTCAAAGGGCGGGCGGAGAGTTGTCTACGCTTAAAAGAAACAGCATGGTGAGGAGCGCGGATGAGCAAGAAGATTATGCAGGAGTACCTGGTGCTGGGTGGAAAGCATCATGGCGAGGTGTGGCGCGGTGTTTACCCGGCCATGGGGCTGAACTTATCAAAGCATGATGAGCGTTACGGGCAATTTTTCGACCGGGAAGGGCAGCAGAAAATCGAGCTGTCACGCAAGGAGCAATATTTCATTTCTGAATGGATCTCCCCGCAAGGCCAGACTTTTTTGTTAGCCACGGCGGAGGATCTCACAGAATTTGATATTGAAGAGGAGATTGAACGGATTACGCCACCGCTGCGTCCGCTCGATGGCGCGGTAGAGGACTGGATTTAAGCGTTGGCGAAAAATCCACGGTGGCACGTGGATTTTTTCAGGATGGTTATATTGGCGACAACGCAGTTATCCTTTTTTTTATTCCAGTACGCTGCTTATATTTCCTGATATTTCATAAAGCCTCTATAAATCCTTCGCGTTACGTAATCCATTTATCACTATTATTAGCTGAGCCTTTTAAATGACAGGTTAATAATAAAATAAAACTTTAGGATTATATTATTTCCTGTTAGGAATGCCGTTTACAGAACAATGTAATATCTTTTTGTTTTCGCATTAATTTTGCGAGATAGATCAAATAGAGTGGAATTCACAGTGGACACCAATATTCGCTCTGCATGACTATTGTTATCGATGTAGCACCTCTGCGTCATCTCCAGGGAATATTTGAGATAATAATTAGAATTTTGCTTATTAAGCGTTCTCCCGCTTCTTCATGGTTTTTATTTATGAAGAAGCGGATTTATTCACGTAACGCATGCCACTCACTTATTTGCTTGCTATTTACAAAGGGAATTTTCAATGAAGAAAACATTGCTTGTGCTGTTTATCCCGGCCATCTGCGGTAATGCCTGGTCGCAAAGCCTCACGTTTGAACAGCGCCTGGCACAGCTGGAAAAACAGTTACAGGAAAATGCCGTTGAATTATCACAGACCAAAGCGGCATTAAAACAGTATCAGGAAAGTGAATCCGAAAATAAAAGTAATAAACCTGTAACGACGGTCGTTAATAAACAAATCACAAACAATACAGCAGCGGAAAAAACAGCGCCAACGCTGAAAGAAATTAGCAACTTTGTCAAAGAAGATATCGGTTTTACCTATTCCGGCTATCTTCGTTCCGGTTGGGGCGCTGCCAGTCATGGATCGCCACAACCTTATGCCGTTGGATCCGTCGGACGATTCGGGAATGAATATTCCTCGTGGTTCGATCTGCAATTCAAACAACGCGTCTACGACCAGAATGGAAAAACAGCCCATGCGGTGGTGCTGTTCGACGGCAATGTGGGTGAGCAATATGGCGACGCCTGGTTTGATAAAGATGCAGAAAGCCGACTGCAATTTTCTGATATTTACCTGACCACAAAAGGGTTTCTCCCCTTTGCGCCGGAAGCGGACTTTTGGGTCGGTAAACACAACTTACCGAAATATGAAATCCAGATGCTGGACTGGAAAAGCCACCTCACCGAGAGCGGCGCGGGTGTGGGCATTGAAAACTGGCAACTTGGCGTAGGGCAGATCAATGCCGCGCTGGTGCGTCAGGATTTGAATGCCCATGCGGTGAACTATCCTGCCGCCAGCGAGGCGCTGCAGGTGAATACCAATACGCTCGATGTGCGCTACAACAATATCCCGCTGTGGGATAACGCGACGCTGGCTCTGCTTGCCCGTTATTCGGTGGCAAACAAATCCGACACTTATAAAAACCGTGAGGATAACGGCAGTTACTACAGCATTAAAGACGCGTGGCTGGCCGGTGTGGTTGTTCGCCAGGCGCTTAGCGCGGGCGGTTTTGAGGAGTTTACCGTACAGGCGGCGGATAACTCGCTCGCCAGCGGCTTTGCTCAGCCATTTGGCCCCAGCCCAACGTATGGTTATGGCGACAACTACTATGGCGAGCACAGCTACGGTAAAGCGTTTCGCCTGATCTCGCAGGGCGAAGCGTACCCGTTCTCCCACGTGGTAATGGCGCATGCGCTGATCTACTCGGCGGGTAACGATATTTACAGTTACGATACCGGCGCGCATACGGATTATCACAGCTTCCGTGCGGTGGTGCGCCCGGCGTGGATTTGGGACAGCTATAACCAGACCGGGGTGGAGCTGGGATGGTTTACGCAGACCAACAAGCAGCAGGGTGTGAGCTACCATGAGCAGGGTTATAAAACTACGCTCTACCACGCGCTGAAAGTCGACACCAGCCTGCTGGCTTCGCGACCGGAGATCCGTTTTTATACGACGTATCTTCGCGCGCAGGATAACGGCATCAGCCATTTCCAGTTTGGCGATCAGAAAAAGGATCAGCTAGCGGTGGGCGTTCAGGCCGAAGTGTGGTGGTAACAGCTCAAGGTTGCGGCGCAAAGGCGCGCCGCAACGCGTGGGTTAAATATCGAGAAAGCTCCCCAGCCGGTAGCCGCGCTCGGCAATTGCATATTTCAACGACACCGAGGTTAGCACGTCCAGTTCCGTTAAGCGCGGGTAACAGTAGCTACTCTGGCGCACGGTGTTATCGATAAACGCCGGGTGGCACATGATCTCCAGCGAGCTTTCTTCTCGTGCGTTAGAAGCATCCAGAGCCTGTAAAAAGAGCGCTTCGGAAATCGCTTCGCCGTAAAACGCACTGCTAAAACCCTGGGTCGTGCGCAGTGAGGCGGGTAGCCCGAAATCTGGCGGCAACGCGGGGCGATCGATGCGCAGTGGCACGCCGCGCTGTGTGGCGAACGCTGCGACGATGGGCAGGATCTGCGGGATCATATGCACATGGTGATGGCTGTCCAGATGCGTCGGTTCCCGGCCAAACAGGGCGATAAACCGTTGATACTGTGCTTCCAGTTCACCGGCTATCTCTTCCAGCGGTAGCGCATCCTCCTGCGCCAGCTGCCAGATCCATTTCCCCAGTTGCCCGTCACGCGTAAGTCCGGGCATGGGCGTCAGCGGTTTACCTAACGTCAGCGCAAAGTGCATGCCGACGCCGAGCAAGGGCTCGCGCTGACTCAGCCCGGCGGCATGTTCCACCGCATCGCCGTTGACCAGCGCGGTCGTTGAGGTGACAACACCATGGCGAAAGCTGTCGATAATGCCGTAGTTCTGCCCTTTGCTGAGACCGAAATCATCCGCGTTAACAATCAGTAAGCATTCCATAGCCCGTCCCGGTTAATGATGTTCAGCTTTCAGTTGCGCAAGGGTACTGGCAAAGTTTGGCAGCCATTTTTCGTGGGCGAGCAGCATTTCGCGCGCCAGGATTTCCGCGTCGCGATCGGAGTGGATCAGCGGGCTAAGGCTCAGCGCCAGCAAGACATCGTTCAGCTCGCCGCTGAGTGCCGCTTTGCTGGCCGCCACTTCAAAACCTTTAATGGTGTAGATAAGCCCCAACACTTTCTCATCAAAGTGGGTGACGCGCGGGTGCGGTGTTGCGCCGTTGCGCCCCAGCGTACAGGTCATCTCTACCGCCCAGTCCGCCGGGATATTGTCGATATGCCCGTGATGCGGAATATTCACATAGTGCTCGGTTTGCTTATCGTTATAGATAGCGTTGATCACTTCACAGGCCGCATCGGAATAGTACGCGCCGCCGCGCTGTTCAAGCTCTTTCGGTTTCACCTTCAGCTCAGGATCTTTGTACAGCTCAAATAGCTGTTTTTCGACTTTCTGTACCACCTGCGCCCGCGCGCCACCTTTGTAGTACTCGCCCATCTCAATCGCCAGCATCTCTTTTTGCTTAAAGTAATAGAGCAGATAAGAGCAGGGCAGCAGGTTGAGTGAGCGGATCAACCCTTCGCTAAACGGCAGGTCAAAAATGTTCTTCACCGAGGAGGCTTTCAGCCTGCCGGAGGCCACACCGTCGAGCAGCTCCGCAAAACGCGATTCACCATTAACCAGCACATCTTTAATAAACACCATGTGGTTAAGGCCAAACAGATCCATGGCAACATCATCGCTACTGCTAAGACCCAGCACGTCATGAATAAACATCTTCATGCCGACCGGAATATTGCACACGCCGATAAACTTTTTAAAACCGGTGTGGCGATACACCGCTTCTGTGACCATTCCCGCCGGGTTGGTGAAATTAATCACCCACGCATCCGGGCAGATCTCCTCGACATCTTTGATGATGTCGAAGATAACCGGAATGGTGCGCAAACCTTTAAACAGCCCGCCCGCACCGTTGGTTTCCTGACCCAGATAACCGTGACTTAGCGGAATACGCTCATCCAGCTCGCGGGCTTTAAGCTGGCCGACGCGCAGTTGCGTGGTGACAAAATTTGCCTCGCGCAGCGCTTCACGACGGTCCAGCGTTTTAAACAGTGTTAGCGGGATGCCGGCTTTATCAATCATGCGCTGGCAAAGATCGAAAATAATATCCAGCTTCTCTTTTCCGTCCTCAACATCGACCAGCCATAATTCGGTGACCGGCAGTTCGTGGTAGCGCTTAATAAACCCTTCCAGTAATTCCGGGGTGTAGCTGCTACCGCCGCCGATGGTGACGACTTTTAATTTCTGCTTCATGATTTCTCCCTTCGTGTCAGACACGGTGGTGTAAAACGTTCAGCCCGCACGCCGTTACTGGTTGATTTCCGTTAACCTTTTTCGGTAGCTATTGGGGGTGAATGAGGTCATTTTCTTGAATGTTTTAATAAACAGGCTTGGGCTGCTGTAACCCGACTCATAAGCAATATCGGTGACGGAATAGTTGGTCATTTCCAGCTGCTTCTTGGCGAAATCAATGCGGATTTCATTGATGATCTGCATCGGCGTTTTGCGGTAATAACGCCGGGTGGCGCGGGTCAGATACTCCTGCGATTTCGCCGCCAGCTGCACCATATTTTCCATCGCGTTTTCGCCAAACTGCGTTTTATCGTGCATTGACTCAATGGTGGTTTTTAACCACTGCGGCGTGTCATCCACCACCTGCTCTTCACGGTAGTGGCGCAGGCGGTTAATGACATAAAAGGTCACCGCCTCGATAAATTCGTCCAGCCCGGTTTCGCGGAAATTGAGTGAGGCGATAACGGTTTCCACATAGCTCAGAAAAGCGCTGCTGGCGCGGTAGGCCTGCGAGGCGACAAAACAAAATGGCAGCAGGGCAAGATAATGCTGTTCAAAAAAGCGTTTGCTGATCCCCACATTGAGTATCCGCGTCGCGCCAAATTCATAGAAACTTTGGTGGTGCGAACCCAGCGGGATAAAAACGAAGTCACCGCGTTCAAGCAGCACGCGCTTACCATTAATCTCCTGGTAATAGCGGCCGGTTAATACCAGCGTGAATTCGTAGTAGTCGTGCTGATGCAGCCCGCTGGCGCTCTCCGTCTTGTTGTAGATAAACACATGGAAATTTTTACCGTTAAACAACTGCTGTTCATGAACGGTTTTGATCCCCAGCGTGTTGATCGAAGGCTGCATTATTCACTCCTTGTTATTTCAGTATTTCGTGAAGCTCAATCAGTTCCGTTATCAGCTCGCGCGCCAGCATTGATGTCATCAGATGATCCTGCGCATGCACCAGCACCAGGCTCACTTTCATCCGGCCTTCGCCCTGATCGCCCTCAATCAGTTTAGTCTGCACCAGGTGTGCTTCGTTGAGCGCCAGCCTTGATTGCTCCATCAGCGCTTTTGCGCCGTCAAAATCACCCTGTTTAGCCTGTTTCAGCGCGGTGTAGGCCAGGCTGCGCGCGTGCCCTGAGTTAATGATTAAGCCCATCACCACTTCTTCCAGCGCATCGGCCGGGGTGGTGCTCTCCAGGACGGTATCGAATTCGAACATCGTTGCTCCTCGCGTGGTTTCCGGCGGGGGACCCGCCGGGTTCGGTCAGAATTTCAGTGCATTAGCGATATCTTCTTCGCTCTCTTCCTGCTCAATGGCGTTCTGCGCTTTGTTGGCGACCATCACGAACGGCAGGTAAACCAGCGTCGCAATGCCTAAGTTGAACAGCGCGAGCAGCAGCGCGGCGATACTGCCGTTGGTGTTAAAGAATGCGCCCAGCCCGGTTGGCATTGTCCACGGTGCAATGTTGGTGATCGGTGGAATAAAGCCGGTGTAGTAGGCCAGCAGCGTAATGGCGGCAAGTATCGGCTGCACCAGAATGAAGGGGATAAACATCACCGGGTTCATGATGATCGGCAGGCCGAACAAAATCGGTTCGTTAATCTGGAACAGGCCGGAAGGCAGACCCAGCTTCGCCACCTGGCGGTAATCTGCGCGACGTGAAGCGAGGAAGATGGCGATAATCAGCCCCAGCGTTGCGCCGCTGCCGCCCAGGAAGATATAGGAGTCGAGCATCGGTTTCGCCCAGACATGGAACGTTTTACCCGCTGCCAGCGCCGCTTCAACCGAGCCATATTGTTGATAGACAGAAATATTTTCCAGCGCCCATGGTGTCATGATGCCGCTGTCCAGCGCGGTCAGCGCCAGCGAACCATGGATGCCGAAAAACCACAGCAGCGGCACAAACAGTACATATGCCCAGCCGACCACACTGCCCAGCGAAGCCAGCGGCGTGGAGATGGTGTCCATGATAATTTGATGGAAATTGGTGCCGTAGTGATTCAGCGCCCAGGCGATAATCCCCATAATCGACAGAATAATAAAACCGGGGATCAGCGCGGAGAACGAGCGCGCCACCGAAGCCGGCACACTGTCTGGCAAGGTGATCACCCAGTTGCGTCGCACAATAAAGGTGAACATTTCCGCCACGGCCAGGCCAATGATAATCCCGGAAATAATATTCGCCCCGCCTAACCAGTTGGCGCCAACGGCGTAAGATTCACCGACGCTATACGGCGTGACGGTCATAAACGCGGCAATCGATAACAACCCGGCGGCCAGCGCATCCACTTTGCGCTCTTCCGCCAGCGCCATGCCGATAAAGAAGGGGGCCATCAGCGACATAATGCCCAGCGTGCCGTTATAGACGTTGCCGCCGATGCCTTTAAAACTGTTCAGCGTTTCAATGGTCGAGGCATCCAGCCGAATGCCCAACGAATAAAAGAACGATCCTTCGCCAAAACTCAGGAACACGTTATTAATTAAGACAAACATCGCCCCGGCGAGGGTCAACGGCATTAAGCGGATAAAGCCGTTTTTAATGGCGTTAACATGTGGCTGTTTGCCGATTTTTACCGCAAAAGGCACCAGTATCTTTTCAAGTGAAGCAATGGCATTACTCATAGAAAAATACCCTTAAATACCGCAATGCAACATTGCGGTGAATGTGTGGGATCACTGTGTGATAAGCGAACGCAAAACGTTTAGTTGGCGGCGGCTTTTTTTATTGCCGCCACGGCGGCCTTCAGAACACCTAAACCATCGACTTTGCCGTACAGCGAGGCGTCGATCACTTCGACAGGCTTATTGGGAAGCAGACGCTGGATATCCGGTAACATCCAGGCGATTTGTGGACCTAATAAAACAACATCGGCCTGCGGGCCTTTTTCACTGGCGAGTGTCTCAGGAAATGCTTCAATAATGACCGGGACTTCATATTTTTCCGCCTGGGTGCGCATCTTCGACACCAGCAATGATGTCGACATGCCCGCAGAACAAAACAGGTAAATATGTTTCTTTTCCATAAAAACGACCCTCATTGTCCGATGATCCGCCAGCCGGACTCGTTTCTCTCTCTTCGTACTGGCGGTGCGCCTAACCAAAATGACTTTTTTCTTTGGTTGAAACAAGTATACGGGAGGGTTATCGGTGCGGGTATTTCATAAGGCTCCAAAATTGTCTCTGGTTGACCTGGTGCTTTGCGGGCCTTCACATTTTGGGCAATTTATCGTTAAAGAGGTGGGGCAGGCGGGGATAAGTACGGTTCAACTATTTCTGGATGGCACTGCGTAGCTGCGCAAAAAGGGGCTGCGAGGCGCCGCCATTACGCTGCGGGTAATGGCGGCAACACGCATTATCTCAGCATGGCGACTAACGCTTTCGCCACGGCTTCGGAACTGGCCGGGTTTTGCCCGGTGATAAGTTTCCCGTCTTCGACGACGAACGGTGCCCAGTTCGGCCCTTTGTCATACTTCGCGCCGAGCGATATCAATTCGTCCTCCACCAGAAACGGCACTACGTTGGTCAGCTCAACATCCGCTTCTTCGCCGTTAGTAAAGCCGGTCACTTTACGGCCTTTCACCAGCGGATCGCCGGCTGCGGTTTTCACATGGCGCAACACGCCCGGCGCGTGGCAGACAAAACTCACCGGTTTACCGGCACGTTCAAATACTTCAATCAGCGCAATCGAGGTGTCGGATTCCGCCAGATCCCACAGCGGCCCGTGGCCGCCGGGGTAAAAGAGAGCGTCAAAATCCCCGGCGCGTATGCTATCGAGTTTAACGGTGTTAGCCAGCGCCTGCTGGGCCGCCGGGTCGGCTTTAAAACGGTGGGTCAGCTCGGTCTGAAAATCCGGCAGATCGCTTTTCGGATCGAGCGGTGGCTGACCACCGGCGGGCGAGGCGAGCACAACCTCGGCGCCTGCGTCTTTGAATACGTAATAAGGGGCGGCGAACTCTTCAAGCCAGAAACCGGTTTTTTTACCGGTATTACCCAGTTCGCTGTGGGATGTCAGCACCATTACTATTTTCATGTTACCTCCGTCGTGATGCGTTATCAGCGGCATTACCATTGCCATACTGAATGAAATGTCGTTCAGTAAGCATAGCGATGAATATCGGCTTTACCGGGATTGTCGGAAAACTCCAGGCCTAAGCGTTACAGCATTCACACTTTATTACACGTCGCTACACCACAAATTATTTTCTTTAATTCGTTTCGCTGTGGGTGAATGTTTTATTATGCATTGCGGTCCATTTTTTCTTTTATTCAAAGAAATGTCTAATCCTGTAAATAACGCCAGTCTGACAAAGTTGTTATAAAACTGTCAGCCGCTGGTCAGCATGCGCTGCGTAATATCGCTTACGTTGAAACATGATTATTACCCCCTCTTTTATGCGGAGCTTTATTATGAAAACCATTATTAACACCGTGCTTGCTGCAACACTGTTTAGTGCTATCTCTTTCGGCGCGTTTGCCGCGCAACCAGTCACCGACGATAGTGGCCTGGTGCCGATGGGCACCATTTCAATTGCCAAAGCCGATACGGTTGCGGATCTCGAAGCGCAAGTTCAGCAAGCCGCTGAAAAAGATAATGCGAAATACTATAAAATCATCTCCGCCGGTGGCGATGAGTATATTTATGGTAATGCGATTCTGTATAAATAATCGCGTGCAATTACCCCCGATCTTTCATTCGCTAAAGACCGGGGGTAATTATTCAGACACTGAACAGGGCGCCATGCAAGGCGCCTTTTTGCTGGCTATGATTTTTGTGGTTCGCGCGCCAGCAGGTAGAAACAGAGCAGACCGGCGCAAATACTCATGTTTTTGGTGAATTGAATCACTTGTCCGGCTTGCTGGGGGCCACTTGCCGCCCAGAATTGATGGAACATAATACTGGTGAGAAAAATATAGAAGATCCACAACAGCGATATTTCTTTTACCCGATAACCAACAATAAATGCAATGCTGCCACCCAGCTCAATGGCAATGGCAAAAATAATCATCAGTCTGCCAATAAGCATATCGCCAAACGGCGTTTTTAACACGTTATCGGTGAAGTTGATTATTTTCCCGCTGCCGCTATATAAAAACAGCGGGGTGATTAAGATACGGGCAATGATAATAATCGTGTGGTTGTTCATGCGCGGTTCCTTGAAGAAGAAAAAACCAATGAGTGGGCATGAGCAGTATATTGGCGGAACCCTGACGGCCGAATGACACCACTCTGTCAAAGCTGTCAGGGAATAGCTGGCGCTATTTATTTAGCGCCAGCGTAAAGCCAAAGGTATTTTCGCCGTTCTGGCTGGTGGCAAAGACATCACCGCCATGCATTTGCGCCACCGCTTTGACAATCGACAGCCCAAGCCCGTGGTTGGTATCGCTTTGCGTTCTGGCGTGATCGGCGCGGTAAAAGCGCTCAAACAATCTTTCCAGATGGTGGCTTTCAATGGCATCGCCGTAATTTTTAACGCTCACCGTCGCATGCTGATCATTACGGCTCAACGTGACCGTGACCTGGCTATTTTCGTAGGCGTAGCGGGCGCTGTTTTCCAGCAAATTGGCGAGCGAGCGGGTAAATAAGCGCCTGTCGACGCAGATCGTCACATCACCTTCGATCAGTAATTGCAAATGGCGATCGGTGAATGAAGGTTCGGTATATTCGGCCGTTTTTAACGCCTCCTCGCGCAGCGACACTTCCGCAAGCTGCGCCGGATGTTTGCCGGTTTGCGCATGGGACAAGAACAGCATGTCGTTGACGATCGACGTCATGCGGTTTACCTCCTCAAGGTTTGATTCGAGGCAGGCTTCGAGTTCCTCATGGCTGCGTTTGCGCGAGAGGGCTAGCTGTGTCTGGCCGAGAATGCTCGAGAGCGGCGTTCTCAACTCGTGCGCCACATCGGCGTTAAAACTTTCCAGTTGTCGCCATGCAATTTGCTGGCGGGCGAGCACGCCGTTAAAGGCTTCCGCCAGACCCTGCAATTCCTGCGGGAGCGCAGTGGCGTCCAGCCGCTGGCCGTCAATCCCTGGCGCAAGTTCACGCGCCTGCTGGCTGAGGAGTTCCACCGGTTGCATTCCCTGGCGGGAGATAACAAAGCCTAAAAAAGTCACGAACAGCACGCCCATGGTGGTGATAAAAATCAGCACCTGGGTAAATTCATTCAGCGTGCCCATATACGGCGTAGAGTCGATAGAAACCACAAAATGCAGCGGCGTCACGCCATCGCGGTAGCGAATGGTTTTCGTCAGAATAAACAGCGGACACTGGTCGGTTTTTTCCCGGTTAATGCGGCTGAAGCCATCGGTAAGGGCGTTGAGATCGATCTCTTTTGGCGGCTCGCCACCCACTTGTAGCGCCGGATCGCTGCTTAAAATCCAGTAGTGAACGCGCCCGCCTTCCGAGTTACTCAGGCTCATCAGCTTGGTTTTGAGTTCATCGAGTTCATGGTGATTAAACTTGGAAACGATCAACGGCTCCACCAGCGAGTAACGGAACATCAACTCGTTATGCATCTGTTTATTCAGCGATTCGCGCAGCGATTCCCGCAGGCAAAGCGCATAGGCGAGGGCAATACATAAGGTGACCACCGCAAACGTCAGCGCCAGCTTGCGGGAAATAGAACGTTTAAACATACGCACTCATCTTGCCGGGATCTTCGTCGCGATACTCAAGGATGTAACCCATGCCGCGCACGGTGTGCAGCAGCTTCTCTTCAAACGGGGAGTCGATTTTGGCGCGTAAACGTTTGATCGCGACTTCGACAATATTGGCGTCGCTTTCAAAGTTCATATCCCAGACCTGCTCGGCAATCATCATTTTCGACAGCACTTCCCCCTGGTGCCTGGCGAGCAGACTTAGCAGGGCAAACTCCTTTTGCGTCAGGTCGATGCGCATACCGTTGCGGTACACTTTGCGCGCGAGCAGATCGAGCTGCAGGTTGTGGACCTGCAACTGTGAAATATCAAGCCCATCGGTCGGTCGGCGGCGCAGCAGCGCCTGAATGCGCGCCACCAGCTCAATCAGCGAAAACGGTTTGGTCAGGTAATCATCCGCGCCCAGTCGCAGCCCTTTAACCCGCTCATCAAGTGAACCGCGCGCGGAAAGCATCAGCACCGGCGTCTGTTTCAGTTTGCGCAGGCTGGTGATGACGGCATACCCGTCCATCGACGGCAGCATGACATCCAGGATAATGGCGTCGTAGTCCATCTCCGTTGCCAGGAATAATCCTTCGCGCCCGTCGGCGCAGACATCGACGTTGTAACCTTGCTCGCGAAGCGCGGTGTTGATGTAAGACGAAATTTTCTCTTCATCTTCGATTAAAAGGAGTTTCATGACCCAGGCCCTGATGATTACCTATAACTGACGTCAATAATATAAAGCGTTGCCGCTAACAATTGCCTGACCGTTAACTGACAATTTTGTAAGCAAAAGACGTTATAACGAATAAAATTCCCGCCTGGTGCGTTTACGGGATATCTGCAATCCGGAGAATCCATTTATGAAACGCATCATTCCAGCCATGATGATTGGCCTTTTAAGCGCGCCGGGAGCACAGGCGATGCCGCTCAGCTACCGTATCGCCACGCCGGCAACCACGGTTGCGCTCTCCTGGCACGCCTTTGGCGGCGTGTCACAGGCGCATCTTGACGGCGTAAGTGGCGACGTAACGCTGAATCCGGCGCAGGAGAGGGAGGATCGCATCAACGTGACGATCCCCGTTGCGACACTTATCGCCTCTAACAGCTTGCTGACTTACCAGTTGAAAAGCAGCCTGTTTTTTGATGCGGAGCACTACCCGACAATCGCCTTTAGCAGTAGCCGGGTGGTGGATTTAGGCGACGGGCATTTCCGGGTTTTTGGCTCCCTGGCGGTAAAAAATATCCGCCGCCCGGTGATCCTCGACGCCACGCTGCAAAAACAGCGCAGGGCGGATTCGGGACAACTATCACTCCATGCCACCACCGCGATCTCCCGTTCGGCATTTAACATGGATAAGTTCGCCATGCTGGTGGACGACACGGTAACGATAAATATTGAAATCCATGCGCAGGCCCAGGCCCAGGCCCAGGCCCAGGCTCAAGTCCAAGCTCAAGCTCGCCAGCCAGCGTAAACCGTAGCGGGCGCGATTTATGACAGCGCGGCGTGCAGCGCCTGCGCGTGTAGGGATAATTGCGGCGGTGGGTTTCGGCCTATCAGCACAAATTGATAGCCGCGTTGTTGCCACCAGACGAGGTGCATATCGTGGCGATTTTCAGGCGTTAAGGCGCGCGTTTGGGCATGTCGTTCAGGCGAAATACACAGCGCCATCGGGCCATATTCCGCATCCATCCACGCGATTTGCGCAATCGAGGTGCTGTCATAACGCAGCATGCGCACCATCTTCAGTTCTGCGCCGGTCAGGGCAAGTTGCGCCACCTTCATGTTTAAGCCAATATCCTGCGCTGTGCGCGCCAGCCCGCGTTGCAATGCCGTGGGCGAGCTGTCTGCATCCAGCAGCGTTTCCGTGCTATACAGCGACATATATTGCGCCTCAAGATCGCGGATTTTCTCGCTCTCATTACGCGCCAGCGCCAGTGGCCTTGCGAAATAGCCAAGCCCGCCGCCAATGACCAGAAAACTGAGCGACGCGGCAATCAGCGAACGGCGGCTGACGCCTGCGGATGAGCGGGGCGAATAAGCCAGCAGCTCGTTCAACCGCGCCTGCATGCGCGCTTCGGGAGCCTCATGAAGCAGCGGTGCGAAGGCCTCGGTGAAATCCGCACGATCCTGTTTTAGCGCCTCGGTACGGCTGGCGAGCTGTTCGTCTTGTGCAAGCTGGCTCTCAAATTGTTGCGCATCCGCTTCACTCATCTCGCCATCGAGCCAGGCGACAATCGCGTCATCCTTGTAGGGCGGTGTAAACATGCTGGGTTTCACGAGCGTTTCTCCTGGGGTTTTGGCGGCGTAGTGGCTTTTTTCGCCAGCGTCGCGCGTGCGCTCGCCAGCCGGCTCATGATCGTGCCGATAGGCACTGCGAGCGTGTCTGCCGCTTCCTGATAGGTAAACCCTTCGACATAAACCAGAAATACGGTATTGCGCTGCGCCTCCGGCAGCGCGCTGACGTGCTGCATAACTTTCGCGTAATGCCGCCGCGCGTCATCCTGAGCGTGGGTATCCGCCGCCAGCAGTTCATCACTCTCCACAAAACCTTGCCCCATCCGCACACGACGCGCGCGCAGATCGGAGATCCAGATCGAGTGCAGAATGGCGAACAGCCAGCTGTCTATGCGCGTGCCGGGGGTAAATTGCGCACTCTTTTCGAGTGCGCGAACGCAGGTCGACTGCACCAATTCTTCGGCAACCTCGCGGTTGCGCGACAGAACCAGCCCATAGCGCCACAGGCGTGTCAGATGTGCAGCAAGTTGCTGGCGAACGTCACTGGTGGTGATTTTGCGCTCCTCGCACCGGTCGTCAGGACTCAGGGTGACCATTAATCGCCGCCTGCAAATCGCGATACTCTTCGCATTGCACACCGCAAAGCGTGGCGATGGTTTTCAGTTGCTCTTTTGCCAGATCCGGGCGGCCTTTCACCAGCCACGCTTCACCGAGATATTCCCGCACTTTCGCATACTGCGGGTTGAGCGCCAGCGAACGCTGATAATAGCCAATGCCTTCATCGGTGCGACCCAGTTTGCGCGTGGCGTAACCCCGGTAGTTCCAGGCTTCGGCGGTATTGGCGTTTTTCAGCGTATCCAGCAGATTCAGCGCCGCCTGATACTCCCCTTTTTTCGCCAGATGATAAGCGTAATGGGTTTTATCGTCGTCGCTGAGGCGGCTGCTTTTTTCCGCCACACACTCTTTGAGCGTGCTGTCATAAACCTGCCCGCTCGGGCAGTCTGGCGTTTTACTGTTGGTATTATCGTCTCCGGCGGCGAAAACCTGCGCGGCAGGCAACAAAAATAGCGACAGCAACAGCGGGGCGAGCGTTTTCATTTTGAGTTCCTTCGGTAGCGTGAGTAGTGAGTTAACGCCGCAATGGCGATTTCTATTCGAAAAAAATCACGTTTCCCGCCAGGCGCTGCTGATGCTGGCGACATCACCGTTACGTCATACATCCGGTTTATAATTTGATACGGCATGTCGCGGGAGTGTGAGTCTCTGATTCGGCGGAGGGTAAACCATGCGTGTTAGCGGGCAGCAAGGTGAGTTAACGGCGTTAGCGGTGGCGGGCAGCTATGTGGTGTTGCTGGGCTGGGATATGCCCGAGCAGCATATCCTCGCCGGTAATATTCTCGGTTTCGCCATTCAGCGCACGCGAAAAAGCGACGGGGAGGTTATCTGGCTAAACGGTATGAAAACCTTCGCCAGCGTCGAGCCGACGCCCGCGCCGGGCGTGCCGGTCTCCTCGTTCAGACACCCTTTCCAGACCTTTCAATGGTCTGATTACAGCGTTGCGCCCAACGCGGAATATCGCTACGAAATTGTCGCCATGCGCGGGCCTGCCGGGGCGTTAACGCCGGGCGATGCGGTGCAACTGACGGTACTAACCGAGCCGGTGGATAACGGCGAGCACGCGATTTTCTTCAACCGTGGAGCGATTGCCTCACAGGAGTATGCCCGGCGCTTTCATAATGCCAGCCCGGCGGAGATTGGCGATGCGGCCTGGAAGTGGTTGTCGCGCGGCCTGCTGGAAGGGCTGGAGCGGTTTATCGGCCAGGCTGATAAAGGTGATGAGCTGCACGGTGCCATTTTTGAATTCAAAAACAGCCGCATCTATGACGCGTTAAAAAGCGCTGCCGCGCGCGGCGTGACCGTGAGCGTGATTTACGACGGCGACTCGCAGCGTGAGTCCAATGAAAAACATCTGGCGCACAGCGGCATCGAGGCGCTGACGCACCCGCGCATCCACTCCGGTCGCTATATGCATAACAAGTTCTTTGTCTTGCGGCGCCAGGGTGTGTCGCAGCAGGTCTGGACCGGCTCCACTAATCTCAGCGAAAACGGCATTTTCGGTCACTCGAATAATGCGCACATCGTTCGCGATCCTCGCGTGGCGGAGCAGTACGAAACCTACTGGCAACTGCTGTTGCAGGATTTAACCCGCGCGCCAACGGCGAAAAAAGTCGAAACGATCACCGCCGCGCCGCCGGTTCCGTGGCGCGATGAAGTGAGTACCGTCTTTTCGCCGCGCACCTCACTCACCGCACTGGAGTGGTACGCTCAACTGGCTGCGGGCGCGCAACGCGCGTTGTTCGGCACTTTCGCTTTCGGCATGAACAAACTGTTTGTCCCCGCCTGGGATCGCACCGACGAGGTGTTACGCTTCGCCTTGCTGGAGAAAAAAGGTTCCGGCAGTCAGTACAAGCAACAAGCGGCGGAAATCGACCGTATCCGCAAACATCCAAATGTTACCATCGCCGTTGGGCAGAACCTGGTGCTGAACGCCTTTGACCGTTGGCTGAAAGAGATCGAAAGCCCGGTAGAAGAGACGCACGTCACGTACATTCACACCAAATATTTGTTGATCGACCCGCTTGGCCCGGAGCCGATTGTGATTGTCGGTTCGGCGAATTTTTCCGCCGCATCCACCGACACCAATGATGAAAACATGCTGGTGATCAAGGGCAACGCTGCCGTGGCCGATGTTTATCTTGGTGAGTTTATGCGTCTGTTCACCCACTATGCGTTTCGTGAATCGGTGGCGCGCTCGCAACAACGCATCGTTGCAGGCGCGGTGTCGCCAAAATACCTGTACGAAACCACGCAGTGGATTGATGCCGCTTCCGGGTATTTTGTCGCCGGTAGCGACCGCGCCCTGCGTCGCCGCTACTTTTCCGGTCAGTAAGCGGCGGCAAAATGGCGGTGGCAGCAAATAATTGCCGGTGGCGATAGTTTCGCCACAGGCTCTTTTTTCCGCCTTTGTTCGGCACGATAAAAAGAGAAATAACCGCTAATAACGCGTACCGGCATGGCTATTTTGCTTAAGGTCGATAAAAAGCAATGTAACGCAGTGCTGGTTCTTTGGTGCGTGGATAACGGTGCCCTTTTAAACCCGCCTGGATGGCGGGTTTAAAAGGGTAAAGTGTAAGTTTTACTGCTGGTGAGTAAATATCCGCTCGCCAATTTTTTGCGCCTCGCGTAATAACGCTTCCGGTGTGCCGAAATCAGGCAGCATCAGCGTGGCATTGGTGAGCACAGGCGCGCCGCAATAATCAAAAATGCCGTGGGCGATCTGCGTCTTCCAGGATTGTGCATAGCCATGCTTTTCAAAGGTTTTCATGTCTGCGCCGCCCAAGGCGATAAGGTGGACAGGTAAATGCCCAAGTTTGCCGGAGACCTTGCCGTTTGCGCCCTCTTCATAGGCCCAGCCGTTGGAAAACACCCGGTCAATCCAGCCTTTTAACTGGCCGGGCATGGTCCACCAGTAAATGGGGAACACCAGCACCAGCGCATCGGCTTTCCCAATGCGCGCCTGCTCGGCAAGCACATCGGCGGGCAGCGGCGCGCCTTCGGCAAAGGCGGTGTAATCTGCCGCATTAAACACCGGGTTAAAGCCTTCTTGCGTCAGATCGGCAAATTCTGCGCTATTTTCCCCGTTTTTATCCGTTATCCCCTGTGCAACAGCTTTTGCCACGCTGTGGGTTAACGAGCTTGCTAAAGGGTGCGAAACCACGATTAACGCATGCATCTGAACCTCCTGGATTGCCATCCGCTGTTAACGGACGTAGTCTTATATACGAACAGTAACCTACCATTAGTAAGTTACTTTTAGTATATAAGCCTGTCAAGGGAGAAACATCATGGCGGAAACGCGTGTGCGTCAGCGCTTGTCGCGGGAAGATCGCTATTCGCAGCTTGTGGAGGTCGCGTGGCACATTATTCGCCAAGAGGGCACCGAAGCGCTGACGCTCGGCCATCTGGCGGAGCTAGCCGGTGTCACAAAGCCCGTGGTGTACGATCATTTCACCAGCCGTTCCGGGCTGCTGGCGGCGCTCTATCGCGAATATGATCAACGCCAGAACCGCAAAATGGATGATGCGCTGGCAAAGACCGCGCCGGAACTTGCCGCGCGCGCGTCGGTTATCGCCACCGCTTATATTGAGTGCGTGCTGTTTCAGGGCCGCGAAATGCCAAGTTTACTGGCGGCGCTCGCCGGTACGCCGGAGCTGGAAACTATCCGCCGCGAATACGCCGTCGATTTCATCGGCAAGTGCCGCACCCTGTTTGCGCCATTTTGCGGTGAACCGCTGCGCGATGCGCCGCTGTGGGCCATGCTGGGTGCCGCCGAAGGGCTCGCCTGGGCGGCGGTGCAGGGGGCGATTAGCGAGTCGCAGGCGAAAGAGGAACTTTGTGCGGTCATCATCGCCATGGTTCGGGCGACGCTGCCGCGCGGCTAAAGCCGTTCTACCTGGCGCGCGCCTTGCATCAGGGAAGCAGGACTTCCCTGGAGCATACGCATGATAGCCAATTCATCGACCACCATCCGTTTCCTGCTCGCCTCGCGCCAGTGTGAGCTCAACAGCCTGCGTTATCTGCTGCAAAGCGGCGAGCTGGTGGGCAAGATCAGCCAGCTTGTGCACATGCTGCAACGCGAGCGCGGAACCTCCAATATGTTCCTCTGCGCAAGCAAGGGGCAATTTGCTGATGAGTTGATCCTGCGCGAACAAGAGGTGGCGCAGGCACAAGCACCGCTGATGGCGCAACTCGACACGCTGGAGCAGCAGATTGCCGCGTTGCCGCAGGCCAGCCGTCTGTTCAGCCACGTCGCCAGCGTCGTGTACGCCCTGAGTTTGCTGCCTGCGTTACGCCAGCAAATCCGCCAGCGCACGCTGCGTTTACCGCAGGCGATGAGCTTCTTTAACGACATCATTCGCCATCTGTTGTCGCTGGTGTTTGAGCTGTCTGACACCGCCGCCGAACCGGCCATCTCCAGGCATTTAATCGCCATGTTCAGCTTTATGCAGGGTAAAGAGTACGCAGGCCAGGAGCGGGCGACCGGCGCGGCGGCCTTTGCCGCTGGTACATTCAGTGAAGAGACGCAGCAGAAATTGCTCAGCCTGATTGAACGCCAGGAGCGCTGTTTCACCACCTTCGCCGATTTCGCCGACGATGAACACCGCCTGCGCTGGCAGCAGATGGCGACCGACAGCCAGTTTGAACGGCTGCGGCGCATTGCCTGCACCGGGCGTGAGCTTTACGAAGCCGACAGTTGCCTGCGCTGGTTTGCCCTTGCCACCCAGCGCATTGACGAGATGAAAACGCTGGAAGATGCGCTGGCGCAAACGCTGATGGCGCACTGCCGGGCACGCATTGCCGCCACCGAGCAGGCCAATAATGAGCAACTCGCCGATATCGAAAGCCTGATGCCCGCATACGAGAACGAAGAGAGCAGTTACTCAGTCTTTAGCGACGCCCACGGCTGGCTGGAGAGCGGCGGCGTTCGCCCGCAGCTTGGCCGTTCACTGCTGATGCTGGTGCAGCAACAATCGCGGCGCTTGCAGGCGCTGGACACAGAACTGGCGGCACTGCGCGAAACGCTCAACGAGCGCAAGCAGATTGAGCGCGCGAAGAGCATGTTGATGCAGCACCGGCAAATCAGCGAAGAAGAGGCCTACAAAACCCTGCGGCGTATGGCGATGAACCAGAACAAAAAGCTGATTGAAATCGCCAGCGCCATGCTGGCGGTGGCCGATGTTTTTCAGGATAACCCTTAAGGAGTAGCTGCACATTGCCAGTGCGAAAAGTGCCCTTCCGCAGTGCGCCGCGCTGGGTTGTTAGCGGCAATGTGCCGCGAAATCCGCCGCTTTCAATTCTGGCACAGCCTTTGCTTTAACCTTCCAGGACAGAAAAAATCACAACGCGCACCCGGCCAACGGCGGTCGGTTTAGCGTTAAGCGGACAACGGCGTCCATAAGCGTGCAGCTTTGCACAGGCTTATGGACGCCGTTTTTTTTGCATCCCACAACGGTGAGCAGCGCGAGGGTGGCATGAGTGATAACAACACGAAAGGTATGACGGTTTCCCGCCGTCAGTTTTTACTGGGCAGTGCGGCGCTCGGCGGCAGTCTGCTGGTGCCGGGCGTCATCAACCGCGCCTGGGCCGCCGGTTCTGACGCACCGGAGCTTAAAGAGATCCGCGTGGGCTTTATTCCGCTCACCGACTGCGCCTCGGTGGTGATGGCGGCGGTGAAAGGCTTCGACAAAAAATATGGCATCACCATTTTGCCGAGCAAAGAAGCCAACTGGGCGTCGGTGCGCGACAAACTTCTTTCTGGTGAATTGAACGCCTCGCACATTCTCTACGGCCAGCTTTACGGTCTGCAAATGGGGCTTTCCGCGCCGCAAACCAACATGGCGGCGCTGATGACCCTCAACCAGAACGGGCAGGGGATCACGCTCGCTAATGCGCTGCACGAGGCGGGTGTCACCGATTTGCCCGCGCTGGCAAAGCATCTCGCCGCCAGTCCCGCAGGCACGTACACCTTTGCCCAGACCTTTCCGACCGGCACCCACGCCATGTGGCTCAACTACTGGCTGGCGAGCGCGGGTATTAACCCGCTCAACGACATCCGCAGCGTGGTGGTGCCACCGCCGCAAATGGTGATGAACATGAAAATTGGCAACATGGTCGGCTACTGCGTTGGCGAACCCTGGAACCAGCGCGCGATCGGCGATGGCATCGGTTTTACCGCCGCGACCAGCCAGGATATCTGGCCGGATCACCCGGAAAAAGTGCTCGGTACGCGCGCCGATTGGGTTGAGAAGAACCCCAACAGCGCCCGCGCGCTGACCGCCGCGATCCTGGAAGCCTCACGCTGGATTGACGCCTCGGACGATAACCGCCGCGAAACGGCGAAGGTGATTGCCGGGCGCGCTTATCTCAACACGAAAGAAGAGACCATCGTTGGCCGCATGCTCGGCCAGTACGACAACGGCATTGGCAAAAGCTGGAAAGATCAGCACGCGATGCGCTTCTTCCACGATGGCTCGGTCAACTACCCGTGGCTCTCCGATGGCATGTGGTTCCTCACCCAGCACAAGCGCTGGGGGCTGCTCACAGACGATCCGGACTACCTCGCCATCGCCCGCCAGGTGAACCGCATTGATATCTACAAACAGGCCGCCGCCAGCGTGGGCAATGTTTCGCTGCCGGACAGCGATATGCGCAGCAGCGTGTTGATGGATGGCGTTCGCTGGGACGGCAGTAACCCTGCCGCCTACGCCAACGGCTTTAGCGTAAAAAAATGAGAGGTCGCTGATGAAAAACCAGGCGCAAGTTATCCCGATCCCGCTGGACGAAGCGGCGAAAATTCCCCAGCAGGCAGAGATCGTTACGCTGCCCGCCAAAGTGCGCGTACGTCGCCGCCCGTCATTGTTTCGCCCGCTGATGCAGCGCGTGGTGCCTGCGCTGCTCGGCATCGGCCTACTGCTCTGCCTGTGGCAGGTGGCGGCGCTGAACAGCAAAAACTTCCCCACGCCGTGGCAAACGTGGCTGGCGGCGCTGGAGATTTTCGCCGATCCGTTTTATGTCGCCGGACCGAACGATCAGGGCATTGGCTGGAATGTGCTGGCCTCATTAGAGCGCGTGGCGACCGGTTTTGGCCTTGCCGCACTGGTCGGTATTCCCACCGGTTTTTTGATTGGCCGCTTTCGTTTTGTCGCCAGCATGCTCAACCCGCTCATCTCCCTGTTGCGCCCGGTCAGCCCACTGGCCTGGCTGCCAATAGGTTTGCTGCTGTTCCAGCGTGCGGAACCGGCCTCAAGCTGGACGATTTTCATCTGCTCCATCTGGCCGATGATCCTCAACACCGCCGAAGGCGTGCGGCAGATCCCGCAGGATTACCTGAATGTCGCGCGGGTTCTGAAACTTTCTGAGTTCGCCATCATGCGCAAAATCCTGCTGCCCGCCGCGCTGCCGGGCATCCTCACCGGCATGCGGTTATCGATTGGCATCGCCTGGCTGGTGATTGTGGCGGCAGAAATGCTGACCGGCGGTATCGGCATCGGTTTCTGGATCTGGAACGAGTGGAACAACCTGAATGTGGAACACATCATCATCGCCATTGTGGTGATTGGCGTGGTCGGCCTGCTGCTCGAACAGGCGCTGATGTGGATTGCTAACCGTTTTAACTACACCAACCGCTAGGGGGCTCTGATGCGTACCAATCCGATTATCCAGGTTCAGCAGGTGAGCCAGCGTTTTAATACCAGCAGCGGCGAGTTTCTGGCGCTTGATAACGTTAGCTTTGACATTCACCCCGGCGAAACCCTCAGCCTGATTGGTCACTCCGGCTGCGGCAAATCCACACTGCTGAATTTGATTGCCGGGCTGACGCTGCCCACCAGCGGCGGCCTGCTGTGCAACAACCGCGAAATCGACGGCCCGGGGCCGGAGCGCGGCGTGGTGTTTCAGAACCATTCGCTACTGCCGTGGCTGACGGCGTACGACAACGTCGGGCTGGCGGTGCGCCAGGTGTTTCGCGGCGAAATGAGCAAAGTGGAGATGCATGAATGGATCATGCACAACCTGGATCTGGTGCATATGTCCCACGCGTGGAATAAGCGCCCGCACGAGATCTCCGGCGGCATGAAGCAGCGTGTCGGCATTGCCCGCGCGCTGGCGATGAAACCGAGCGTCCTGCTGATGGATGAGCCTTTCGGCGCGCTCGACGCCTTAACCCGCGCCCATTTACAGGATGCGGTGATGGAGATCCAACAGCGACTGCACACCACCATTGTGCTGATCACCCACGACGTGGATGAAGCGGTGCTGCTCTCTGACCGCGTGTTGATGATGACCAACGGCCCGGCGGCGAGCATTGGCGAAATCATGGCGGTGGAGCTGGAGCGCCCGCGCTCGCGCGTTTCGCTGGCCGAGGACGCGCAGTATCAGCGCTATCGCCAGCAAGTGCTGCATTTCCTGTATGAGAAACAGCCCAAAGCGGCCTGACCTCTCTTTCTCTTGCGCATTAAGGATCCAGGTTATGAAAAAGCCCGTTTTAGCGGTGATCGGCCACGGCATGGTGAGCCACTACTTTCTGCAACAGCTCGTGGAGCGCGGACTGCACCTGCATTACGACATCGTGGTGTTTGGCGAAGAGCGGTTGCCCGCTTATGACCGCGTGCATCTTTCGGAATATTTTGCCGGGCGCAGCGCGCAGTCGTTGTCGCTGGTAAGCGAGGGGTTCTTTGCCGACAACGGCATCACGCTGCACTGTGCGAGCAAAATTGTCGCTATCGACAGCCAGCAACGCTGCGTGCGCGATGCGCAGGGTGTGGAAACCCATTACGACACGCTGGTGCTCGCCACCGGTTCGTATGCTTTTGTGCCGCCGATCAGCGGCAATACGCGCCCTGGCTGCCTGGTATACCGCACGCTCGACGATCTGGACGCCATCGCCGCGCAGGCGAAGAACGCGAAACGCGGCGTGGTGATTGGCGGCGGTTTGCTGGGGCTTGAGGCCGCCAACGCCCTGCGTCAGTTAGGGCTGGAAACCCACGTTGTTGAATTTGCGCCACGCCTGATGGCGGTACAGCTCGACGAGGGCGGCGCCATGATGCTGCAACGCAAAATCGAAGCGCTTGGCGTGCAGGTTCACACCCGCAAAGAGACGCGGGAAATCATCGACGGCGAGCAGGCGCGCCACCGCCTCTGCTTTGCCGACGGCAGTTTTCTGGAAACCGATCTGCTGCTGTTCTCGGCGGGCATCCGCCCGCGCGATGAGCTGGCGGAAAGCGCAGGGCTGCAAAAAGGGCCGCGCGGCGGCATTGTTATCAACGATCACTGCCTGACTTCCGATGAAGCGATTTACGCTATCGGCGAGTGCGCGTTGTGGAACGGGCAGATTTTTGGTCTTGTCGCACCGGGCTACCAGATGGCGCGCAGCGTGGCGGACAAGCTTGCCGCGCGCGACACACCGTTTACCGGCGCGGATATGAGCACCAAACTGAAATTGCTGGGCGTCGAGGTGGCCTCTATTGGCGATGCGCACGGCAAAACCGCCGGCAGCCAGAGTTACCAGTGGACCGATGGCCCGCGCGAAATCTACAAGAAAATTGTTGTCTCCGCCGATGGCAAACGGCTGCTCGGCGCGGTGCTGATTGGCGATAGCGCCGATTACAGCCTGCTGCTGCAAATGCTGCTTAACGACATGCCTCTGCCCGCGCAGCCGCAAACGCTGATCCTGCCTGCGCTTTCCGGCGATGCGCCAAAAGGACTGGGCGTGGCGGCGCTCGCCGCCAGCGCGCAAATCTGCTCCTGCCATAACGTCAGCAAAGGCGATATCGCCGCCGCCGTGGCGGGCGGTTGCAGCGAACTGGGAGCACTGAAAAGCTGCACCAAAGCGGGCACCGGCTGCGGCGGCTGCGTGCCGCTGCTGAAACAGGTGATGGAGCACGAGCTGCAACAGCTCGGCGTGGAGGTGAAAAAAGATATCTGCGAGCACTTTGCCTGGTCGCGTCAGGAGCTGTATCACCTGATCCGCCTGCACGATATCCGCACTTTCGACGCGCTGATTGCGCAGTTCGGCCAGGGGCACGGCTGCGAAGTGTGCAAACCGCTGGTCGGCTCCATGCTCGCTTCGTGCTGGAACGACTACCTGCTTAAACCGCAGCATCTGCCATTGCAGGATACCAACGACCGTTTTTTTGCCAACATTCAAAAAGATGGCACCTACTCGGTGGTGCCGCGCATCCCGGCGGGCGAAATCACTCCACAGGGGCTTATCGCCATCGGCGAAGTGGCGCAGCGCTACAATCTCTACACCAAAATCACCGGCGGGCAGCGGGTGGATCTCTTTGGCGCGCGGCTTGAGCAGTTGCCCGCGATTTGGGAGGAACTTATCGCCGCCGGGTTTGAAACCGGCCACGCTTACGGCAAATCCCTGCGCACGGTGAAATCCTGCGTCGGTTCCACCTGGTGCCGCTACGGCGTGCAGGATTCCACCGGCATGGCGATCGCGCTGGAGAACCGTTACAAGGGGCTGCGCTCGCCGCACAAAATCAAAATGGCGGTCTCCGGCTGTACCCGTGAATGCGCGGAAGCGCAGGGCAAAGACATTGGCGTAATTGCCACCGACAAAGGCTGGAACCTGTATGTTTGCGGCAACGGGGGTATGAAGCCGCGCCACGCCGATCTGTTTGCCAGCGATCTCGACAGCGAAGCGCTGATCCGCACCATCGACCGGGTGTTGATGTTCTACATCCGCACCGCCGACCGGCTACAGCGCACCAGCACCTGGCTGGACAACATGGAAGGCGGTCTGGACTACCTCAAACAGGTGGTACTGGAAGACAGTCTCAATATTGGCGCTGAACTGGAGCGCGAAATGCAGCAGGTGGTCGACAGCTACCAGTGCGAGTGGAAAACCACCCTCGATAACCCGCAAAACCGTCTGCTGTTCCGGGGCTTCCTCAATAGCGATCAACCGGATGAAGCGGTGGTGATGGTGCCGGAGCGCGGGCAGATCCGCCCGGCAACGGCACAGGAAAAACCGCCTATGCAGAACCAGCCGCACACGGGGGATGGCGAGTGGCAGCAGATTGCCGCGCTGGCTGATATTCCGGCGAACGCCGGCATGGCCGCGCGTCTTGGCCAGCAGCAGATTGCCCTGTTTCACCTGCCTGATTGCGAGGAGCAAGTATTCGCGCTCGAAAACCATGAACCTGGCAGCCAGGCGAATGTGCTGGCGCGCGGGCTGGTGGGCGACGCAAGCGGTGAGCCGATGGTTATCTCCCCGCTGTATAAAAAGCGTTTTCGCCTGCGCGACGGGCAGAGCCTGGACGATGCCGGGCTGCGTCTGCGCGTCTGGCCGGTGAAAATCCTGCACGGGCAAATCTGGGTGCAGCACGCGCCCGCCGCGCAGAACACCTTGTCGGCAGTTGCCGAAGCGTCTTAAACAGATCCGGGGGCGAAATGGAGCAGATCAAAAGCGTATGCCCCTACTGCGGGGTGGGCTGCGGGCTGGTGATGCAGGTGGAAAACCAGCGCATCATCAGTGTGGTGGGCGATAAATCCCACCCGACCAACCAGGGGCGGTTGTGCACCAAAGGTAAAAGCTGTGCCGGGGCGATAACGGCGACTGGCCGGCTGGATAGCGCGTATCTCCGCACATCGCGTCAGCATGAGCCGGTGCGAACGGCAATCGATGACGCCATCCGTGAAACCGCCCGGCGGCTGCGTGGCATTATCGATAAGCACGGCCCGGATGCGCTGGCGCTGTATGTTTCCGGCCAGATGTCTTTAGAAGCGCAATACCTGGCGAACAAGCTGGCGAAAGGGTTTATTGGCACCAACAACATCGAGTCCAACTCGCGCTTGTGCATGGCCAGCGCCGCCAGCGGTTATAAGCTCTCGCTCGGTGCGGATGGGCCACCTGGCTCTTATGATGATTTCGAGCGCGCCGATCTGTTCCTGGTGATTGGCGCCAATATGGCCGACTGCCACCCAATCCTGTTTCTGCGCATGATGGAGCGCGTCAATGCCGGGGCGAAACTGATTGTCGTTGATCCTCGCCGCACTGCCACGGCAGAGAAAGCCTCGCTCTTTTTGCAGATCAAACCCGGCACCGATCTCGCGTTGCTGAACGGTTTGCTGGCACTGTTGGTGCAAAACGACCAACTGGATAACGATTTTATCGCCCGGCACACCGAAGGCTGGCAGGCGATGCCGGATTTTCTGCTGGACTATACGCCGCAGCAGGTGGCCGAGCGCACCGGGTTGCGTGAAGCCGACATTCGCCAGGCGGCGCAGTGGATTGGCGAGGCGGGGGAATGGATGAGCTGCTGGACGATGGGGCTAAACCAGAGCACACACGGCACCTGGAGCACCAACGCGCTGTGTAATTTACACCTGGCGACCGGCGCGATTTGCCGTCCTGGCAGCGGGCCGTTTTCGCTTACCGGCCAGCCGAACGCGATGGGCGGGCGGGAAATGGGCTATATGGGCGGCGGCTTGCCGGGTCAGCGATCGGTGCTGGTGGATGAAGATCGCGCGTTCGTCGAACAGCTATGGCAACGTCCTGCCGGCACGCTGCGTGGCGAGGTGGGCGGCGGTACGGTCGCGCTGTTTGACGCGATGAGCGCAGGCGAGATCAAAGCCTGCTGGATAATTTGCACCAACCCGGTCGCCACTGTGCCAAACCGCGAAAAAGTGATCGCCGGGCTGGAACGCGCCGAGCTGGTGATTGCGCAGGATGCGTTTCTGGATACCGAAACCAACCGCTACGCCGATATCCTGTTGCCGGGTGCATTGTGGGCGGAGGCCGAAGGAGTGATGGTCAACTCCGAACGCACCATGACGCTGATGCAGCAGGCGGTATCTCCGCCGGGCGATGCGCTTGCCGACTGGCAAATTATCGCCAGTGTGGCGTGTGAAATGGGTTACGCGGAGGGCTTTCGTTACGCCAGCGCCGCCGCGGTGTTTGATGAAATCCGCGCCGCTCACAACCCGGCAACCGGCTACGACATTCGCGGCGCGAGCTATGCGCGGCTGCGCCAGACGCCGTTGCAATGGCCCTGCGCGCCGGATGATGATCAAACGCGCCACCCCATTCGCTATTTGCAGGATAACGGGCGCGTGCGTTTTGCTACCGCCAGCGGCAAGGGGCAATTTTTTGCCCGCCCGGATCTCGCGCCTGCTGAAATGCCGGATGACGACTACCCGCTGGTGCTCAACACCGGGCGCGTGCAGCACCAGTGGCACACGCTGACCAAGACCGGCAAAATCCCGCTGCTTAATACGCTCAACCCCGGACCGTTTATTGAAATCTCCCCCACAGACGCACAACGGCTGGCGATAAACGAGGGGGACTGGGTGGATATCCGCTCGCGGCGCGGTATGGCGCGGCTGCCTGCGGTGGTGACTGACCGTGTGCGACCCGGCAACAGCTTTGCGCCCTTTCACTGGAACGATCTGTTTGGCGACAAGCTGGCAATTAACGCCCTGACCAGCGATGCGCTGGATCCGGTTTCGCTGCAACCCGAGCTGAAACACTGCGCCATCGCGCTGGTGCGCAGCCAACAGCAACCCGCGCCCGCCGCTGCACCCGCAACGGATGAAGACAGCGGGTTAGTGCTGGTGCTGTGGGCTTCCACCACCGGCAATGCGCAGGTGTTTGCCCGCCGCTGCGCCGAACAACTGCTGCATGCCGGGCTGGCGGTAAAACTGCGCGCCATGGATAGCGTCAGTGTGAACGATATGGCCGCCGCGCCGCGCGTGTTACTGCTCGCCAGCACCTTTGGCGATGGCGATCCGCCCGCTAATGGCGCGGCGTTATGGGCGGCGTTGAGCGCCGAAAACGCGCCTGTGCTGAGCAGGACGGCGTTTTCGGTGCTGGCGTTTGGCGATGCCAGTTACGCGCAGTTTTGCGGTTTTGGCCGCAAGCTCGATGCCCGGCTGGCCGCCCTTGGCGCACAGCGGCTGCTGGCGTGCCAGGCGTGCGATGCGGGCGATATTGACGCGGCGCAGCAGTGGCTGGCGGCGATCCACACTGACATTCTGCGGCTCGGCGCGCCGCCGCAAAGCACGGCGCAACCCACGGCAAAACCTGGGTTCAGCCGCCACGATCCCGTTAGCGTGCCACTGGTCACGAATCAACTGCTGAGCGCGCCGGGGGCGGAAAAAGAGATCCGCCAGTTCGCGTTTGATCTGCAGGGTAGCAGTTTGCACTACGAAGCGGGCGACGCGCTCGGTGTCTGGCCGCGCAACTGCCCGCAGCGGGTCGCCGACATCCTCGACCTGCTGGCGCTGGATGGGCAAAGCAGGGTGCAGGTTAGCGGCGTGGGCGAGATGACGCTGCAGGCGGCGCTCTGTGACTGTTTTGACATCACGCGCATCACCCCGGAGGTGCTGCGCCTGGTGGCTGACCATGCGCAAAACGAAACGCTGCATAGCCTGCTCTCCAGTGAAAACAGTACCGAACTTACGCAGTGGCTGTGGGGGCGGCAGATTATCGACCTGTTGCAGTGTTTCCCGGTACATCTGGCGGCTGAACAGTGGCTTTCGGCGCTGCGTCGCTTGCAACCACGGCTCTATTCCATCTCCTCCAGCCCGAAAGTTTCCCCGCAGCGCGTTGAACTGACTGTCTCCACCGTGCGTTATGGCGACAGCAAGCAACGCGGCGGCGTCTGTTCGACCTTTCTGGCGGATCGCGCAGAGCGCGTGGCGATCTTTATTCAGCCCTCGCCGCATTTTCGCCTGCCAGCCGATCCAAACACGGCGGTGATTATGGTCGGCGCAGGCACCGGCATTGCGCCGTTTCGCGGTTTCCTGCAGGAACGCCAGGCTACGGGAGCGAGAGGCGATAACTGGCTGTTCTTTGGCGAGCAGCATGCGGCCACGGATTTTTATTACCGTGAGGAGCTGGAGGCCTGGCAGCGCGACGGCGTGTTGTCGCGCTTCACCACCGCGTTTTCCCGCGATCAGGCGCAGAAAATCTACGTTCAGCACCGCATGCTGGAGCAGGGCGAAGCGCTGTGGTGCTGGTTAGCCGCCGGGGCGTACTTTTATGTTTGCGGCGATGCGAGCCAGATGGCGAAAGATGTCGAAAACACTTTAAAGCAGGTGGCACAAACCTTTGGCGGCATGAGCGCTGACGCGGCGGACGCCTGGCTGGAGACCCTGGCGCGGGAAAATCGCTATCAGCGCGATGTCTATTAAGCGTTGTACAGTGTGATACAAAGCCAACGCCCGGGTCGCGCGTAACCAGGATACACTCATTTTACCGTTACCCGCCGCCAGGGCTTTTTGGATGGAACATATTGACCACATTTTGGTTGTTGATGATGACCGGGAAATTCGCACGCTGCTTGCTGATTACCTGACCCGCTCCGGCCTGCGCGCAAGCGTTGCCGCAAATGGCAAACAGATGCGGCAGTTACTCGAAACCACGCCGGTGGATTTGATTGTGCTGGATATCATGATGCCAGGTACGGACGGGCTGACGCTGTGCCGTGAGTTGCGCAGCAGCGCGCATAAAAACGTGCCGGTGCTGATGCTCACCGCGCGCAGCGAAGAGACCGATCGCATTGTCGGTCTGGAGATGGGCGCGGATGACTACCTGGTAAAACCCTTTGTTGCCCGCGAACTGCTGGCGCGTATCAAAGCCATTTTGCGCCGCACGCGCATGTTGCCGCCGAACCTGCAAATCACCGAAGCGGGACGTTGCCTGGCGTTTGGCGACTGGCAGCTTGACACCTCGGCGCGTCATCTGATGGATGCGCAGGGGACCGTGGTGGCGCTGAGCGGCGCGGAGTATCGCCTGATGCGCGTGTTTCTCGATCACCCACAGCGCGTACTCAACCGCGACCAGCTTCTGAACCTTACGCAGGGGCGCGACGCGGAGCTTTTCGAACGCTCCATTGATCTGCTGGTAAGCCGCCTGCGCCAGCGCCTGAACGACGACGCGCGTGAACCGGCTTACATCAAAACCGTGCGCAGCGAGGGCTACGTTTTCTCAATGCCGGTGGTTATCACAGAGGCGCGGGAATGAGGCTGTGGCCGCGCTCGCTGCTGTCACGTTTAGTGGTGATTGTGCTGGTGGGATTGCTGCTGGCGAACGCGTTAACCCTTAGCCTGCTGCTGTATGAACGCATCACCACCGCGCGTTCGGTAATGCTGGGCAATCTTGAATACGATGTGGCGACCAGCGTGGCGATCCTCGACCGTTTACCCGCCAGCGAGCGCCCTGCATGGCTGGCGCGTATCGATCGCGGTAACTATCGCTACTTGCTGAGCGCAGGTGAAGGCGGGCGCTACCCCACCAGCTGGCGTTCGAAAGATACCGCACGCTCGCTTGAACAGGCGCTGGGCAGCCAATATGCCCTGAAAATCAATGCCGTCCCAGGCCCGCAGGAACATTTGCAGGCGCATTTGCGCCTGCATGATGGCGCGCCGCTGACCATTGATATCACCCCGCGTCCAACGCCTATCGCCCGTTGGCTGCCTGCGGTGCTGGCCGCACAACTGCTGCTGTTGCTTATCTGCTGCTGGCTGGCAGTACGCCTGGCGGTGAAGCCGCTGACCCGCTTTACCCGTGCGCTTGATGCGCTCACCCCATCGCCCGAACCCCCGCCGGTGATGATCGAAAACGGCCCAACGGAGGTGCAGCACGCGGTGCGCGCTTTTAACGCCATGCAGGCGCGTATTGCTCATCACCTGAGTTCGCGCGCGCAGATCCTCGCCGCGATTTCGCACGACCTGCAAACGCCGATCACCCGGATGCGGTTGCGCAGCGAAATGGCGGCCGACGAAGCGCTGCGCGACAAACTGCTGGCGGATCTGGATGAGATGTCCCGGCTGGTTCGTGAAGGGATCGCTTATGCCCGCACGCAGGATGCGCCGCCGCTCGCACCGCAGCGGCTGGCGCTGCACCCGTTTATCGACAGCCTGGTGTGTGACTATGTCGACGTTGGCAAGCGGGTAACGCTGTTGCGCTGCCCGCCGGATCTCACGCTGCACATTGATGTGCAGGCGCTGCGGCGCATATTAACCAATCTGCTGGATAACGCGCTGAAATTCGCCGGCAAAGCAGACATCGATATTGTACTTACGCCAGATGCGCCGCTCGCGATCCATGTGCTTGATAACGGCCCCGGCATTCCTGAAGAGGCGCTGGCAGCGGTGCTGGAGCCTTTCTACCGGCTGGAAACCTCGCGTAATCGCGGCACCGGTGGCACCGGTCTGGGGCTGGCGATTGCCCGGCAACTGGTGTCGCAACTCGGTGGGCAACTGCACCTGAGCAACCGCCCGCAGGGCGGGCTGGATGCCTGCGTGCTATTGCCGCACTAAGTTTGTATCTCTGCGTATCTGCTCTCCGGCCTGCGACACCGGCTGACAAAACCCGCCATCACCGACACTGCCGCGATACACCGCGGCGGTGTAATGCGCCTGTTTCCTCAACGAATCAAGGAGCTTGTTATGGTGATCATTGCTTTTTTAGGCGGCTGCTTGACGCTGCTCAGCCCCTGTACGCTGCCGGTTATTCCGCTACTGTTCGCAAGTTTTGGCCGCGATAAACGTCATCTTGCCGCACTGCTGGCGGGAATGGTGGCGATGTTTACGCTGGTGGCACTGCTGGCAGGCGCCACGCAGCAGTGGATAATCCAGGCCAACGCCTGGGGGCGCTGGCTGGCACTCGGTCTGCTGGCGGTGATGGCGCTGGCGCTGATTTCGCCGCGCATTGCCAGCACGGTGATGCATTTTGCTGTGCGCGCCGGTGAACGGCTCGATAATCGCAGCCGCCGTACGGGCGGTGTTCTTTCGGCGCTGCTGGCGGGGTTATCCGTCGGGCTACTGTGGGCGCCGTGCGCCGGGCCGATCCTGGGCGCGGTTCTGAGTACCGCCATGCTTAACGGCGCAAGCGGGCAGACGGCGCTGGTGCTGGCGGCTTACGGCAGCGGCGCGGCGGCGATGCTGGCGCTGCTCTGGCTGTGTGGCGATCGGCTTTTTTCCCGCCTGCGCGCCAGTCTGCCCTTCAGCGAGCGGCTGCGTCAGGGGGCGGGCGTCGCCATGCTGGGCGCGGTAGTGCTGATTGGCAGCGGGGCGACGTCTGCGTTGCAGGGGGCGGGTACGTGGACAACGCGGCTGGAACAACAACTCCTGAGCTGGCGGACATCGCCGCAACCTGCCGTCACGCTGCAGCCGGTCAGCGAGCCGCTGGTGCGCAATAGCATGCCGTCACTGGAAGGGGCAGTGAACTGGCTTAACTCCGCGCCGCTCACTGCGCAGGCGCTGAAGGGCAAAGTGGTGCTGGTGGATTTCTGGACGTTCGACTGTATTAACTGCCAGCACACGCTACCGTATGTCAACGCGTGGGCGGAAAAATACCGTGACCAGGGGCTGGTGGTGATTGGTGTTCACACCCCGGAATACCCGTTCGAGAAGAACATTCAGTCGCTGCAAAACGTGGTACGCAAAGAGAATATCCGCTTCCCGGTGGCGGTGGACAATAACTACGCCATCTGGAATGCGTTTGGGAACCAGTACTGGCCTGCGCATTACTACTTTGATGCCAAAGGGCAACTGCGGCAGATGTACTTTGGGGAAGGGGAGTATCAACAGCAGGAGCAACTTATTCAGAAACTGCTGGCCGAAGCCCATTCATGAGGGAAAAGCGCCTTCGCTGAATCAGCCGAAGGCGCGTGCTGTTTAATGCCGTGCAATATCGATAAGCGCCTGCGCAAAAAACGCGGGCGCTTCTTGCGGCAGGTTATGACCAATGCCGCCGGTGGCGGTACGGTGCTGGTAGCGGCCGCTGAATTTGGCGGCGTAGCTGGCAGGGTCCGGATGCGGCGCGCCGTTTGCGTCGCCCTCAAGCGTAATGGTCGGCACCGTAATTACCGGTGCCTTTGCCAGTTGCTGCTCCAGCGCGTCGAAACGGCGCTCGCCGCTGACAATTCCCAACCGCCAGCGATAGTTATGCAGCGTAATGGCGACATGATCGGCGTTGTGCAATGCCTGCGCCGAGCGGGCAAACTCCGCTTCGCTAAAGCGCCATTGTGGCGAGGCGGTTCGCCAGATAAGTTTCGCAAACTCATCAGTGTGCTCGCGATAGCCTGCTTCGCCGCGCTCGGTCGCAAAGTAAAATTGATACCACCAGGCGAGTTCCGCCGCGGGCGGCAGCGGTTTTTTGTTCGCCTGCTGGCTGCCAATCAGATATCCGCTTACCGAGACCAGCCCTTTGCAGCGCTGCGGCCACAGTGCGGCAAGGATATTGGCGGTACGCGCGCCCCAGTCAAAACCGCCGATCACCGCCTGTTTAATGTCGAGCGCGTCGAGAAAGGCAATCGCATCGACGGCGAGCGCCGCCTGCTGGCCGTTGCGCGGCGTGTCGGCAGATAAAAATGTGGTGCTGCCATAGCCACGCAGCCACGGCACCAGCACGCGAAACCCGGCACGGGTAAGGCGCGGGATCACATCGGCAAAGCTGTAGATGTCATACGGCCAGCCGTGCAGTAGCAGCATCGGTTCGCCGTTTTCCGGCCCGGTGTCGATATACCCGATATTCAGCACGCCTGCGTCAATCTGCTTAATGGGCGGTAGCGGCGTCAGGTTGCGCGGTGTGGTGGTGAGGGCGGCGGGCGGTGCGCTGGCCTGGGCGGGAAGGGCGCTGAGCCCCAGTTCCAGTGCGGCCAGGCTTGCGGCGGTGGCCTGTAGCAGCAGGCGGCGTTGCGGATTTTCAATCGATGACATAAGTCACTCCTGCAAAAAAGTGGGCGATGGCGTCCTGCGCCATCCACCCGCTATTGCAAGGGATCACTGTATCCCGATTGTGTGCGGCTACGCGCCGTTCTGTATCAGCGTGTATAACAGCGGTGTTTGCGTATCGCGTGCAGGCTCTGCGGCCAGGCGATCTTCCGGGAGCTTACACAGCAAGCCTGCCGTCAGGCCGATCAAGGATGTTGGCGGGTAATCCTGCCACTGTCCTGGCGTGTTCATGCGGGCGATTTTGTCGCCAGTGGCAAAATGTTCTGAAAAGTAGATCTTATGCACATGGGTGAACTGGTGCGTATCACAGTTCACGACCAGGCTTTGGCGTTCGCTGCGGATCATCATCAGCGGATTCTTTTTCACCGGCATGCCTTTGGTGTAGTTATGAATCACGTCAATACGACGCAAATAGGGATTGCCGTCGTAAAGGGAAATGGTACGAAAATCCAGATAGCTGACGCCGCTACTGAGTGTCACGAACTTAACGACCCGCTTGGGCGGGGTTTCCTCTTGCGTAACGCTGGCACCCGGATGGCTGGTGCAGCCGGACATCAGCAGTAGTGCTGAGCCAAGAAACAGGGATTTTTTCATTTTTGCTCTCCTTGCAGATCCGGGCGCACCGCCAGTAACTCGTCCTTGCTGACCTTGCCCTGAATCGAGCAGCGCAAAAAGGTTTTGCCTTCACTCACTTCCAGCATTGCGAGTTTTTCCACGCTATCCGCGGCCGGAGCAATACCGCTGACGGCGGTTTTGTTGACCCGCCATGTGGTCTCACCGGCGCGTTTGATCAGCGGATTGGCGTAATACCCGTCCGTGACTTTCTGCCAGTGAATGTCAGGCAACGCAGCTATCACCGCAGACATGGGCTCTTCGATCACCCATCCCCAGAAGTAATAATCACCCAATTTGCCCAGTGACTCCTGCGACCTGTCAAAGCCAGAAATAGTGAGCTGATTGATGCGCAGAGGCTTGCTAAACCAGACGGTATCGGAGCCGTCTTTCGGCGCGGCAAACCAGGCGTGATGCTGCTTATCTGTGACCACTGGCGCGGTGTGCGCCAGTGTGGCTCGCTGTTTGTAGAGTTCACTGAAAAAGCTGCTGTCGCAACGCAGTAAACTTTCGGTCAGCGTTTGCGCCTTTGCGCTGCCGGTTATTGCCAGCGTGAGTAGCGCCAGCGGCATAATTAACTGTTTCATCGGTGTCCTTACGTTTTAATTTCGTGTTTTTTACGGCTTTATTTCTTCGTATTCCGCAGAGGCCGGGTTGTATTTCAGCCGGGCGACATAAATGACGCAGGTATCAGTGCCATAGTCATAATGCACTTCATACAACGCCCCTTTTTTCGGCGTGAAGTGAATATCTACGCTGCACCCTTTGTAAGCCTCATGGTGAATGGTTGTCGGCAAATCGGGCAGCAGCGTGGTTTCAAAAAAAGCGTCACTGTATTTTTTGTTCTTCAACTTTGGAAAACCCATATCCTGGGTTGGACCATAAGCCTTATTAATAAAGCGATCGTGTTTTTGTACCCAGCCGCCAAATTTCTGCCCGCTGGTATCCGTTTGATAAATGGCGTAGGTCATCGTTGCGCCGATTAAGCGAATTTTCGCGACATCATCCGTCATTAATGGCGGGTAATAAAAAGGCTGTTCCGGGAAAAACGGGTTATTTTTACTGATACATCCCGCCAATAAAAATAACGAAACAATAACAATTAATTTACGCACCATTCCCCCGGCGATGATCATTTCCACGTTGATAAACGGGTATCGGCACCTGAGGTCTGACCTTTACATAAAAACGCGGCGGGCGTGGTTTTTTGCGATTCTATTAAGTTGTATTATTTATGCATCTTAATTATTGGTGACGTGTATGGCTGGCCCCCGGATCCTGCGAGAAAAACTGACTATCCGCAAAATGATTGCCCTTTATCAGCGCGCCTGCCCGGATGCGGTAAGCAGCGCGGCGCACTACGCGGATTTGTACGCTTATGCGGAAAAGCGGCTGGATAAATGCGTGTTCGGCGAAGAGAAACCGGCCTGCAAGCAGTGCCCGGTGCACTGTTACCAGCCTGCGAAACGCGAAGAGATGAAACAGATTATGCGCTGGGCGGGGCCGCGTATGCTGTGGCGTCACCCGGTGCTGACGGTGCGCCATTTGCTTGATGATAAACGCCCGGTGCCGGAGCTGCCGGAGAAGTACCGGCGCAAATAGCGGGTAAAGGTAAAAAAGCAGGATGCGTATTCGGTGAAGGTGGGTTACGCGTTTGCCGGATTAGCGGTTTTACGGCGCTGTTGACGCGCAATGAAACGCCCGACGCGCGAAAACGCCCGTCGGGTCTGCGGCTATAACGCCTCTTTATCAATACCTAATCGTTTCATTCTGGAGAGCAGCGTCGTGCGTTTGAGTCCCAGACGCTGCGCCGCGCCTTTTGGCCCGGCCACCACGCCGTTGGTTTCCCGCAGTACGCGCACGATCAGCTGATACTCATCTTCCCCTTCGCGCGCCACTTCGGCGGGCGTTTCAGGCGCGACGGACGGCACGGCGATTTCCGCCATCGACAGTTGCAGCACGTTGCCGCGCGTGAGCAGCACTGCACGCTCGATCACGTTCTCCAGTTCACGCACATTCCCCGGCCACTCCATCGCACTCAGCACGCGCAAGGTTTCCGCCGGGATGCTGTCGATATTGCGCCCCATTTTGCGCGCGATTTTAAAGGTGAAAGCTTTTACCAGCAGCGGAATGTCTTCCGGGCGCTCGCGCAGCGGCGGCAGGTGGATCGGGAAGACATTCAGGCGGTAATAGAGATCGCTGCGAAATTCCCGGTCGGCGACCATCTGTTTAAGATCGCGGTTGGTGGCGGCGATCAGCCGCACATCGGTCTGGATCAGCTTGTTGCTGCCGAGGCGCTCAAACTCCTGCTCCTGCAACACGCGCAGCAGCTTGGGTTGTAGCTCAAGCGGCATATCACCCACTTCGTCAAGAAACAGCGAGCTTTTATCCGCCAGCTCAAAACGCCCGATGCGCTGGGCGCTGGCGCCGGTAAACGCGCCGCGCTCGTGGCCAAACAGATCGCTTTCCAGCAGCCCGGCCGGCATGGCCGCGCAGTTCATCTTCACCATCCGGCGGCTGTTGCGATCGCTCAGGTTATGGATGGCGCGCGCGATAAGCTCTTTCCCGGTGCCGGTTTCGCCAAGGATCAGCACCGTGCTGTTGCTCTGCGCCACCATCTCAACCTGCTTGAGCACGCGGAACATGGCATCGCTACGCCCGATGATCTCGCCAAATTCGCTGTCGACATTATTGAGTTGTTCGGTCAAGGCGAGGTTTTCATCCACCAGCCGCTCTTTCAGACGGTGGATCTCCTGGTAGGCCAGCGCGTTATCCACGGCAATGGCGATACGCTCGGCAATCTGGCGCAGCAGCTTCAGGTTCGCCGGGGTAAACACCTCTTTCTGGCACTGCGCCAGTTTCAGCACGCCCAGCAGATTTTTGCCGGACATCAGCGGCAGCAGGCACAGGGTCTGAATTTTATTGCCCCAGGTTTCAAACAGCATCCGCTCGTAAGGGGCGAGTTTGTCACGCTCATGCAGATTAATCAGCAGCATCTCTTTGCTGCTAAATACCCGCTCGGTCAGTGTTCCCTGTTCGTCGACTTCCTGCGTTTCATGGGCGGGGTCGGCTTCATCCAGATAATGCGTCGAGTAGATGGTCAGTTTGCCCTTGCGGCTGCCGCGCAGCACCAGGCTAATGGCGTCAATGCCGAAGTAGTAGTGGATCTCTTTTGCCACTTCACTGACCAACTCATCCATATGCAGCCGGGAGAGCACCGCGTTGGTGATGGCCACCAGAATGCGAAAATCGTCGCGCTCCTGGCACAGAAGCTCGTAGTCCGGCGTGGGGTGCTCGCGGCTTTGCAACTGCTCGGCAACGACAGCAACGATCTGCGTCAGCGTATGCAGGCGCTCGGTCTCTTTGTCGCTCCATGGCCTGTCGCTGGTACGAAAAAATTCGCAGCCGCCAAAAATCTGCCCTTCGGCGGCGAGTGGCAGCAAGCTGTAATGCGCGAATGCCGGATAGATCCGGCTTTCGGCAACGGCGGGCCAGGTCTCGCTAAAGAGTTGCGCGGTGCAGCGCAGCGCCTGCGGGTGAGAGAGAATATGCCGCACCGGGCCGCCCGCCAGCAGCGCCTGGTCGTTATATCTGGCGCAGTTGTCGGGTGTTTGCACGGCGTAACGGCTGGCGAGATGGCTGTCGGCATGCCACAGCACAATCGCGGCGTTGTCGGCGAGACCCGCCTGGCGGGTTAACCGGGTTAACGTTTCACAAAGCGCGGCCATATCGGGCTGCTGTAATAACATCCGCGTTATATCAAACAATCCTTGTTGCCCGAGATCACTCATCGGTGTATACGACATTTTGCTTTTCCAGGAACACACGCAGAAGGTGTGAAAAAATTAATAAAAATAAAAGGTTAACAAATCCGTGGCAAGGGTTCGGCATGGGGCAAATCCAGCAGGCGCTTCACTCCATAAAGGCCTGTCAGACGTACACCTTTGCGTTCGACCACTTCACCAATTATTGCGGCGTCGCGCCCTAAAGGGTGAGCGCGTAATTGTGCCAGCGCCTGCTCTGCGGCTTCGCGCTGTACGGCAATCACCAGTTTGCCTTCGTTGGCAAAATTTAATGCATCCAGCCCCAGCAGTTCGCAAACCCCGCGCACCGCCGGTTTTACCGGTAAGTCTCGTTCCTTTAACTCAATGCCGTAACCGCAGGCGGCAGCAAACTCATGTACCACGGCGTTAACGCCGCCGCGCGTGGCGTCGCGCAGCGCTTTTACGCCGGGAAGCTCGCGCAGTTGGCTAATCAACGGCGTCAGCACCGCGCAATCGCTGGTCAGCTCGCCATCCAGCCCTAAGCCTTCGCGCAGGTTAAGGATGGTTGCGCCGTGATCGCCCAGTGTGCCGCTTGCCAGCAGCACATCGCCGGGTTGCAGGGAGTTTGCCGCCCAGTGAACCGACGCCGGGATAGCGCCAATGCCGGCGGTATTGATAAATACCTTATCGGCTGCGCCGCGCTGCACCACTTTGGTATCGCCGGTAACAATGGCGATACCGGCGTTGCGGGCGGTGTCGGCCATGCTCTCTACAAGGGTTTTCAGCGTTGCTATTGGCAACCCCTCTTCAAGGATAAAACCGCAGGAGAGGAAGCGCGGTGTTGCGCCGCTAACGGCAATGTCATTTGCCGTGCCGCATACCGCCAGCTTGCCGATATTGCCGCCGGGAAAGAACAGCGGATCGATAACGTAGCTGTCGGTGGAAAACGCCAGCCGATCGCCGCCTGCTGTAAGCTCTGCCAGATTGATACGCGCCTGATCTTCCTGCTCTGCAAGCCAGGGGTTATCGAACGCCTCCATAAAAAGCTGGCTGATAAGCTGTTGCATCGCCTGGCCGCCGCTGCCGTGCGCCATCTGCACTTCATTCATGCTTCACACTCCTGAGCACGATATTGATACCAGGCCGCGCAGGCACCTTCCGATGAAACCATCAGCGCGCCGAACGCGCTTTGCGGGTTACAGGTGTTACCGAACAACGGGCACTGGTGCGGTTTGCAGCGGCCGGTCAGCACGTCACCGCAGCGGGCGCGCGGATCGTCATACACTTGCTGTACCGCCGGGCGAAAATGCGCTTCGGCGTCAAAGCGCTGATATGCAGGCGTCAGATGCACGCCGGATTCGCCAATCATGCCCAGGCCACGCCATTCACTGTTGCCGCGTACGGTAAACACCTCGGCGATGGCGGCCTGCGCCAGCCGGTTACCTTCGTCCGGCACCACGCGGCGATACTGGTTTTCCACCTTACTGTGGGCGGCAATTTTTTGCTCAACCAGCATCACCACGCCCTGCAACAGATCGAGCGGTTCAAAACCGGCGACCACCAGCGGGCGCTGATAAGTATCGGCGATGAAAGTATAGGCGTCGGTGCCAATCACCATACTGACATGACCCGGCGCGAGAAACGCGTCGATGCCATTGTCCGGCTGCTCCAGCAGGCTGCGCAACGTTGGAATCAGCGTGATGTGCTGGCAGAAAAACCAGAAGTTATCGAGGTTACGGGCTTTTGCCTGCTGCAACGTGATGGCGGTGGCAGGCATGGTGGTTTCAAACCCGAGGCCGAAAAACACCACCTTGTGCTGTGGATTTTTTTCCGCCAGCGCCAGCGCATCCATTGGTGAATAGACAATCCGCACATCCGCGCCGCGCGCTTTTGCCTGCAGCAGCGAGCCGTTTTTCCCCGGCACGCGAATGGCGTCGCCAAAGGTGCAGAAAATCACCTCCGGGTGTTGAGCGATCTCCACGCAGGTATCAATTCGCCCCATCGGCAACACGCAGACCGGGCAGCCGGGACCGTGAATAAACTCAATGTTTTCCGGCAGTAACTGGTCGAGACCGAACTTGAAAATAGCGTGTGTGTGCCCGCCGCACACTTCCATAATGCGCAGCGGACGCGCGGCGGTGTAAGAGAGGTGCGCTGCCCGTTCACGCAGGTGATCAATCAGTTGCATCACCTGTTCCGGGGCGCGATATTCATCGACAAAACGCATTATTTCTCCTCGCCGTAAAGCAGCGCGCCGACATCGGGTTCGACATCGAACATATTTTGCAGCGCCGCCAGCGTATCCAGCGCCTCTTCTTCGTTAATCACGCTCATCGCGAAGCCGACATGCACCAGTACCCACTGGCCGAGGCGTGACTGACCGTTTTCGTCGATGCTGCCGACCAGCGTTAAATCGACATCGCGCTGAATGCCGCTGACATCCACTTTGGCTTGCAGGCCATCAATGGCGCAAATTTGCCCCGGTACGCCTATACACATCGTTGCGTCTCCAGCCAGTCAAGCCAGGCGTCCATCCCGTCGCCTTTGGTGGCAGAAATCAGCATGATTTCAATGGTCGGGTTCACTTCACGGGCATAATCGATGCACTGCTCGACGTTAAAATCGAGGTAGGGCAGCAAATCCACTTTATTGAGCAGCATCAGTGAGGCGGCGGCGAACATATGCGGGTATTTCAGCGGCTTGTCTTCGCCTTCTGTCACCGACAGCACCGCCACTTTATGACGCTCGCCAAGATCGAAACCCGCCGGGCATACCAGGTTGCCGACGTTTTCGATAAACAGAATGCCGCGATTTTCCAGCGCCAGTCGCGGTGCGGCGTCGGCAATCATCTGCGCATCAAGATGGCAGCCCTTGCCGGTGTTAACCTGAATCGCCGGCGTGCCGGTCGCGCGAATGCGTGCGGCATCGTTAACGGTTTGCTGATCGCCTTCAATCACCGCGCAAGGGACGCGCGCTTTCAGGCGTTTAAGGGTTTCGGTAAGGAGGGTGGTTTTGCCGGAGCCGGGGCTGGAGACCAGGTTGAGCACCAGGTGTTGCGAAGCGGCGAAACGGGCGCGGTTGCGGGCGGCGATTTGGTTGTTTTTCTCCAGCACGTCGATTTCCACCTCCACCATCCGGCGCTGGCTCATGCCTGGCGCGTGGGTACCGGCTTCACCGTGACCATAATGCAAGTCCCCGTGTTCCAGTTGCGTGGGACGAAAATCGTCGGTTTTGATACCGGTGATTTTCAGCGCCGGGCGAGCGGCTGGGGAGAACGGTGCACCGCGAAACGCTGAGTGCGGGTTATGTTCGTCACCCTCGATATAAAGGTTACCGTCCTGACAACCACATGTTGTACACATTGTTTACTCCTCAATTTCCAGTCGCTGAATTTGCATGCCGTCATCGGCGACAATCTGCAACTGGTCGCTGTGGCACTGCGGGCAGCGGCGCACTCGCTGGGTAAGTAACGTCACATACTGTTGGCAGGACTCGCACCAGCATTCCGCCTGTTGTTGTTCGATGTGCAGTGTACAGCCTTCCGCCAGGCTGCCGCGGCAAACCAGATCAAAACAAAACGTTAAAGCTTCCGTTTCTACACAAGAAAATGCGCCGACTTTCAGCCACACGCCGGTGACCCGACGCGCGCCGTTTGCTGACGCCTGTTGTTCGATAATTTCCAGCGCACGCTGGCAGAGGGTGATTTCGTGCATAACGCCTCCTGATGACTTTGCGCCCTTAATGCAATAAGAGTGCCATTCCGCCTTTTGACACGGTGACGATGTCGACAATGTCGAGATGACACGTCGAAAGGGTGAACGTTTTGTTTTTATTTCTTTTTAAATCAATGAATTAAATTTTGGCATGGATGATGCTTTACCGCCGTTGTTTTTCATTAACCGGGTAAGCAGACATGACGATTTGGGAAATTAGCGAAAAGGCAGATTATATTGCCGGGCGGCATCACCGCCTGCAGGAAGAGTGGCGTAGCTACTGTAACGCGTTAGTTCAGGGCGTTACGCTCTCCAGAGCGCGGTTGCATCACGCTATCGGCTGTGCGCCGGAACAGCAACTCTGCTTTGTGCTGTTCGAACACTTCACGGTTTATATCACCCTGACCGGCGGCTTTAACGGTCACACCATTGAATATGCGATTGCCAATAAAGAGAGCGACGAGCGACGCGTGATTGCCAAAGCGCAGCTCTCCAGCGATGGCAAGGTCGATGGCGCGTTCAGCGTGCGCGATCGTGAAAAAGTGCTGGAGCATTATCTCGGCAAAATCGCCGCCGTTTACGACAACCTGTATGCCGCAATGGAAGCGGATACGCCGGTCAATCTCACCACGCTTGTCAGCCACGCGCACGCGCCTGCGCTGGCCTGAGTTTGGGTGTCGACATGTGTCGAAGTGACACATAGCGCGACACGTTTCGTCATAAATGACCGCCCGTAACCAGGGTGAATCACCTGAGGATTTGCTGGTGAACCGTTTTGTAATTGCCGATTCGGCGTTATGTATTGGATGCCATACCTGCGAGGCTGCCTGCGCCGAAACGCACCGTGCGCATGGCCTGCAGGCGATGCCGCGGCTGCGTGTGATGCGCAGCGAAAAAGAGTCCGCGCCGCAGCAGTGCCACCACTGTGAAGACGCGCCCTGTGCGGGCGTTTGTCCGGTGAACGCGATCAACCGCGTTGATGGCGCGGTGCAGTTAAATGAAAGCCTGTGCGTCAGCTGCAAGCTGTGCGCGATTGCGTGTCCTTTCGGCGCGATTGAGTTTTCCGGTAGCCGCCCGCTGGATATTCCCGCCAATGTTAACTCGCCCAAAGCGCCCTCTGCGCCGCCTGCGCCGGCGCGTGTCAGCACGTTGCTGGATTGGGTGCCCGGCGTGCGGGCAATTGCGGTGAAGTGCGATCTCTGCCACTTCGATGCCGAAGGCCCGGCCTGTGTGCGGATGTGCCCGACCAAAGCGCTGCATCTGGTCAATAACCGGGATATCGCCCGAGCCAGCCGTCGCAAACGCGAGCAAACCCTCAACACGGATTACGGCGATTTATCGCTGTATACGCAGCTAAACCGGAGCGCAAAATGACTATCCTCTCTTTGTTAAGCGCTGCTGTCGCAGTACTTACCTGCGCAGCCATGCTGGCCTATCTGTTTATGCCGTTCAAAGCGTTAAGCGGACTCTTTTCCGGGCTTGGCGGCGCTATCGGTTGTGCAATGGCGGCGGCCTGCGGCGTGATGGCATTAACAGACGCTGTCACCGTGAGCGGCACTCTGCCGTTGATTGAATATCACGTCCTGGTCACGCCGCTCAGCGCCGTATGGCTGATCACGCTCGGCGTTTGCGGCGGTTTTGTTAGCCTGTTTTCCATTGACTGGCATCGCCATGAAGCGGTGAAAGCCAACGGTCTGCTGATGAACTTACTGCTGGTCGCCGCGCTGTGCGCGGTGAGCGCGGCAAACTTCGGCGCGCTGGTGATCATGGCGGAAATTATGGCGTTGAGCGCGGTATTTCTGACCGGCTGTAGCAAATCCGGCAAGCTGTGGTTTGTCATGGGCCGCTGCGGTACGGTCCTGCTGGCGGTGGCCTGCTGGCTGCTGTGGCAGCGTTACCAGACGCTGGATTTTGCACTGCTCGGTACGCATGCGCTCGGCAGTGACATCTGGCTGCTCGGCGTGATCGGTTTTGGCCTGCTGGCCGGGATCATTCCGCTGCATGCCTGGGTGCCGCAGGCGCACGCCACCGCACCCGCACCGGCGGCGGCGCTGTTTTCCGCGGTGGTGATGAAAATCGGCTTGTTCGGCATTTTGAGCCTTTCGCTGCTCGGCGGCCAACCGCCGCTGTGGTGGGGCATTGCGCTGCTGGTATTTGGCATTATTACCGCCTTTATTGGCGGGCTGTATGCGCTGATGGAACACAATATCCAGCGCCTGCTGGCGTACCACACGCTGGAGAACATCGGCATTATTCTGCTCGGCCTGGGCGCTGGCGTGACCGGCCTTGCGCTGCAACAACCTGTGCTGCTGGCGCTGGGGCTGACCGGCGGCCTGTATCACCTTTTTAACCATAGCCTGTTTAAAAGCACGCTGTTCCTCGGCGCGGGCACGCTGTGGTTTGGCACCGGTTATCGCGATATCGAAAAACTCGGCGGTATCGGTAAAAAGATGCCGGTTATCTCGCTGGCAATGCTGGTCGGGCTGATGGCGATGGCGGCGCTGCCGCCGCTCAACGGTTTTGCCGGTGAGTGGGTGATTTATCAATCCTTCTTTGGTTTAAGCGCCAGTGGTCATTTCCTGCTGCAACTGCTGGGGCCGCTGCTGGCGGTTGGTCTGGCGATTACCGGCGCGCTGGCGGTGATGTGCATGGCGAAAGTCTATGGCGTCACTTTTCTTGGCGCGCCGCGTAGCGCTCAGGCGGAAAACCCGCGCTCCATTCCCTGGTTAATGACTGTTGTGGTCGCCGCGCTGGCCATTTGCTGCGTTATCGGCGGTGTTGCCGCGCCGTGGCTGATGCCGCGCCTGTTTGCCGCTGTACCGTTGCCGCTGCAAACGGCAAACACCGTGGTGTCGCAGCCGATGATCGCGCTGTTGCTGATTGCCACGCCGCTACTGCCGTTACTGCTGATGATGCTGTTTAAAAGCGATCGCCTGCCCGCCCGCCGCCGCGGTAGCGCCTGGGTGTGCGGTTACGATCATGAAGGATCAATGGTGATTACCGCGCATGGTTTCGCCATGCCGGTGAAAGCGGCTTTTGCCCCGGTGCTGAAACTGCGGAAATGGCTGGAGCCCCGGCTTCCTGTTCCCGGCTGGCACGGTGATAGCGCGCCGGTGCTGTTTCGTCGGCTGGCGCTGATTGAGCTGGCGGTGCTGGTGGTAGTGGTGATTTCACGAGGAGCCTGATAATGAGTTTTCTGTTTGCTTTACTACAGGCGCTGGTGTTGTTTGCCGCAGCGCCGCTGCTTTCCGGCATCAGCCGCGTGGCGCGTGCGCGTTTGCACAACCGGCGCGGGCCGGGCGTGCTGCAGGAATACCGCGATCTGCTGAAACTGCTGGGGCGGCAAAGTATTGCTCCGGCGGCGTCGGGCTGGGTATTTCGCCTGACGCCGTTTGTGATGGTGGGCGTCATGCTGACCGTCGCGACCGCGTTACCGGTGGTGACGGTTGCCTCACCGCTGCCGGAACTTGGCGATCTGATCACCCTGATTTACCTGTTCGCTATTGCCCGCTTTTTCTTTGCCATCGCCGGGCTTGATACCGGCAGCCCGTTTACCGGCCTTGGTGCGAGCCGCGAAGCGATGCTCGGCGTGCTGGTCGAGCCGATTTTGCTGCTTGGTCTGTGGGTGGCGGCGCTGGTCGCCGGTTCCACGCACATCAGCCACATCACCAATACCGTGTATCACTGGCCGCTCTCTCGCAGCATTCCTCTGTTCCTGGCGCTCTGCGCCTGCGCGTTCGCCACCTTTATCGAAATGGGCAAACTGCCGTTTGATCTCGCGGAAGCGGAGCAGGAGTTGCAGGAAGGGCCGCTGTCTGAGTACAGCGGCAGCGGTTTCGCGGTGCTGAAGTGGGGCATCAGCCTGAAACAACTGGTGGTGCTGCAACTATTTGTTGGCGTGTTTCTGCCCTGGGGGCAAATGACCACTTTTAGCGCCGCCGGTTTGCTGCTGGCGCTGGCGATCGCCGTGGTGAAACTGGTCGCTGGCGTGCTGATTATCGCCCTGTTTGAGAACAGCATGGCGCGTCTGCGTTTTGTTGCCACATCGCGCGTAACCTGGGCCGGTTTCGGCGTCGCCTTTTTAGCCTTCGTCTCCTTGCTGGCGACGTATTAAGAGAGTTTGAGCATGTCTGAAGAAAAAATCGGTCAACACTATCTTGCTGCCCTGCACGAGAAATTTCCCGGAGTGGTGCTGGATGAAGCGTGGCAGACCAAAGACCAGATAACGGTCACCGTCAAAGTGAACTACCTGCCGGAAGTCGTGGAGTACCTTTACTATCAGCAGGGCGGCTGGCTTTCGGTGTTGTTTGGCAATGACGAACGCAAGCTGAACGGCCATTTTGCCGTCTATTACGTGCTGTCGATGGAGCAGGGCGTGAAGTGCTGGATCACGGTGCGTGTGGAAGTGGACGCGCTGAAAGCGGAATACCCGTCGGTAACGCCGCGCGTGCCGGCAGCGGTGTGGGGCGAGCGCGAAGTGCGCGATATGTACGGCCTGATCCCGGTGGGTCTGCCGGATGAGCGCCGCCTGGTGCTGCCGGATGACTGGCCGGATGAACTCTACCCGCTGCGTAAAGACAGCATGGACTATCGTCAGCGTCCCGCGCCGACCACTGATGCGGAAACCTACGAGTTCATTAACGAGCTGGGCGATAAGAAAAACAATGTGGTGCCGATTGGCCCGCTGCATGTGACTTCCGACGAACCGGGCCATTTCCGCCTGTTTGTTGACGGCGAGAATATTGTCGATGCCGACTACCGCATGTTTTACGTCCATCGTGGCATGGAGAAGCTGGCGGAAACCCGCATGGGTTACAACGAAGTCACTTTTCTTTCCGATCGCGTCTGCGGTATCTGCGGCTTTGCCCACAGCACGGCCTATACCACTTCGGTTGAAAACGCGATGGGCATTGTCGTGCCGGAACGCGCGCAGATGATCCGCGCCATTTTGCTCGAAGTGGAACGCCTGCACTCGCACTTGCTCAACCTCGGGCTGGCCTGTCACTTTGTCGGCTTTGATTCCGGGTTTATGCAGTTTTTCCGCGTGCGCGAAGCCTCCATGAAAATGGCGGAAATCCTCACCGGGGCGCGTAAAACCTACGGTCTGAACCTGATTGGCGGTATCCGTCGCGACATGTTGAAAGAGGACATGATCCAGACTCGCCAGTTAGCGCAGCAGATGCGTCGCGATGTGACTGAACTGGTCGATGTGCTGATGAGTACGCCGAACATTGAACAGCGCACCGTCGGCATTGGCCGCCTTGACCCGCAAATCGCCCGCGATTTCAGTAACGTCGGCCCGATGGTGCGCGCCAGCGGACACGCCCGCGATACCCGCGCCGATCACCCGTTTGTCGGTTACGGCCTGCTGCCGATGACTGTGCACACCGAACAGGGCTGCGATGTAATTTCACGCCTGAAAGTACGCATCAATGAAGTGCTGACCGCGCTCAATATGATTGATTACGGTCTCGACAACCTGCCTGGCGGTCCGCTGATGGTGGAAGGCTTTACCTACATTCCGCACCGCTTCGCGCTCGGTTTCTCTGAAGCGCCGCGCGGGGATGACATCCACTGGAGCATGACCGGTGATAATCAGAAACTTTACCGCTGGCGCTGCCGTGCGGCGACATACGCCAACTGGCCGACGCTGCGCTATATGCTGCGCGGCAACACGGTTTCCGACGCCCCGCTGATCATTGGCAGCCTCGACCCCTGCTATTCATGCACCGACCGCATGACGGTGGTGGATGTGCGTAAGAAGAAAAGCAAGGTCGTGGCTTACAAAGAGCTGGAGCGTTACGGGGTTGAGCGTAAGAACTCGCCGTTGAAATCGTGAGGGGAGAACGGTAGCGATGTTTACCTTTATCAAAAAAGTGATCAAAACCGGCACGGCAACCAGCGATTACCCGCTGTCGCCAGTGCCGGTCGACAAAAACTTTCGCGGCAAACCGCAGCACAACCCGCAGCAGTGCATTGGTTGTGCGGCGTGCGTCAATGCCTGCCCGTCGAATGCGCTGTCGGTGGAGACCGATCTGGCCACCGGTGAGCTGGCGTGGCAGTTCAACCTGGGGCGCTGCATTTTCTGCGCCCGTTGCGAAGAAGTGTGCCCGACGGCGGCTATCACGCTTTCGCAGGAGTATGAGCTGGCGGTGTGGAACAAAGCGGATTTCCTGCAACAGTCGCGCTTTGAACTGTGCCAGTGCCGCGAATGCGCCCGACCATTCGCGGTGCAAAAAGAGATCGACTACGCCATCGCGCTGCTGGCGCATAACGGCGATAGCCGGGCAGAGCTGCACCGTGAAAGTTTTGAAACCTGCCCGGAGTGTAAGCGCCAGAAGTGTCTGGTGCCGTCCGACCGGATTGAATTGACCCGCCATATGAGAGAGGCCAGCTAATGAGCCAGCTGTTAGGTCCGCGCGATGCGGACGGTATTCCGGTACCGATGACGGTGGAGGAGTCCATCGCCAGCATGAAAGCCTCGCTGCTGAATAAGATCAAACGATCCGCCTATGTCTACCGCGTGGATTGCGGCGGTTGCAACGGCTGCGAAATCGAGATTTTTGCCACGCTTTCACCGCTGTTTGACGCAGAACGCTTCGGTATCAAAGTGGTTCCGTCACCGCGCCATGCCGACATTCTGCTGTTCACCGGCGCGGTAACCCGCGCCATGCGCTCACCTGCGCTGCGTGCCTGGCAATCTGCGCCGGATCCCAAAATCTGTATCTCCTACGGCGCGTGCGGCAACAGCGGTGGTATCTTCCACGACCTGTACTGCGTGTGGGGCGGCACCGACAAGATTGTGCCGGTGGATGTCTATATACCCGGCTGCCCGCCAACGCCCGCGGCCACATTGTATGGTTTCGCCATGGCGCTGGGCTTGCTGGAGCAGAAAATCCATGCTCGTCTGCCTGGTGAGCAGGACGACCAGCCGGCCGAGATTTTGCACCCGGCGATGGTGCAGCCCCTGCGCGTGAAAGTGGATCGCACCGCGCGTCGGCTGGCGGGTTACCGCTACGGCCGCCAGATTGCCGATGACTTTATGCGTTTGCGAAGCGTCGGCGAACATGAAGTGGTGAACTGGCTGGCGCAGGAAAACGATCCGCGCCTGACTGAGATAGTCAGCCATCTGAACCAGGTGGTGCAGGAGGCGAAAATCTGATGGGCGAATCGGTGGTCTTTAGCCAGTTGCGGCGTAAGTTTATCGACGAGAACGACGCTACACCCGCACAGGCGCAGCAAGTGGTTTATTACAGCCTGGCTATCGGCCACCATTTGGGGGTGATCGACTGCCTGGAAACGGCGCTCTCCTGCCCGTGGGAGGATTACCTGGCGTGGATCGCCACGCTGGAGGCAGGCAGCGAAGCGCGGCGCAAAATGGAAGGCGTGCCGCGCTACGGCGAAATTGTTATTGACAGCACGCACGTGATGCTGCTGGCAAACGCCTTTGATCGGGCACAGACCCGGCAAAATGCGCAGCAGCTCGCCTGGAGTAAAGCGCTGCTGTCGATGCTGCATGATATCCATCAGGAAAGCGCCATCTATTTAATGGTGAGGAGATTACGTGACTGACGTATTGCTGTGTGTCGGCAACAGTATGATGGGCGACGATGGCGCAGGCCCGTTGCTGGCGCAAATGTGCGCCGAAAACCCGCAAGGTAACTGGCAGGTGATTGATGGTGGCAGCGCGCCGGAAAACGATGTGGTGGCGATTCGCGAACTGAAACCCTCGCGGCTGCTGATTGTCGATGCGACCGATATGGGGCTCAACCCCGGCGATATCCGCGTGGTGGACCCGGATGACATTGCCGAAATGTTCCTGATGACCACCCACAATATGCCGCTCAACTATCTGATTGATCAGTTGAAAGAGGATATCGGCGAGGTGATTTTTCTTGGCATTCAGCCGGATATTGTCGGGTTTTACTACCCGATGACGCCGCCGGTAAAAGCGGCGGTGGAATGTATCTACCAGCGGCTGGCGGGCTGGGAAGGTAACGGCGGGTTCGACAATTTGTAAACGGTGCGCCGGTTGTCCGGCGCAGTTATTTAACGACTAACGACGACGCTTTTCCGCGTACATCACTTTGTCGCAGTCTTCCAGCATATCGCGCAGCGTGGCGTATCGACTGCCGCCGTTTTCGATAATGCCGTGCGAATAGTTGATGTGGTAATTCTTACCGGACAGATGATCGATGGCGTCCATCCGCGATTGCAGATCGAACAAAAACGCATCCACGTCATTCACGGCGAGATTTCCCAGCAGCACCGCAAACTCCCCGCCGCCCAGACGCGCGGCGATATCCTGCTCTTTAATACATTTTGTCAGGTTGCTGGCGAAGATTTTTACCACCTCATCGCCCTCTTTGCTGCCCAGCAACTCATTGATGGCTTTCAGATTATCAATGCTGAAATAGAGCAGGCTGAAGGGTTTTTTATGCTCTTTTAGCCAGGCAAAGCGCTTCTCGCCGGTGCGGTAAAAACCACGGCTGTTTGGCATCCCGGTCAGGCTGTCGGTCATCGCCATACTGAGGATCAAAAACTCATCTTCCACGATGGCGGCGAAGTCGAGCAGGGTGTTGATTTCCGCACTGGAGAACGGGCGCGGGTAAGTGTCGATAATACAAATCGTCCCGGCAATAGCCCCGTCCGGCAGGCGCACCGGGCAGCCAGCGTAAAAGCGCACCCAGGGCTCACCAATGACAAACGGGTTATCGGCAAAACGCGGATCGGCGAGGGTATCTTTCACAATGAAAGTCCCCTCTTCGAGGATGGCGTGTGCGCAAAAGGAGAGATTGCGCGGCGTTTCGTGAGTATCGACACCGCTGCGCGACAGCAACCACTGACGATCGCGATCGAGCAGGCTGATGACCGCGATCGGTACGTCAAAGGTGGTCTTCGCCGTACGGGTTAACCGGTCAAAGCGCTCATCATCCTTTTTATCAAGCAAATCCATCATATATAGCGACTTCAGCCGCTCGATTTCATTGACTGGCATGGCCGGAAAGATCATAGCTCATCCTCGCTCTGTTCTGTTTCCTAAAGTGTAGACAGTTCTTCTGATCATCGCGTTATATATCCGTAACTTGCCTGTGCGCGCACAAAATCGATAAACGCCTGTAAAGGCGCAGGAATTAGCCGCCGGGAGTTGTAATAGAGGTACGGGCCGTTAAACGACAACCACCAGGGTTCCAGCACCGGTATCAGTTCGCCGCGCTCAATCGGCAAGCGCAGCCACTCTTCAAACAGATAAATAATGCCGCTTCCGGCAATCGCGGCTTGCACGGCCAGATCCATTGCCGCGCCGACGCTGACCACTAAGGTGCCATTGACCTGTACACGCAATGTTTCGCCATCGCGCTCGAACTCCCACTCCGGCATCACGCCGCTGGCATAGCGGCCGCGAATGCAGTTATGCGCAATCAGATCGCGTGGATGTTGCGGTATGCCATGTTGTTGCAGGTAATGGGGCGAGGCGGCGGCGACAAAACGCTGGCGACGCGGGCCGATGGGCAGCGCGACCATATCCTGCTCCAGACATTCGTCATAGCGGATGCCTGCGTCACAGCTATCGCGAAAGACATCCTGCACGTTACTTTCGGCCACGATTTCCAGTTGAATGTCCGGATAGTGCGCCAGAAAGGCGGGTACGATGGCGGGCAACACCAGCCGGGCAGCGCTGACCGGCACGTTCAGGCGCAGCGTACCGCTGGGTGTTGATCGGTAACGGTTAATGGCGTCGAGCGCCGCGTCCACTTCGCTCATCGCCGGTTGCAGTCGCTCCATCAGCGCTTTACCCGCATCGGTTAGCGCCACGGTGCGGGTGGTGCGGTTAAACAGGCGCACGCCGAGCTGCTGTTCAGCGCGGCGCACCGCATCACTCAGGCGGGAAGGGTTGGTGCCGGTCACGCGTGCGGCTTCGCGAAAGCCTCCGGCGTTAGCGACCGCCACAATGGCGTTCAGCAGGGCGAAGTCCAGCTTCATTGTTCGGTTAACCGTACAGTGTGTATTAATTTCAGCGGATTGTTGCACAGCAACGATACTCCTACAATCTGTTTACTTAATGCACAGGAGGTACTCCATGTCTCAACCTTCACTTACCTTTCGTCTGGGCGATCGCCAGGTTGGTCGCCTGGGTTACGGTGCCATGCAACTGGCGGGGCCCGGCGTGTTTGGGCCGCCCGCTGATGAAGCGAAAGCGTTGCAGGTGCTACGCGATGTGATTGCCGCAGGCGTGAACCATATCGACACCAGCGATTTTTACGGCCCGCATGTCACCAATAAATTGATTAAGCAGGCACTGCATCCGTACCCGGATGATCTGTGCATTGTCACCAAAGTCGGCGCGCGCCGTGATGATAAAGCCAACTGGTTGCCCGCATTCAGCGCTGAAGAGTTAACGCAAGCCGTTGAAGATAATCTGCGAAATCTCGGCCTTGAAGTGATGGAAGTGGTGAACCTGCGCGCCATGTTCGGCGTGCATGGGCCGGAAGAGGGGCCGCTTGAAGCGCCGCTGGAGGCTTTGATTAAGCTGAAAGAGCGCGGGCTGATTCGCCATATTGGTCTGAGCAACGTGACGGCGAAACAGGTGGCGGATGCGCAGAAAATGACGCCGATTGTCTGCGTGCAGAACCTCTATAACGTGGCGAACCGCCATGACGACGCGCTGATTGATTCGTTGAATGCGCAGGGGATCGCTTATGTGCCGTTCTTCCCGCTCGGCGGCTTTACGCCGTTGCAGTCAGGCGAGTTGAATGAAGTCGCGACTACGCTTGGTGCCACGCCAATGCAAGTGGCGCTGGCCTGGTTGTTGCAGCGCTCGCCGAATATCCTGCTGATCCCTGGTACGTCGTCACCGCAGCATTTGCAGGAAAACCTCGCCAGCGCGCAACTCACTTTGCCGCCGGATGCGCTGGCGAAACTCGACGCTATCGCGCAGGCGTAATCAGAAACTGCCCGGTTTACCGGGCAGTTTTAGGCGCAATCACCGACTCACGGCACACCAGCTCGCCCCGATGAGCGCTAATGGCAGTCGCCTCTGGCATCAGAACCATTTCGATGGCGTTACGGATCATCTCCTCCATCGGAACATGAATGGTAGTCAGTGACGGGTTGTAATATTTGCCGATAACCGAATCATCAAACCCGGCCAGCGACACATCCTGTGGCAGCCGCAAACCCGCTTCATAACAGGCTTTCGCCACGCCAATCGCCATATCGTCGTTCCCGGCCAGCACGCAGGTAAACGGCACATTGCGCGCCAGCAGTTCACGCCCCGCCTCGTAACCGCTGTCGGTACTCCAGCTACCGCGCACCAGCAGTTGTGGGTCGGGTTCGATCCCGGCGTTGCGCAGTGCTTTACGATAACCGGCTAAACGGCTCTCGCCGGTAGGGGAAGCATCGGAACCGGCAACAAACGCAATGCGCCTATGCCCCTGTGCTAACAGGTATTCCATCATTGTTTCACAGCTTTGCTGGTGATCGACAAACACGCACTGGTTGCGGTGGCGGGTAAGTTCCCGGTTGATCACCACGATTGGCGTCGGGTTGCGTTCGATGATCTCATCGAGTTCGGCGACCGACAGGTATTTGGGGTAGATCATGATCGCTTCACAGCGCAGCGACAGCAGCAGGTCGATGGCGTCGCGCTCTTCCTGCGCGCTGTGTTTTCCGTCCGCCAGCACCAGTTGGCGGCCGTGCTGCTCGCTGTTGGTCGCCGCGTGGTAAATCATGCTGGAGAAAAACGGGCCGTTATACAGCCCGTTGGTGATGACCAGCCCGACAGAGTTGGTTTTATTGTTGGCAAGATTGCGCGCCAGCTGATTGGGGCGATAACCCGTTTCGGCAATCGCCTGCATAATGCGGGCTTTCACTTCCTCACGGACAAAAACTTTTCCGTTTAGCGCGCGCGATACTGTCGCTTTGGAGACGCCGGCCAGCCTGGCGACATCCAGTATCGTTACCATCGTTAAACCTCACTGTTGTTATTATTGCGGCGGCCAGTTTCAGGCCAGCGACATCAGCGGAACTCCCGCGCTGACCGCGCCCTGCGACTGATGGCGAGTGAGCGTAAACTCCTCGCTGTTGACCACCAGCACCGGCGTGGTCAGGTCGTAACCTGCCCGCTCAATGTATTCTTTATCAAAGGCCAGCAGCGGCGTTCCGGCGCTAACCCGGTCACCCTCTTTGACCAGCGGCGTAAAATATTGCCCCTGAAGATTGACGGTGTTAAGCCCAACATGAATCAGTAATTCCGCGCCATTATCACATATCAGGCCAATGGCGTGATGAGAGTCGATCAATGTTGCGACCTGTGCATCACAAGGGGCGACAACTTTACCTTCGTGCGGAATGATGGCGACGCCATCGCCCAGCACTTTTCCGGCAAAGGCTTCATCCGCGACGCTTTCCAGGGCAATCACTTCGCCTTTGATGGGGCTCAGCATTTGCAGGGAGCCGACAGTCAGCGCCGCGTTTTTCTCATCAGAAACCACAGCTTCGACCGGATCGTCAAACCCGACAAACTGCACCATCACGATGGTTAGCACAATCGCGGTGCCCGCGCCCACCAGTTCGCCAATAAACGACATTGGCGCATCCGGGCTGATTGCGTTGACCAGCGTGAACAGGCCCGGCAGTGCGGCATAAGCATAGTAGAGGCTGCCAAACAGGCTGGCGACGACTGCGCCAATCGCGCCGCCAATACAGCCGCAGATAAACGGTTTTTTAAAGCGCAGCGTCACGCCATAAATCGCCGGTTCGGTAATACCAAAAATCGCCGTCACGCCTGCCGACAGCGAGGTTGCCTTCAACTGCTTGTTGCGGCTTTTGATAAACACGCCGAATACCGCCGCCATCTGGCCAATTACTGCAATGGTTTGATAGGCCTGGAAAGAGTCATAGCCCTGAGTATCGAAGTTGGCCATGATCACCGGCGTAATGCCCCAGTGGACGCCAAAAATCACAATCACCTGCCAGACACCGCCGATAATCGCTGCCGCCAGTGCCGGTGCGGCGTGGAACAGCGTGTTATACCCGTGCGCGACGCCAAGCGCAGCCCAACTGGTGATCGGGCCAATCACAATTAACGTCAGCGGCACAATGACTACGAAGCAGAGCAGCGGTGTAAACAACGGGCTCACCACTTCAGGCAGCCATTTTTCAACGCGGCGTTCAAACCACGACAGCGCCCAGACGAGGAACAACGGCGGCAGCACTGACGAGGTATAAACCGTTTCCGCCAGCGGGAAAAAGAGGAATTTCACTTCACTGCCGCTGGCGATTTTCCCGGCCATCGCTGTCCACTCAGGGTTGATTAACGCGCAGCAACAGAGCACGGCAATAAAAGGGTTACATTTAAAATGACGCGCGGCGGTAATGGCGATAAACACCGGCAGGAATGCGAAGGGTGTCCAGGACATAAAGTTCAGCACCGCAAACGTGCCGGAGGATTTGATCTGCGCATCGGCAAGCCCGAGCAGAATCAGTAAACCCTGCAAAATCCCGGCGGCGGCAAGAATATAGACAATCGGCGCAAACACCGCCGACATGGTGGCGATCACCGCATCCAGCCAGCGAGTTTTCGGCTGCGCTCCGTTGCCGTCTTTCTCTTTCACCATACCGCTCAACGCATTAAACACATCGGCGACGTGGGTGCCAATCACCACCTGAAATTGCCCGCCGCTTTCCACAACCGCAATCACGCCTGGCAGGCTCTGGATGTTGGCTTTCGCCGTGTCAGGCGTTTGATTCAATACCAGGCGCAGACGCGTAGCGCAGCGGGAGAAATTACTGATGTTCTCTTCACCGCCGACCTCGCGGAGGATATCACTTGCTAACTTGTTGTAATCCCTGATAACGGCCATTTTTATTTCCCTTTTATTATCGGAAACTGAGTTGGTGTAACTGGGTGAAACCGGTTTCATGCTAACCTGGTAAACCACGCCTGCAACCGGTTTCATGGAGATCTGCGAGCTAAATCACTTCTCGGTTTGTATTAGGGAGAGGAAATCGTCAGCCATATTTCGTCAGGGGACGAAGCGTGGGCCCGGCATCTGCACAACACTGGCGGCTCATTATTGATGAGGAGCCACGTTATGATCGCCGTACTTTTTGAAGCTGATATCGCCGCAGGTAAGCAGGCGCGTTACCTGCAATTAGCCGCTTAACTCAAGCCGATACTGGCAGACATCGACGGGTTTATCGCGATCGAACGTTTTCAGAGCCTGAGCCACGAGGGGAAGATATTGTCACTGTCATGGTGGCGCGATGAAGCATCAGTGCACGCCTGGAAGAGCAATGTGCTGCACCAGGCGGCTCAGCGCGAAGGGCGGGAAGCCATTTTTTCGTCCTACCGCATCCGTGTTGCCACGGTTTTTCGCGATTACGCATCAACCACGGAGCAGCCATAATATGTACGATATTCACGTTATCCTGAATAATACGCCGGGCGAACTGGCACGGCTTGGTGAAACGCTCGGTAAACATGGCGTCGGGCTGGAAGGGGGCGGTGTGTTTACCGCAGGCGATCAATGCCATGCGCACTTTCTGGTGACCGACGGCGAGCGCGCCCGGGAAGTGTTAACCGCTGTGGGTTTAACGGTACATGCCGTGACCCTGCCGGTTATCCGCAAACTGAAGCAGGAGCGTCCCGGCGAGTTAGGCGAAATTGCCCGCACGATCGCACAATATAATATCAATATCCTTGTGCAATACAGCGATCATGACAACCGGTTGATCCTGCTCACCGATAACGATCCGCTGGCGCGCGAAGTAACACAACGATGGGACGTACAACCGCTATGACCGGCAATGAACTACGCAAAACGCAGGAACAACCGCATCTGCTGGAGGAGACGCTCTCCGGCCTTGCCAGCGCGATGGCGGAGCCTTCCCGGGCGAAAATGCTCTGTGCGTTAATGGACGGGCGGGCGTGGACCGCGACCGAGTTGAGCGCGGTGGTGGATATTGCCGCGTCAACGGCCAGCGCGCATCTGGCAAAACTGCTCGCCAGCGGGCTGCTGGTCTGCGTGTCGCAGGGACGGCACCGCTATTACCGGCTGGCAGGCAGCGATGTCGCCGCGCTGCTGGAAACGATGATGAGCGTATCCATGCGCGGTGTGCAGGCACCTGTCACCCGCACGCCGCTGGCGCTGCGTCAGGCACGTACTTGTTATGATCATCTTGCCGGTGAGATAGCCGTTGGCGTGTATGCGTTTATGCAGCGCGAAGGCTGGATCACTGACGATGGCAGCGCGGTGACGGATTCAGGCAAACGCAGCCTTGAGAAGATTGGCGTCACCCTCGATCCGCGCACCCGGCGCAAACCCTGTTGCGCCTGTCTGGACTGGAGCGAGCGGCGTTTTCACCTCGGCGGCGATGCAGGCGCGGCGCTACTGATTGCTTTTGAACAGCAGGGCTGGCTGACGCGTACGCCAGGCTATCGCGAAATCACCCTGACAGATGCAGGAAAAACCGCGATTTCTAAGGTGTTTGGTGTGACGTTTAAGGGGTAGAGCGTTGGGTGGAATAGGCATGAACGTTATGCAGGTAAATACGTCATTTTTTATTGCCCCCGCATCAAGCAGAAATGCCGCTTTAGAAATTGAAGCCGGCTACTTCTATGATTCTGGATATACAGGAACCGTCCCGCCCATTCCTGCTAGCGTCAAGAGAGTCATCAATTTAACGCCTTTTCAGGGATAGAATCATGAATGTAAAAAAAACGCTTTTCATCGCTCTTTTTTTTATTTTTAGCGTCAGCGTCGTCGCTGTGAGTCGCTATAAAGATGAGCCAACTCAGCAGGCGTCAGACCTGGTAAAACAGTATGCGCTGGCAGATGATGCGGCAAAATCCAAAGTGTTACAGGACTTCGACAAGCTGGCACGCGAAAATCCTGAGAACGCCAATGTCATCAGAAGTTACACCAGCTTGCTCTCTTCAAAGGGCGAATATGCAAAAGCCCTCGCTTATCTCGAGCCTGTGAACAGAGCTAACACCGATCCCTCTCTGCTGCTGCAAGAGTGTATGCTCAAGGATCGGATCGGCAAAAAAGATAAGGCGTGCTATCAACGCGTGATTGTTGATTCTGAAAGCAAGCACCTTGAAAACATGGATTACCTGATGGCGCTCTATTTTTCCGACGACCCAAAATTCCCGGCACAAAAGCAGCGTCTCCAGCAGGAAAACCCCACGCTGAGCCGCGATTTCGCGCTGTTCGATCAGGATAAGCACTCGCTTTTGATGTCCCTCTATCCGTGACAAACTACGTGGCCGGATGGCGATTGGCGCCTTATCCGGCTCCTACAAGCAGACTGGATGATGTGAGGAAAATGCGCGTTCTTTCATGAGATTGGGTATGGATACCTTTTTCAGCGATGATCGAGGCAGTCGTTTAATGCTTTACCCGGGATTGTTTCCTCAGCCGAAAAATCAACAACGATCCGCTGCAGGTTGAAGCGCAGATCGTCACTGTCTTTCCCGGAACGCCGAACGATTTGGGCAAGGTCGATATTGTGATGGCAATGCGTTCGCGACAAACGGCCAGAGCTACAGCAAAAAGAATCAAACGTGCCCACCCATACCCTGGATCTCGGTCGCGATCACCCCGGAAAGTCGATTCCGGTGATCTATTACCGCAACAACCCGAGCCACAGCAACATCGATGATTACCACCACTGCCTGAGGCAATGATCTTCGCGCCGTGCCCGGTAACGTGATTGCCAGCACTAAAACGGCCTCTGCCCGACATATAAAAAATGGTCGTCCGATTTTCGGTTGTGAGGAGTAGACGGCAAACGCCACACTGACTCCACTTAACGCCCCAGGAGACGACCATGGATTTCACTGCTTTTCACCATCAAATTACACCATTAGTGCTCGACAATGTCTGGGACGCAGCCAGCGCGCAGGCGGCAGAGCAGGCCGGATATCAGGTGATGGGAACGTCCAGCGCCGCCATTGCTGCAATGCTCGGTTATGACGATGGTGAACAAATGCCGTTTGCCGAACTGCTGTTTATGGTGAAACGCATTCGCGCCGCCTGCGATCTGCCACTCAGCGTGGATATGGAAGCCGGTTACGGCGAAACCGCGCAAGCCATTGCCGATAACCTGCAACAATTAATAAAGCTCGGTGTGGTGGGCATTAATCTGGAAGATAGCCGCGTGGTCAATGGCGAACGGCAACTGGTTGACGCCGCGCAATTCGCCCGGCAGTTACGGGAAATCCGCGCGCAATTGCCATGCGCGCTGTTTTTGAATATCCGTACCGATACGTTCTTGCTGAACGTGGAAAATGCGCTGGCAGAGACGCTGTATCGCGGGCAGTTATATGCTCAACACGGCGCGGACGGTCTGTTTGTGCCCGGCGTGATGCAAAACGCGGATATAGCCGCTATCGCCCAGCAGATCCCTTTGCCACTCAATGTGATGTGCGTACCGGGGCTGGCAGGATTCACCGAACTGGCCACGCTTGGCGTGTGCCGTATTTCGATGGGCAATGCTGTTCATGCCGCGTTACAAACGCAGTTGAAAAACATACTGTTGAGCGTGCAGACACAGCAATCGTTTGAGGGCGTTTTCCACTATGCAAATCACGGATAAAGTGCAGTGTGATACCTGGTATCAGGCGCTACTCGATCGCGCTTCTGAATACACCGGCCTCTTTTTTGTCGGCGTCAAAACCACCGGAGTTTTTTGTATTTCCGTCTGTCGCGCGCGTAAGCCGAAGCGGGAAAATGTGGTGTTTTTCCGCGAGATGAAATCAGCGCTCGATGCCGGTTTCCGCCCGTGCAAAGTGTGTCGACCAACGGAAAATGCCTGTTCGGCACCGGGCTTTATCGAGCAAGCGTTAGCGCTCGTTCGCGCCAATCCTAAAATGCGTATCAGCGACACGCTGCTGCGCGAACAAGGCATCAGCCCGGAGCGTGTGCGCCGCTGGTTTTTGCAGCAACATGGCATCACATTTCAGGCTTTTCAGCGCATGTCGCGGGTAAATGTCGCGCTTCAGGAGCTGAAAGGCGGGCGCAGCGCCACCGATGTTGCCTTTGACAACGGTTATGAATCGCTCAGCGGCTTTGGTTATACCTGTAAAAAACTCACTGGCGCGGCACCGAGCCTCGGGCAGCAGGTGATCATGATCCACCGTTTCACCACACCGATTGGCCCGATGTTTGTCTGCGCCACGGAACAGGGCATTTGCCTGCTGGAGTTTGTGGATAGACGCATGCTGGAGACCGAATTCAGCGACTTACAGCGCTTGTTGAAAGCGCGCATTATCGCCGGGGAAAACCGGCATACCCGGCAGGCGGAAAAAGAGATCGGCGAGTATTTCGCGGGCGACAGACAGCAGTTTTCGCTGACGCTGGATCTGCCCGGCAGCGCGTTTCAGCGCCGCGTCTGGCAAGGCTTGCAAACGGTGCCGTACGGCCAGACCACGCATTATCAGGCGCTGGCGGAATGCCTTGCACAACCCACCGCGGTACGTGCCGTCGCGGCGGCCAATGGCGCGAACCGGGTGGCGATTGTCATTCCTTGCCACCGCATCATTGGTAAAGACGGCACCATGACCGGCTACGGTGGCGGTATCGCGCGTAAAGCATGGTTGATCGCGCATGAGAAAAACCATCTTATGCGGTAGCGCTGTTAACCCCTTTGGCAGAAATTCCTCCGGTTGCGGGCTGTGACTGCGAGCGCGTTGGCAACATACCGGTTTATGGAGGGGATGTGCCGTGATCGGTAATCGCCTGCGCGGCGCAAATCAGCGCCAGGTGGCTTAAACCCTGCGGCAGGTTGCCGCTCCACTTGCCGGTGCGAACATCGAACATCTCATTAAAAGTTTCGACATTGCCTTTATCGCAAAGGGCGCTGAGGATCGCATCCATTGCCGCTTCGGCTTTGGTTGTCTCGCCCATTGCCGCCCAGGCTGCCGCCAGCCAGAACGAACAGGCGACAAAGGTGTTCTCTTCCTGTTCGACGCCGCTGTAGCGGTAGACCAGTGCGCCGCCGTGGCCCAGCTCCTCTTCAATGGCCCGGTAAGTGGCAAGCATGCGCTGAGGATTAACATGTTGACCATAGCGATAAACCAGCGCCAGCGAAGCATCAAGCCGATCGTCGCTATCGGGGTAAAAGAGGTAAGCCTGTTTGCTCTGTGACCAGCAATGGGTTTCGATCCAGTCGCGGATGCGATCCCGCTCGCGCTGCCAGCGCCCGACCCACGTTGGCTCAATGTATTTCTCTTTCGCCATCAACACGGCCATATCCAGCGCCAGCCAGCACGCCATCTTGGAGTGGGTATAATGTTGCAGCTCGGGCAGTTCCCAAATCCCGCAATCTTTTTGCCGCCAGTGATCGGCACAGCAATTTGCCAGCTCGCCCAGCAGCCGCGAGGTGGTGAGATCCAGCACGTGGCCCGCCTTTACGAACAGCTCCGCCGTTGCCAGCATATCGCCGTACATGCTGAGTTGTAGCTGGTCACGCGCGTTGTTACCCACTCGCACCGGCTGTGAATTTTTGTAGCCGCGCAGCGCCGGGTACGTTTCACAGGGCACTTCCTCCCCTTCGAGGGTGTAACACGCCTGCAGCCTGACACCGTGGCGGATAATGGTTTTTGAAAGCCAGGAGAAAGCGGCTTTGCACTCTTCCAGCGTGCCCAAAAAGGCAAAGGCTTTAATGATCAGGCAGGCATCGCGGATCCACGCGTAGCGATAGTCGTAGTTTTTCTCACCGCCAATACCTTCAGGAATGGAGGTGGTCGCTGCCGCGGCAAGCGCACCGGTGGGGGAATACCAGAGGAATTTCAATGCCAGCGCGGAACGCCCGACATGTTCTGCGTAACGCCCTGCATAGCTCAGGCTTTTACTCCAGTCGCACCAGGCGGCATGGCTGGTTTCAATGCGCGCGTCAATTGCCTCAAGGCTCGGGACTGCCAGCGGCTCTTTTTCAGTCACCAGCAGTGCAACCAGCCGCCGCTGGCCCGCCGAAACCGTCATGTGACCATTAACCTGCTCATCGTCGGCGTCGGTGATGTTGACCTCTTCGCTGGTGCGCAGCATCGCCAGTAAATCGGCGATATGGTAGACGTTGCCGTGCGCTGTTTTGTTCATCCACGGCGAACAGGTTTCTGCCCGCGTCCCGAAACGCACTTTCAGCGTTAAAGCCACTTCGCCTTCCAGACCTTCAATCCGGCGCGCCAGCTCGCTCCACGGCAAACGTCCAGCGAGCGTACTGTTAATGGATTCGGTAAGTAACACTTTGCCGCTGGCGGTGGTGAAGGTGGTTTCCAGCACATTGCTGTCCTGCCTGTAGCAGCGCGTCACGGTGTAAGGTTGTTGCGGCGCTAACTGAAAAAAACCGCCAATCTCCGGGTCGAGCAGGCGATCAAACAGCGGCTGGGAATCCAGGTTCGGTGCGCACCACCAGTCAATTGACCCGTCGGGGGCAATAAGTGCGACCGAGCGTCCTTCGCCAATCGCGGCGTAATCGCCGGGTTCGGCAAAGCCATCCTCCCGGACAGGAGAGTGCGAGACTGTGTTCTTCACGGTGTTGCGATCCTTACCAGCGATGGCCGCCAGACGGCGGCCATACAGAGTGGAAGCGGGGGGAGTTACAGCGTGCCGGTACCGCCGTCAGAACACCAGACCTGCCCGGAGGTATAGCTGCTTTCCGCCGAGGCCATGGTGACATACAGCGGGGCAATTTCTACGGGCTGACCCGGGCGGCCCAGCGGTGCGCTGGCCCCGAACTGCTGCACTTTTTCCTGTGGCTGACCGCCGCTCGACTGCAGCGGTGTCCAGTATGGGCCTGGAGCCACTGCATTGACGCGGATGCCTTTTTCACCAAGTTGCTGCGCCAGCGATTTGGTGAACGCCACAATCGCCGCTTTGGTCTGCGCGTAATCCAGCAGAATGGGGCTTGGCTGATACGCCTGCACCGAAGAGGTGTTGATAATGCTGGCACCGCGCGGCAGATGTTCCACGGCGGCTTTGGTTATCCAGAACATCGCATAGACGTTGGTTTTAAAGGTGGCGTCAAAATCTTCGGTCGACAGGGTCAGAATCGACTCATTGAACTGCTGACGACCGGCGTTATTAACCAGAATATCCAGCCCGCCAAGTTTGGCGACTGCCTCTTTAACCAGCGTCTGGCAAAACTGCTCTGAACGGATATCCCCCGGAATGGCGATGGCCTTTCGCCCTTCGGCTTCGATCAATTTGATCACTTCGGCGGCGTCGGATTCCTCTTCCGGCAGGTAGTTGATCGCCACATCCGCGCCTTCGCGGGCATAGGCAATGGCAACCGCCCGGCCAATGCCGGAGTCGCCGCCGGTAATCAGCGCCTTACGGCCCGCTAAGCGCCCGGAACCCCGGTAGCTGGTTTCACCGTGATCCGGCACAGGTTTCATTTTGCTGGCAAGACCCGGTGCGGGCTGCGGTTGTTCGACAAACGGAGGAGTAGGATAGTGCGGTGCTAGCGTGGTTTTTGGGCTTTGCTCTGCCATGCTTTCTCCTTCAGACGTTGTTGTACACGTCATTAAGCCTGGCATAGATGTGAGCGTTGTCACGCTATCATGCGGCAAACCGGCATTGAGAAAAGTCTGTAAACAGCGGGGGAAAAGAGGGGCAACGATGACATGCGTCGGTATTGCCCCTCTCGTGTGGCGAGGTGTTTAGTCGAGATCGGCCCCGTTACTGGCGATCACTTTCTTGTACCACCAGAACGATTTTTTACGGCTGCGTGCCAGCGTGCCGTTACCGGCATCATCGCGGTCAACATAGACAAAACCGTAGCGTTTGCTCATTTCACCGGTTGATGCCGCCACCAGATCAATACAGCCCCAACTGGTGTAACCGATAACCGGAATGCCATCTTCGATAGCGTCGCCCATCGCGCGGATATGCTCGCGCAGGTAGCTGATGCGGTAATCATCTTCCACTTCGCCATTGGCGTTGAGTTCATCTTTCGCGCCCAGGCCGTTTTCCACCAGGAACAGTGGTTTCTGGTAGCGGTCGTACATCATGTTCATGGTGATGCGCAGACCCAGCGGATCGATGCCCCAGCCCCATTCGCTGACCTCAATGTACGGGTTGCGCAGTGATTTCACGATGTTGGCGGCGCTGGTGTTGTTGGCGTTCATATCCGCCGACGCACAGCGCGAAGCGTAATAACTGAAGGAGACAAAATCGACGGTGTTCTTCAGGATTTCGTCGTCACCGGCTTCTTTGACAATGGTGACGCCTTTTTCGCGGAACACGCGCGCGGAGTACGCCGGATAGCTGCCGCGCGCCTGCACATCAATAAAGAACAGGTTTTCGCGATCTTTTTCCAGTGCGGTCCACACATCGGCCGGTTTGCAGGAGTAGGGGTAGAAATTCCCGCCTGCCAGCATGCAGCCTACCTGGTTTTGCGGGTTCACTTCATGGGCGATTTTCGTTGCCAGCGCGCTGGCAATCAGCTCATGGTGCGCCGCCTGGTATTTCACCTGATCCTGATTTTCCCCCTCTTCGAACACCAGCCCCGCACCGGAGAACGGGCTGTGCAACATGATGTTGATCTCGTTGAAGGTCAGCCAGTATTTCACCAGCCCGTTAAATTCTTCAAAACAGGTGCGCGCATAACGGGTGAAAAACTCCACCATTTTGCGGTTACGCCATGAGCCATATTCGATGACCAGATGCATCGGCACATCGAAATGGCACAGCGTGACCAGCGGTTCGATATTGTACTTTTTGCACTCTTCAAACACCGCCCGGTAAAACGCAATCCCTTCCGGGTTTGGCGTCAGTTCATCGCCTTTCGGATACAGGCGGCTCCAGGCAATCGAGGTACGAAACACCGAAAAACCCATCTCCGCCATCAGCGCGATATCTTCTTTGTAGCGATGATAAAAATCGATCGCCTCGTGGCTTGGGTAGAATTCGTCATCGCGCAGCGTAAAGCGTTTTTCCTGTCCCAGTTTCACCGGCAGACGGTTTGCGCCGTGCGGGATCATATCCACGGTGGTCAGCCCTTTGCCGCCCTCCAGATACCCCCCTTCCGACTGGTTGGCGGCAAGCGCGCCGCCCCATAAAAATCCTTGCGGAAATACTGACATGCGTTACCTCGCTTTCTTAAATCAGGCTCGTGCTTCTTTTACAGTGGCCGGCTCGGCCGCTTGCGGTTTGTCACTGGTTTCTACGGGAATATCTTCAAACCCGAGCAGCAGCGTCAACACAAATGACAACACTACCGCCAGCGCCATTACGCCGAATACCCACACAATGGACATCGGGTTAGCCGGATCGAAGAACTGCACGCTGGTAAATAACCCCGGTGCCGCCATCGAGTGGCTGGCAAGCCCGGCGATACCGGCGACCGCGCCGCAGACAAAACCACTAATTAAACTCGCAATCAGCGGGCGTTTCAGGCGCACCGCCACACCGTAGAGCGCCGGTTCTGAGATACCGGCCAGGATCGCGGAAGCCGCTGCCGCCATGGCGGTCTGACGCAGTTCCGGGTTTTTGGTTTTCCATGCCACCGCCAGCGAAGAGCCGCCGAGCGACAGGTTCGCGCCGATTTCCGACGGCATTACCATGCCCTCTTTGCCGGTTTCCGCGATGGTTTGAATAATGGTTGGGGTGAACACACGGTGCATACCGGTCATTACCAGCAGTGGCCACAGAGCGCCCATAATGGCGACGGAAAGCCAGCCGAGATAGCCGTGAATGGTGTAGACCAGCGCGGAAATCGCGCTACCGATCCAGATACCGAGCGGGCCAATCAGCACAATCGCCAGCGGCGCGGCAATCAGCACGATCAACATTGGTTTTAAGAAGTTTTTCGTCACCGCCGGTGTAATACGATCCACCCAGCGTTCGATATACGACAGGCACCAGGTCATCACCAGCGCCGGGATCACCGTATAGGTGTATTTCACTGCCGTCACCGGGATCAGCGCGAACTCAACGTGCTCGCCCTGTGCGGCTTTCGCCATCAGATCGACAAAGCTCGGATGCACCAGCACCCCGGCGATGGCAATCGCCAGCGACATATTGGTTTTGAATTTCACCGCCGCAGAGGCCGCCACCATTAATGGCAGGAAGAAGAAAGCGCCATCGCCAATCACCGTCAAAATCGTCAGTGTGGAGGAGCCTTTTGGCAGCGCGCCGGACATCTCCAGCACCATCGCCAGCAGTTTAACCATCGACCCGCCGATGATCGCCGGGATTAGCGGCGACATGGTGCCGATTAAGGCATCCAGAATGCCCGCGCCGATGCGGCGCAACGTCAGTTTTTGCTTCGTCTGTACTTCAACCGGCTGCATATCTTGTGGCAGCAGGTTGACCACTTCACGAAACGCCTGGGAAACCGTGTTGCCGATGATCACCTGGCACTGGTTGTCGTTGCGTACCACACCCATAACGCCGCTGACGCTTTTGAGCGTAGGCGCGTCGATACGGGTTTCGTCTTTCACTACAAAACGCAGACGCGTCATGCAGTGCGTTACGGCGGCGATATTATCGGCTCCGCCCAGCGCGTTCACCACCGAGTGGGCCAGCGCGGCATAATTCTTTGCCATGGAGATTTGTCCTGTTCTATCAATAAGGTACGGCTTCATCACTGCAGTTTTGCGGCCATGAAACATGAAATAGGTAACCGGTTCCACAAAATCATGATGAGTTTTATTGTGTGAAACAATACGTAAAAAGGGGTTATTTTTATAATCGTGATGATGATCACTTAATAAGGTGGGTGCGAAATGTTCATCTGTCGGGGTTAGGTGTTCCCATCATCGCAACGCCTGAAGTACACTTCGGGTCACGATTTTTGCAGGGGTAGGATCGATGGCGACAATGCAGGAAGTAGCAAAGCGGGCCGGAGTGTCGAAAGCCACCGTTTCCCGCGTGCTGACGGGCAAAGGGTATGTCGGCGAAGAGACAAAAGCGCGCGTCTTTCAGGCCATTACCGAAAGCGGTTATCGTCCGAATTTGCTGGCGCGCAGCCTGGCTTCCAGCAAAACCCAGACCTTAGGGCTGGTGGTCACCAACACCCTCTATCACGGGGTTTACTTTAGCGAGCTGCTTTCCCACGCCGCGCGCATGACCGAAGATAAAGGCCGCCGATTACTGCTGGCAGATGGCAAACACAGCGCCGAAGAGGAGCGCCAGGCGATCCAGTACCTGCTCGATTTGCGCTGCGACGCGATCATTATTTATCCGCGCTTTCTTAGCGTGGATGAACTCGATGAGATTATCGACAACCATTCGCAGCCCATCGTGGTACTCAACCGCCGGTTGCGTAAACACGCCAGCCACTGCGTTTACTCTGATCAGAAAGCCTCCAGCCTGAGCGTGGTGTCGCGGCTTATCTCCCGCGGTCACCGCGATATTGCGTTTATTACCGGTTCGCTGGATTCGCCCACCGGTATTGAGCGTTTATCGGGCTATAAAGACGCGCTGGCGCAGCACGGGATCGATGTGCGTAATGAGTTGATAGCCGAAGGGAAATGGACGCCAGCCAGCGGTGCGCAGGGCGTGGCGGAGCTGCTTTCCCGCAAGGCCACGTTCACCGCGCTGGTGGCGAGCAATGACGATATGGCTATCGGCGCGATAAAGCAGCTGCATCAAAGCCAGCTCGCGGTACCCCAGCAGGTGTCGGTGGTGGGGTTTGATGATATCGCTATTGCGCCATTTACCGTGCCGGCGCTCTCCAGCGTGAAAATTCCGGTCACGGAGATGATCAAAGAGACAATTAACCGCTTGATCTTTATGCTCGATGGCGGCGATTTTCACTACCAGCAAACCTTTCCCGGCGAGCTCATCACTCGCGATTCCATTATTAATGGCCCGCACGCCTAATCTCGTCAGCTGTCATCGTCACTTCTGTCGATGACAGCCCACTGATTTTATAAATCTCCTTTAATTTCAATTAATTATAATTCTGGCACGCTTTATGAATACTCCGGCGGGATATCGCCTTTTACCGGAGGAATTCATGAACCGATTTATTATGGCTGACGCAGCAAAATGCATCGGCTGTCGCACCTGTGAGGTCGCCTGCGTGGTATCTCATCAGGAAAACCAGGATTGCGCGGCGCTCACCCCGGAGACGTTTTTGCCGCGTATTCATGTCATCAAGGGTGTCAATGTGTCGACGGCGACATTATGCCGTCAGTGCGAAGATGCGCCCTGCGCGAATGTTTGCCCGAACGGTGCTATCAGCCGCGACGAAGGGTTTGTGCATGTGATGCAGGAGCGCTGCATTGGCTGCAAAACCTGCGTAGTGGCGTGCCCGTACGGTGCGATGGAAGTGGTAGTGCGCCCGGTTATTCGTCACAGCGGCGCAGGCCTGAATGTGCGTGCCGAGAAAGCCGAAGCCAACAAATGTGATTTGTGCCACCACCGCGAAAGCGGCCCCGCTTGTATGCAGGCCTGCCCGACCAACGCGCTGGTGTGTGTCGATCGCAACTTACTGGAACAGATGAGCGCGGAAAAACGTCGTCGCGCCGCGCTGGATGGCGCCGTTTCCCTGGTGTTCTAAACAATCTGAATTTCACTTTTAACAGGTCTGTTACTGATGAAAAAAATTACGAGCGTATGCCCTTACTGCGGCGCTGGCTGCAAACTGAAACTGGTCGTGGATAACGGAAAAATCATCCGTGCGGAAGCGGCCAACGGCCACACGAACCAGAACGAACTGTGCCTGAAAGGTTATTACGGCTGGGATTTCCTCAACGACACCAAACTGCTGACGCCGCGTCTGACCCAGCCGATGATCCGCTACGAAAAAGGCGGCAAACTGACGCCGGTTAGCTGGGATGAAGCGATCCGCTACACCGCCAAACGCCTTAGCGACATCAAAGCGAAATACGGCCCACGCGCCATTATGACCACCGGCTCGTCACGCGGCACCGGCAATGAAACCAACTATGTTATGCAAAAATTTGCCCGCGGCGTGCTCAACACCAACAATGTCGACTGCTGCGCGCGTGTCTGCCACGGCCCGTCTGTGGCGGGTTTACAGGAAACGCTCGGCAACGGTGCGATGAGTAACTCCATCAGCGATATCGAAAACTCCAGTTGTTTGCTGGTATTTGGCTATAACTGCGCCGACTCACATCCGATCGTCGCGCGCCGGGTGATCAAAGCTAAACAGAAAGGGGCGAAAATCATTGTTTGCGATCCGCGCCGCATCGAAACCGCGCGTATTGCCGACCAGCATCTGCAACTGAATAACGGCTGCAATATGGCGCTGGTCAACGCCTTTGGTTATGTGCTGCTCGAAGAAGAACTTTACGACAAAGATTACGTTGCCAGCTTTACCACCGGGCTTGAGGCGTACCGCGAAACGGTAAAAGATTACGCGCCGGAAGCGGTGGAACACATTACCGGCGTGCCGGCAAAACAGGTACGTCAGGCGATGCGCACCTATGCCGCCGCGCCGTCTGCCACCATTATGTGGGGCATGGGCGTAACGCAGTTCGGCCAGGCGGTGGACGTGGTGAAAGGGCTCTCCAGCCTGGCGCTGCTCACCGGTAATCTTGGTCGTGAACATGTTGGCGTTGGCCCGGTGCGCGGGCAAAACAACGTGCAGGGCGCGTGCGATATGGGCGTGATCCCCAACCAGTTCCCTGGTTATCAGGATGTGGTCAACCCGGAAGTACGCGCTAAATTCGCCAAAGCCTGGGGTATCGACCCGGCGGTGATGGACGATAAAGTAGGCGTGCGCATTACCGAAGTGCCGCACCTGGCGCTGGAAGGCAAAGTGAAAGCCTACTACATCATGGGCGAAGATCCGTTGCAGACCGAAGCGGATTTAGGCCTGGTGCGTAAAGGCTTTGAAGCGCTCGATTTCGTGGTGGTGCAGGACATCTTTATGACCAAAACCGCCGAGCAGGCCGATGTGCTGCTGCCCGCCACCTCCTGGGGCGAGCATGGCGGCGTGTTTACCTGCGCCGATCGCGGTTTCCAGCGTTTTGAAAAAGCTATTGAGCCGAAGTACAACGTCAAGCGCGACTGGGAAATCATCAGCCTGATTGCCACGGAAATGGGCTACCCGATGCACTACGACAACAACCAGCAAATCTGGGATGAGCTGCGCGAGTTGTGCCCGCTGTTCTACGGTGTAACCTACGAAAAAATGGGCGATATGGGACACGTCCAGTGGCCTTGCCCGACACTGGATCACCCCGGCACGCCATATCTGTATCAGAACAACAAATTCGATACGCCAGACGGCAAAGGCCATCTTTTTGCTGCCCAGTGGCGTGCGCCAGCGGAACGCCCGGACGATGAGTTCCCACTGGTGCTCTGTACGGTGCGCGAAGTGGGTCACTACTCTTGTCGTTCAATGACCGGCAACTGTGCGGCGCTGCAAACCCTCGCCGATGAACCCGGATTTGTGCAGATTAACCCGGACGATGCGGCGGCGCTGGGCGTACAGGATCGTCAACTGGTGTGGGTTGAGTCGCGCCGTGGCAAGGTGATCACCCGCGCGGATGTCAGCGAGCGCGTCAATCACGGCAGCGTGTATATGACTTATCAGTGGTGGATTGGTGCGTGTAATGAACTGACGCAGGATAATCTGGATCCGATTTCAAAAACGCCGGAGACCAAATATTGCGCAGTTCGGGTGAGTGCGATCAACGATCAGCGCTGGGCCGAAGAGTACACTCAGAGCACTTATCAACATATGAAGAGTCGATTGCTCAATGCAGCAATGCAATGATGACACGGCCAACAGCAACGGTGTCTGTTTGCGCGTGTACGGTAAAGTACAGGGGGTGGGCTTCCGCCCCTTTGTCTGGCAACTGGCGCAACAGCTCGGGCTGAAAGGTGATGTCTGTAATGATGCGCAGGGCGTGGAGATTCGCCTGCTCGGTAATGAGCGCGACTTTCTCGTCCTGTTGCAGCAGCAGTGCCCGCCGCTGGCGCGCATTGATATGGTGACCAGCGCGCCGTTTTGCTGGTCCGTTTTACCGCTTGATTTCGCCATTCGCCACAGTGCGGGTGGCGCAATGAATACCCAAATTGTCCCCGACGCGGCAACCTGTCCGGCTTGTCTGGCGGAGATGAACGACCCTTCTGAACGCCGCTACCGCTACCCATTTATTAACTGCACCCATTGCGGGCCGCGCTTTACCATTATTCACGCCATGCCCTATGACCGGCCTAACACCGCGATGGCCGGTTTTCCGTTGTGCCCGGTTTGCGAAGCCGAATACCGCGATCCGCTGGACCGGCGTTTTCACGCTCAGCCCGTCGCATGCCATGAATGCGGCCCGGCGCTTGAATGGCGCAGCGGCGAACAGCATGCACATGGGGAAGCGGCGCTACAGGCGGCCGTCGCGCTGCTAAAAAGCGGCGGCGTTGTGGCGGTAAAAGGCATTGGTGGTTTTCATCTCGCCTGCGATGCAACGAACCAGGCGGCGGTGATGCATCTGCGTGCGCGAAAACATCGTCCGGCAAAACCGCTGGCGGTGATGGTACCCGGCGCGGAAGGCGTGACGACGCAGGCGCAGCGTTTACTTGCGACACCCGCCGCACCGATTGTGCTGGTGGACAAAAACAGTGTTTGCGGGCTGTGCGAGGCCATTGCGCCTGGCCTTGATGAAGTGGGCGTCATGCTGCCTGCCAGTCCGTTGCAACACCTGCTGGCGCAGGAATTACAGCGCCCGCTGGTGATGACGTCCGGCAACCTCAGCGGCAAACCGCCCGCAATCAGCAATGACGAGGCGTTAAGCGATCTGGCGGAGATCGCCGACGGCTTTTTGCTGCACAACCGCGATATTGTTCAGCGCATGGATGACTCCGTGGTACGCGCGAGCGGGGAGATGCTGCGCCGCTCGCGCGGCTATGTGCCGGATGTGATATCGCTGCCGCCGGGGTTTAACGATCTTCCGCCGCTGCTGTGCCTGGGCGCGGATCTGAAAAACACCTTTTGTCTGCTGCGCGGTAACAGCGCGGTGCCGGGTCAGCATTTTGGCGATCTCACCGATGAAGGCGTCGAAGCGCAGTGGCGCAGTGCGCTGCGTTTGATGCTGGATATTTACGATTTTTCCCCGGAACAGGTGGTGGTTGACGCCCATCCGGGTTATCGCACGCATCACTGGGCCAGCAGCTATGGCCTGCCGGTGCAGACGGTGCTGCATCACCACGCTCACGCCGCTGCCTGCCTTGGTGAACACGGCTGGCCGCTGGAGGGGGGCGATGTCATTGCAATAACGCTTGATGGCATCGGTATGGGCGAAGGCGGCGAGCTGTGGGGCGGCGAATGTCTGCGGGTCAATTACCGCGAGTGTGAGCACTTAGGCGGGTTACCGGCGGTGGCGCTCCCCGGCGGGGATTTAGCCGCGCAGCAGCCGTGGCGCAACTTGCTGGCGCAGATGCTGGATTTTGTTCCTGACTGGCAGCGCTACCCGGAAACCGCCGATATCCAGCGGCAGAACTGGCCGATGCTGGCGCGCGCAATTGAACGCGGGGTTAATGCGCCGAAAGCCTCATCCTGCGGTCGCTTATTTGATGCCATTGCCTGTGCACTCGGTTGTGCGCCGCTGCACCTGAGCTATGAAGGTGAAGCGGCTTGCCAGCTGGAAGCGCTGGCGGCGAGCGTTGCGTCCGTTGAACATCCGGTTCAGATGCCGCTGCGTGGCACCATGCTGGATTTGGCGGCGTTCTGGCAAAGCTGGCTGAACTGGCAGGCCACACCTGCCGAACGTGCATGGGCATTCCATGACGCGCTGGCGCAGGGCCTGTCAGCACTGGCGCGGCAGGAAGCGGCACGGCGTGGCATCCATGTGCTGGCGTTCAGCGGCGGCGTAATGCATAACCGCCTGCTGAAAAAACGCTTACAGCACTATCTTGCGGAGTTTACTTTGCTGTTTGCGCACCAGCTCCCGGCCGGTGATGGCGGCATTGCTTTCGGCCAGGGGCTGGTAGCGGCAGCGCGGGCTATATCGCCAGTGCTTTAAGCAGGGCAAACGCCTCTTTCATTCTGTCTTCGCTGACCACAAACGCGCGCAGTTTATCCTCGGCGTCCAGCCCTTTTGCCACCATGCCGTCGGCCCCGGTGGCAATGTGCCAGCGCAGATCGGTGCGGTGCGTTTCCCCGGCCAGATGCAGCGGCATCAGCGGCGTTTTCACCTTCACCAGCATCGCGGGCAGCGCCAGTTGCGTGCTGTTACCGGTGAGGTTTTTCGCCAGGGTCATCGCGCTCAGTTGGATCGGTTGCAGGAACGGCAGCACCTGGCCGTTGATCTGCGCGCAATCACCGAGTGCGAAGATGTGCGGATTGCTGGTTTGCAACGTACCGTCCACCACGATGCCGCGCCCAACCTCCAGCCCGGCGTTCTGCGCCAGCGACACCTGTGGTGACAGCCCGGTGGCGGCGACGACCACATCCGCATCGATGTAGCGATCGTCATCCAGCTGCGCACGCACCCCCTGTTCGTGTTCGTCGAGTTGCGCTAAACGCGATTGCAGCAACAGGCGTACGCCCAGCGCCGTCAGGCAGTGTTGCAGGCGGCCACTCACTTCCGGCGGCATTAACGACGGCAGAATACTGGCGGCGTTATCAAGAACGGTCACGGTTTTGCCCGCGCGGCGAAAGTCCATCGCCAGCTCGCAGCCAATCAGCCCGGCACCCACAATCAGCACGCGGCTGGCATCGCGCAGGGTGGTTTCACAGGCGTGATACTCCTGCAAACTATTGAGCGTGAGCATTTTTTCGCGCCCAGGAAGCGGCGGAACGAAGGCCTTGGCCCCGGTCGCCAGCACCAGTTTGTCGTATTGCCACTGTTTGTCGGCACTTTTCACCACCCGCGCTTGCGTATCGATGGCGCTGACAAACGTGTACGGGAACAGCCGCAGATTATATTGCTCGGCGAACTCACCCGCCGACTGGCGAATCAGATCCTCGGCGCGCTGCGCCTGGCTAATCACATGGCTGAGATCCGGCTTGTTGTACTCTTCCATGCCGTCGGCGGCAATCAACGTCAACGGTATGGCGCTGTCCAGTTTGCGGATGTTTTTCACCAGCGTCCGGGCGGCGAAGCCCGAACCGATAATCACAATGCCTGCGCTCATTTTGCCTCCGTTGCCAGTTCGTCAAACACCTCTTTGCCAAGGGAACATTCCGGGCAGAGGAAATTGTCCGGCACTTCGCGCCACGGCGTACCCGGTGCGACATCCTGCATCGGCTCACCTTTTGCCGGATCATAAATCCACTGGCACACACTGCACTGCATGGATGGGCCGAGATCGGCCGCTGCCGCCGCTGCGCAGGCGCAGGTTTCTTGTGCGCTGGCGGCTGGGCTGTTTACCGGCTCCGGCAGCGGCGACAGCGCCCACTGGCGGGCAATATCGCGCCCGTGCTGGCGGCAAACTTCCAGCGCGTCGATATCCGGTCGCCACTTCGCTTTCAGGCTGACCGACATTTCAAATCCGGCATCCTGTAAACGGGTCGACAGACGATCAACCGCGCCGCCGCTCCAGCCGTGGGAACCAAAAGCGCAGGCGCGTTTATTGCGAAAACGCAGGCCGGTTATCTCTTCGACCAGCCCGGCGATTTTCGGCATCATCACGTTGTTCATGGTCGAGGTGCCGACCAGCACGCCTTTGGAGCGGAACACATTGGTCAGAATGTCGTTTTTATCGCTGCGGGCGACGTTGAAGATTTTTACCGCCACGCGCGGGTCGACTTCGTTAATGCCTTGCGCAATAGCGTCAGCCATCATGCGGGTGTTGTTGGACATGGTGTCGTAGAAAATGGTGATGCGATCTTCCTGGTAATCCGCCGCCCATTTCAGATACAACTCAACGATTTGCGTCGGGTTATCGCGCCATACCACACCGTGTGAAGTGGCAATCATATCGACCGGCAGGTTAAAACCGAGGATCTCGGTGATTTTCGGCGTTACCAGGCGGCTGAACGGCGTGAGGATGTTGGCGTAGTAGCGCTGGCACTGCTCGAACAGTTCCGTTTGATCCACTTCATCATTGAACAGGCGTTCGTCGCAGTAGTGCTGACCAAAAGCGTCGTTGCTGAATAGCACGGCATCGCCGGTCATGTAGGTCATCATGCTGTCCGGCCAGTGCAGCATCGGCGTTTCGACAAAAATAAGCTGTTTACCGTTGCCGATATCCAGCGTGTCGCCGGTTTTCACCACGTTGAAGTTCCACTCCGGGTGGTGGTGATGGCCATTAATCGAATCAATGGCGTTATTGGTACAGTAAATCGGGGTGTTCGGGATATGCGACATCAGCTCGGTCAGCGCACCGGCGTGATCTTCTTCCGCATGGTTGATAACGATGTAGTCGATCATCTGCAGATCGATTTCGCTGCGCAGGTTCTGCACAAACTCGCGGCTAAATTTATGATCGACGGTATCGATCAGCACGTTTTTGCCTTCGCGGATCAGATAGCTGTTGTAGCTGCTGCCGCGCAGGGTTTTATATTCGGTGCCGTGAAAGTCGCGAACTTCCCAGTCACGCTGTCCAACCCAGTGAATGTTGTTTTTTACATGAATAGCCATATCAGTTGTCCTGTGCAGTTTTCTCAATTCGATGTATGGCTAATATCAAGTTGCGTGCCAGGTTTTTATTTTATTGATATAAAAGAGTTTTAATGATTTTTCGAAAAAATAAATTGTCATTATGACTATGAATAATACAGTCAATATGACACTATGCATTGTCAAAATGACAGTGAGGTAGGTATGAGTTTTTCGCTAAATGTCCTGGCGGGGATCGCCATAGAACTGCAAAGCGGCATCGGCCATGCGGATCGTTTCCAGCGGCTAATCACCACCCTGCGCCAGGTGCTGGAGTGCGACGCCTCGGCGCTGCTGCGCTACGACGCGCGGCAGTTTATTCCACTGGCCATCGACGGGCTGGCGCAGGATGTGCTCGGCAGGCGCTTTACGCTGGAAGGCCACCCACGGCTGGAGGCGATCGCTCGCGCGGGCGATGTTGTGCGTTTTCCCGCCGACAGCGATTTGCCCGATCCCTACGATGGGCTGATCCCCGGTCAGGAGAGCCTGAAAGTGCACGCCTGCGTTGGGCTGCCGCTGTTCGCCGGGCAAAACCTGATTGGCGCGCTGACGCTCGATGGCATGTCGCCGGATCAGTTCGATACCTTTAGCGATGAAGAGCTGCGGTTGATTGCTGCGCTGGCGGCAGGTGCGCTGAACAATGCGCTGCTGATAGAGCAACTGGAGAGCCAGAATATGCTGCCCGGCGCACCGGCGGCGTTCGAACAGGTGACGCGCAGCGAAATGATTGGTCTGTCGGCGGGCATGGAGCAGCTAAAAAAAGAGATCGATATCGTTGCCGCTTCCGATCTGAACGTGTTGATCAGCGGTGAAACCGGCACCGGCAAAGAGCTGGTGGCGAAAGCGATTCATGAAGGTTCGCCGCGCGCCATCAATCCGCTGGTCTATCTCAATTGTGCCGCGCTGCCGGAAAGCGTGGCGGAGAGCGAGCTGTTCGGCCATGTCAAAGGTGCCTTTACCGGCGCTATCAGCAACCGCAGTGGCAAGTTCGAGATGGCGGATAACGGCACGCTGTTTCTCGATGAGATTGGCGAGCTGTCACTGTCGTTGCAGGCGAAGCTGCTGCGCGTCCTGCAATATGGCGATATTCAGCGTGTCGGTGATGACCGCAGCCTGCGTGTCAACGTGCGCGTGTTGGCCGCCACCAACCGCGACCTGCGCGAAGAGGTGCTGGCCGGGCGTTTTCGCGCCGATCTCTACCATCGGTTGAGTGTGTTTCCGCTTTCTGTGCCGCCGCTGCGTGAGCGCGGGGAAGATGTTGTTTTACTGGCGGGCTACTTCTGCGAGCAGTGCCGTTTGCGGCTGGGGCTGGGGAGAGTGGCACTAAGCCCCGGCGCGCGGGCGCATTTGCTGAGTTATGGCTGGCCAGGTAACGTGCGCGAACTGGAGCACGCCATCCACCGCGCGGTGGTGCTGGCGCGCGGTACGCGTAACCGTGATGACGTGGTGCTGGAAGCGCGCCATTTTGCGCTTAGCGATGAACCGACGGCCCCTTCCGCTGCGGTGACGCCGCTGCCCGTGGAGCAAAATCTGCGCGATGCGACGGAGGATTTTCAGCGCGCATTTATTACCCGCACGCTGGAAGAGCAGGGCGGTAACTGGGCGGCCTGCGCGCGCTGTCTGGAGATGGATGTCGCCAACCTGCACCGGCTGGCGAAACGCCTGGGGCTGAAGCGTTAAAAGATGACTGCCTGCCAGCGATGGTGCCGCGTGGCGTCGCCAGCCTGCACCGGCTGGCGAAACGTCTGAGGCTGAAGTATTAAAGAATGCCGGCCTGGTAGAAGTCTTGCAGGTTGATGGCGCCGACCAGTAAACCGGCGTCATCCACCACCGGGGCGGCGGCAATTTTGCGCTGCATTAAGCGCTCTTTGGCGTCCACGGCGCGGCTGCCTGCCTCCAGCGTGATGCCGCCGGGTGTCATCGCGTTATCGACCTGCGCGGTTAGCGCCCCGCCTGAGACCAGCCAGCGACGAAGATCGCCATCGGTAAATACCCCTTTTACATGGCGCTGGTTGTCGCAGACCGCTACCAGACCCAAACCGGTGCGGCTCAGTTCCAGCATCGCGTCCATCACGCTGGTGGTAAGTTGCACCTGCGGGATTTGCTCCTCTTTGCGCATCAGATGGTGCACTTTATTGAGCAACCGCGCGCCAAGTGCGCCTGCCGGGTGAGAGCGGGCAAAATCCTCTTCATCAAACCCGCGCGCCTGCATCACCGCCATCGCCAGCGCATCGCCCATCATCAGTGTGTTCACCGTGCTGGAGGTGGGAGCCAGGTGCATCGGGCAGGCTTCGCGCTCCACCGAAATATCCAGCACCGCCCGCGCGGCGAGCGCCAGTGGGGAGCGTGGTTTGCCAGTCATCGCCAGCAGCGCGACGGATTTCTCTTCAAGGCGCGGCAGGATCAGATCCAGCTCTTTTGCCGAACCGGAGTAGGAGATAAACAGCATCACGTCGCGGCTTTCAATCATGCCGAGATCGCCATGCAGCGCTTCCGCCGGATGGACGAAAAACGCTGGTGTGCCGGTGCTGGCAAGCGTCGCGGCAATCTTTTTGCCAATATGACCGGATTTACCGATGCCGGAGACGATGATTTTCCCCTCGCAATTCAGCACGGTTTCAGCGGCGCGGACAAACGCCTCGTCAAGACGATCCGGCAGGCGGCTGGCTTCCTGAAGCTCCAGCAGCAGGGTTTGCCGTCCGGCGTTAATTAATGACTCACTCATGTTTTTCTCCGGCAATGATCACTTCGACACCTTTGGCTTCCAGCGCGGCGCGCACGTCAGCGGCGATCCCGGAATCGGTGATCAGTTTATCCACGCTTTCCAGGCTACAAACCACGTTCGGGCTTTTACGGCCAAATTTGGAGGAGTCCGCCATCAGGATCACTTCCCGCGCGGCGTTGCACATCGCTTTACTGACGGTGAACACCTCGTTAAAGGTGGTGACCCCCGCCTCTAAATCGATGCCATCGGTGCCCATAAACAGCTTGTCGAAGCTGAAATGCTCAAAGGCGTTTTCCGCCAGTTGGCCGTGAAACGAGGCCGATTTCTTACGGAAAGTGCCGCCCGGCATCAGGATCGTTTGCTCGTTATCCAGCTCAGAAAGGGCGTTAACGATATGCAAACTGTTGGTCATTACCGTGATGTTATTGAAGTGGCTGAGCAGCGGCACCATTTGCAGCACGGTACTGCCCGCATCAAGGATGATCGAATCGCCGTCGTGGATGTAGGTCACTGCCGTTTCGGCAATCAGCCCTTTTTGCACGGTATTGATAAGCGTCTTGTGATCAATCGGGGGATCGGCTTCATCTTTGTTGAGCACCACACCGCCATAAGTGCGGATCACCGCGCCGGAATGCTCCAGCGCGACGAGATCTTTACGTATGGTTGTCCCTGTGGTGTCAAAGTAAGCTGACAGCTCTTCAACAGAACACTTTCCCTGCTTTTGCAGATGCTCAAGAATAGCCGCCTGACGCTGACGTGGTTTCATAGGCGCTGATATCCTGCGTTACGTTGCGAAATGATAATTTCGCAAGCTATTAGCGTTCACAACGAAATTATCAATGTTTCATTTTAAGCGCTAATGATAGTGCATTCTGACAGCTCGGATCATGGGGAAAGATCACATCAGGCTCTAATTCCTCTCTTTTAATCCCTTTCAGATAGTCAATTTTTGTGGGGCGGGCAAAAACGGTGAGACCGCGCATAAGCAAGGTGTCCGTTACGCGGTCTTGCTGATCAAAGGCCACGGCCAGCACCACGCGCGGTTTGAAACGCCCGCCGGAGCGCCCGACGCCGACGCGCCCGCGCTGGCACAGCGTATCAAACGCTTTATTAAACTGGCGGATTTGCCAGCCGCCCAGCGCCATCTGGCAGAGCCAGGCAATGGCGGCGACGGTGATCAGGGCTGAAACCATAGCACTCTCCTTTTAAATCAGGCCCCCGCGCGGAGGGCCACGCAGATCAGAACATTACCTGGCCGCCGGTGACATTAATCGACTGGCCAGTGCAGTAAGAGGCTTTAGGGCTGGCATAAAACATCAGCACGTTCAGCACATCCTGGTAGTCGCAGCCGCGCTTGAGCGGCACTTTGTCGATGTAATATTGCTCCACTTCATCCGCCGCAATGCCCAGTTTGCTGGCATATTGCGGGATAAGTGACTGGAACATCGGCGATTTCAGCAGGTTACCCAGCATCAACGAATGCACGGTAATGCCGTACTCCGCCAGATCCAGCGCCAGTGATTGGGTCAGCCCCACGCCGCCGAACTTCGCTGCGCTGTAGCCGGAGTTGTGTTTGCTGCCCACTTTGCCGGATTTGGAGTTGATCTGGATGATGCGCCCCTGAATGCCGTCGCGAATCATCAACTTCGCGAACTCGCGTGCGCAGAGGAAATAGCCCACCAGGTTCACCTGCAAGGAACGGTCGAAATCACCGAGCGCAAAGTCGCTGATAAACGCCGCTTTGGCAATGCCTGCGCTGTAGACCAGCAAATCCGCGCGGCCAAAAATCTCATCCACGCCGCGCGCCAGTGCCAGCACGCTGTGCTCGCTGGTGGCGTCCGCGCCAAAGCCGTAGGCCATCCCTTCGCCAAACTCGCTGTTGATCTCCTGGGCGACATTTGCCGCTTTATCACTTTGAATATCCACTACCGCCACGCGGTAACCTTCTGCGGCAAGCCCACGGCTAAGGAACGCCCCAAGGGTTTGTCCTCCACCAATGACAACGGCAACCTGTTTCATACTCTTCTCCTTACGACTTAAGCGACAAATTTCAAAATGCAGCCGGGGGCGATACCGTCCGGCACCGGGCCTGCGACGTGTACCGTTCCGGGGTATTCGGCCTGCGTTTGCCCATCGAAACGCAGGGTGATATGACCCAGTTCACGCAGATTCTGCTCGGCGACATCACCGACGGCGGTGACCGGGTAGCGACGATCGCCAAGTTCAAACTGTGCGCCGGGTAACAGCGCGCCCGAAAGCGCACCGTGGTTATGGATAAAACAGAACTCGGCGACATCCGCAGGCGCGCCTTCGCGGAAGGTGATCAGCATGTTGTCGCTCAGCGCTTCCGGGGCGCTCTCACCGATATGGGTAATGGTGGTTTGATAAATCACACTCATAAAACACCCCTTATTGATAAATGAAACCGGAGACAAACCAGGCGACCAGCACCGTTGGCGCACCGGTTAAAAAACGGCTGACCAGTACGGAGGGGACACCGACGCGCACGGTATCCTGACGCGCTTCCGCCAGCGACAAGCCCACCGGGATGAAGTCGCACGCCGCCTGGGCGTTGATGGCGAACAGCGCGGGCAGGGCGAGATGCGGCGGGATATTGCCGAGGCCGATCTGTACGCCAATCAGCACGCCAATGACCTGGGCAATCACCGCGCCTGGACCGAGGAAGGGCGACAGCAACGGGAAGGAGCAGATAAGCGCCAGCGTCACCAGCCCGAGTGGATGGCTGGCAAGCGGCGCGAGGCCGTGGGCAATCCAGTCGCCAAGCCCGGAGGCCATGATGATGCCGATGAGCGCCGAGACGAAGGCCATAAACGGCAGAATAGTTTTCAGCACTGTGTCGATGGTGTCGCGCCCGGCCTGAAACAGCACCGCGACCGCCGAACCCATGCCCATGCCGACTTTTGCCAGCAGGCCATCGCTCTGCTCGGTGATTTTTTTGCTGGTGTCGTAATCCTTCGCGACCGGGCGTTTTGGTGCGGCGGTTGGCGCGTCACCGTGCAGATGGATATTGTCCTCTTTCACTCCGGAAACATAGATATCTTCCAGGATGTACTGCGCCAGCGGGCCGGATTTCCCTGTCGCGTGGATATTCACCGTCGGGATGCGGCGTTTCGGATAGATACCACAGCGCAGCGTACCGCCGCAGTCGATCACCGCGACGCCAATCTCCTCTGCTGGCGGCTCGCCCTCTTTAAAGCCGTCAACCGCCTGCCAGCCGGTGAGTTGCGCCAGTTTATCGACGATCGCCGGGCGGGTGCCCGCGGTGATATAGACGATTTTTTTCTCAGTGCTGGCGTCGATTTCCAGCGGGCCGCCCCAGCCGCCGGTGCCTTTTTCAATCACTATGCGCGTCATGATGTTGCTCCAGCGAGTTGGACTTTTTGTTCAAGTTGAATGCCCATTTTCTTCTCGAAAATGGAAGTAGTGAGGTCGGTAACCCAGCCGCGGAAGAAGTTGGTCACCAGGCCGACCAGCAGGTAGCTCACCGCCAGCGGGCCGAGCGGCAAGCCCAGCGTTGTCAGACCGTTGGCGATCCCCAGATAGACAAACAGCTCGCCGGGGTTGATATGCGGAAACAGGCCATTCATTGAGTGGCAACTGTAGGACGCGGCAGCGTAATAACTGGGTTTGTACTTTTCTGGCATAAAGCGCCCGAGGCTTAGTGTCATGGGGTTGCAGAAGACAAACGTGCCGATGCAGGGCAGCAGCAAATAGCGGGCAAGGGGATTGCCCGCGCAGCGCTGGGCAAATTTTTCGATCCGGTGTTGGCCAATAAAGTTAATCAGTGCGTTCATGATAACCAGCAGGCTTATCAGCAGGGGCAAAATACCGGTCACCATGCCGGTGAACACTTCGCCGCCTTTCTGAAACAGCCCGATGAACCATTCGGCACTATGCGTAATGGTTTCCATTGTTCTCTCCTGTAGGGTTGTCGTTTTGTTGTTTAACCGTGCACTATCATAATCATTATGAAAGGTTGAAATGTGTTATTTAGATCTCGTTATGAAAGAAAAAATGATCATTGTGAAAGTTTTTTGCGAGAGTGAGCGGAATTAAATGAACGCGTAATGGAAGGTGAAAAAGTGAAGTGAGATCGCGTGCGCAGGCGTTACGGCGCTTCCTTGTCGGTAGCCAGATGCTTTACCATACTTGCTCCTGGCTGATTCGTTTAAAATGGAAGTCCCATGTTGAAGCGTTGTTACGCAGCATTACTGCCTGCGTTTGTTGTGCTCTGTGCCTGTAGCAGTAAACCCCCGCTTGCTGAAACCCCGCAAACCGCGTCGCCCGCGCCTTCCGGCGGTTTTCTGCTTGAGCCGCAGCACAATATTCTGATGACCGGCGGTGACTTTGCCAATAACCCGGCGGCGGAGCAGTTCATCAATATGATGGTCAGCAAGCACGGTTTTGACCGCCAGCAACTGCATGAAATTCTCTCGCAGGCCAAACGCCTGGACTACGTGTTGCGCCTGATGGATAAGCAAGCGCCGACGACAGCGGGACCCACCGGGCCGAACGGCGCCTGGCTGCGCTATCGCAAGCAGTTCATCACCCCGGACAACGTGCAAAATGGCGTGGCGTTCTGGAATCAGTATGAAGACGCGCTTAACCGCGCGTGGATGGTTTACGGTGTGCCGCCGGAAATTATCGTTGGCATCATCGGCGTGGAAACCCGCTGGGGCCGCGTGATGGGCAAAACGCGTATTCTCGACGGGTTAGCGACGCTGGCCTTCGCTTACCCGCGCCGCGCGGAGTATTTCGCCAGTGAACTCGAAACTTTCCTGCTGATGGCGCGCGATGAAAGTGATGATCCGCTCGAACTGAAAGGTTCTTTCGCTGGCGCAATGGGCTATGGACAGTTTATGCCCTCTTCGTACAAGCAGTACGCCGTCGATTTCAACGGCGACGGGCATATCAACCTGTGGGATCCGGTGGATGCCATTGGCAGCGTGGCGAACTACTTCAAACAGCACGGCTGGGTGAAGGGCGATATCGTGGCGGTTCCGGCCAACGGCCAGGCACCGGGGCTGGAAAATGGCTTTAAAACCAATTACAGCGTCGGGCAACTGGCGGCGGCGGGTTTAACGCCGCAACAACCGCTGGGCGCGCACCAACAGGCGAGCCTGCTGCGCCTTGATGTGGGCACCGGCTATGAGTACTGGTACGGTCTGCCGAACTTCTTCACCATTACCCGCTATAACCACAGTACGCATTACGCGATGGCGGTCTGGCAGCTCGGCCAGGCGGTTTCACTGGCGCGCGTTCGCTGATCCCTCTCCCCTCCTGCGGGAGGGGAATCTGAAACATTTCGATGCACTCCCGTTACGCATAGCGATTTACTTAATTATTCATACTGATTATTGTTACGTTATAACATATGAGGTGTGTAAATGATTCCCGTAACGCTGTTTTCCCTTTCCGGCACGATCCGTTTCGTGCTGGCAGCCGCACTATTAGCGGTGCTTTGGCTCCTGACTGGCTGGGCGGTTGCGCTGCCATGATTGAACTTGACCACCTGGTCGCAGGCTACGATCGCCTCGCGATCACGCCGGCGCTGTGCGGCACGTTGGCGCGCAGCAGTATGACGGCGATTGTTGGCGCGAACGGCTGCGGTAAATCGACCCTGTTAAAAACGCTGGCCGGATTTTTACCGCCGGTGAGCGGCGTTCTGCGCTGGCAACCGGCGCGGCCCGTCATCGGCTGGCTGGCGCAGCGCCACGCGCTGGAATCTCAATTTCCGCTCACCGTGCAGGACGTGGTGAGTATGGGCTGCTGGCCGCGCGTTTCGTTGTTTCGCGGGTTGAACCGCGATGCCCGTAGCCGCATCGCTCAGGGGCTGGAGCGCGTTGGGCTGACAGCAATGGCGCGCGAAACGATTGATACGCTCTCCGGCGGGCAGTTTCAGCGCATGTTGTTTGCCCGCGTCTGGGTGCAGAACGCGCCGCTGGTGATGCTCGACGAGCCGTTCACCGGTATTGATGAAGCCACATCGCAACTGTTGATGGAGCAGATTGTGGACATGCATCGCGGCGGGCAAACCATTATTGCCGTGCTGCACGATAGCGAGCGCGTGTCTCGCTATTTCCCGCAAACGTTACGCCTCGACGAACGCGTGGCACAGTGGGGCGCGACAGCGCATTTCGCGACAAAAGATGAGGCGTGCAGCGCATGATCTGGCATCTCTTTTTCCAGCCGTTTATCGAGTTTGGCTTTATGCGCCGCGCACTGGTGGTGTGTCTGGCGCTCTCCATCAGTACCACGGCGCTGGGCGTTTTTTTGCTGCTGCGGCGCATGAGCCTGATGGGCGATGCGCTGTCGCACGCCATTCTGCCTGGCGTGGCGGTGGGTTATTTGCTGAGCGGCATGTCGCTGCTGGCGATGAGTATCGGCGGTTTTATCGCCGGGATCGTGGTTGCGCTGGTTGCCGGGTGGGTAAGCCGCCGCACGCCGCTGAAAGAGGATGCCAGTTTTGCCGGTTTCTACCTCGGTTCGCTGGCGCTCGGCGTCACGCTGGTTTCGCTGCGCGGCTCCAGTGTCGATCTGCTGCATCTGCTGTTTGGCTCGATTCTGGCGGTCGATCGCGACTCGGCGCAGTTTGTCGCGGGTGTGGCCAGCCTGACGCTGATGATGTTGGCGTTTTGCTATCGCGGCATGGTCAGTGAAGCGTTCGACAGCGCGTTTTTGCAGGTTAACTCGCCGCGCGCGCCGGGCCTGCTGCACGGGCTGTTTCTGGCGTTACTGGTGCTTAACCTGGTGGCCGGGTTTCAGGTGCTCGGCACATTAATGGCCGTAGGCGTGATGATGCTCCCCGCCGTGGCGGCGCGCTGCTGGGCGCGGACATTACCGGGATTATTATGGCTTGCGGCCAGCATTGGCGCGCTGTGCGCGTGGCTTGGGTTAAGCCTGTCGTGGATGGCGGGATTACCCGCCGGACCGGCGATTGTGCTGACCGCCAGTATTGTCTTCTTTTTTTCCATTTTATTCGGCACGCGCAGTGGGCTGGCTCGCAGCCTGCGCGCACTTTTAACGTAGCAAGGGGAAATGATGAAACGGACAGGGCTTATTCTGGCGCTGGCGCTCGGCCTGGTGGCGCAGGGCGCAATGGCAAAAACAGTAAATGTGGTCGCCAGCTTCTCGATTCTGGGCGATATCACCCGGCAAGTCGGCGGCGATCACGTCAAGGTGACGACGCTGGTGGGGCCGGATGGTGATCCGCATACCTTTGAACCATCGGCGAAAGACAGCGCACTGCTTAACAGCGCCGACGTGGTGGTGGTGAACGGCCTGGGACTGGAAGGCTGGTTAGATCGTCTGGTGAAAGCCTCTGGCTTTAAAGGTCAGCTTGTCGTCGCATCAACCGGCGTTGCAACGCATACGCTGGAAGAAGATGGCGCAACGGTGACCGATCCCCACGCCTGGAACAGTGCGGCGAATGGTGCGCTGTATGCGAAAAATATTCTTGCCGCGCTGGTAAAAGCCGATCCGGCTGACGAAGCCGCGTTGAATGCCTCCGGCCAGCGTTATATCGACCAGTTAACTAAGCTGGATAGCTGGGCGAAAGAGCGCTTCAGCGCGGTGCCGCAGGCGAAACGCAAAGTGCTGACCAGCCACGACGCGTTTGGTTACTTTGCTCGCGCTTACAGCGTTGATTTCATGGCACCGCAAGGCATCTCTTCTGAAAGTGAAGCCAGCGCCGCGCAGGTCGCTTCGCTGATCAAACAGATCAAAGCCGATGGTGTGAAAGTATGGTTTATGGAAAACCAGTTGGATCCACGGCTGGTGAAACAGATCGCCAGCGCAACCGGCGCGCAACCGGGTGGCGAGCTTTATCCGGAAGCGTTAAGCGCCAAAGGCGGGGTGGCAGATACCTATCAGAAAGCCTTTCGTCATAACGTCGACACTATCTATAACAGCATGAAGTAACAGGCAATAAGCCATGCAGGCCGGCGCTCGCTGGCCTTTTTTCGGAAGCCTCCTCGTAAATTCGCCATCCCGTCTCCATCTTTTCACGGAAAGTGGTATCTTTTCCGCCACAGTTTTTAGACGCACGGGAGCCATCATGACGGACAATGAATTAATGCAGCTCAGCGAACGCATCGGGCTGGCGCTCAGGGCGCGCGGCGCGACGCTGACAACGGCAGAGTCCTGTACCGGCGGTTGGGTGGCGAAGGTGATCACCGATATCGCTGGCAGTTCCGCCTGGTTTGAACGCGGGTTTGTTACCTACAGTAATGAAGCGAAAGCCCAAATGATTGGCGTACAGCCCGCCACGCTGGATGCGCACGGCGCGGTCAGCGAGCCGGTGGTGGTCGAGATGGCAATTGGCGCGCTAAAGGCAGCGCGTGCCGATTATGCGATTTCCATTAGCGGCATCGCCGGGCCGGATGGCGGCAGCGACGAGAAGCCGGTTGGCACGGTTTGGTTTGGCATTGCCAGCGTCAGCGGGGAAGGGATCACGCGCCGTGAATGCTTCTCCGGCGATCGTGAAGCGGTGCGCAGACAGGCCACCGCCTATGCCCTGCAAACCCTTTGGCAACATTTTCTACAAAATGCTTGATACTGTATGACTATACAGTATAATTGCGACAACAGAACAGTAATTCACCGCGGAGCGTAACGCGCTTCACTCTGCATGAAGGAGTAATCATGGCTATCGACGAAAACAAACAAAAGGCGCTTGCAGCCGCACTGGGTCAGATCGAAAAGCAATTCGGTAAAGGCTCCATCATGCGTCTGGGTGAAGACCGTTCCATGGATGTGGAAACCATCTCTACCGGTTCGCTCTCGCTGGATATCGCGCTGGGCGCTGGCGGTTTGCCGATGGGGCGTATCGTCGAAATTTACGGGCCTGAATCTTCAGGTAAAACGACGCTGACCTTGCAGGTCATTGCCGCAGCACAGCGCGAAGGTAAAACCTGTGCGTTTATCGATGCTGAACACGCGCTGGATCCGGTTTACGCTCGCAAACTGGGCGTTGATATCGACAATCTGCTCTGCTCTCAGCCGGATACCGGTGAGCAGGCGCTGGAAATCTGTGACGCGCTGGCGCGCTCCGGTGCGGTTGACGTGCTGGTGGTCGACTCCGTTGCAGCGTTGACGCCGAAAGCGGAAATTGAAGGCGAAATCGGTGACTCTCACATGGGCCTTGCGGCACGTATGATGAGCCAGGCGATGCGTAAACTGGCTGGTAACCTGAAACAGTCCAATACGCTGCTGATCTTCATCAACCAGATCCGTATGAAAATTGGCGTAATGTTCGGTAACCCGGAAACCACCACCGGCGGTAACGCGCTGAAATTCTACGCCTCTGTGCGTCTGGACATTCGCCGTATCGGTGCGGTGAAAGAGGGGGATAACGTGGTCGGCAGCGAAACCCGCGTTAAAGTGGTGAAAAACAAAATCGCTGCGCCGTTTAAGCAGGCTGAATTCCAGATCCTCTATGGCGAAGGCATCAACTTCTACGGCGAGCTGGTCGATCTTGGCGTGAAAGAGAAGCTGATTGAGAAAGCCGGCGCCTGGTATAGCTACAACGGCGACAAAATTGGTCAGGGTAAAGCGAATGCAACAACCTGGCTGAAAGAAAACCCGGCGGCAGCAAAAGAGATCGAGAAAAAGCTGCGCGAAATTCTGCTCAGCAATCAGAGTTCTTCCGCTGAATTCACTGCCGATGGCAATGACGAAGACGTTGAAGAAACCAACGAAGATTTCTGATAATTTGAATGGTAATCAAGGGCTGCTGATGCAGCCCTTTTGCTTTTCTACGAACACAGGATCAAGCCATGCCCGAAAACCCTTCCCGACGCTCCGCCGTTGCCCGCCTGCGTGACCGGGCGATGCGGATTCTGGCGATGCGCGATCACAGCGAAAAAGAGTTTCGCCGCAAATTAACCGCGCCAGTAATGAGTAAAAACGGCCTGGAAGAACTGGATATCACGCCGGAAGAGGTCGAAGAGGTCGTGGCATGGTGTCTGGAGCATAACTTTCTTGATGATATGCGCTTTGTGAGCCAGTTTATCGCCAGTCGTGCGCGCAAAGGGTATGGTCCGGCGCGCATTCGGCAGGAGTTAAATCAAAAAGGAATTTCGCGAGAAGACAGCGAAAGCGCGCTACGCGAATGCGATATCGACTGGGTGGAGAGTGCCCGGGCGCAGGCGCAGCGCAAATATGGTGAACCGCTACCGACTGAATATGCGGCGAAAGTAAAAGTGCAGCGTTTTTTGCTCTATCGCGGCTTTATGCAGGAAGATATTCAGGAAATATGGCGAAATTTTGCCGACTGAGCGCATACGGGATTTTACTTCGCAGTAAAGAAAACTTATCTTATTCCCACTTTTTCCAGTAGCTGGCGCGTTTTCCATGTATGGCAACGGCCGGTTACCACATTTCGTTAGCTTGATTTCAGGATAATTATGAGCAAGAGCACCGCTGAGATCCGTCAGGCGTTTCTCGATTTTTTCCATAGTAAGGGACATCAGGTAGTTGCCAGCAGCTCCCTGGTACCGAATAACGACCCGACTCTGCTGTTTACTAACGCCGGGATGAACCAGTTCAAGGATGTATTCCTTGGGCTCGACAAACGTAATTATTCCCGCGCTACCACAGCACAGCGTTGCGTTCGTGCTGGTGGTAAACACAACGACCTGGAAAACGTCGGTTACACCGCACGCCATCACACATTCTTTGAAATGCTGGGCAACTTTAGCTTCGGCGACTACTTCAAACATGATGCTATTCAGTACGCATGGGAACTGCTGACCGGTGAGAACTGGTTCAACCTGCCGAAAGAGCGTCTGTGGGTGACGGTATACGAAACGGACGACGAAGCGTACGAAATCTGGGAAAAAGAAGTGGGCGTGCCGCGCGAGCGCATTATCCGCATCGGCGATAACAAAGGCGCCGCTTACGCCTCTGACAACTTCTGGCAGATGGGCGATACCGGTCCATGCGGCCCGTGCACCGAGATTTTCTACGATCACGGCGACCACATTTGGGGTGGCCCTCCGGGCAGCCCGGAAGAAGACGGCGACCGCTATATCGAAATCTGGAACATCGTCTTTATGCAGTTCAACCGCCAGGCCGATGGCACTATGGAACCGCTGCCGAAGCCGTCCGTGGATACCGGTATGGGCCTGGAGCGTGTTGCCGCGGTGCTGCAACATGTGAATTCCAACTACGAAATCGACCTGTTCACCAGGCTGATTCAGGCGGTGGCAAATGTGACCGGCGCGACAGATTTGAGCAACAAGTCGCTGCGTGTTATTGCCGACCACATTCGTTCTTGTGCCTTCCTGATCGCCGATGGCGTCATTCCGTCGAACGAAAACCGTGGCTATGTGCTGCGTCGTATCATTCGTCGTGCGATTCGTCATGGCAACATGCTGGGCGCGAAGGACACCTTCTTCTATAAACTGGTAGGCCCGTTGATTGAGGTGATGGGTTCCGCCGGTGAAGATCTGCAACGCCAGCAGGCGCAGGTTGAGCAGGTTCTTAAAACCGAAGAAGAACAATTTGCGCGTACGCTGGAGCGTGGCCTGGCGCTGCTGGACGAAGAGCTGGCAAAACTGAAAGGTGACACGCTGGACGGCGAGACCGCTTTCCGCTTGTACGATACGTATGGCTTCCCGGTGGATTTAACCGCCGATGTCTGCCGTGAACGTAATCTGAAAGTTGACGAAGCAGGTTTTGAAGCCGCGATGGAAGAGCAACGCCGCCGCGCGCGCGAATCCAGCGGTTTCGGCGCAGATTACAACGCGATGATCCGCGTTGATGGCGCGTCAGAATTTAAAGGCTATGACCATCTGGAACTGAACGGCAAAGTGACTGCGCTGTTTGTCGATGGTAAGCCGGTTAATGCGATTGCCGCAGGTCAGGAAGCGGTTGTTGTTCTTGATGAAACGCCGTTCTACGCCGAGTCTGGCGGCCAGGTGGGCGATAAAGGCGAACTGAAAGGTAATGGCTTTGCCTTTGCCGTACAGGATACGCAGAAGTACGGCCAGGCGATTGGTCATCTCGGCAAGTTGAGTAGCGGTTCGCTGAAAGTGGGCGACGGTGTGAAAGCGGAAGTCGATGAAGCGCGCCGTGCGCGTATTCGTCTGAACCACTCTGCCACACACCTGATGCATGCCGCGCTGCGCGATGTGCTCGGTACGCACGTTGCGCAGAAAGGCTCTCTGGTCAATGACAAAGCGTTGCGCTTTGACTTCTCACATTTTGAAGCCATGAAGCCATCGGAAATCCGTGCGGTAGAAGATCTGGTGAATGCGCAAATTCGCCGTAACCTGCCAATCGAAACCAACATCATGGATCTGGAAACGGCAAAAGCGAATGGCGCAATGGCGTTGTTTGGTGAGAAATACGAAGACCGCGTGCGCGTGCTGCGCATGGGTGATTTCTCGACTGAACTCTGCGGCGGCACACATGCTTCCCGCACCGGTGATATTGGTCTGTTCCGCATTGTGTCTGAATCCGGCACAGCGGCAGGCGTGCGTCGTATCGAGGCCGTTACCGGTGAAGGCGCGATTGCCAGCCTGCATGCGCAGAGTGACCAACTGCATGATGTTGCGCAGTTGCTGAAGGGCGACAGCCAGAACCTTGGCGATAAAGTGCGTACCGTTATCGAACGTACTCGCCAGCTGGAAAAAGAGTTGCAGCAGCTTAAAGAGCAGGCGGCAGCGCAGGAGAGCGCTAACCTGTCCGGTAAAGCTATCGATCTTAACGGCGTAAAACTGCTGGTTAGCGAACTGGCTGGCGTCGAGCCGAAGATGCTGCGTACCATGGTGGACGATCTGAAAAACCAACTGGGTGCTTCAGTGATTGTGCTTGCCACCGTGGCGGAAGGAAAAGTTTCCCTGATTGCGGGTGTGTCGAAGGATGTGACCGACCGTGTGAAAGCAGGGGAATTGATTGGTATGGTTGCCCAGCAGGTCGGGGGTAAAGGTGGCGGACGTCCGGATATGGCGCAAGCCGGCGGTACAGACGCAGCCGCACTGCCTGCCGCTCTCGCCAGTGTAAAAGACTGGGTAAGCGCTAAACTGTCATAATTACAAAGCGAAAGCAGACGCCATAACCTTGCGGTTATGGCGTTGTTGCCACTACGCTATTGATAACGATAAAGTCAGGTTGAAGTCTTGTATATCGGCTAAACTTAGGTTTAACAGAATGTAATGCCGTGACTGCTTACACTTAGGTGTTTGTCATCGCTTACTTTTTGGCGTTATATGATGGATAATGCCGGGATACAGAGAGACCCGACTCTTTTAATCTTTCAAGGAGCAAAGAATGCTGATTCTGACTCGTCGAGTTGGTGAAACCCTCATGATTGGGGATGAGGTCACTGTGACTGTATTAGGGGTTAAGGGTAACCAGGTTCGTATCGGCGTTAACGCCCCTAAAGAAGTTTCCGTTCACCGTGAAGAGATCTACCAGCGTATCCAGGCTGAAAAGTCACAGCAGTCGAACTACTGATGCCATTATCGCGTCTCGCTGTTTTCCGGCGAGACGCAACTCCTCCTCTGATTTTCCCCTCAATACGTTTCCTTTTTATTTCATACTCGTTGTTTTTCCCTGTTACCCGCCTGTTGAGATGGAATGTCTTTGCCATTTTTCTACAGCGAAACGGCAGAATTTCTGCTGATAAAACATCCTTTTTGGCCTTTTTGCAGGCTAATTGCCTGCGAAGTGTGCAAACGATTCAGGGGCTGGAAAAAGTGTTTGACTTATAAGTCCCAGAAAGTAATATGTGCGCCACGCAGCGACGATGAGCCCTTAACAAGTTCTTCGAAGCACTCGAAAGAGGCGCGTGTGGTGAGGTGGCCGAGAGGCTGAAGGCGCTCCCCTGCTAAGGGAGTATGCGGTCAAAAGCTGCATCCGGGGTTCGAATCCCCGCCTCACCGCCATTTTGCATCCGTAGCTCAGCTGGATAGAGTACTCGGCTACGAACCGAGCGGTCGGAGGTTCGAATCCTCCCGGATGCACCATTCTTGCTCAGTGTGGCGAGGTAACGCAGCACTGAATCAGCGTTGTAAAGTAAGTTTCCCGATGCATCCGTAGCTCAGCTGGATAGAGTACTCGGCTACGAACCGAGCGGTCGGAGGTTCGAATCCTCCCGGATGCACCATTCTTGCTCAGTACGCCGATGTTATGCAGATATGAATCTGTGTTGTAAATAGCATTTCCCGATGCATCCGTAGCTCAGCTGGATAGAGTACTCGGCTACGAACCGAGCGGTCGGAGGTTCGAATCCTCCCGGATGCACCATCTTCTTGATACACAAACCTGTTTATTCTTTCAGTCTGGCGAAATTACTGCCGGAATCAGAAAGAATTGCGCTGTTTCAGAAACGGTCTGAAGTCGAGGCAACGCCGGGTCATTTTTCCGGATTTGTTTGGTCATGAAGGTCTGAATCTGTAGCGTAAAAACATTTCCCGATGCATCCGTAGCTCAGCTGGATAGAGTACTCGGCTACGAACCGAGCGGTCGGAGGTTCGAATCCTCCCGGATGCACCATCTTCTGTAATACCCCGTCGATTTATTCTCTCAGGTTTAGAGCATCTTTTGCTGATACCAGCAAGAATAACGCTGTTCTGGCAATACCCTGCAAGCTAAGCAACGCCATTCTCCAGACTGCATCACTTCAGTAAATCACAAAACTTTGTCTCACCGTTATCCCGCCAAAATCATGCGTAACACTATGCTTCTCACTCGCTGGCAGCGACAAAAATCACTGTTTACGTTAAAGTAACTGTTTGTTATCCGCTTTGTGAGAACATGATGTACGAACGTTACGCTGGTCTGATTTTCGATATGGATGGCACTATTCTTGATACAGAGCCAACTCACCGTAAAGCCTGGCATGAAGTGCTCGGGCGTTATGGGATGCGTTTTGACGAACAGGCAATGATTGGGCTTAACGGCGCTCCAACCTGGCGTATCGCGCAATCCATTATTGAAGCCAACCAGGGTGATCTCGATCCGCATCTGTTGGCTCAGGAAAAAACGGCGATGGTAAAAGCGATGTTGCTGGACTCTGTTCGCCCATTACCGCTTATCGAGGTCGTGAAAGCGTGGCATGGTCGCCGTCCGATGTCTGTAGGAACGGGCAGCGAAAGCGCGATTGCGGAGGCGCTACTGGCACATCTTGGGCTGCGGGGTTACTTTGACGCCGTTATCGCAGCCGATCATGTTAAACATCACAAACCCGCGCCCGATACTTTTCTGCTTTGTGCACAAAGCATGGGGGTGGAACCGACGCAATGCATCGTTTTCGAAGATGCGGATTTCGGGCTTCAGGCGGCGCGTGCAGCCGGTATGGACGTCGTGGACGTTCGCTTATTGTGAGTGACACACTGTCGCTGTTGTCACTGTTTTCCAGCAGTTTTCTCAGCGCCACGCTGTTGCCTGGCAATTCTGAGGTTGTGCTGGTTGCCATGCTCATTTCTCACGTTAGCCAGCCCTGGCTTCTTGTTGTAATAGCAACAATGGGTAATAGCCTTGGAGGGCTGACTAACGTTATTCTTGGGCGTTTCTTCCCGCAGCGTAAAACATCGCGCTGGCAGGAAAAAGCGACTGACTGGCTTAAACGATACGGCGCGGCAGCGCTGTTGTTAAGCTGGGTGCCTGTTATCGGCGACTTGCTGTGCCTGCTGGCAGGATGGATGCGCTTGTCGTGGGGGCCAGTAGTAATTTTTTTATGCCTTGGCAAAGCGTTGCGCTATCTGGCGATTGCCTTTGTAACGCTGCAGGGTATGACGTGGTGGCACTAATTGGACTGAGTGAGTGACCTTTAATCGTCAACCATTACAATTATGCTTAATAAAATGATTATGACAGGCGGGAGGTCAATTTGATCCCGGACGTATCACAGGCGCTGTCCTGGCTGGAAAAACATCCTCAAGCTCTGAAGGGGATACAACGCGGGCTTGAGCGTGAAACGCTGCGCGTAAATGCGGATGGCTCTCTGGCAACTACGGGTCATGCGGCTGCGCTTGGCTCAGCACTGACCCATAAATGGATCACCACCGATTTTGCTGAAGCACTGCTGGAATTTATCACTCCGGTAGATGGCGATATCGATCATATGCTGACTATCATGCGCGACATTCATCGCTACACTGCGCGCCAGATTGGCGATGAACGCATGTGGCCGTTGAGCATGCCGTGTTATATCAAAGATGGTCAGGATATTGAGCTGGCGCAGTACGGCACGTCCAATATTGGTCGCCTGAAAACGCTCTACCGCGAAGGGCTGAAAAATCGCTATGGCGCGCTCATGCAAACCATTTCCGGCGTACATTACAATTTCTCGCTGCCAATGGCTTTCTGGGAAGCGAAAAGTGGCAGTACGGATAAAGAATCGGTATCGGAAGGGTATTTCCGCCTCATCCGCAATTACTATCGGTTCGGCTGGGTGATCCCGTATCTGTTTGGCGCTTCGCCAGCAATTTGCTCGTCGTTCCTGCAAGGGAAACCGACAACGCTGCCGTTTGAGAAAACGTCTAACGGTATGTACTACTTGCCGTATGCGACCTCATTACGCCTGAGCGACCTCGGGTACACCAATAAATCGCAAAGTAATCTTGGTATTACCTTCAATAACCTGCACGACTATGTGGTGGCGTTGAAGCGCGCAATTAAAACGCCTTCTGAGGAATACGCCAAAATTGGTCTGAAAAAAGATGGCAAATACTTACAGATCAACACCAATATTCTGCAGATTGAAAACGAGCTGTATGCGCCCATTCGCCCGAAACGTGTGACCCGAAGTGGCGAAACACCATCGGATGCGTTGCTGCGCGGCGGCATTGAGTACATCGAAGTTCGTTCTCTGGATATCAATCCATTCACCGCCATTGGCGTTGATGAGCAGCAGGTGCGCTTCCTCGATCTGTTTATGGTCTGGTGCGCGCTGGCTGATGCGCCGGAAATGAGCAGCGATGAATTACTGTGCACCCGTACTAACTGGAATCGCGTGATTCTTGAGGGGCGTAAACCCGGTCTGACGCTCGGAATGGGCTGCGAAACCGCACAGTTCCCGCTCGCTCAGGTCGGTAAGGATCTGTTTAGCGATCTGAAACGAGTAGCGCAGACGCTGGATGGCGTGTACGGTGGCGAAGAGTACGAAAAAGTGTGCGACCAGTTGGTTGCCAGCTTCGACGATCCAGAATTGACATTCTCTGCGCGCATTCTGCGCTCGATGATTGATAATGGTATCGGCGGCACGGGGAAAGCCCTGGGCGATCAGTACCGTTCGCAGCTGCGTGAAGAGCCACTGGAAATTTTGCTTGAGGAAGATTTTATCGCCGAGTGCAAAGCGTCGCTGGTGCGTCAGGCAGAGGTTGAAGCCGGAGATTCGGAGTCATTCGAGGCGTTACTCGCGCGCCACGCTTGATGCAAAAGAAAAAGGCCACATCTCTGTGGCCAAAATTTCATCTCTGAAGATCAGGGATGATGATAACAAATGCGCGTCTTTCATATACTCAGACTCGCACGGGAAAAAAGAGTTCATTTTATTTTTAAAAAATCACTGTCGGAGGTGACTAAATGCCATTATTGGATAGCTTCACTGTCGATCATACCCGTATGGAAGCGCCAGCAGTCCGTGTTGCCAAGACTATGGACACGCCGCACGGCGACACCATTACCGTATTCGACCTGCGTTTCTGCGTACCGAACAAAGAAGTAATGCCGGAAAAAGGTATCCATACGCTGGAGCATCTGTTCGCCGGTTTTATGCGTAACCACCTCAACGGCAACGGCGTTGAGATCATCGACATCTCTCCGATGGGTTGCCGCACCGGTTTTTACATGAGCCTGATCGGTACGCCGGACGAGCAGCGCGTCGCCGATGCCTGGAAAGCGGCGATGGCAGATGTCCTGAAAGTAAAAGATCAAAGTCAGATCCCGGAACTGAATATCTATCAGTGCGGGACATACCAGATGCACTCTCTGGAAGAAGCGCAAGAAATCGCGCGTCACATTCTCGATCGCGATGTTCGCGTTAACAGCAACGAAGAACTCGCCCTGCCGAAAGAAAAATTGCAGGAACTGCATATCTAGTTTCCCATGCCGCCTTTCTGCCCGGAAGGCGGCATTATTATTTTCACTCAAACGCCTTTCAATATTATTTATTCATTAAAAATATTATTTATCTATATATATAAAGATAAATGATGCCTGAATAATATCCTTTGTGGGTATGGGTCTTCTTATTGTTATTTAAATGCTGCCGTGATAGTTTTCATCCTCGTTGTTATTTGGCCGATATTCCATGTTTAATTTATCTATTAACTGAATGAATTTCAGTGAAAGAATATGTCTGAGTGATGAGGATATTATGCGACGCTCACAACTTTACCTTTTATGTGTCTCCCTTTTGTTACCTTTTGCATTAACGGGATGTGTTAAATCAACAGTGCCTTCGGTGGTGAAAGACTCCCCGCAGAAGCAGCAGGCGCAGCAGTGCTACGAATGGCTTACCGCATTAAAAGGTTTGGATAAATCGGCGTTTCAAACCTACACCCAGCAATTTAAGACGATTAATAATAGCTACGAAGTCTATAAGAGAAATCAGCCAATAATTGATAAGAACGCCGCTGAAATAATGAAAACGGAAATTGATAACAAGGTAGAAGTTGTTTGTTCTCGCGTGCGCAGCGCGGTATTCGCGAATATGTCCAGCCGAGCAAATACGCTGAAACAGTTATGATAAAACTACGCCACTCCTCTGCTGTACTGTTATCGGTTTTCTCTCTTTCCGTCTATGCTGAGCCCGATTTATTACTCGAACGCCTGAACAAAGAACATATCATATCGGCCGAACCGAACTCACCGTTTACGGTGGATCGGGGCACCGCAGGGGAGGTTGTTGTCCCGTCACCTCTGGCCCCTGTGAAACTGCCAGCGCCAACATCCGATTTGAGTGAACAACACATCAAGCAGCTTAAGGACCAGCTTGCCGCGCTACAGCATGAAATCAAAACGCTACGGAAAAAGCAGGCCGCCGCGATCGTAAAACCCGGGGAGGCGTCTGGTGAAGGTGATAATCAGCGCCAGCAGTTACAGGCACTTAGCCAACAATTGGCGCAGGCAAATAAATCCGGTGACGCATTAAACAGCCAGCTTGATGCCGCCATGAAAAAGATGAGTATGCAGGCATCCCGTATTGAGAAGCTGGAGGAGGCGCTAAAACAAAGTAGTGAAGAGAAAGCGCAAGCGAAACAGCAGTTAAATACGGTTCAGGCAACGCCGCGTCCCCAGGACGCCGAACAACTCCAGTCGATGAGCAACGATAACAAAGTGCTACAGCAGCAGCTGGCGGAGGCGAAAGAGCAGGCCGCGGCATCTGAGGAGAAACGCCAGCTGGCGATGGCGAAAACGGCGGAGCTGGAAAAACAGCTCGCTGAGGCGAATAAAACGCGCGAAACGGCAGATGCGCAGCTGGCTGACGTGACAAAGCAAACTACCGGGCAGAGTGCGCAGCTCGCCGAGCTGGAAGCGAAGCTGAAGCAGAGCAGTGAAGAGAATGCGCTGGCGCAGCAACAGCTGGCGGAGGCGAAAGAGCAGAGCGCGGCATCTGAGGAGAAACGCCAGCTGGCCATGGCGAAAACGGCAGAGCTGGAAAAACAGCTCGCTGAGGCGAATAAAACGCGCGAAGCAGCAGATGCGCAACTGGCTGAGGCGACAAAGCAAACTAGCGGGCAGAGCGCACAGCTCGCCGAG